>ONFA01000007.1 GCA_900316975.1 uncultured Prevotellaceae bacterium | reverse complement strand
CGAATGGCTACACTCAGCATTCGTTTTTATTCGTTGCACCCTTGGGTGCATTGTGCATTGTATAAATTCGTCATATTCGAAATATTCGTTGTTGAAAAAAGCATCCGAAACTTCAATTGGTAATTATTGGAAATTATTGTCCGAGAAAAATGCGGCTTGCCGCATCCTGTAAACTATTTTTGTTCACCCACTTAACATCTGTCCAATGCCACAAATACATGGGTACAGTTGTCCCCCTTGTCTATCACCCATATTCTCCTTCTCCCATTACCCATATTCTCCTTCTCCCATCAGTAGTACTTCTGTTTGTCCTGCTTTGAAAGTACTGGAGTACTTGTTCAGAAGTACTGAAGTACTGACGAAGCAGTATTGGAGTACTGACGAAGAAGTACTGAAGTGCTGGCGAAGGAGTGATGAAGTGCTAACGAAGGAGTGCTGAAGTACTGACGAAGGAGTGCTGAGGTACTGACGAAGGAGTGCTGAGGTGCTGACGAACAGGCACTCTGGTGGTGCAGAAACGAAACTAACTCACAAAATCCTTCTCTGTTCCAATATTTTTGCTTACCTTTGTAGTCAAAATTGTGTAAGAGGACTTTCATTCAACTTGGCGTATAAAAAACATGGTGAAAAAGAACATCCGAGTTGATACTTTAACCTTATGTTTGTAATATGAAGACTAAATTTGATATGAAGACTAAAAGTGTGATTCTTTCGGTGATGGCATGGGCGGTTTCTGCGCTCATGGTGACGGCAGGGGCTTGTACCAACATCATTGTGGGCAAGGGTGCCAGTGCCGACGGCAGTGTGATGGTGACCTATAGTGCCGACTCCTACGGCATGTATGGCAACATCTATCACCATGTGGGCGGTGTGCATGCCAAGGGCGAGATGCGCAAGGTGTATGACTGGGACACGAACAGGTATCTGGGCGAGATTCCGCAGGCGGAACGGACTTATACGGTGGTGGGGCAGATGAATGAGAACCAGGTGAGCATTGCCGAGACCACGTTTGGCGGTCGGAGCGAACTCTGGAAGACGGAGGGACTCATCGACTATGGCTCATTGATTTACATTGCTTTGGAACGTGCCACTTCTGCACGGAATGCTATCGGCATCATGACTTCGCTGGTGGCTCAGTATGGCTACTGCTCGGAGGGGGAGAGTTTCTCCGTCTGCGACAAGGAGGAGGCGTGGATTCTGGAGATGATAGGCAAGGGGAAAGGCGAGAAAGGGGCAGTGTGGGTGGCTGTGCGCATTCCCGACGACTGTGTGTCGGCCCATGCCAACCAGAGCCGCATCACCCGGCTGAGCCAGTATGGCAAGAATCAGTTGCTCTGCTCGAAAGATGTCATCACGTTTGCTCGCCAGAAGGGTTACTTTGCGGGCAAGGACTCGGAGTTTTCTTTCCGCGATGCATACGCTCCCAACGATTTCGGTGCCGTTCGGTTTTGCGAAACCCGCGTGTGGAGCATCTTCAACCATTTCTGTCCGGGCATGGACCAGTATGTGGAATATGCTAAAGGCAATGACCTGAAGGGCGAAATGCCGCTCTACATGAAGCCCGGCAAGAAGGTGAAACTGAGCGATGTGATGAACGCCATGCGCGACCACTACGAGAATACACCCTTCGACATTCAGAACGAGGTGGGTGCAGGTGCCTACAACATGCCCTATCGGCCCACACCGCTGGAGTGGGAGAGCGAGGGCCAGAAATACTTCAACGAACGTCCCGTATCGACCCAGCAGACGGCTTTCTGTTTTGTCGGTCAGATGCGCTCGCAATATCCCGACCCCGTTGGCGGCATCGCATGGGTGACCAACGACGACCCCAACATGGCTCCCTTCGTGCCGCTCAACTGCTGCATCACGGAGATGCCCAAGTGCTTCCGCCGCATCGAGGGTGAGCAGGATGACGTCACGTTCTCGTGGGAGAGTGCCTTCTGGGTGCAGAACGCTGTGAGCAACATGGTCTATCCCTACTATGAGAAGATGTTTCCCGATGTGCTGAAGCAGCGCGAGGAGATGGAGGAGGGCGTTGACGACATGCACTTGGAGGACTATCCGCTCCAACTGCTCAAGGAGCAGGGTAGGGAGGCAATGGTCAAATACATGAACGAGGCATCGCTCATCCGTTCCAACATGATGCTGGCGCGGTGGCAACATCTCTTTGAATATCTGATGGTGAAGCACCTCGACATGGCCACCAAGAAGGTGGAAGCAGATGACCCCCTGCTCAATCGCTTCAAGAAGACGGAACACGGCATTGCCGCGCCGCCCCTGCGCCCGGGCTATTCCGAAGCTTTCCGCAAGCAAATGATTAAAGAAACGGGTGACAAGTACCTGATGAAATAAAAATACCCTTCTCAAGATGAGGCGGAAGGTTCAGATGTGTTTTCCTCGAATATATAGCCGAAACCCTGACGGCTGACAATGTTGGCTGCATAGGGACCAAGTTTCTTTCGGAGGCGGGTGATGTTGACATCGACGGTGCGGTCAGTCACGACCACATCATTCCATACTGTGTCCATCAGTTCTTGGCGAGAGAGCACTTGGCCTCGGTGGGAGAGGAAGAGTTGAAGAAGGTCGAACTCGGTGCGGGTGAGGGCGACACTCTCGCCATTGGCGGTGACGGTCTTTTTTTCTATGTTCATGACCAGTCCTTGGTAACGGAGGGAGGGTTTCCCGAGCCGGGCTTCCACAACGTTCATCACGTAGTCGGCAAGTCTCTCGCAACTGCTGATGATGTCGATGTAGAGAGTGCCCAACTGATAGGAATACTGTCGGGCATTCACATCTTGGATGTTTTGGGCTTTCAGTTGGTCGCGGAGGGTGTTGATGTCGCGTTCCATTTCTTCCGACAGGTCAATGGTCTGGTTCTCTTTCCTTCCACCCACCACGACAATCATCTGGGCAATGCTTTCGTTCACCAGACGCAGCATCTGGCGCAGGTGGGCATATTGTTCGGCGGTGAAGTCCTCTCGGCTCTCGCGCTTGCGGAGCAGGGTGCGGGCTGTATTGAAACAAGCATCGCCTATGCTTTCCAGTTCGCTGATTTGGCGGAGCATGGAGCGAATTTTCCCTTTCGTGTCATCTGACAGATGGTCGTTGCTGACTTTTTCCAGATAGAGGGCAATCTCCATCTCCATGTTGTCGGCGATGTTTTCATATTTCTTTATGCGCTCATACTGTCGGTCGAAGTCTTTCTTTTTGAAGAGTGTGAAACTCGGCATCTACAAAAATGCCCCTGCCACAACCTCAAAATCGACGTGCCCCACGTCGGTTTTTGGGGGGCGAAAGTATGCCAAGAGTGTATGAGGAATATCAACGGCGGAATGAACATTGACGTCATTGGCAAAGTAGGCGAATTGCAGGCTTGTTTCCCTTGAGTTACAAGGATGATGTTTTGCCAATGGGAATATGAATGATTATTTGTGGTCTTATAAGGATTTTGAGAAAAATGAAAAAAAAATGAAAACATGATTCTGCTTTCGGATTTTTGTGTTATCTTTGCAACAAATCTAAACTTTTTGTTGGTGTGGCGGATAGGATGGGTGATTGATAGAAAGAGAATATGTAAATTGATAGAATATATAGATTGGAAATCGTAAATATAAAAATTGTAAATGAAATTATGGACAACGAACTGATTAAACAGTGTACGGCTGAGGCACAGAAGTGGCTCTCGCCGGCTTTCGATGCCGAGACTCAGGCAGAAGTGAAGGCTATGCTCGATGCAGAAGACAAGACGGCTCTCATCGATGCGTTCTATCAGAATCTGGAATTTGGTACGGGCGGTCTGCGCGGCATCATGGGTGCAGGTACCAACCGCATGAACAAGTACATCGTGGGTATGGCCACTCAGGGCTTTGCCAACTACATCCTTAAGGCATTCTCTGGCAAGAAGGATCTTAGTGTGGTGGTGGGTCATGACTGCCGCAATAATTCTCGTTTGTTTGCTGAGACGGTGGCTGATATCTTCTCTGCCAACGGCATCAAGGCTTATCTCTTCGAGAGCCTGCGCCCCACGCCTGAAATTTCTTTCGCCATCCGTCAGTTGGGGGCTCAGGCAGGTGTAAACATCACCGCCAGCCACAATCCACGTGAGTACAACGGCTACAAGGCATACTGGGACGATGGTGCTCAGGTGCTGGCACCACACGACACGGGCATCATCGACGAGGTGAACAAGGTGACGATTGACCAAGTGAAGTTCACGCCCAACAATGACCTCATCCAGATTATCGGCGGTGAGATGGACATCGACTATCTGAACGCTGTGCATGAGGCACTGGTGGACCAAGAGGTGATTAACCGTCAGAAGGACCTCTGCATCGTTTATTCTCCACTGCACGGAACGGGTCGTGTGATTATCCCTGCTGCCTTGCGCACTTGGGGCTTCCAGAACATCAACGTGGTGAAGGAGCAGATGGTCATCGACGGCAATTTCCCAACCGTGGTTTCTCCTAACCCTGAAAACTCTGAGGCCATGACGCTGGGCATGAAGTTGGGCGACAAACTCAACGCCGACCTTGTGCTGGCTTCCGACCCCGATGCTGACCGTCTGGCTGTCGTTTGCCGCGACCCGAAGGGCGAGTGGTGCATTCTCAACGGTAACCAGACCGCTCTGATGCTCTCCTATTATATTATTGAGAACAAGAAGAAACTCGGTCAACTGAAGGGCAACGAGTTCATGGTGAAGACCATTGTGACAACGGAAACAATCGCCGAGATTGCCAAGCGCAACAACGTGGAGATTCGTGATGTCTATACTGGCTTCAAGTGGATTGCCCGTGAAATCAAACTCTCCGAAGGCGTGAAGAAGTATATTGGTGGTGGTGAGGAATCGTTTGGCTACCTGCCATTTGACAAGGTGCGCGACAAGGACAGCCCTGCCTCCATCTGTCTGCTCTGCGAGATTGCTGCATGGGCCAAGGACAACGGCATGACGCTCTACGACCTGCTGATGAAGATTTACCTTGACTACGGCTTTGCTTATCAGAACGCTATTTCTGTGACCAAGCCCGGCAAGAGTGGTGCCGACGAAATCAAGCAGATGATGGAAGACTTCCGCAAGAATCCTCCCACATCACTCGGTGGCAGCCCTGTAGTGTGCGTGAAGGACTACAAGACCCTGAAGCAGGTGTGCGACGGCAAGGAGTCGGCTCTCGACATGCCAGCCACCAGTAATGTGCTCCAATGGTTCACTGCCGATGGTACCAAGATTTCTGTGCGTCCCTCTGGTACCGAACCTAAGATTAAGTTCTATGTGGAGGTGAAGGGCGAGATGGAGTGTCCGAAGTGCTATCCTGCTGCCACTGCCGAGGCTAAGGCGAAGGTGGATGCCATCAAGAAAGACTTGGGATTGTAATTAGTTAGGAATGAGGAATTAGGAATGAGGAATTGCCATGCGGCTTGCTCCTGATGAGGGAAAAACTGGATAGCCAACTCCTCATTCCTATGACCGTTGTCCGTTGTCTGTTGTCTATTGTCAGCCTTCGGTCACCCTTCGGCTCTCCTCATTCCAGATCTCTATACATCGTGTGAAAAATATGAAGAGGGAAATTTTTATGACCTGTGGGCATCATTTCCTGACAATGGTCTTTGTCTTTTTGTATGGCACAGGAACTGTATGTGCACAGGGCAATAATAGTCACTTGGGTGGTGACGACAGCGGAGTGACCTCGTTGAGTGAACGTTTGCTGAAAGTGGAGAAACATTCGGATGCTTTCAATGTGTTCCTAAATATGCACGCATCTTATCAAGAGCGTTTTAATGGTGATGAAGAGGGTGGCTCCTTCAAGGGACGCCAACTGCGTTTGGAGATGAAAGGCACATTTGACGACCATTGGAGTTATCGTTTGCGCTATCGGTTGAACAGGCCAGGTGAACAGCAGGATGATAATTTCTCGAACAATATAGACTTCATGCAGGTCAACTACAAGGTGAATGACCATTGGCGCCTTACGGCTGGCAAGAAGGAGTTGAGCCTTGGTGGTTTTGAGTTCGACTACAATCCGATTCAGGTGATTGAGTATTCGGACTTTGTCAATGGCTTGGCTGAGTTTCATGTTGGTGCACAGGTTGCCTTTACGCCCGTGAAAGGGCACGATTTGCAGTTGGAGGTGTTCAACGCCAACAACAACAGTTTGGGTAAGGCTTATCCTGGTGCCGATTTGAAGGGTTCCAAGCATCCGTTGGGCACAACCTTCAATTGGACGGGTGACATGCTGGGCGGAAAGTTGCAGACATTGTGGGCTTACACCTATATGCATGAAGCTAGTCGGACAGACACCCACTATCTCATGCTGGGTCAGAAACTGAACTTGAAACGCTGGCAGTGGTTTGTCGATTATTATGCTGCATGGGAGAATGCGGATCGTCATGGTCTTGTGTCGAGCGAGACGGGTGGTGTGGCTCGGAACGTGAACTACAACAGCGTGATCAGCGAACTGCATTATCAGCCGGCTTCTCATTGGAACTGCTTTGTGAAGGGTGGGGTGGAAACAGCCTCGATGAGAAATGATGCCACTTTCAAGAACTACCGTACAAGTTACACCTATCAGGCTGCTGTACAATGGATTCCAGACCTTTCGCAGGATGCCAAAATTTCCTTGGCTTATGTGGGGAAGAAAGTGGATTACAAGGAAGCATGCGGTTTGAAGGACTATAACACAGATCGTATTGAACTTAGTTTAATTTATCGTATAAAACTTTATTAATACCATCAAATGATGAAACCATTTTTGCAATTGTTTCAACGTTGGATCCAAATGAGCCTTGTGCTCCGTATCTTAATAGGTCTGGTGATAGGTGCCGTTCTTGGAATGGTCGTGCCTGAATGGACGGGCTTTTCCATTCTCGGACAGGTGTTTGTGAGTGCGCTGAAGGCCATCGCCCCTGTGTTGGTGGCGGTATTGGTGGCAGCAAGCATAGCCAAGGCAGGTGGAGGATTGGGGCCCCGTTTCCGTGTGCTTATTTTCTGCTATATACTTAGTACATTCATCGCAGCATTGTGCGCAGTGGTTGGCAGTTTCCTCTTTCCTGTCACGCTTCAACTGAATGATATGGTGGAGGGCAATGCGCCAAGTGCGCTGAACGATGTGTTCACGAACCTGCTGACCAATATGGTGACCAACCCGCTGATGTCCGTTTCATCAGCCAACTACATCGGCATTTTGTTTTGGGCTATTTTGGTGGGTATTGCATTGAAAGCATGTGCCAACAAGCAAACCATTGATGTGGTGAGCGATTTTGCTGAGGTCGTCTCGCAGGTTGTCAAATGGGTCATCCAATTTGCCCCTTTCGGTATCTTGGGTTTGGTTTTCTCGTCTGTGTCAGAGGGCGGACTCAACGTGTTCTCAACCTATGGACATCTGGTGTTGTTGCTGGTGGGATGTATGTTTGCTAATACGCTCATCTTCAATCCGCTTATTTCGTTTTTTGTTACCAAGAAGAACCCTTATCCGCTGCTCTTCACGTGCTTGAAGGAAAGTGGAATTAACGCATTCTTCACACGCTCTTCAGCCGCAAACATCCCCATCAACATGACCTTGTGCAAGCGGCTAAAATTGGACGAGGATTTCTATTCTGTGAGCATTCCGCTGGGTGCCACCATCAACATGGACGGTGCTGCTGTGACCATCACCGTGATGACCTTGGCTGTGGCTAACACCATGGGCGTTGAGGTGTCCTTCATGTCGGCACTCCTCCTCTGCATCATTGCCACGTTGGGTGCATGCGGTGCCTCAGGTGTGGCAGGCGGCTCTCTATTGCTCATTCCGATGGCTTGTTCGTTTTTGGGCATCGGCAATGATGTCGCCATGCAGGCTGTTGCTGTCGGCTTCATCATCGGTGTCATTCAGGACAGTGTGGAGACCGCACTTAATTCCAGCGGTGACGTGTTCTTCACAGCCACGGCGGAGTATTGTGACAGAAAGAAGATGGGGAACAAGGAATGAAAAGAATGGGATGACAGAAGAAAACGAAAAAAGGAGTGAAGGCTGATAAAGTCTAAAACTCCTTTTTTTTGAATGTTACCCATTCACCTGTGGCGGGATGCTGAAAGGCGATGCTTTCGGCATGCAGATAGAGGCGGTCGGCAGCTGTACCGTAGAGAATGTCGCCTTTGATGGGGTGTCCGAGCCCTTCGGGATGGGCACAGTGGATGCGCAGTTGATGAGTGCGACCTGTTTGGGGATAGAGTTCAATGCGTCTATCCCCTTTATATATATAATGTGTGATGGCAGGCTTGCCATAGCGTTGATTCACCACTTGGCGTGGTGAGTCGAACGGGTTGCGAGAGAGAGGCAAGGAGATGATGCCTTCGCATGACTGTTCTGGACGAAGAGGAGTCTCAAGAATCGCCACATATTTCTTTCTTACCTCGTGGCGAACAAATTGCTGTTGGAGTCTTCGGCAGGTTTCAATATCTTTGCCTGCAAGGAGTAACCCGGAAGTGTCTTGGTCGAGTCGATGAACAAGGCGAATCTCGGGATTGATGGAGCAAAGATGTTCCGCAAGTGACACCTCGCCGTGGTTGCGGCTGGGTACGGAAAGTAGTCCCGAAGGTTTGTAAACCACCAGCATGCTGTCGTCTTCGTGGACGATATGCACCTGCTTCAACAGTGCCTGTCCACGGGCAAAAAGTGGATTATCCTCCACTTTGAGTCCTTGCAGCATGAAGGTGAGGATGGGAAAGCATTTGTGTTGGCAAGCAGGGTAGAAGTGCCCCTCAATGCGCATGTCGTTGCCTTGGGAAGGTCCCACCCAAAATTCTTCCATGCAGATGGGCTTCAAACCATGCAGGTAGGCATATTGCAGGAGTTTTGGGGCACAGCATTCGCCTGAACCCGCCGGGGGAATGCCATAGTTAGGCTTTGGCTTTTCTGCCTGTCGCCCTTCCTTGTAATTAATATAATCTTCCTCGCTGAAAGGTGACTTGGCATCCTTGAAAATGTCAAGAAGGTCTGCTACTTCCTCGTTCGCATTCAGCATTCGGAACTGCCGGAAAGTCCATTGCTGCAGGGCTTGCGATTTCTCTTTCCGCAAGGTTTTCAGTTCCGCTTTCTCTGCCTCGTTGCTGCAGTCATTGATTTGGTGGGTCAAGTCCACAATCCGTTGTTCCTCTTCCCTAAAATATCCCTGCTGTAAGTCACAGACAGGAGGCACAAAACCCTCGTGATGGTATGAACCGTTGTAAATGCCTGAGAATGCTCGGAGGTAGTAGCGTTTTCCCTTATGCGCCACCACCAGCACCCCAAACATCTTTCCCTCGTGGGGATACATCTCTGGGGTGTGGTGGCAATACTCAATCACCTCCTTTGCTGCCAGTTGGCAAAGGGGGTGAGGACGGTAGCAGAAGGGGTAGGTGAATTGTGGAGGGGATGGAATGCCTTCTGCTTCAAGGGGGAGGGGATGGAGCAGAGATAACATACCTTTATTTTTCGATGCCCACTCGTTGTGTGGGTGCCTTTTCCACGTTTCGTTTATCTACTTGCGTGACCACCTTGGCAGCCAGGCTCATGAAGGAAATGCCCTCGGGTGAAGCAGGATTGAGTACGGCTGGTTCACCCTTGTCACCTGTTTCACAAACGGATTGAATAAGGGGAATCTGTGCCAAGAGCGGCACATTCAGTTCTTCAGCCAACTGCTTACACCCCTCCTTGCCAAAGATGTAGTATTTATTCTCAGGCAATTCGGCAGGAGTGAACCACGCCATGTTCTCGACGAGGCCAAGAATGGGCACATTCACCTTCTCGTTCAGATACATGCTGATGCCTTTCCTTGCATCTGCCAATGCCACCTGCTGAGGGGTCGATACGATGATGGCACCAGTGATGCCTAATGTCTGCAATAGTGTCAGATGGATGTCACTCGTGCCCGGAGGTGTATCGAGGATAAAGTAATCCAGATCACCCCATTGCACTTCGCCAATGAGTTGTTTGAGTGCATTCGACGCCATGCCGCCACGCCAAAGAGTGGCTTCGTTGGGATTGACAAAGAAACCGATAGAAAGCAGTTTCACTCCGTATTTCTCAATGGGCACGATAAGATCTCTGCCATCCACCTGTACAGCATAGGGGCGCTCTTCTTCCACCCCAAACATCTTAGGCATGGAAGGACCGAAGATGTCGGTGTCAAGCAGTCCCACACGGTAGCCCAGTTTTGCCAATCCGATGGCAAGATTGGCGGTGACTGTGGATTTGCCCACTCCGCCTTTGCCGGAACTGACAGCGATGATGTTCTTCACGCCAGGCAGAAGTTTGTCAGGCTCTGGCGGCAGTGCCGTCTTCGCTTTGGTACCGATGGTCACTTCCACATCGGGATGTACAAATGTCTTGATGGCTGCTTCAGCCGCCTTCACTACGGATTTCTTGAAAGGGTCGGTCTCCTTCTCAAAAATCAGTGAGAAGGACACTTTCATGCCGTCAATGCGGAGGTCATCCTCCAGCATCTCGTTCTCCATGATGCTCTTGCCGTTACCAGGATAGCGAACGGTGGAAAGGGCATCGTGTATAAGTTTGGGATAGATAGTCATCTAATTTATTACAATTGGACAATTTGCCATTTACAATTTATTATTTACAGGTCTTTCGGGTGCTGACCACTTGGTGGTTATAGGAGCGGTAGCCATCCACCGGAATCTCCACGTCGGGTTCTTCAAGGGTGCCGCTTTGGGGCAGACGGAAGAGCAGATATTTGATGGGGATGCCACGTTCCAGCCACATGTTTTCGTAATAGGTGCGGATTTCGGTCAACGACGTGTCCACATCTTTTTCTCCATATAGGTCGAAGGTGCATTGCTCCATCGGCAAGCCATTTTTCTCCACTATATATTTCGTGTAAGTGGCAAGGAAGTTGGAGTCGGTCTTCACATGGATGAGTCCACCATCGACAAGGAACTTTCGGTATCGCTCCATGAAGAAAGTCGAAGTGAGTCGTTTGGTGGCTTTTTTCATCTGGGGGTCAGAGAACGTGAGCCATAATTCATCCACCTCGCCAGGGGAAAAGAAGCCGTCTATGCACTCGATGTTGGTGCGCAGAAATGCCACATTCTTCATCTCTTCCTCCAAGGCGGTCTTTGCTCCGTGCCACATGCGGGCACCTTTGATGTCTATGCCTATAAAGTTCTTGTCGGGGAATCGACGAGCAAGCCCGATGGTGTATTCTCCACGTCCACAACCCAGTTCGAGCACGATGGGGTTGTCGTTCTTGAAAAAGTCGCGATGCCAGTTTCCTTTCAATGGAAAGCCGTCTTGTTGCAGTTGCCAGAAGGGGCACTCCACCACCAGTGGGTTCTCTGCCATCTCTGCAAATTTAGCAAGTTTGCCTTTTCCCATGTTTATGTAAGTTCCAATTCAAATTCTTCTTTCAGTTTGCGGAGTGCCTCACTCTGTTCAAGCATCATGCTCAGCACTTCCTTACGACTGTAAGCACGGTGCTTGTCGGTCACTTCGCGAAGTCTCGTCGTCATCTTGACGGAGTTGTTTTGCAATTTCTCATGCAGGTATGCCTCAATGCGTGCTTGCATCTTGACAAGTTCGTGCTGCACAGACGGATTATCAACAATCACCAAGAAGGTCTTGCCGTCTTCTTGCAACATCGGTTCCATGTTGTCCATTTGGTGGGACATGGCAATGTCCTCTTGAGGCAGATCGGACGCAAATTTACGCCATGCCACCGTCAAACTATTCCCATCGAAAGGCATGTCTTTTGCGGTCGATGTGGCAGTTTGTTGATTGTTGTCCGTTACTTGCTGTCCGCTGTTGGTTGTGGCGGCTGCAGCCGCACGTCGGAGAGAGAAACCTCCTAATCCTCGATGAGAAAGGGATGCCGTCTTGTTGGATGCAGGTTGCCTGTTGTCCGTTGTCTGTTGCCTGTCGTCCGTTGCCTGTCGTTCGTTATCTGCAGTCCGTTTTCCGTTGTCTGCTGTCTGCTGTCTGCTGTTTGCAGCCTGCTTCAGCTGCGTAAATATGGGTTTAAGAATCTTCGTAGGGCAAAGCCCAGAAGAGGGTCCTTCATCGGAGGAGAGTTGCGCCATCTCGATGAGGGTGAGTTCCACCAGCAGTCGTTTGTTTTGACTCTGCTTGTAGTTGAGGTCGCAATCGTTTGCCAGTTTCATGGCACGGAACAGGAACTGCGGCTTACATTTCTTTGCCTGTTCCTTATATCGGTTGCGCACTTCCTCACTTGCTTCAATGAGTCCGACCGTTTGTGCATCTTGGCTCACTAACAGGTTGCGGAAGTGGCTTGAGAGACCTGTAATGAAATATTGTCCTTCGAAGCCCTTAGAGAGAATCTCATTCAGAGTGAGCATGCACTCTGTGATTTTTCCTTCGAGGAAGAAGTCTGTCAAGCGGAAATAGTAATCATAGTCCAGCACGTTTAGGTTCTCGATGGTACGTTGATACGTGATGTTGCCACCGCAGAACGATGCCACTTGGTCGAAGATGCTCAGTGCGTCGCGCATGCCCCCATCAGCTTTTTGAGCGATGATGTTCAGAGCCGCGTCTTCCACCGTGATGCCTTCCTTCTCTGCCACATTCTTCAGATGTCCCACAATGTCGTTCACACCCATACGCTTGAAGTCATAAATCTGACATCGGCTCATGATGGTCGGCAAAATCTTGTGCTTCTCAGTGGTGGCGAGGATGAAGATGGCATGATGAGGAGGCTCCTCCAATGTCTTCAGGAAGGCGTTGAAAGCTGCCTGTGAGAGCATGTGAACCTCGTCGATGATGAACACCTTGTACTTGCCAATCTGAGGCGGAATTCTCACTTGCTCAATCAACTGGCGAATGTCTTCCACCGAGTTGTTCGATGCTGCATCCAGTTCGTGGATGTTGTATGACCGTTGCTCGTTGAAAGCCTTGCACGACTCACACTCGCCACAAGCCTCGCCGTTAGGTTGTGGATTGAGACAGTTAATGGTCTTCGCAAAGATACGTGCACAAGTAGTCTTTCCCACACCACGTGGCCCACAGAACAGGTAAGCATGAGCCAACCGTCCGCTTTGGATGGCATTCTTCAGCGTCACCGTCAAAGCCCCTTGACCTACCACTGAGTCGAAGGTCATGGGGCGGTACTTCCGTGCCGAAACAATATAGTTATCCATGTTGCTTGGTTTTTTATTTCTGATTGCAAAGATAGAAATAAAAAATGGAAAACGAATGGCGAAAAGTGAAAACTTCGTTTTCTTCTCCTTCTTTTTGGCAGATTGAGGAAAAAGTCTTTACTTTGCAAAGAAAATTTGAAATTAGAAAGATAAAGAAAAATGAAGAAAAGTTTTTTGATAGCATGGGGAATGCTGGTATTCCTGATGCTGTTCAATAGCAATAGTTATGCTCAAAATGTCGGACAGGCAAGCGGCTCGGGCAATGTGTTAGGTCTGAAAGTGCCGAAGGTGGAGAAGTTCGTGCGCGTGACGAAAGAAGAAGGGGCTGACGTGCTTAAGTATGCCCGAGAAGATAGCCCTTGGCGTGTTGATTGGATGGGCGAGGAAGAGGACGAGGAAGGGGAAATGGGTCTTGTGCAGGTGGATGAGGCTTGGTCAGACAAGAAGGTGCCGTCGAAATATACAGCCGAAAAGTCGGTAGAGTATGGAGGGGAGGTCCTTTTGCTGTTGGGCGAAGAGGGCGACTTTTGGAAGGTGTTTATCCATAAGTCATACAGTTCAGAACTGGAGGAAGGCTACATTCGGAAGTCAGATGCGGAGATGGTGTCTTTTCAACCTCTCACGGCTGACATGGTTAAGGCACCCAATGAGAAGAAGTTAAGCCCGACCGTCGTGAAGACTGAAGGCCGATATAAGGGATTGGTGATTGATGTCGGTTCAGACGAAGAGTGGGGCGAGGAATGGCTGGACGTGGGTGTACTGGCTGATGGCATGATTGTATCGCCCGAGTCGTATGTGGTTGTCTTGGTGCATGACTACGAAATGGGGGATGTGAAAGAGATGAAGTGTGTCTTCGACAAGAAGACGGGCAATGTGGTGATGCGCTATCCCGATTCAATGTACATGGAGAACGAAGATGGCATGGGTCGTTGGTTCGACCCTGCGAAACTGACCGATGCGCAGATTGAGCAGATGTTGCAGACGTTGAGCCTGAAGAAGAGAGCCAGGCGAGTGCGGTGTGATTGCCTCATCCCCGAGGGAAATGGTGAGAGAAATGTTTATTACTTGAAATATTGATAGAGTCGTTATGACACAAGAGTTTCAGATAAGAGTTCTGCCCGAACAGGCAGCCAGCGAACAGGGCATCAGACAGTTCTTGCAGGACGAAAAAGGTTTGTCAGCCCATGAGGTGAAAGCGGTGAGGGTGCTGAAGAGGAGCATTGATGCACGGCAAAGAACCATCTTTGTGAATCTGAAAGTCCGGGCGTATGTGAATGAACAGCCTGAAGATGATGCTTATGAGCGTGTTGATTATCCGAATGTGGGAGGTCAGCCGCAGGCTGTTGTGGTGGGTGCCGGACCTGGTGGTTTATTTGCGGCGTTGAGGCTGATAGAGTTGGGCATCAGACCCGTTGTGGTGGAACGTGGTAAGAGTGTACACGAACGTCGGAAGGACATCGCGCAGATTTCCCGTACCCAGCAGGTAGATCCCGAGTCGAACTATTCCTTCGGCGAGGGTGGGGCAGGGGCTTTCTCCGATGGAAAGCTATACACACGAAGCAAGAAGCGCGGCAATGTGGAGAAGATTCTCAATGTCTTTTGCCAGCATGGAGCCAGTACCAGCATCTTGGCAGACGCCCATCCCCATCTGGGTACGGACAAATTGCCGAATATCATTGAGGCGATGCGTAACACTATCATCCGTTGTGGGGGCGAGGTACACTTCGAGACCAAGATGGATGCCATTCTGCTCAAAGGGAACAAGGTTGAAGGCATTCGTTGTGGCGACAAGACATTCCTCGGTCCCGTCATCTTGGCAACAGGACACAGTGCCAGGGATGTCTATCGTTACCTCTACGCACAAGGCATTGAGATAGAGGCAAAAGACATAGCGGTAGGCGTTCGTTTGGAACACCCGTCGGAACTCATCGACCAGATTCAATATCATCATCGAGAAGGCAGGGGTGAGTATCTGCCTGCTGCCGAGTATTCGTTTGTCACTCAGGTGGATGGACGTGGTGTCTATTCCTTCTGCATGTGTCCAGGCGGAACGGTGGTGCCAGCGGCGAGTGGACCGAATCAAATTGTGGTGAACGGTATGAGCAATTCCCAACGCAACAGCCCGTGGAGCAATTCGGGCATGGTGGTGGAACTGCATGTGGAGGACTTGAAAGAGCGTTCTCTGCTGGAGTTGCCCCCTGTGCCAAATGTGGAAGTGAAGGGAGGTGCCTTGGCGATGATGGAATTTCAGGAACGGCTGGAGTACACCACATGGATGCAGGGCAACCGCAAGCAAACGGCTCCTGCCCAACGAATGGCACATTTCGTGAATGGCAAGGGCAGTTACGACTTGCCTCAATCGTCTTACACGCCCGGACTTATCAGCACCCCGATGCATTTCTGGATGCCCGGCTTCGTCTCGAAACGCTTACAGCAGGGTTTCAAGCACTTTGGCAAGGCTTGTCATGGCTTCTTGACGAATGAGGCTGTGATGATAGGCGTGGAGACACGTACCTCCGCTCCTGTACGCATTCTCCGCGACCGCGAGACGTTGCAGCATATCCGTCTGCAAGGATTGTTCCCCTGTGGTGAAGGTGCTGGCTATGCAGGCGGCATCGTGAGTGCCGGCGTGGATGGAGAACGATGTGCTGAAATGCTGGCTGAATACCTCCAACGTGAGTAGTTTGAAAAAACGTACCCGAGGACTACGTCATGCCGTACCCGAGGGGTACACCACTTCGTACCCCTCGGGTACGTTTCTTTTGTGTATATGAATATTCGTGACAAACAAATTCTTCACCTCGCCCTGCCGAGCATCGTGTCTAACATCACGGTGCCGCTGCTGGGTTTGGTGGATGTGGCCATCACAGGCCACCTCGGTTCGGCTGCCTACATCGGTGCCATAGCAGTGGGCGGCATGCTGTTCAACATCATTTACTGGATGTTTGCTTTTCTGCGCATGGGTACGAGTGGCATGACGGCACAGGCGTTGGGGGCGAGAGATATGACAGAGGTGGTGGCTGTGATGCAAAGGGCGTTGCTGGTTGCCATCGTGATTTCTGGCGTGATGCTGTGTCTGCAGGCACCCATCAGGGATGGAGCCTTGTCTGTCATCCGTCCTTCGGCTGAAGTGATGGCATTTACCTGTACCTATTTTAATATATGTATATGGGGCGCTCCTGCCGCTCTGACGCTTTTTGTCCTGACAGGTTGGTTTGTGGGCATGCAGAATTCGAAGGCACCCATGTTGGTGGCAATCATTCAGAATGTGGCAAATATTGTGCTGAGTTTTGTGCTGGTGTATGTGGTGGATATGAAGATAGAGGGAGTTGCATGGGGAACAGTGCTGGCACAATACATTGGACTGATATCTGCACTTTCGCTTTTTATACCTTATTACTTGAGAATCAAAAAGTACTACCGAAAGAAAGTGGTGCTTGCAAAACCTGCCTTGATGAAGTTCTTCTCGTTGAACAAGGACATCTTTTTCCGGACGTGCTGCCTCATTCTGGTTCATTTCTTCTTCATCGCTGCAGGAGCAAAGCAGGGTGATTCAGAACTGGCGGTGAACACGATGCTGATGCAACTCTTCACGCTGTATAGTTACATCATGGACGGCTTTGCCTTTGCCGGCGAAGCGATGGTGGGCAAGGCGATAGGCGGAAAGATGCGTGGAATATATGATGACACCGTGTGTCATCTGTTTCGTTGGGGGTGGGGTGTTGCAGCACTTTTCACATTGGCATATCTTCTTTTGGGTAAGCCGTTCCTCTCACTTCTTACCGACGATGCAACGGTGTTGGCGACCGCTCAGCTCTATCAGCCGTGGACGCTTCTTTTCCCATTATGTGGCATGGCTGCTTTTATTTGGGATGGGGTTTATATAGGGGCGACAGCCACCAAAGGCATGCTGATTTCCATGGCATCAGGCATGGTGGTGTTTTTTCTGTTCTATCTCGTGCTGATGCCTCTATGGGGCAATCACGGATTATGGCTTGCCTTTGTTGCTTATCTTGCCACACGGGGGGTGTCCCAAACATGGATGCGACATCGTATTTGGAGGGAGTGATTTATCGTTTTTGTCGGAAACTTTTGCCTATTTAACATGATTGTGTGAAGAAACACTTGTTTTTTGAGAAAAAAGAATCCCTTTTAGTGTATTTTTTTTGTTTTTTATTTGTGACGATAGATTTTTTTGTATCTTTGCAAGCGTAATCTTAGAGAAGTGGACATGAAAAATCAACGTATATTGAAGATATTGCCTTTACTGATTGTTGCCTCCATCTTGCTGTTGGGTTCGTGTAACAAAGTGAGTCAAATTCGCTCGAGTGGACCGCGCCATAGCATAGTGGTGATTCACTCATGGGATAGTATAGGAGAAGAGAAAGAACTTTTCTCCCGCACGATGGAACGTGCTTTCAAAGAGCATGATATGCAGGTGGATATCCATCATATCTATGCCAACATGTTGCGGCGTCCCAATGATGTGTTTTCTCGATTTGATTGGGCTGCCTATTCGAAGCAGATTAAAGAATGGAAGCCTGAGGTGATTTTGTTGAATGACGACCCGATTTTGGAATGGGTTCTCACTCAGGAAGATAAAGACTCCATCTTTTATAATACACCTGTTGTTTTTGCGGGCGTCAGCACCTTGCTGCGCGATTCACTTTATCGTTTCCCGAAAATGACAGGCTATGAAGCAAAAATAGATTTGGCACGCAACATAGAGATGATGATGAAGATAACCAATACTCAGTGCGTGACAATAGAGATGGACTATCGGGATAGTGATTTGAAATTGCGCCGTCAAATAGAAGAAGAACTTCGTGATTCCACACGATACATCAACAATACCAGTTTTAAGTTGAAGAATCTGGATGAGGAGTATTTGAAAAAAGAATACCCGGGTCTTGTTGTTGTGAATGTGGTTTCCTGCGCATTCCCCTTTAAGAATCGCGCTGAGGGCGAACCCGACTCCGTCGGAAAAGCCACGACGGGATTCTTCTACCAGAAAGCAAAAGATATGTGGCAATTGCAGATGAGGAACAGCATCCTCGGCAATTCTATCATTGACCATACGGAACGTCCCCAATTCACTTGTGTCCGCGAACAATTTAACGACCCCATGAATGTACGGTTCCTGGGTGGATATTTCACCAGCACTGAAACACAAGTGCAGGACCAAGTGGCTTATGCTGTTCGCATCATACAAGGTGAAGCGCCTAAGTCGCTGCCTGTTAGTATGCATTCAAGTGACTATTACTTGGATTGGAATGCCATGCAGCTGATGTTCCCTAAAATGCCTTATGGCGTGTATAGCAATGATTTCAAGATTGTCAATGCACCTTTCTATCTGGAACAGCCTCTCCAATTCGCTCTCGAAGTGGGTCTTCTCATTTTGTTGGTGGGTATTGTCATCTATTTCATTGTTTATGTTTTGCTGCAATGGAAATGGAAGGGACAACTGAATTTGGTGGAAGAGTTGCAGTACGAGGAGAGAGTGCATGACCTTTTGTTCTCGGACACGAAAGATACTTTTTGGGTGCTGAAGGAAGACCAGTTTATATTGAGCCCGCAATTTGCCGAGCATTTCAAAGTGCCCATTCGCTTGTCAATGGATGATATGGAGAAAATGGTACATGAAGACAGCAAGACATCCTTTGAATTCTTGAAGAATTTCCGCAATCAGCGAGGAAGGAAGACCGTGCGCCTTCACCTGTCTCCAGATAATGGCAAGTCATGGTATTGGGCTGAGGCCATGTACACGGCAACCGAGGAGTCTTCGAAAACGGGTGAACTGTATGGATTGCTGCTGAACATTGACCAAAAGAAGGAAACGGAGGAGAGACTGGAACAGGCGCAGATTCTGGCAAGTCAAGTGGCGCTGAAAGAGAATTTCTTGGCAAACATCAGTCACGACCTCCGCACACCGTTAGGTGCAGTCACAGGTTTCTCCACCATGCTGACCACACCGGGCATGACCTTCGAGGAAGGAGAACGAGAGATGTATGGAGATGTCATCCATCAGAACACGGACATGATTCTGAACATGATTGACAGCGTGATGGAGAAGGCCCAGATTGAAACGGGTGACCTTGAAATCATCCAGAAACCTGTGTCGATTCAGAAACTTGTGGATGAGTGTTACAAGACGAATTACATCATTGCACCGACGCACCTTGAGTTTAAGTTGGAAACGGCAGAACCCGATGCCACCGTGAATATAGATGCTACCCGCACCAAGCAGGTGGTGAACAACTTCTTGAGCAATGCCTTCAAGTTCACCACCGAAGGCAGTGTCACGTTGGGATGGAAGTATGTGGAGGACGACAAGGACAAGGTGGAAGTGTATGTGAAAGATACCGGAATCGGCGTTGCACCCGAGAAACAGGCACAGTTGTTCGAACGTTACATCAAGGTGGATGAGACGGACAAAGGTACAGGATTGGGCTTGAACATCAGTAAGACCATCATGGAAAAGCAGAATGGCACCATTGGTGTGGAAAGTGAGATGGGCAAGGGAAGCAAGTTCTTCTTCCGCTTGTCACGGATGGTGGAATGCTTGCTGCTGATTGTCACGTTAGGCATGGGTTGGATGATGCCATCCTCTTGTTCAAGGTATAGTAAGGAAGAGATGAGAGCGAACGTGCTGATCTATCACAGTTACGAAAAGGGATATGACGGGTACCGGGAGTTCAATGATAAGATTCTGCAGACATTCCGCAGTCATGGCATCAATGCAGATGTGAAGCATGTGTATCTGGATTTGGAGAATCCAGCGAGTGAAACGAGACATTTGCACATGGCGCTAAAAGATTCGATGGAAATAAGTGGTTGGAAACCTGATGTGGTGATCACGGAAGGTGACCGTGCTGCTTATGACTGGATGTCTTGGCAGGAGTCGGAAGAGATTCTGGGGTTCGACTCAATTCCTGTCATTCTGGGTGCTCTGCATCATCCTCAGTGGGATTACATCAGAAAGCATAATAACATGGTGGTCATCAATGACCCGATTGATTATTGTACAAACATCAATTTGGCGTCAGAGATGTCAGGGAAGAACTGTGTGGAGATAGAACTTGATCATTTCCAACAGGATTCCTTGATTCGTAGTGAACTGAAGCAGGCAATTGCCCGTCCTCCTTATGTGGACAACTCCGATTTCCATGTGGAGATTGTGGGTGATGAAGATTTCCATACGAAATGGAGGGACAGTGTGGTGGTGTTGGTCTATTCGACGGAATCGCCAGAACTTAACTCGCAAAATGTGCAGGACAAGGAAGAAGGGTATCAGAATTTGCGGCGCATTTATGTTCACTCATGGCTCTACCCGTCGGTGGCAGTGAAGAGAGATCTTTACAGTTCAGCCATTGTTGACAAGACTGGACGTCCTCAATACACGGCGGTGAAAGCAGGCTTTGCAGATGGTCGTGGCAGGTACTTGTGTGGCTACTTTGCAGGCTATGAGACGGTGGGTGAGGATGTTGCAAGGGTTGCATCCGAAATCTTGAAAGGAGCAGATTTGGCTTCTTTTGTCGGCATGACACACCAGAAGAATTATTACATGGATTATGATGCAATGGAGAAACTGGGATTGGAGTACCAGGACTACAATAATCGCTTCACCATTGTTGGTGCTCCTATTGAGAAGATTTCTCCATTATATACTTATACCACATGGATTCTCATCATATTGGTCTTCATCATTGCTATAGGCTCTATCATTCTGGTGCTGCAATCGTGGAAGAGCAGAATTGCCCAAACGCTGATTGAAGATGTGAAGAGACGTGCCGAGATACGGCAGATGGCATTGCATGGAGCAGATAGCCATAGTGTGCGTTCAGAGGTGAATCTGAAGGAGATTATTTCTCATGTCCATCCTGACTATTCGAGTGAGATTCCGCTCATCATGCAGTCGATAGACATTGCGGGAACACATAGTTATGAGATTTTTGCTGACGTTGGGCAGAAGGATGTTTACAGATGGTGGCAGTTGCGTTTTGTTGTCATGTTTGACGTCAAGACCGGAAAGAAAAAAGTGGATGGTATCTTGATCAATATTGATGAGACCAAACGTTATGAGGAGAACCTGAGGAAGGCGATGCTGCTGGCAGAGGAGGCAAAGCAGAAGGAAGACTTCCTGACTACGATTAGTCACGAAATTCGCACCCCTTTGAATGCCGTGGTGGGATTCAGCGATGTTTTGGTCAGCATGCCCCCCGATTCGTTCACACCAGAGGAGATGGCGGAATACGCAAAAATCATCAAGGCGAACAACACGAGCCTCTCTGCCATGATTGAGGACATCCTCATGTTCTCACGTATTGAAAGCGGACGCATACAATATGTCAAGAACGAATTTGATGCTGCGGAACTGGTGCGTGAGTTGGTGCACGAATGGCACGATTTGGTGCCGGAAGGGGTTGTGTTATATGATATTCCAGTCCTGCCAGGCATCACCATCAATAATGACCGTACACGTGTCAAGTATATCTTGAACCAGTTGATGAGCAATGCCGTGAAGTTCACCAAGAAAGGCTCAATAGCCATCGGTGTGGAATATCACTTCAATTCAGACGAGGTAGAATTCTTCGTATGTGATACAGGCTGTGGCATTCCGAAAGAAAAGCAGCAGTTGGCATTTGGCTTGTTCTGGAAAGACGACGGTTTCATCCCAGGTTTGGGACTCGGTTTGCATGTGGCAAAGAAACTGTCAGAAGGAATGGATTTGAAGTTAGATGTTGAGAGTAAGCCCGATTGCGGTTCAAAGTTCTCGCTTTACGGCAATGCTTACATGAAGAAACCGACGGAAGAATAAACCACATGTCGGTTCTCATCACAGTAATATTATATTTTGGAGTGTTGCTGCTTCTTTCCCGCGTGGCGGGCAAGAGAGGCGGCAATGCTGCTTTTTTCACAGGCAACCGTCAGGCACCTTGGCCCTTGGTCGCCTTTGGCATGATCGGTGCCAGCATCTCAGGTCTCACGTTCATCGGTGTGCCGGGATGGGTGATGACCATCGACATGACCTACTTGCAGATGTGCTTAGGTTTCATCGTGGGTTATCTGGTGGTGGCGTTTGTGTTATTGCCTTTGTATTATAGGTATCGGCTCACGTCCATCTACACCTATCTGAAACATCGTTTCGGGCATGTGAGTTACAAGACTGGGTCATCCTTCTTTATCTTGAGCAAACTGTTGGGGGCTGCTGCCAAGTTTTATGTGGTTTGCAGAATCCTGCAGATGTGTCTGGCGGACAGTTTCTCGGTGCCATACGTTGTGATTGTCTTGGCAGCCTTGTTCCTGATATGGTTATATACACGGCGGAGCGGCATTCGTGCCTTGGTGTGGACAGACTTCTTGCAGACTTTATGTCTCATGTTGGCACTGGTCATCATGTTGCTCAAGGTGATGGACATGTTGGATATGAATATGGAAGAGGCGATACGCACGGTGTGGAATGACTCTCATTCCCGCATCTTTGAATGGGAGGATTTCACCTCGAAACAGAACTTCTGGAAGCAGTTCCTGTCGGGCATTTTTATCGTCATTGTGATGACGGGGCTTGATCAGGACATGATGCAGAAGAATCTCACTTGTAAGAATTTACGTGCGGCACAGAAAGACATGTGCTCTTATGGCGTTCTGTTTGTCCCGGTCAATTTTTTGTTTTTGGCATTGGGCGTGCTGCTGCTGTTGCTTTATCAGAAGACGGGTGTGCCAGTCCCGGAGAAAGGGGATGATTTGCTTTCGGGGATGGTGCTAAATGGGATGATGGGAAATGTTTGCCTCGTGTTCTTCACGATTGGTGTCATTGCCAGTGCTTTCTCTTCTGCCGATTCTGCTATGACGGCACTCACGACCAGTTTCTGCATTGACATTTTAGAGAAGGAGGAAGATGAGAAGACACGTAAGCGGGTTCATTTGGGGGTGATGGTGGCATTTGTGCTGGTTACGCTTGTTTTCAATGCCATTGGTTCCGGCAGTGTGATGGATTTGATATACACCTTGGTGTCGTACACGTATGGTCCGCTCTTGGGACTCTTTGCCTTCGGCATGTTCACCCGTCGGCAACCACAAGAGAAATATGTGCCATTTATTGCGATTGCATCACCTTTGATCTGTTATATGATTGATGTGGTGGTGTTGCAGTGGACAGGATACCAATTCGGCTATGAATTGCTGATGTTTAACGGACTTCTCACTTTCGTTGGATTGTGGGGTGTCTCACACCGATATTCACAGAAAATCACAGGAGGAACACGGTGAGCAAACTATTTTCCGCGTGAAAAAGAACGATATGAGATTTATTGATTTATTTGCTGGTCTTGGAGGTTTTCACCTTGCGCTGTCCCGTTTGGGGCATGAATGTGTCTTTGCCTCTGAGATACAGCCTAAATTACAGAAACTGTATCAACTTAATTTCCCTCATACTCCCATTGCTGGTGACATCACCAAAATCAAGGCGGAAGAGATTCCTCCGCATGAGATTTTGTGTGGCGGGTTCCCATGTCAGCCTTTTTCTTTCTCGGGAAAAAAGCAGGGATTTGACGATGAGTTAGGGCGTGGCAACTTGTTTGATGAAATTTGTCGTATTCTCAGTTATCATCATCCCCGATACATTTTTCTGGAGAACGTGTCGGCTTTGCCGGGACATGATGGGGGACGCACTTGGAAGGTGATTCAGCAGAAGTTGGATGCGTTGGGTTATGACATCCGTTCTCACATCTATTCGCCCCATGACTTTGGCATTCCTCAGCACCGTCCCCGTTTCTATATCGTGGGCATATTGCGCGATGAACAGGGTGTCAGCGGCATGCACAAGTTCCATTTTGTCCGTCCGAAGAAAGATGTTGTGAGCGATGTGCGTACCATTGTTGATATGACAGACCATGATAGGGTTCAGCCTGTCCGTCAGGGACTGCATCCTGTATTTGATGCCTGGCAGGAGTTTGTCTATAATGTGACCCGTCGGGATGGTTATATGCCTTCGCACTGTATCTTCACAATGGAATTCGGTGCTGATTATGAGTTTGAGGACACGCCTCCGGCTTTCCAACCGCTTGAACGGTTGCGTGGTCGTCGGGGGGCTTATGGAAAAGTGCTGGAGGGTGCGACCCGAGAGGAACTTGTTGCAGACCTCCCATTCTATATGCAGAAAACGAAATACGAGGAGACTTATCCAGAGTTCAAGAAAGTGCTTATTCGGCAGAACAGAGACCTCTATCAACGACACAAAGATTGGATTGACCCGTGGTTGAAGAAAATCAGGAAGTTCCCTCGCACACAGCGTATGCTTGAATGGAGCACCAATCAGGATTGGGATTTTCGGCACCACGTCATTCAACTGCGGCCCTCGGGCATTCGTGTTCGTTCGATGAATTATGTGCCCACCATCACGTTGTGCACTACTGCCACCCCCATCCTTCCTTTTGTCCCTTATCCTCCCGATGGGGCGGTGGACAAGAAGGGGCATCCTTATACTCTTGATGATTTCCGTTGGGGACGTTACATCTCACACAATGAGGCAGCACGTATCCAGTCGATGCAGGAACTCGATTACGGTAACCTCTCCCGAGTGCAGAAATTCAAAGCACTCGGCAATGCCGTCAATGTAGATGTGGTGGAAATCATCGCCCGTCGTCTTTTCACCTGCAAGTGAGATGAAAGCACCCCTGTTTCCGTTCGTATTTCACATAGCATTGACCATCTTCTCTCAGGTCGCGCAGCACTTCTGACAGTACTTGCTTCATGGGCTCGTTCCATCTGAGCAATGCTGACCGCGGCTCATACGTGCCTGTTATCGGCATGAATTTGTTGTAGGCTATGTCCACTGTCGTGCCATAGCAATGGCAGGAGTTCGTCGTGGCATTTCTGTTCCCTCGTTGCAGGTTCGACACATCGTCCGTAGTGCGCAACACCGAGGTGACAATGGGCAAGTGGATGGGGAGCCCCTTCACTTGGCACGAATCAATAAAATTCAGGCAGATAGTATTCAACAGATGTTGTGCTCTTGGCACCAGATAGGGAATGGAGTGGGTGAGGGAATCTATTGAATAAAAAGGAGAGTGGCAGATGTTGACCAACTCATGGCGTTTCACCAGCATTTCCGCCTCCTTCCTGTTCCTCACAGGTGTGATGCCATACTCCTGTGCTGCCACAATCTGCACATTCTGACTGTCAGGAAAACTCTCAGCATAACTCCACACCCCTCTGATGTGGCGGTATACCTTATTCTCGATTATGTTTACCATCTTAAGTCCGCCCTGTTTTCCCTTCACCATCTTGCTCGGCAAGGCATTTGTCTCAACCTTCTTGGGCATCTCTCTCATTGGCACCTCAATGCCAAAAGTGTATTTGATACCCGTAAACAGTCCCATCACTGCCACAAACACCGCGATGAACGTCCACTGACTATACTTGTTCTTATTTTTCTCCATCTTTATCTTTCCATACTATAAACTCCAAACTCTCACCCCTCAACTCTTAACTCTTAACTCTTAACTCCCCGATGGGTCTTCATCTACCCTCTTCCCGAATTCTCCACCAATTCCTTCACCAACTCATTGAATCGCTTCGCCTCCATTAGTTGTTCAATGGTCAGGTGCATCCTGTAGCGCCAATAATGCCGTGGTTTAGCGGGTATGTTGATTCTCTCCCCGTTCGGGTCGGGCAGTCTCAGTTCTTCATCCATCGACAACCAGTCCTGCAACGACAGCAACGTCAGTGCTGAAGGGCAGAACAAATGTGATGAAACGATTTCCTTACATAGCCATCCCGGTGCAGGGTGGGGGGCAGTGCCGTCCTTGTACAGGGCATTGTTGTAAAATTGCTGTGTTCGTTCCGTGTCCTCGTCCCACCATTGACGCAGAGGGGGCATATCATGCGTGGAGATGGTCGCCACCGAACGGTAAGGATTTTCCCATAGATGTCCGAATTGCAGATAAGGCGACTTCGGCATCGTTTGGATTTCCAACGACAACATCTTGAGGTCATTCATCACCCATCCTACACTCTCTGGCACCATACCGAGATCCTCGGCACACACCAGCATTCGTGTCGATTGTGTCAGAATGGGCAACTTCTTCATCGCCTCGTCATACCAGAACTTGTTATGTCGATGGTAGAAATAGTCATTGTATAAACAGTTAAACGCATCCTTTTCATGCAACAGCAGTGAGTCGTACACAAAATCCTTTTGTGCCGAGATGCGTGGATGGTACATCTCTGGGTGTTTCCTGTCAGGAATGAAGAGCACACACGATGACAAGTCATATAACCCGTCTCTCAAGGTAATGCTGTCCTCGTCCGTCTTGCCTGCAAAGGCTGCCTCTATCTTTCGTTGGCTGGCATACTCGTCCTTCAGGTCATACCTTCCGTCCGTGCGGGGCTTCAGATAGATGGCTTTCACCAAGTCGGCACGATAGCCAAAAATCTTTTCCAAAGTCTCGTCTGTGATGTATGGGCGTGTCATGTATTCCGCATTGAAACGCATGCCATAACTCTCAATCTCATCCACCGTCATTGGCAAGGATGGGGAGAACTGTCCCAACAGTCCATGCACAGAATGCATAGGAATGTCCCAAATGCGGAAGAATCCCAGCACATGGTCAATCCTGTAAGCATCGAAATACTCAGCCATCTTCTGGAACCGTCTGATCCACCACCGATAACCCTCCTTCGCCATAGCCTCCCAGTTGTAGGTGGGGAAGCCCCAGTTCTGACCGTTCTTCGAGAAGTCGTCAGGCGGTGCTCCCGCTTGTTCGTCCAGATTGAACAGATGAGGCTCCGACCATGCTTCCACGCTGTCGCGCGAAATGCCAATCGGAATGTCGCCCTTGATGATGACTCCCTGCTTTCGCGCTTCCGTCCTTACTGCCAACAACTGCTTGTGCAACTGATACTGCATATAGTAGAAAAACGCCACCTGTTCGTAAGACTCGCAGTCCTTGGCAACAAGTTTCTCCACCTCCTTCTTATTAAATATATTGTATAGAGGCCATTTCCCAAACTCCGCAGTCTTGTACTTATCTCTCAAATAGCAGAATGCCGCATACGGAACGAGCCAATCCTTGTTGTCCTCAAAGAATTGTTTGTATTCCTTCTCTTCCAACACATCCTTTCCCTCCTGGACATACGCCATCCGCAGATACTCCATTTTCAGGGCAATCACCTGCTCATAGTCCATCTCCTTCAGCGCATTCACTCGTTGCTGTCTCATCATGAACTTCTCCATCGACAGACGGTCCTTCAGTCGTGGCAATGCATTCAAATCACAGTAGAGCGGATGCAACGCAAACACCGAGATGGCATTATATGGGTATGAATCTTGCCAAGTGCCCATCGTGCTTGTGTCGTTGATGGGCAATATCTGGATAGCATGCATCTTTGTCTTCACAACCCACTGAATCATCGCCTTCAAGTCACCGAAGTCACCCACGCCATAACTCTTGGCTGAACGCAAAGAGAACACAGGAATCACCACACCGGCCACCTTCCAGCTGTCACCACTCAATGCCAATCGCTCATCCGTCTTCACCCACATTTGCTTGGCTTCCAGTTTCAGACAGCGCAGTTTGCGGTTCTCGCCATCCTCCCAGCGCAAGATGTTATTTCTTGCATCCACCACTACATATTTATATTCCACTTCGCCAAACAACAACTCCGCGTCAATGTTTACAGCCCATTCCTGCAAGTTGATGAGTGCCATCCGTTTCGCCCTTTGCCATTCGCCTAATTGCGGCGTGTTGCCACACACCGCCAACCATTCGCCCTTCTTCAGCCGAGGCTCCACCACACGCAGTTGCAGGGTGGAGGAGAAGAGTGTGTCGATAGCATCGCAGCCATCAGGCACCGCACCTACACACTCTGTATAGGCGGACGAGAAGAGGGGTAAGTCTTCTGGGATGGGGCGCCATTTGTCACTTAACAGATAGTGGGTGGTGATGCCGTCGAACTTCACCTTGTGGGGAGCCACCTCCCATTCTGTCCAAACCAATTTTCCGTCCCGATACATGGCATATTTGTATTCAATGCCATTACTTCCCTTCAACTGCGGGAACTGGAGAGGGTCTATCGTCATTTCCCCTTCCCAGATTTTACCTTCTTGGGTGTTCAATGGCAACTCTTCCATTGCCACTTTCTTTCCACGTTTTTCCACAACCCACACCTGCACACGCAATTCCTCTCCCCATCGGGTACGATATTCTATATTGAATTGGATCTTCATTTGTCATTCTTGTTTTATCATGGTTGCTGATCATCAACCAACTGCAAAGGTATGTTTTTTCCGTCAATCTTCCAAACATCCACTTCAAAAAGTGAAACTTGTGCCATTATTGTTGATTGTTGGACTGAACACGAAGAAAGTCTGTCGTGAATCACGATTTTATAGGTGTTCGTTCGTGAAAATGAATTTAAAAACCGTATCTTTGTACTCAAATTGAAAAACGGAATGCCGTATGGAAATGTATCAGTATCATATTTTTTCGCCCTATCGTGTGTGTCCATTGGGGGCACATGTGGATCATCAGCATGGATTGGTGACGGGTTTTGCAATCAATAAAGGTGTGGACTTGTGGTTCAACGTGAGGGAGGATGGACATGTACATTTGGTTTCTCGTTCGTTTGAGGGTGAGGTGGATTTTGACATTGATGCACCGACACAGGTGAAGGAGCATCACTGGGGCGACTATGCCCGTGGTGCGAAGTATGCGTTGCGGAAACGGTTTGAGTTGAAGCAGGGCATTGAGGGGGTGATTCAGGGAAGTCTGCCTGTAGGTGGATTGTCATCGAGTGCTGCGGTGCTAATCGCGTATGTGATGGCGTTTGCCAAGGCGAATGGCATCACGTTGCAGCCTTTTGAGGTGGTGCAGATTGCTTCGGAGGCGGAACGTGAGTACATCGGACTGAACAACGGTTTGTTGGATCAGGCGTGTATCGCATTGGGCAAGAAGGATGGGTTGTTGTTTCTGGATTGTGACAGCAATGAGTACCGCATCATCAGGAAGAATCCGGAGATGCCGGACTTTGAATTGGGCATCTTCTTTTCGGGGTTGACTCGTTCGTTGGTGAACAGTGATTATAACTTGCGTGTGTATGAGTGCAAGACGGCGGCATGGAATATGTTGGCATATACGGAGCAACCGTTGAAGACGTTTGACAAGACGTTCTTGCGCGATATTCCGAAGGCGACATTCGAGAAGACGCGGATTGCGATGCCTGCTCGTTTTGCCCGTCGGGCGGAACATTTCTATTCTGAGTACCGCCGTGTGCGTCAGGGTGTGACGGCATGGGAAACGGGCAACTTGAAGTTGTTTGGCAAACTGAGTTTCGATTCGTGTGAGAGTTCTATCCATAACTATGAGTGTGGAAGTCCTGAACTGATTGCCATCTATGAAATTATGCGCACGTTGCCTGGCATCTGGGGCGGACGTTTCAGTGGGGCTGGTTTCAAAGGTGCCTGCATCGCGATGGTCGATCCTGCCTACAAGGAGCAGATTGAGAAAGAACTGACGGCGCGATACCTGGATCAATTCCCCGAATACGAAAAGACATTCAAGTGCTATTTCGTGAAGCCGGATGATGGAGCGAGGTTTGTGGACCCCTCTAACTCCCCTGTTTAGGGGAGAAACATCGAGATGTATGGAGAGAAAATGGATGACGGCGGATTCGATGGATTATGAATTGCTGAAAGAGAATGCAAGGAATAATCGTCGGAACATGACAGAGGCCGAGAGTGTGTTCTGGGCTATAGTAAAAGGAAAAGGTATGGGACAGAGATGCCTGAGACAGCATGTCATCGGGGATTATATTGTGGATTTTCTTTTTCGGAAGAGCAAATTGATTGTAGAAATAGACGGGGAATACCATTTTACAGAAGAACAACAAAAAAGTGATGTTATTCGTACGGCGTGGCTTGAGAGCGAAGGATATCAAGTAATCAGGTTCACCAATGAAGAAGTATTATTTGATACGGACAATATGATTAACAAACTAAAAGTCTCCCTAAACAGGGAGATTTAGAGGGTCTTATGAAAAATCTAGTGATTGCGGCAGGATATGCCACGAGGTTGGGAGAGTTGACCAAGAACTTTCCGAAACCATTGCTGAGGATAGGGGAGAATACTATTCTTGGCAGGATGTTGGATGATATTGATGGAATTGATGAGATTGACGAGCACATCGTCATCACGAACCATAAGTTTGCTCCGATTTTTGAGGAATGGAAGAAGGAAATGCGCTATGTGAAGCCCATTACGATTGTGGATGATGGGACGGAGACGAATGAGACGAGGTTGGGTGCGGTGTGTGACTTGCTGTATGCGATGCAGAAGTTGCAGATAGATGATGATATGCTGGTGGTGGCTGCTGACAACCTGCTGTTCTTCTCGTTTCAGGAGTTTGTGGATTTTGCGAAAGAGAAGGGAACCTCGTGCATCATGTGCCACAATCAGCCAGAATTGACGAAACTGCAACGCACGGGTGTGGTGGAACTGGATGCGGAGATGAAGGTGCTGGGCATGGAAGAGAAGCCGCAGGTGCCGAAGTCGCATTGGGCTGTGCCTCCTTTCTATATCTATAAGAAGAAGGACCTCGAATTGGTACGTCACTCTGTGGAGAACGGGTGTGGAAAGGATGCACCGGGCAATCTGGCGCATTACATGGTGGAGCACACGGCGATGCATGCGTGGAAGATGTCGGCAGGACGGTTCGACATCGGCAGTCTGGACACGTATGAGGAGGCTGTGAGGAGATTCGGATGATTCGTGTTCAAAAAAATAGAAAGGTATAGTATTATAAAATACAATTAGTGTGAATGTGAAATAGTAAGAAGATTATGGAGAAGATTAGTTTAGATAGCAAGGCAATTCTTGTGACTGGTTCGGCAGGGTTCATCGGTTCGAACCTGGTGAAACGTCTGTTTAAGGATGTGAAGGGTGCCACGATTGTGGGCATCGACAACATGAATGACTACTATGATGTGAGTCTGAAGGAGTACAGATTGAAAGAGTTGGAGGCAGCCAAGCCAGAAGGTGTCAATTATCAATTTGTCAAAGGCGACATTGCCGACAAGGCAACGATTGACAGCATCTTCGAGCAGTACAAGCCAGCAGTGGTGGTGAACCTCGCTGCACAGGCTGGTGTGCGTTACAGCATCACAAATCCTGATGCTTACATCCAGTCCAACCTGATTGGGTTCTATAACATCTTGGAGGCTTGCCGCAATCATCCTGTGGAGCATCTGGTGTATGCCAGTTCGTCGAGTGTGTATGGCTCGAACAAGAAAGTGCCATACTCTACCGATGACAAGGTGGACAATCCCGTGAGTCTCTATGCCGCCACGAAGAAGAGCAATGAACTGATGGCACATGCCTACAGTAAACTTTACAACATCCCATCAACGGGTTTGCGCTTCTTCACCGTCTATGGTCCAGCAGGTCGTCCAGACATGGCGTATTTCGGTTTCACGAATAAATTGGTGAAGGGTGACACCATCCAGATTTTCAACTATGGTAACTGCATGCGCGACTTCACGTTTGTGGATGACATCGTAGAGGGTGTGGTGCGCATCATGCAGGGAGCACCAGAGAAGAAGCAAGGAGAGGACGGATTGCCACTGCCTCCTTATGCGGTGTATAACATCGGTAATAACAATCCCGAGAACTTGCTGAACTTCGTGGACATTCTGCAACAGGAATTGATTCGTGCGAAAGTGTTGCCAGGGGATTATGACTTCGATGCTCACAAAAAACTGGTTCCCATGCAACCAGGTGATGTGCCAACCACTTACGCCGACACTTCGGCATTGGAACGTGACTTTGGATTTAAGCCCTCGACATCTTTACGGGAGGGTTTAAGAGCCTTTGCAGAATGGTATGCAAGATTTTATGAATAGGAAAGGGGGCAAAAAGCCCTCTTTTTTGTTTTTTTAATACCAAAGTTTTGGCTGTAAGAGATTTTGGCTGTACTTTTGTTTTTCCAAACCAAGAGCATTGGCATCTTTTTTGTATAATCAAATCATCAATCCGATATGAATATTAACAATCGTTTTTTATCTATCACCTTATTAACTATCATGTTTTCAATGGGATTTCTAAAATTGTTTGGTCAAAAGGCTGATTTTGCCACGAAGGTGAAGTCTGCCCTTGAGAAGGTGCAGAAGGAGGCGGACAAGGATCCTGATACGTTTAAGGAGAATATTGCCCAATTGGAGAAGGAATGGGCTGGAAGAAAAGACCCTGTGGAGCAGAGTGTGGTGCATGCTGTGCTGGGTTCCAGTTACAAGGAGATGAAGTGGACGCACATTTCTGACTATGATGAGGAGACGCGTGATGACTATGATGTGAAGCGGGATGAACATTTTGCCCATGTGCTTGACCATATGGAAGCCTTGGCGCGGACAAAAGCGAATGCCTACTCGGGACTGCTGGAGGAGCGAGGTAGGGACAGCGAATTGTATGGCAGTGATATGTTGTCGGTGATGATTGACTTCTTGAAAGAAAATGCCAGTTTGCCGCATGAGAAGGAAGTCGAGATATACGAGAAGGCTTTTAAGATTTATCTTCAGCGGGGCAACAAAAATGGCTATGGACTGATGAAACGGCAGTGGTTGCAGGCAAAGCGTAGGGTGGAGAACCAATACGGAAACTTGACTTATACGGAGTATAAAGACAGTGTTTATCAACTGATGTTGGAACTGAAGGACGAAGAAGTGGGTGCTGACTTGGCATTGGATTACAGGCATACGTTTCTGAATCGTGATGAGAGTATTCTCTTTCTGCGATGGGCAGTGGCTCATGTCGGCAATTCTCGTCGGAAGGATGAACTGAAGGGAGAACTCTCGGACTTGGAACGTCCCACCGTGAATATGTATCGCCAGGGGGATTTCCTTGCCAATCGTCCATATGAAACATCGCTGAGTTTCTGGAACTGTGAACGGGCAACGATGACCGTCCGCAGATATGTTGGACGACGTCCTTTGAAGAATGGTGGTTCAGAGCTGATTCTGACTGGTCCTGTGGTGGAACAGAAGGAGGTGGTGTTGGAGATGGACTCTACCAACAGGGAAAGAAAAGCCAAAGAGTTACCTGTAGAGGGAAATGCCAAGACGAGCCTTACGCTGCCCGCTGGCAGATACGTGTTTGTGGCTGAAGGTTTTGGCAAATCTTCTGTTACGGAATTCAACGTCAGCACAATGCGTGTCATCAAAATAGACAAGGATGGGAAGAATTGCCGGGTGTATGTGGTGGACAATGAAACCGGACGTCCCCTGTCGGGTGTGAAGGTGCAGTGGAGAAAGAATCTTCCCGAAAAGGCCCAAAGGACTGATGGATGGGAAGGCCAGGGAATAGAGGAGGAGAAAGTGACGGGGGCTGATGGTGTCGTGGATTTGAGTAAATCAGGTTATGTGCGTGCTTTCCGAAACGAGTATGATTTTACCGAATGGGACCACGAGTATAATTATTGGAATGGAAATCCTGGTAAGGAGGAAAGGACCTTCTGCCGCATCATGACCGACCGAAGCATCTATCGTCCGGGACAAAAGGTGATGGGATCGGTAGTTCTTTACACTCAGTGGGGTGACAAGGTGGATGTCTTGCCAGAGAAACAATTGACTCTGACAATCAGTGATGCGATGTGGAAGAAGTTGTCGGAGGTGGAGTTTGTCACCAATGAGTACGGCACGGCTTCCTTTGAGTATTTGTTGCCCGAGGATTGTGAAGTGGGCAATTTGCATCTGAGGGTGAACAAACAAGGGGTGCAGGCTTCGTGTGATGTGAAAGTGGAGGAGTACAAGCGTCCAACCTTTGAGGTGTCGTTTGGTGGTAGCCATACGGGACGCTTCGGCGAGACCTTAGAGGCTGAAGGCACGGCAATGATGTTTGCGGGTGTGCCGGTACAGGGAGCGCTGGTACGCTATTCCGTGGAATATGCATCGGTGGATTTCAAGAGGTGGTGGATCGAAACACGTTGGAAGCATATGTCGGAGGGTGTCTTGACAACAGATGACGAGGGACACTTCAGAGTGCCGGTCGTGCTGACGAGGGAGCATTTGACTTCCGATGAACAGATGATGCGTTTCCGTGTGAAAGCCACGGTGACTGATGTGGCTGGTGAAAGTCATGACGCGGAATGGACGGTGAATGCCACCGACAGGGAGTTCGCTCTGGACTTGACGGTGGATGACGTGCCAGATCTAGCCAAGGATGTCAGGTTTAAGGTGGAGGCTTTCAATTTGAACCGTGAGAAGGTGAAAGTGCAAGGTCAGTATGCGGTGATGTACGATTCGCGTGTGTTGACAGAAGGCGACTTCACGTCGGGCGATTCCATCCTCTTGCCTAAGAATCTGCGATTGGGCGTGAATTATTATATCAAGGTGAGTGCGCTTGAGAAGAGTGGGTACAAGGTGGTGGATTATGCCTCAATCACCCCTTACAACTCTTCCCTTCCCATATCGGAAATTGCCCGTCTGGGTACGAACGAGAAATTCCGTCCAGAGATGGATGAGAAAGAAGGGGATTTCATCTACACGGAGAACAGTGTCTTTACCGAAGGTGGGGCAGTGGATCTTTTTTTTACGACGAAAGAGACGGATGCCTTCATCCTCTACACCATATACACCGACCAAGGTTTGCTCACCCAGCAGATGGGGGTGACTGACGGTACGATGAAGCATTTGCGTCTGCCATACCAGAAGGAATGGGGCGAGGGTATCGAGGTGAATGTATTCTATGTGCGGAACGGACGGTTCTCACGGATGGTGAAGAGGTTTGAACTGGCTCGTCCCGAGAAGAGACTGAAGTTGGAGTGGGCTTCTTTCCGCGACAGGTTGCAGCCTGGGCAGCAGGAGCAGTGGACTTTGACGGTGACGGACTGGAATGGCAATCGTGTGGGTGGGGCTGAGATGATGGCGGTGCTGTATGATGCTTCGCTCGACCGCATCTTTTCTCACGACTGGAATTTCGGTTTGAACTTCAGCCGTTTTGTCCCATCGGCAAGGGCGGATTGCTCCGACCGCTATGTGTTCCCGACGTTCTCGTTGGCAGGGAGGTCTTCCGGTGGAGGAGCATATCACCGTGAGTATGACCAGTTGAGGGGTTTTGAGCACGACCGCTATCTGCGCATTGGCGGTGGAGTGAGGGTGCTGGAGAGTCGGGCTATGAGGGTTGCCGACGAGGAGGGTGCCGCGGTGGAGGATGATGCGATGATGATGTCGAAAAATATGATGAAAGTAGAGGAAGAGCCAGCGGTGCCTTCGGAGGACTTTGACCATGCGGTTGTCCGTGAAAACTTTGCAGAGACGGCTTTTTTCCTTCCGCATCTGGTGTCGGACTCGAAGGGGAATGTGACTATTCAGTTCACGTTGCCTGAATCGCTGACGGAGTGGCAGTTCATGGGTTTTGCCCATACGAAGGAAGTGGATTATGGCATGCTGAAAGCAAAGGCGGTGGCAAGAAAGGACTTCATGCTGCGTCCCAACATGCCACGTTTCGTCCGTTGGGGCGACAACGCTGTTGTGGCATCGTCTATCATCAACCAGAGCGAGAAGGCACTGAATGGTGCTGTGAGAATGCGCTTGATAGACCCCAAGACTGATGCAGTGGTGTTGACGATGGAAGAGGCTTTTGCTGTGGAGGCTGGCAAGACCATCGGTGTGAATTTCCATTTCGATGTGAAGGAAGAATGGACAGATCTCGATTGCGAAGTCATTGCTGTTTCTGGAAATGTGAGTGATGGCGAGAAGAATCACTTGCCAGTGCTTTCCACGAAGAAGGCAATGGTGGAGACGGTACCATATTACATCATAGGTACAGCCAACGGTGCTGAGGTGTCGAAGACCATGGACTTGACGAAACTCTTCAATGAGAACTCTTCCACAGCCACGAACCGTGTCTTGAAAGTGGAATATACAGATAATCCGGCATGGATGTGCATCGAAGCATTGCGTAGTGTGAAAAATCCGGCAGAGGATGACGCCATTGATTTTGCGGCTTCGCTTTATGCCAACACACGACTGGTGGAACTGATGCAGACTTTCCCTGTGATGGAGAAACATGAGAATCGTGATGAACTGCAGAAGCGGGTTGATTTGGCAGAGACAAAATTGGCGGGCTTGCAGAACAGCGATGGTGGTTGGAGTTGGTTCAAGGGGATGAAGAGCAGTTTCTACACGACACTGGCTGTCTGTGAACAATTGGCAAAACTGCCGAAGCCGAATGAGAAGGTGAAGCGGATGCTGGAGGAGGGGATGAAGTACCTTGACCAGTGTGAACTGGAGTCGTATCTTGCTGCAAAGAAGAGAAGGGTGAAGATTTGGCCGTATGACAGCGACATCCGTTATCTCTATGTGTCGGCACTGATGGCTGACAGGGTGGTGGGTGCCGATGTCAGGAAGATGCGTGAGGAGTATTTGAAGAAGGTGGAGAAGGCTCCACGTGACCTGACCATCTACGGTGCAGCGAATGCAGCCTACACTTTGAGGGCGTTTGGACGTGTGAAGTCGGCTGACAAGTTCGTTGACTTCTTGAAGGATTACACTGTGGAGAAACCTGGTCAGGGGCGTTTCTATGCGACAGACGCCGCTTACTATTCTTGGATGGACTATCGCATTCCTACTCAGGTGGCTGCCATGAAAGCCATCTGGCAAAAGGACAAGAAGGATGCCATATTGAATGACATGCAGTTGTGGCTCATCTCGCAGAAGCAGGTGCAGAAGTGGGACAACCCGATGAACACGATTGATGTGGCTGACTTCCTCTTGCGGGTGTCGCCAACGGAGACTTTCCATGAGAACAAGAAACCTGTCCTGGTGGTGGATGGCACGGAACTGAGGGGAATGGACTATGGTACAATCAACACCGAACGTGATGAGTTGGAGGGTCGCGAAGCCAACCTCATTCTCGAAGGCAATGTGTTGGCGGATGTGCCAGAGGAGATGTTGAAGGAGGGTGTGCATCAACTCGAGGTGAAGAAGCAGACTCCAGGCATTTCATGGGGCTCGGCATACGCCACCTTCCTTGAGGACGTGGGTAGCCTGAAACTTTATGCCACCAACGAACTGAAGATAGAACGCAAACTGTATGTGCAGAATGCAGGCAGCAACAAGTGGGTGGAATTCGATCCAGACCAGCCTCTGAGAGTGGGGGACAAGTTGCGGATTCGTCACCTCATCACGGCTGATCGCGACATGGATTTCGTTCGTGTGTCGGCACAGCATCCTGCTTGTCTCGAACCGCTCAGACAGTTGTCGGGCTATCAGAACATGGGCGGCAGAGGTTGCTATCTTTCCATTCACGATTCCCATTTCGACATGTTCTTCGATTGGTTCACTCGTGGCACCTCTACGGTTGACATGGATTATTCAATTGTTCGTGAAGGTTCATACCAAGTGGGTGTGTCCACCGTTGAGTGTGTTTATGCCAAGCAGTTTGGCGGACATACGGAGGGTATGAAGGTGAATGTGAAGAGTGAAAAGTAAACAAACACGATAAAAGCATGTAATGATGGAACAAAGGAAGTTTTTCACCCTTATTCTTGCGACCCAGTTGCTGATGATGGGGACAGGTGCCAGCGCACAAAAAGAATATGCCATCACTGTGGAGAGCAAGAAGCCTGCTGGCGTCATTGATGAGATGCTCTATGGACAACTCTTCGAGCACATCTATTTCAGTGCCAACAATGGTGTGTGGCAGGAACTCATACAGGAGCGTTCGTTTGAGCCAGAGCAGTATCCGGGTATTCATCCGCGAGATGGTTATTTTGACGGATGGTACATGGACGATGATTTGGTGCTGCATTCGCCCACTCGTTATGAACAACCCCTCAAGATTGACAGCCTCAACACTTGTGACTTTGACCTGACGATGGATGTGAATTGGCGGTCGTACAAGTTAGCACGACGCGCTTGGAGTGGGGGATTGATGGATATTCGTTTTGCTTTCCGCAACAAGAAGGACGGCTCTCCTTATTATGTCCGCATTCATGACCCGTATTATGAGGGTCGCACCTTTACCCCGGCACAGACCCTGTCGCAGATTGACGCTGCCAACGAGGCTGCCGCACGTGCTGCACTGCAGCAGCAGAGTTCCACTGCCGATTTTTCCATCTGCCAGATGGAAGTCCGTGAATCGCAAGGTTTTGGCGGACGCCCTGGCCGCCGTATGAATACGCTCACGCCTTTGGCATCGGCTCCTGCCACCAAAGAGCAGGTGAACGAGGAACAGAAATGGCATAAACTGCGCATGGAGAGCCGTGGCAGTAAGGTGACTGTCTATTGGGACGGAAAGGAAGTGGTGAGTTATGACGGGTTGGAGAAGGCAGACCGCAACTTTGTGACCTTTTGGGTGAATTATACTGAAGCCACTTACCGCAACATCAAATTGACGGCAACAGATGGCAAGGTGCTGTTCGAAGGTACACCTGGAGATGTGCAGATTCCTACTGTAGCGCAACAATGGACTGCATTCGGCGAGGGTGGAAAGTATCGTCTGATTAAGGATGATGCCATCAATATGCGCTATTCCCAAGAGATTACAGCGGAAAAGGCGGAGGCTGGTATTTCCCAAGGTCCGCAAAATATTATTTCAGGTGAAAAATATGTTGGCTCTATTTATGCGAAAGGTAAGGGCGAACTCATCGTGGGACTTCGGAATACGAAAGGTGAGTTCGTGGCAAGGAAGTCACTCGGCAAGGTTGGCAAGGAATGGCAGAAATATGCGTTCACACTTGAACCCCAAGTGAATTGCGACGGTGATTTTGCCATCGTTGTGAAAGATGGTACAGTACAGGTCGATATGGCGACCATGACCACTCAGACGGGTAAGAATCTGGGCGGTTTCCGTCCTGACATCTTGCAGGCTGTGAAGGAACTGCATCCTACCTGCTTGCGTTGGCCAGGTGGCGGATATGTGGCGCAGTATGACTGGAAGTGGGGCATTGGTCCACAAGAGAACCGTGAACGTTGGGCACACTGGATGTGGATGGACTATGACCAGAATTGTTTTGGTACCGATGAGTTCATCCGTTTCTGCCGTGAGGTCAATTCTGAGCCTGTCATTGTGGTGAGCGTCAAGTTTGAACGTCCCGTCGATGAATATGACAGCATTCTTCAAGATGCACTGCATTGGTTGCGTTACTGCAATGCTCCTGCTACTGACGAATGGGGTGCCAAGCGTGCTGCCAACGGACATCCCGAACCTTACAACGTGAAGTACTGGGAGATTGACAATGAGATGTGGGAGATGGGTATCGACCGCTATGAGAAGTGTGTGCGTGATTTCAGCAAAGCAATGCGCAAGATAGACCCCTCCATCAAAATCATTGCATGCGGTGGATTCCAAGAGGATGAGCAGTTCATCAAGCGCAGCGGCAACTATTTCGACTACCTCAGCCTTCACCACTATGAGCAACAGGGTGGTTACGCAACTGGTCCTGTGCGTTTAGGGCAGCAGTACGACCGCTATGCGAAGATGATTGCTGATGGTCCTAACCCGAACATCAAGTTGTTCATCTCAGAATGGAATCTGAACAGCATTGATTGGCGAACAGGTTTGTTTGCAGGTGGATTCCTCAACATGTGTGAATCCCGCGATGTGGTGGCAATGGGTGCTGCGGCACTGTTCATACGTCGTACTGATGCGCCTGATTGGAACAATGCTTTCATCAACTTTGATTACAAGGATTTGTTCAAGGCACCCAATTGTCAAGTGACAGAACTCTGGTATGACCATTTCTCCAAATACCGCTTGGCTTTCAGTGGCGAAACGGGTGATGTCAGCGTGAGCACCACGATGTCAGAGAATGGTGCTGAGGTGATTGTGAAAGTGGTGAACCCCACCGACGAACCTGCCACTCTGCGTATCAAGGGTGATTGGACGGGTGTGTCGGGTGCAGAGTTCGAGTATTACGCTCCGGGCTCGCTTACGGCGGCAAACAGCATGGAGAACAAGAATGCTGTGGCACTTAAAAAAGAGCATGCGAAGACAGAAGGGAATGATGTTTTGCTCTCTGTTCCTGCTTTGTCAGCAGGTGTGTTGACTATCACAAAGTTGTAGTTCTGCAACTCAGTGGAAGCGTTACATAATAATGAGTTTTAGAAGGAACGATTGAAGAAGATATTTGTAAAGAAAAAATGGAAAGATTACCGAAAGATCCGTTCATGTTGGTGTCTAGCATCAACATGCTGCTGAGAGATGGCGAATTTGATTCGTTGGAGGAGTTGTGCCATAGTTTTGACCGTGAACCTGAGGAGGTGAAGGCAGAGCTGTTGCAACATGGATATGTGTATAGTGAGGAACAAAAGCAGATGCGGCCTGCTGGCTATAACGACTGAACGAACGGCATGATAACGAAGGATAGTATCGAAACGGCATACAGTTTTTTTCATCAGAAAGAGCGGATTTATGTACACTCCACGCTGGATTGGCAGCGGGATGATATTGAGTGTGCGATTGAGTCGTATGTGGACGACATGAGCCCCGAACTGTATAGACTGATTGCGGAGGGAAGGAAGGACTTCCTGAGAGACCATAAACAGTTTCAGAAGGACATCATGTATGCCGTGGATATGCTGGAGAAAATGTTGTGAACCGATTGTGGAGGGAAGCAGTTTTTGAGGTAAGAGCATCAAAAAGAAGCAGATTGCAAATCCGTGCTTGACGGTCATTGCAATCTGCTTTTTTGAATGATAAGATTTATAGCCGCTTCTTATTTGAAAAGCAACTGAGCGAACTCATGAAGGCTGCGACGCCAAGTGTGGAACTCATGTGCTGTACCTTCTGACTCGTAACCAACAGCATTCATGCCGAGCTGCTCCTTGATTTTCTTGGCTGCTTCAACACACCCCATGTTCTCCTTGCCACCACCACTCATGAAGAGCAGTTTTGTCTTCTGTGCGAAACCTTCTGAATTTTTCACCTGATCAACACTCCATGCACCGCTGCTGAATGAACCAACATAAGCGAACTTGCCTGGATTTGCCAATGTGATTTCACGTGCCTGCATGCCACCCATTGAGAGACCAGAGTATGCACGATGTTCTGGGTCGGCAATTACACGGTAGTTCTTCTCAATCATTGGGATAATGTCATTAAAAAGCACATTCTTGAAACCATCGGCAAAGCCGCCGCCGAAACCACCAAAACCACCGAAGCCACCTTGTGGACGCTGACCACCTTGAGGAGCCTGACCTGCTGGGCGTGGAGCATTTGCGTTGAGGCCGTTATCCATCACGACAATGAATGGAACGGCTTTTTTCTCTGCGATGAGGTTGTCCATGATGGAAGCAACATGACCCTGGTATGGCCAACTGTACTCGTTCTCACCCATACCATGCTGTAGATAGAGAACTGGGAACTTCTTGGTCGGATTGGTGAAGTACTCGTTGGGCAGATATACGAAGCAACGGCGCATCTTCTCAGTGTAAGTTGAGTAGTAGTACACTTCGCCCATGGAACCCTGTGGCACATTCTTCACCTGCCAGAAATCCTGATCGTCAGATGGGACTTCGATGCCGCTACCCCAACGGCTTGCACCATAGTAGTACAAACTGGTTGGATCAGGAACGCTGGCACCGTCGATGTTCAACTGATAGTAGTGGAAACCTGGGTCTTGAGGAGCTGAAGTTCCAGTCCACACACCATTTTCATCCTTGGTCATAGTGTAAATTTTGCCGGCAATGTCAAGCCCCACCTTGGTAGCCTCTGGTGCCGAAATCTGGGCACGTACCTGACGAGCAGAGTTCACCATGGGGTACTGCTTGCTGTCTTGATTACTCAATGCAGGTTTGAAGTCCTCTGCAATTGCTGCCTCTGATGGAACCCAAGGGTTACCCTGTGGACGACCGCCAAAACCGCCAAACTGTGCTGACGCTGTCAAACTTACAAGCGTCATCAACGAAAGAATGATTTTCTTCATGTGATTAGTAAAAAATAATAAATGAATAATAAATAATGTAAAAGTGATAACAATTTATTGACGCTATGCGCCCTCAAAGGTTTAAAAATCAAGTTGCCTTATGAACTCATAAGACAACTCGAATCCTAAATGAACGCATTTTCTGATGGCTTATCGGCCAAAACCACCAAAGCCGAAACCCTGTCCCTGAGGTGCTTTCTCCGTTTCGCCGAAATAGGAAGCCTCGGCATCCTTGTCGTTGAGTTTGAACACCATGAACTTGGGATTCTGCTCTGTGCAAGGAGCCCATTCGCCGCCCTTTGGTCCGTTAGGATCACTGTACTTGGCAAAGTTTGTCCATGCTGTGAGCATCTTTTCTGAGAGATCCCAGTCACCCTTGGTCCAAGGACGCCAGCAGTGCTTGAGTGACTTGAACACGAACCACAGGTCGGAAGAGTGGAACGCACCTTTCAGACGTTGAGTTACCTCTGGGTGTGAGCCGTCATCTGGCAATGGACGTGCGAACTCGTAAGCCCATGCTTTGCCACCCTTCTGTGCGCGAACCTTGCAGAACTCGGCAATGTTTGGAGCCATGTCGCCCATGTCGTTGAGGGTGTAACCAATCATATAAGGAACGTCTGCCAGAGTGCCTTCGCGAGTGGCATCGTCGAAACTCTTCACGCTAACATAACCGTCAATCATAGGCATGTAGCCCATACCCATACGCTTCATGCCCATGCCGCCCCCCTGCTGACCAGCGCTGTTTACCTGGCTATAGATGGTGGGGAGGGCAAAGACTGTCTCAGTGGAAGCCTGACGCATTTTCTGTAGGTCGGTCATACCAGCCCAATCGAACATCTTTTTTGCGTTGTTGGCAGCATCTTCGATGGAACCACCACTGTATCGGCCACCCATCATGCCACCACCGTTAGGATTAGGAATGCTGAGTCCTTGGGCACTCATGATGACTGCCTTGTGAAATAAACCACGGGCCAATGGCGATTCGCAAAGGGTGCGCACACTGCCACCACCTGCACTCTGTCCGAAGATGGTCACGTTGTTGGGGTCGCCACCAAATTGAGTGATGTTCTTCTTGATCCACTTCAGTGCTTCAATCTGGTCAAGAATGCCATAGTTGCCCGACACCTTATTAGGACTTTCCTCTGCAAGAGCAGGGTGGGTGAGGAATCCGAAAATGCCAAGACGGTAGTTGATGGTCACAAGCACCACGTCTTTAGCCCCCCATTCCTGTCCGTCGAACTCTGGCTCGGAACCAAACCCTTCGCGGTAGCCACCACCATGAATCCACAAGGCGACTGGGAGTTTTTTCCCGACATTACCGGGTGCCTTTGTCCATACGTTCAGATACAGACAGTCCTCGCTGAAGGCGGCCTCCTTGCCATAGCCCCACTCGGTATAATAGCCACCCGTGTACTGAATAGCCTGATAACTTGGACGCCCAAAAGTATCGCAAATTTTCACACCTTTCCAAGGCACAACAGGCTGAGGTGCTTTCCAACGGTTTTCCCTGATTGGAGGTGCAGCGTAAGGAATTCCACGATAAACGAAGACTTCGGGATGATCGTCAGCCAACACACCCTGAACCTGGCCACCTTCGATGGTCAGCACTGGATTCTTCTGTGCATTGCCTGCTACGCATACAAGCAATAGCGACAGACTTAAGAGAAGTTTTTTCATGTTTAAAATTGATTAGGTTGTAAAAATTAAGAATAGATATAATTATTTATAGATAGTAACATCCGAGGGCAAAGTTAGGAAGAATATCTCAAACAAACATCATTTTTCCTACAAATAAATGAAATAATTTGTCTAAGATACGTTTTTTTGCGATATTCGCAACCCGAATTACAATCCATCTATTCCCAAACAAAGAATTAAACCGTTTTATGAAGAAATTAACTACACTATGGGTGGCGATAGCCTGCATGACTTCCGCCACTGCCGCAGAACCCGTCATTAAAAATCTCGGGGATTCCAAGTACAGCATTGAAGCTGGCGACATTTCCATGACCATCAACGGTGCAGGAGGTGGCAAAATACTTTCCTATCAATATAAAGGAACGGAAGTCATCTCACAATCAACTTTCCCCGAAAGTTTTGGTAGCACATTTTGGACCAGTCCGCAGAAGGAATGGAACTGGCCTCCTGTACAGGAATTTGACAAACAGCCTTACACGGTGGAGGAGAAGGGCACATCACTTGTGATGACTAGTAATGTGTCTGCAAGACTGAAATATAGAATTCGCAAGGAGTTCAGTGTGGACACCAAGTCTAATGCGATAGTGGTTGCTTACTCCATCATCAACGAATCGGGCGAAACACGTAAGGTCGCTCCTTGGGAAATCACGCGTGTGCCTAACGATGGCATGATTTTCTTCGATGCCCCCACTGGCCAAATCACCCCTGCAAATCTCATGCCTTTCCAATCGGCTTTCGATGCTTCTTGGTATCAGACTGACGAGGCCAACCAAAACCGTAAAATCAATGCTGACGGTAAGGGATGGCTTGCCTATCTCAACAATGGGTTGTTGATGGTGAAGAAATTCCAAGACCTTGACGCATCACAACCCGCTCCCGATGAAGCAGAAATTCAAGTGTATGTAAATAGGGGAAAGAGTTACATCGAACTGGAGAGCCAAGGTGCCTATACAGAACTGAAAGCAGGCGAATCACTTACCTGGACGGTCAAGTGGTATCTGACCCCCTACACAGGTGAAGCACCCTCTAATGCATTGCTGAAGAAAGTTCGGAAAATGGTCAAATAGGATTCATGATTTTCACCTTGCCCAAAAAAGCGAGAAGAAGGTGTGATTGATTATCAGTAATTTATAAAGATGCGCTAAAAAAAGTTAGAAAAAAGTTCTTCAAATATTTGGCGGTTTGCTAAAAAGTCTCTACCTTTGCACTCGCTTTCGGGAAGAAACGCTGGAAACACAATGACAAAGTTGGGCGAAGCGATGTTATTTCAAGCGATTTCTCGGTATGGCAAGAGGGCGCTTAGCTCAGTTGGTTCAGAGCGTCTGCCTTACAAGCAGAGGGTCGGCGGTTCGAATCCGTCAGCGCCCACAATAGTGAGAGGTGACGGTTCGTTGAAAACACTCCGTCAGCACCCACGAATTTGAAATAAAAACTCATTTGGCTCGCTAGCTCAACTGAATAGAGCATTTGACTACGGATCAAAAGGTTACAGGTTTGAATCCTGTGCGAGTCACTCCTGATGAAAAGAACGATAGTTTAACACTAAAGTTTTTGGGTAGGTAGGTAAGTGGTTAAAACGGGCAGACTGTAAATCTGTTGCCTTACGGCTTCGGCGGTTCGAATCCGTCCCTGCCCACAAAAAGGAAGATGATGATGACGGTGATGACGGAAAGAGCAAATGAGGATTATGTCGCGGAAGTAGCTCAGTTGATAGAGCACTAGCCTTCCAAGCTGGGGGTCGCGGGTTTGAGCCCCGTCTTCCGCTCTACAATCGGAACTTCCGATGCTTGCCTCTTTAGCTCAGTTGGCCAGAGCACGTGATTTGTAATCTCGGGGTCGTTGGTTCGAATCCGACAAGAGGCTCTAAAAAAGACACTTGGCGGTTCGCAGAGGTCAAAAAATAGAAATCCTTCAATGGAGAGGTGGCGGAATGGTAGACGCGCTACTTTGAGGGGGTAGTGGGCTCAGCCCGTGGGAGTTCGAGTCTCCTCCTCTTCACACAAGGAACGCCAGACATAAAGAAATGCTTCAGTAGCTCAGTTGGTTAGAGCACATGACTGTTAATCATGGGGTCGTTGGTTCAAGCCCATCCTGAAGCGCCAAAACATAAAGATGCGTCCTTAGCTCAGTTGGTAGAGCAATTGACTCTTAATCAATGGGTCCAGGGTTCGAGCCCCTGAGGGCGTACAAGGAAAGGGATCGAGACAATATCAAAATCCCTTTCATTTTAGGAGGGATGGTAGAGTGGTCGATTACAACGGTCTTGAAAACCGTCGTGCTGCGAGGCACCGGGGGTTCGAATCCCTCTCCCTCCGCAATCAAGCTTGGAAAATCAAGTGTTTGCAAACTAAGTACCCGAAAAAGTACCCTAAAACGGCTTTTTCGGGTTTCTTTTTACCCCCTTCGCCGCCATGCTAAGCCTATTCTCGAATTTCTTGTACAGTCATCACTTATTTGATTCTGTTTTTATTATTCTTTTGTGAATTTATATACAGCCAACGTGGGTAGGATGACCAATTACATTGGCAGGATTCTTCGAATAATCGACTGTCAGGATGGACTGCTCTGTTTCAAACACGAAACCGCTGTGGAATATGTCGATTAACTTCATTTTTTCTCCAAATTGTTCCATATTACCCATGCGTGTATTACAATAAATCACTTGAATTTGAGCTCAAAGATATGAATAATAGCATAGCAACATTCCAATCCAGCGGTACATTTTTCCAGTTCAGTTATGCTATTTAGTGGTATATTTTCATGAATATGGTACAAATGTAGCAATAATTCTTTGATTATTCATAACTTTGCACCAAAAACAAAAAAGAAGCAATGGGAAAGATATTTTTATGGGTGTTGGCTGCCATCCTGACTTGCAGCCTTGTGCTGACTTCGTGCAGTGATGATGACAGTAATACGATGTCAAATCCTGATGAGGCTGTTGTGATTAACTGTGTGAAGCCCGACTATTTGAAGGCGGGTGATAAAGTGGCACTGATTTCCCCTTCTTATTTCACTCCAATGGAGAATGTGGAGAAAACGGCTGACGTGTTGCGTAGTTGGGGATTGGAACCTGTGATTGGTCCGAATGTGGGCAAGGTGGTGGATGGACGTTATGCCGGAACGGTGGCTGAACGTGTCAGCGACATTCGTTGGGCACTCAATGACCCTACCATCAAGGCTATCATCTGCAATAGGGGCGGATATGGTACTATCCAATTGATTGACAAACTGACGTTGGCTGAACTGAAAGCGTCGCCTAAATGGTTGGTGGGATTCAGTGATGTCTCCACGCTGCACGGATTGTTGAGTCGTGCAGGTGTGATGAGCATTCACGGAACGATGAGCTCGTTCCTTGCCAAAGGAGGTACTGACGAGTCCAGTACTCTGATGCGTGACTTGTTGCTGGGCAATGTACCTCGTTACGAATTACCTGCACACCAAGAGAATATCGTGGGCAAGGCAAGTGGTGTGTTGGTGGGCGGCAATCTGTGCACCTTTGTGCCAAATGTCGACTCACAGGCAGATGCAGCCAAGGGTAAAGACCTCATCCTCTTTGTTGAAGAGGTGGGGGAGTCGATGCACAACATTGACCGGCAGATGCGTGTTTTGCAGATGAATGGTGTGCTTGATCGTTGTAAAGGGGTTGTTTTGGGTGAGTTTGCAGATTGTGGTTCAGAGTTCACTTACGGAAGTGTTGAGGCGATGCTCCATGAGATGTTGGCAGAGTATAATATTCCTGTGCTTTGTGGCTTTCCTGGCGGTCATGGTGACGTGAACCTGCCGCTTGTGATGGGTGCTCCTGTCACAATTGACGTGCGCAGTGATGGTGCCACATTGCAATTTGACATAGAGGGTGTTCAAAGTGAAGTGCATACTGCTGAAATCACTGCCGTGCAGACACCTGCTGCTGCTCGTATGCGATTGGCAGGAAAACAGGAATGGATGAGGTAACAAATGAAGTTGCAGTCTATCTTTGGGTGCGTGTTGGTGTGTGTGACGCAATTGTTGGGGTGCTCGATGGGAGCACCCTCGTGTGTTGCGGCAGAGGTGGATAGTATAAATCATAAGAATATGGAAGAATATCAATATCATTATAAGTATCCGCATCCGAGTGTGACAATGGATTGCGTGATTTTCGGGTTTGATGGTGAACGGCTGAGGGTTTTGTTGATAGAGCGAGGCGGAGAGCCTTTCAAGGGATATTGGGCGTTTCCTGGTGGTTTCTTGGAAATGGAAGAGTCAGCAGACGAGGGGGCGAAACGTGAGTTGATGGAGGAGACAGGATTGGAGGCTCCATTTGTGAAGCAGTTTCATACATTTTCAACTCCAGATAGGGATCCTCGCGAACGGGTGTTGACAATTGCCTACTATACGTTGGTACGCATGAGTGAGGTGAAGGGAATGGATGATGCGGCTCAGGCGAAGTGGTTTGTGTTGGATGAAGTGCCGCAGTTGGCATTTGACCATGGTGAAATTCTTCGTGTGGCAAAGGAGGAAATCGACAAGGAAATCCGTTTGCAGACAAAGGACTGGATAAGGATGACGGAAGGTTTTAAGGTGGATGAGGTGAAGAAGATTGAGGGAGAATTGAGAATGAAAGAATGAGAGGATGAAAAGTTAAGGTTAAATAAAGGTGAAAGGATGGATAGGAAAGAGATTGAGAGTGCTGTTGGGACGTATTTGGCGCAGAAGGGATATGGGCGAATGGCGTTGAAGGCGGCGATGTTTGATATGGACGGGGTGCTGTTCGATTCTATGAAGAATCATGCGAAGAGTTGGCATGATACAATGGCGCACTTTGGAATGGACTTGCCGGAATGGGAGGCGTATATGCACGAGGGACGCACAGGAGCTGGCACTATTAATATAGTGTCTATGCGCGAACGCGGACATGAGGCAACAGAGGAGGAAATCCACAATATTTATCAATACAAAAGTGAGTTGTTCAATCTGTGTCCGAAGGCTGAAAGGATGCCAGGGGCGTATGAGCTGTTGGTGAAGGTGAAAGCGAGTGGGGTAGTGCCGATGGTAGTGACTGGCAGTGGACAAAAGACGCTACTGGAAAGATTGAACAGGAATTTTCCGGATATTTTTAAGCGGGAGCTGATGGTGACGGCTTTCGATGTGAAGTATGGAAAGCCGAATCCAGAACCCTATCTGATGGGAATGGAGAAATATAGGAATACCCTCTCCCCAGCCCTCCCCCGTAATGAGGCGGGAGTGCCATGCGGCGAGATTGCTCCAAACCATTTTATTGTGGTGGAGAATGCGCCGTTAGGGGTGCGGGCAGGTGTGGCTGCAGGGGTGTTCACGATTGCAGTGAACACTGGACCATTGCCCGATGAGGTGTTGCTCAATCAAGGGGCAAATCTGTTGTTCCATTCGATGCGGGAGTTTTGCGACGAATGGGAGAAAGTCTATGAAGAGTTGACAGTTGATAGTTAGGCTAACGCGATGCACGAATACCGAATGGAAAAACTATCAACTGTCAACTATCAACTGTCAACTATCATAATGCCGTTGATGATTCTGCCGTCGATGTGACGACGGGCAGAGAAGAAACGGTCATAGTTGGTATAGGTGTCAATGCCTGAAACGTAGATGTTTTCGGGGTTGACACCTTTTTTGATGAGTTGCAGACGATTGCATTCCCAAAGGTCGATGTGCCAACGGAAGTCCTCTCCTGCTCCCCAAAGGGGAAGAGAACCATGCAGATTGTTGGGGTGCATGAGAGGGTATTTCTTGGCGACTCTCTCCATTGGGAAATCTGCTTGGGCAAAAAGGTCATAAACTTCATCGCCTACTTCGAAACTTTCGGAACCTATGCCTGGACCAATGATGGCGTGAAGGTTCGATGGTTGTGTGCCATAGGTGGTTTGGAGCACATCGATGTTGGCTTCGACGATGCGTTTCTGTGTGCCTTTCCAACCTGCATGCACAGCAGAAACGACGTGAGTCGCATCGTCCCACAAGAGAACGGGGATGCAGTCAGCTGTCTTTACACAAACAAAGACGTCGGAAAGTTGGGTGGAGAGGGCATCTACTCCATCGAGTGCCAATACTTGCTCAAGCGGATTCTTGGTGAGGAAGTCCTCGTCGATAATGACAGTCTTGGTGCCATGCACCTGATGGTGAGGCATGAAAAGTCGCGAAATAGGGATGGAAACACCGCCATCTCTTGTGGTGGAGAAGGCGGTGATATGTGAAGGAGTGGAGTAAATCAACATGAGCAGAATGAAAAGATGAGGGGTTATTCTTCGTATTCAAAGTCTTCGAGGTCTTCAATGTCATCTTCGTCAAGATACTCAATGTCCTCATCCTCAGGGGCGTCTTCGTCATCCCAACCTTCATCGTCGTCTGCTATGTCATCCATGTAGGCAAAGGTCTTGGCAGAGTGGATGATGGACTCTTGGGTGTTGATAGCAGCGATTTTGTTGCTTTCGCTGTTCATTTCTTGCCAAAGGATGTCTTTGAGTTCCTGAAGCCCTTGTTGGGCAACGGAACTGATGAATACAACAGGGATGTCGTCGGGCAGTCCTTCCTTGAGCATATCCTTGAGTTCCTCGTCTTGCCCAAGAAGGTCACATTTGGTAATGGCGAGCACTCGTCCCTTGTCGAGCAGGTCTGGGTTGAATTGTGCCAACTCGTTGAGCAGCACGTCGTATTCATGGCGGATGTCTTCAGTGTCGGATGGCACCATGAAAAGCAGCAAGGAGTTGCGCTCGATGTGACGAAGGAAACGAAGTCCTAAACCACGTCCCTCACTGGCACCTTCGATGATGCCTGGGATGTCGGCTATGACGAAGGAACGACCATCGCGATAGGAAACGATACCGAGCGAAGGTTCGAGGGTGGTGAAGGGGTAGTTGTCAATCTTCGGCTTGGCTGAAGAAATGGCATTGACAAGGGTCGATTTACCTGCATTTGGGAACCCTACGAGTCCAACGTCAGCCAAGAGTTTCAGTTCGAGAATGAAGGTGCGTTCCTGCATCGGCTCACCAGGTTGCGCATAGCGTGGTGCCTTGTTGGTGGGTGTGGCAAAATTGAAGTTACCCAAACCGCCGCGACCACCTTTCAGCAAAACTACCTCCTGCTCATGCTCCGTCACATCGCAGATGTATTCACCCGTTTCCGCATCATACACTGCAGTGCCGCATGGCACTTCGATGTAGGCATTAGCCCCTTGTTTGCCTGTCGATTTATTCTTTGAGCCATTACCACCATGTTCTGCTTGAATGTGGCGGTCATAGCGCAGATGGAGCAATGTCCAGTAGTTGCGGTTGCCACGCAGAATGACGTGTCCACCGCGACCACCATTGCCTCCGTCAGGACCTCCCTTGGGCAGATATTTTGCACGGTGCATGTGGGTGGAACCGCGTCCACCACGGCCGGAACGGCAATAGATTTTTACGTAATCAATGAAATTAGAATCCATAATGTAGTGATAAAGTGAAAAGTGAAGAGTGAAAGATCTATGTTACCATTGCTAATGATTAGCCAACAACCCCAATAGCTGGTAATACTGATTTTTCATTTTTCACTTTTCACTTGTTTTTTCACTTGACGTTGTCGAGGAAGGCAAAAATTTCGCCCAACATTACTTCCTTGGAACCTTTCCAAGTGAAGGTGTTGCGGATGCCTTCCTGCTCGAACCATTTAGAAAGAGGTTCGGTCTGTTTGTGATATACTTCGAAGCGCTTCTTGATGGTTTCTTCGTTGTCGTCGGCACGACCTTGCTCAATGGCACGGTTGAGCAGACGCGCCAGGAGAGTTTCTTCGTCCACAATGAGTTCAATCATGACGCCCATGTCGTGCTTACGTTCAGCGAGCATCTTCTTGAGAGCCTCTGCCTGTGCGATGGTGCGTGGGAAACCGTCAAAGATGACTCCTTTACCTGCTGGAAGTGAGTCGTAAGTCTTGGCAAGGATGTCAATCATCAGTTCGTCGGGGATGAGTTGCCCGTTGTCGATGTATCCTTTGGCAATCTTGCCGAGTTCTGTACCGTTTTTAATTTCACTGCGGAGCACATCGCCTGTAGAGATGTGTCCCATGCCATAGCGTGCGACGATTTCGTCGCTGTAGGTGCCTTTGCCTGAACCAGGGGCGCCGAAAATAATGATATTCTTCATTTTGTTGTTTATGTTAGGAATATTTAGTTTTAATGGGTGTGATAGATTGGATAGAGCGGGTTAGTTCTCTTTCACAACATAGATGCTCTTGTAGTTGCGCCCGATGCCATCATAGTCAAGGCCATAGCCAACGATGAATTCATTTGGGATTTCCATGGCGCAATATTTCACATTGAGTGGTACTCTTAGTTTTCCCGGCTTCATGAGCAGAGCCGCAATCTCCACAGACTTTGTTCCCCTTTCTTTCAGTTTCGGGAGAAGGTTGTACATGGTGGTTCCAGTGTCGATGATATCTTCTACGATGATGACATCGCGGTCTTTGATGTCGATGGAAAGCCCAATGAGTTCCTTCACCTTACCTGTGGTGTCCATGCCGTCGTAAGAAGAGAATTTGGCAAACTGAATTTCGTGGTCGAAATTCAGTTGACGCACAAGGTCTGCTGCAAACATGAAAGCACCATTCAAAATGGCTATGAGGATGGGGTTCTTCCCTTTGTAGTCGGCATTGAGTTTGTCTGCCAAAGTTGCAACTCTTTCTGCAATTTGTGTATGATGGATGAACGGCTCAAATTGCTTGTCTTTTATCGTAATCATTGTTGATGCGTGAAATCCTAATTTGACTGCAAATCTACTAAAAAAATCCCTATTTTAGGGTAAATTTGGCGATAATAACGTGAAAAAACATCACTTCAAGTGTTATTTTATCCGTTTTTACTCGTTTTTTAATTATCAAATTACTATTTTTGCACAATCAAGCATATCTCCATTTGCAAATCCTCAGAACTCTGAATTATGAAGATTTTATCCTCTGCTCAGTTAAAAATCGTAGATGCTTATACCATAGAGCATGAGCCAGTCAGTTCTACCAACCTGATGGAACGTGCGTCCCGTGCTGTTGCTGACAAGATACGTTCAAGGTGGTCAATTGACACCCCCGTTAAGATATTTGCAGGTCCTGGTAATAATGGTGGCGATGCCTTGGCGATTGCCCGCATGTTGGGCGAAACGAATTATAAGGTATATGTCTATCTTTTCAATACGTCTGAAAAACTTTCGCCTGATTGCCAAATCAATAAGCAGCGGTTGATTGATTTTCAAGATGTGAAGCAAAATATGCTGGGAGTGCGCAATGTGGAGTTTGTGGAGGTGACATCGCAGTTCACTCCTCCCAAGTTGGAAGAAGGGGATTTGGTGGTTGACGGTTTGTTTGGCACAGGACTTTCTCGCCCCTTGAATGGGGGATTTGCATCGGTCGTGAAATACATCAATGCATCGCCCGCTACGGTGGTTTCCATTGATGTACCATCGGGCTTGATGTGTGAAGACAACACTTACAATGTGATGAACCACATTGTCAAGGCAAATTTCACTTATACGATTCAATACCCTAAGTTGGCGTTTTTCTTTGCTGAGAACGAACAATATGTGGGGGAATGGGAAGTGCTGGATATTGGCATCGCGGATCCTGGCACAGAAGAAACGCTTACACCCTATTATTTCACAGAGAGGAAAGACATTCTGCCGATGCTCAGGACGCGTTCAAAGTTTGCCCATAAGGGTTCGGTGGGGCATGCCTTGCTCATTGCTGGCAAGAAGGGGATGGCAGGTGCCGCCATATTGGGCGCAAGGGCATGTATGCGCAGTGGTGTGGGGAAGTTGACCATCCGCACTCCTGAGTGCAATGTCCGCAGTTTGCATACAGCGGTTCCTGAGGCAATACTTAATATTGATGTAGATGCCAGTTGTTTTAGCCAATCCTTTGACACGAGTGAATACGATGCGATGGCGATTGGTCCGGGCATCGGGACCTCTTCATATACCGTGCAGGCATTTATCGAGCAAGTCAGTATGACGAAATGCCCGATGGTGATTGATGCAGATGCACTCAACATCATTGGCTCTCATCGTGGCTGGATTTCCCAATTGCCGCGTTGTTGTATCCTGACACCTCATAAGAAGGAGTTGTTTGGCTTAATTAGCACGACGCGCAATTCATATGAAGAATTGGAACGTACGCGTGATTTGGCTGTGCGCCAGCAGGTTTTTATTTTGATTAAGGGGGCTTACTCAGCCATTGTCACTCCAGAAGGCAATGTGTTCTTCAATTCAACAGGTAATCCGGGCATGGCGACAGCTGGTGCTGGCGATGTCTTGACTGGTATCATTCTTGCGTTGCTTGCTCAGTCTTATATGCCGGAGGTGGCAGTACGATTGGGTGTTTATCTGCATGGATTGGCAGGTGATTTGGCGGCAGAAGACCTCTGTTATGAAGGAATGATTTCTTCCGACCTTGTGGATTACCTGCCAAAGGCTTTCAAAGTGCTGTGGGAAGATAAATGTATGGTGAGAAAATAGAAAGGTATGAAAAGAAATATTATCATCTCGTTGACTTTGTGGTTGTCGCTTGTAGCGGTGGCTCAGACACAGGTGGCGGAGTTTAATCCGGGCATTGCTGCCAATGGCGTGAATTATGCGCTGCCGAAGACCTTACTGAAAGTGGATGCTTCTGCCATTAAAGTTGTTTATACGCCTGGCGAATTTGCTAAATACGCCGAACGTTATCTTCACATCAGTGGGGTGAATGCCGAGCCTTCCACCACTTGGAATGTGACATCGCTGACCGTCTATCAGGAAGGAGTGCCCGACACGACGAAGGTTTATACTGTCAAGTTGAAAGACAAGACGGTGGCGCCGATGGTGCAGTTGACCAACAGCGGTATTCTGGTGGCGGTGAATGCCCATTCAGAGCAGGAAGAGCATGCCCTTCCAGACATGCGGACCACTCATCATAAGCGGGAAGCACGTCAATATCTTACGGAGGAAATCTTGTCAGCCACATCCATTGCAAAAATGGCGGAACTGACTGCACAGGAGATTCTTGACATTCGTGAGAGCAAGAATGCGATTAAGCGAGGACAGGTGGAGTCGATGCCTAAAGATGGGGCATCGCTTAAGATTGTGCTGGACGAACTGAATGCACAGGAAGAGGCACTTACACAACTCTTCACAGGGTATGTCGATACAACATTTGTGGCAAAATCTTATGCCATCATGCCGGCCGAAGACATTGATAAGCACGTGTTGTTCAGGTTCTCTCGTAAGTTGGGATTTGTCGAAGCCGACGATTTGGCGGGTGACCCTTATTTCCTCTCTGTGAAAAACTTGCATACGGTAGTTTTTCCTGATGAAAGAGAGACTGCCAAAAGAAAAATTGAAGGGCTGGTGTACAATATGCCCAGTATGGCACACGTTATTATCAATACGATGCAGGGAGCTGTGTACGAGCAGGATTTACCTTTCGCACAGTTCGGCATTATCGATACGCTTAGTCCGGCGCTCTTTAACAAGGGGGCTACCACTAAATTGACGCTCTATCCAGCCACGGGGGGCATCTTGCATCTGGAACAGTAACTTTCTACGCAAAGTGAGATATTAACTTTATTATTTACAAACAAAAAAATTAGAACAATGAAAAAGTATCTTGCAGAAATGGTGGGAACAATGGTTCTTACACTTCTTGGTTGCGGTACAGCCGTATCGCTTAATTGTGGTTCTGACACAGCATCTGTAGTTGGTACAGCCGTGGCTTTCGGTTTGGCTGTTGTGGCAATGGCTTACACTATTGGCGGTATCTCTGGCTGCCACATCAATCCAGCCATCACACTTGGTTGCCTTATCTCTAAGCGCATCAGTGGTAAGGATGCAGCCATGTATATGGTCTTTCAGGTGATTGGTGCCATCATTGGTGCTGCCATTCTTTTTGCTTTGACTTCTAACGATATGGCTCAGGCTGGTGGTACGCTCACTGGTGCCAACAGTTGTGGAAACCATGGTGTAGTGGTGGGTGTCATTGCTGAAATCGTTCTCACTTGCATCTTCGTGCTCGTAGTGCTCGGCACCACTGATGCCAAGAAAGGTGCAGGCAATTTTGCCGGTCTTGCCATCGGTCTGTCACTCATCCTCATCCACCTCGTAGGCATTCACTACACAGGCACTTCTGTCAACCCTGCACGTTCTATCGGTCCTGCAATCTTTGAAGGTGGTCAGGCGCTTAGCGACCTTTGGGTGTTCATCGTTGGTCCATTTGTGGGCGCTGCCATTGCCGCTGGTGTTTGGAAGATTATCGGTGAAGAGAAATAAAGGATAGAAAACTAGAAGTGAAAGTCACTTGCCATCTGAAGGCGGTGACTTTCACTTTTTAGTTTTAAACCTTTAAATATTACCGCGTCTTCTGTTGACGATGGTAACTTATATTATACTTTTAGTTTTCCCTTCCCCTCTTATTTCTTGAAGAAATCAAAGAAGAAGAATACGGCAGCATAGCGAACAGGAACGCCTTTGGCATAACCGATGCAAGAGTTGCTGCTGTTCCTCACGGTTCCGTCTGATTCAATCTTTCCAATCGAAGAATTGCTGCCATTTCTTACCGTTCCGTTGCTTTCCACCTTTCCGATGCTGGAATTGCTGGCATTGCGGATTGTTCCGTCAGAGTCGATCTTTCCGATGCTGGCATTGCTTGAGTTGCGGATGGTGCCATCGCGCTCAATCTTACCAATGCATGAGTTGCTGCTGTTCCTCACAGTGCCGTCCGACTCAATTTTCCCGATGTACGAATTGCTGCTATTTCTCAAATCTTGAGCATTCATTGACAATGTGGTCAAGCCCAATGCCAATAACAAAAGTAATTTTTTCATAAACAATCCTCCTTTTTAGGTTTTGATGCGGCAAAGGTATGAAAAAAATCTGTAACTTTGCAAAGATTTATGGAAAAAGATAAACTTTGGAACGCAAATTATGTGAAAGTATGGTGTGCCAACTTCATGATTTTCTTTTCTTTCATGGTGGTTACGCCTTTGCTTCCGCTGTATCTGAGCGAGACTTATCAGGCAGATAAAGACACGATTGGTTTTGTGTTGTCAGGCTATACATTGACGGCTTTGTTGGCACGCCCTATCGCAGGGTATATGGTGGATAGTTTTTCTCGGAAGATGGTGCTGCTGACGTGCTATTTCTTGTTCTTCGCCTTGTTTGCAGGGTATCTGATTGCAGGTACGATGACGTTGTTTGCTATTATTAGAACAGTACATGGAGCACCGATGGGAGCGGTCACTGTGGCAAACAGTACAAGTGCGATTGATGTGCTGCCGTCATCAAGAAGGGCTGAAGGCATTGGTTATTATGGTTTGTCGAACAATCTTGCCACCAGCATGGCACCTACGGTGGGATTGATGATTTATGATTCTATCGGTGATTACAATGTTATATTCTTGATAGCCTTGTGTACGGCTGGTATTGGACTTGCTATCAATGCGACGGTGCATTTCCCCACAAAAGAAATTGTGCCGAACAAAGACCCGTTATCGTTTGACCGCTTCTTTCTTGTGAAAGGCTGGAGTGAGGGTTTGGTGATGGTGTGTGTGGGTTTGTCGTATGGTGTGCTTGCCACTTATCTTGCCATTTACGGAAAGGAGGAATTGGGTATGACAGCAGGAACCGGGGCTTGGTTTGCCGTGTTGTGTACGGGGTTGATTCTCTCGCGTCTGATTGGTGCCCGTTCCTTGCGGAAAGGGAAGGTGGTGGAGAATGTGAATCATGGCATCCTCATCAGTGTGCTTGGCTATCTGCTCTTTGCCATGCTGAAGAATCCGATAGGGTATTATGGTGCAGCCATCATCATTGGCTTGGGCAATGGTCACATCTGGCCTGGCATGCAGACAATGTTCATCAATTTGGCTCCTAATAACAAGCGTGGTACTGCCAACTCTTCCCAGCTCACCTGTTGGGATATTGGCATGGGCTTGGGTGTCGTGTTGGGTGGCATGGCGATTCATCATACAGGCTACTCGGCTGCCTTTTGGTTCGCTTTTGTGGTTAATCTCGTAGGAGTTTTCTTCTATTTTATATATGTGAAGAACCACTTCAAGAGAAACCGTTTGCGCTGACCTCTTGTTTGGGTGATAGAAAAAACGTACCCCTCGATTACGATGAGGCGTACCCGAGGGGTACGGCTTGTCGTAGTCGAGGGGTACGGTTCTTGTTATATAGGAGTGGAGATGCTTAGTAATTCTCCTTTTTCAGTTCAAAGTAAGCTTGTGGGTGGTTGCATACAGGACAAGCCTCAGGCGCCTCTTTGCCGACATGGATGTGTCCACAGTTGCGGCACTGCCAGATGCAGTCTCCGTCGCGTGAGAAGACAATCTTCTGCTCGATGTTCTCGAAGAGTTTCTTGTACTTCTCCTCATGCACTTTCTCGATGGCAGCCACACCTTCGAAGAGGTCGGCTATCTCATTGAATCCTTCTTCGCGGGCTTCTTTTGCCATGCGTGGGTACATGTCAGTCCATTCGTCGTTCTCGCCTTGTGCTGCATCCTTCAGGTTGTCGAGTGTTGAACTGATGTCGTGGATGAGTTTGAACCAGAGTTTTGCATGCTCTTTCTCCTGATTTGCAGTCTCGGTGAAGAGTTCGGAAATCTGTTCAAATCCCTCCTTCTTTGCCTTGGATGCATAGTAGGTGTACTTGTTTCGTGCTTGTGATTCGCCAGCGAACGCGGCCCAGAGGTTCGCTTCCGTCTTGGTGCCTTTCAAATCTTTACTCATAGTTTTTCTTTTGTTGTTTGGTTAATAAAAAACACCATGCATCATGCCGTAGGGCTTGCGTCATAGCGTTCGCCTTGTGATGCATGGTGTATGGAGTTTTGTTTTACTTTTTCTTGGACTTCTTTGCCTTCTTGCCACCAGTCAATGCCTCGCTGATTTTCTCAGCACGGAGCATCACCTCTGCATAGCGGCGACCCAGTTCGCGATAGCCTTCAGCCGTGAAGTGCAGGTGGTCGAAGTTGCCTTTGCAGCCCAGTGAAGGAACTACATAGGCTGTAGGAATGACGAGTGGTATGGTGGCAATCACTGTGTTGTGAAGTTCGCATGCGCCATTCTCCTGCTGTGACATCAGTTCTCCAACGAGCAATGGGCATGCCTCAGCCTCCAGATTTAAGTCTTTCAGCATGCGCTCATAAATCAGTTTCACGCGCTCAGGCCAGTCTTGCTGTCCATTGTCTGTGCATCCCTGATGAAGGAGGATTCCCTTGATGACACCATGTTTCTGTGCCAACTTAGCCATTTCGATGAGGCGCTGATAGGGATGGTTATCATACTCTTTGCAGAAGTTCTGAAGCCAGTTGGCTGATTTGGCGATATAAGCCTGTGACTTATCCTCGTCGAAGAGGTCGATGCTGCATCCGCCAATAGCCACGTTGATGACACCGATGCTGATGTTCTCAGGCGTCTTTTCCACCATCGTGCGGCCGAAATAGTCGGCGGGAGTCAGACCGTTGTTCTCACGGCAAAGTGGGGGAACGGCCACATACCATTTTCCTTTCTCTCGACCAGTGCGCTTGAAGTCAACTGCTGCCATCATCTTGAAACGTGTGTTGAGGTTCTCGCGGTCTTGGGGTTCGATACGTGCATTGCCCTCCATGTTAGATTGTCCGAAGCAGAGGTAGATGTGGAAGTTGGGGTCAAACTTTGTGGGTTGTTGAATCTCACCGGCGATGTTTGCGCCATCGTTAAAGTTCAGCACAGTATTCTTCTCGTAGAAACTGGTAAGTGCTCCTTTTTCGTCCTGTGCATAGCCAAGACACGCAGCAAGAGCAAGCGCAACTGTTAAACAGATTCTTCTCATAATTGATAATGATATTAAATAGGTAAGAATTTTTGTGTAAAGGTAGGACTATTTGAGTAAAGCACAAAATAAAAGGATGGCAAAAAAACAAAAAGAGCCTCTTTTTCTTCATTTCCTTTCCAGAATGTTACGAAATCGAAAGAATGAGTAACATGGTTGAAAAGATATGTAGCGGGAAATGGCTAACTTTGCAAACAAAAACTCAAAACCTATTGATTAATGAGAAAATTATTTCGTTTTTTAACAATGATTGGCGGGGCATCGCTTTTTGCCCTGCAAGCATCGGCACAAAATCCTTTTGTGCAAACATGGTTTACCAGCGACCCCGCGCCGATGGTACATGGTGACAGAATCTATGTCTATACAGGGCACGATGAAGACAAGGCAGACTTCTTTTGGATGCAGGAGTGGCGTGTCTATAGTTCTGCCGACATGGTGAACTGGACAGATCACGGAAGTCCTTTGGCTTTGGAAAGTTTCAGTTGGGCAGACGATCGTGCATGGGCGAGTCAGTGCATAGAGCGCAATGGTAAGTTCTATTGGTACATCTGTGCTCATTCCCGTCTCTCTGGCGGTATGGCGATTGGTGTGGCTGTGGCAGATTCTCCCACAGGTCCTTTCCGCGATGCCATTGGCAAGCCTCTCTATGAAAATGGCAGTTGGGATCATATTGACCCCACTGTGTTCATTGATGATGATGGTCAGGCATGGCTCTATTGGGGCAATCCTCGCATCTACTACCTGAAGTTGAATGAGGACATGATCAGCATCAATGGTGAGGTGAAGCAGATGGAGATGACAGAAGAGGGTTTCGGCGCTCCCGATATGGCAAAGCGTGACAAGAACAAAAAGTATAAGGACACCTATACCGAAGGTCCTTGGATTATGAAGAAGCCACAAGTGGGGGAGGCAAAGAAGGGAGCGAAGGCAACCAAAGGTTATTATCTCCTCTATGCAGCAGGTGGGGTGCCTGAGCACATTGCTTATTCAGAGGCACCTACGCCAGAAGGCCCTTGGACATATAAGGGAACCATCATGCCTGAAGGTGGCACAGGTTCATTTACCAATCATTGCGGTTATGAGCGTTTCAAAGGGCATGATTACTTCTTCTATCACACTGGTAAGCTGCCTGGTGGTGGCGGCTTCGGCCGTAGTGTGGCTGTAGAGGAGTTTAAGTTCAATCCTGACGGTACATTCCCAACCATTCAGCCTACAGGCAAGGGGGTGGAACCCGTTGGTATGTTCAATCCATACGAGCGTGTGGAAGCTGAGACCATGGCATTCTCAAAAGGTGTGAAGAGTGAGTGGAATGATGAGACGGGTGTTTATATTTCTGAAACACATGATGGCGACTACATCAAGTTGCAGGCTGTCAACTTTGGCAAGAAAGTGCCTCGCACCTTCACCGCATGTGTGGCAAGTGCTTTGCGGGGTGGTGCTATTGAGGTGCGCATTGACAGCCTCGAAGGTAAGGTGATTGCACGTCTTGAAGTGGGGCACACTGGCGGCTGGGAACAGTGGAAAGAAGAAGTTGTTGACATTCGTACTCCTGTGGCAGGTGTTCACGACCTCTACTTTGTGTTTAAAGGGAGAAAGGGCGTGAAGGTGTGCAACTTCGACTGGTGGAAGTTCCGTGGCATTGAAGAGTGTAATATGCCGCTCTTTACCACGAAATATACTGCAGACCCCTCTCCATTGGTGGTAGGTGACACGCTGTTCCTCTATACTTCCCACGACGCTCATCCGGAAGACATTCCAGATGAGAATGAGAAGAATTCTGCAGGTTTCTTCATGTATGATTGGCTGCTTTGGTCAACGACTGATATGGTCAACTGGACAGAGCACGGTGCTGTGGCGTCGCTCCGTGATTTCGAATGGCGCAGTCGTGAGAATGGTGGTTGGGCTATCCAGACAGTGGAACGTAATGGCAAGTTCTACCTTTATGCGCCACTGCATGGACATGGCATCGGCGTATTGGTGGCAGATTCTCCATACGGACCGTTCAAAGACCCGCTTGGCAAGCCGCTTGTGTGGCAACAGGAACATTGGGATGACATTGACCCATCTGTATTCGTTGATGACGACGGACAGGCATATATGTATTGGGGCAACCCTCATACCTATTATGTGAAACTAAACGAGGATATGATTTCAACAAGTGGTGACATTCATGTGCTCAATCATCAAGACGGTGTGATGCGTCCTGTTAAAGAAGAAGGTGCCAAGATTAACCTCCGAGTGCCTGCTCATCAGAAAGCCAACTGGGCTATTCAGCACTATCAGGAAGGCCCTTGGTTCTACAAAAGAAACGGGCATTATTACATGGCTTTCGCATCTACTTGCTGCCCTGAGGCTTTGGGTTATGCCATGAGTGATGGTCCTACAGGCAAGTGGACGGAAATGGGTTACATCATGCGTCCAACAGAGCGTGACCGTGGCAATCACCCTGGCATTTGTGATTATAAGGGCAAAAGTTATGTGTTTGGTCAGAACTATGATATCATGCACATTGACACTTGGGTACATCATGAACGTCGTTCTGTGAGTGGTCAGGAAATTACTTACAACCCCGATGGTACCATTCAGGAGATTCCTTACTGGCTTGATCAGAACCCGATGAAGCAAATCGAATACCTCAATCCTTACAAGCGTGTAGAGGCTGAAACCATGGCTTGGGGTAAGGGTCTGAAGAGTTCTAAGATGGGTATTAAGAATACAGGTGTTGTGAAGGATATGCCATATTCGACAGGTCGTGTGAACATGTATATTACAGACATTGACGAAGGGGAGTACATTCGTGTGCGTGGTGTTGACTTCGGTAGCGAAGGTGCCAAGAAGTTCTTGGCTAGTGTGGCATCAGCCAAGGGTAATGGAAACATTGTTCTGCGTATTGACGAAATTGAAGGAAAGGAAATCGGTCGTGTGGCGGTGAAGGCAACTGGTGCAGACGAGAAGTTCAGCACGGTCAGCACGAAAGTGGAGAATGTGAAGGGTGTTCACGACCTCTATCTGCACTTCGAAAATCTGAATGGAACATTCAACTTCGACTGGTGGCAGTTCCAGTAATTGAAGAAGAAGCTAATTGAGAAATTGTTCGATGGTCGTTGTCCAATCCGTAGAAGGTGGGGCGACGACCATTCCTTTTTGAGTTATCGAGGTCTCGGCATGGAGTGTGTGGAATCCCAGTTTCTTTGCCGCTTCCACATTCGGTGTCGAGTCATCGATGAAAAGACATTCCTCCGCTTTAGCCCCGATGTCTTCCAATACTTTCAGGTAGATGTCATCATTCGGTTTTGCCATGTGCATCTCTTGCGAAAGGAATGTGTAATCGAAAAGTTGATTGACCACGTCTTGCCCGCCAAAGCATTGATTGACAATTTTTTGCCAATGTGCATCGTTGGTGTTAGATAGCATGCAGATGGTGTAACCTCTTTGCTTTAACTCCTTCAACTTTTCTAGTCTATAGGGTGGTATGGCAATGCAGCAAGCGTTCCAAGCCTCCAACACCTGCTCTCTTGTTGTGCCTTCTTTACAATACTTTCTTATCCCTTCCAGAAAAACCTCGGTTGTGATGTCACCTGTTTGGTAGAGGTGCATGGCGGCATTTGCCACAATGCCTTCTCCCAGTACTGTTGCTTTCGTGCCCGCAGGTATCGTCATTTCCTTCTTCTCGAAAACACTGAGGTCAATGCCCAATGCCTGCATCTGCTGCATGCAGTGTTTCAGGTCAATGTCGAGGAGCACTCCTCCCAAATCAAAAATGATAGTCTTTGTCATTCTTATGCCCTATGGCAAATTGTAAATGTTATATGTTAAATCGTACATCATTTGATGTGTACGTCCATCTGTTGGAATGGAATTTCGATGCCTGCCTTGCCCAATTCCTTATACACCTTTTCGGTGGTGTCAAACCGTACGGGCCAATAGTCGGTTGCTTTCACCCATATACGCATCTGAAAGACAATGCTACTCGTGCTCATTGTTGTCATGGGGATGAACGGTGCAAACACGCCTGACTGCATGATGCGTTCGTCGGCATTGATGACATTCATCAGTACTTGCCTTACTTCGTCAGGATCCGTGCCATATGCCACCTCTACATCAAGGTCAATGCGTCGTGTCGGTGCCTTGGTCGAATTCTTCAAACTCCCTGTTGCCAAAGGTCCGTTGGGGATGATGATGGTTTGATTGTCCATTGTGCCCAGTACTGTGCTGAAGATTTGAATTTCCCTTACAGTCCCCGCAAATCCCTGTGCTTCAATGTAGTCACCCACCTTATAAGGTTTTAGCATTAGAATCAGCACGCCGCCTGCAAAGTTTTGCAACGTGCCGCTCAAAGCCATACCTACAGCAATGCCCGCTGACGCAAACACTGCCAAAAAGGAACTGGTGTCGATGCCTAAAATGCCGATGATGATGATGGCTAAGATTAGGTTCAGCGAGATAGATACGAGGCTATTCAGGAATGAAGTCAGTGATGCCTCCACATTCCGTTTCTGTGTCACCGCTCGCAATGCTTTTGTCGCATACTTGATGATGAACCGCCCCACAAAATAGACGATAATAGCCAACAGTACATTTTTCCCAAATTGAACCACATAGCCAATCATATCGCTCATGGCTATCTTGCTGAAATCCAAATTGCTCAGTTCTGACACAATGTCATGTCCCGTGCCGATGCTATTGTCTGCACTCATTGTTCCCATGATTGCTTCTTCCATGCTTCTGTTTTCTTTCTTTTATTGGTTATCTTGAGTCTCCACCTCCTCAGTTGCCTCCAGCAGGTTATCCTCATCTGCTGGAATCGGGTATTTCACATTTTCTTTCACGCCCAGTTTCTTTAACTGGTTTGCCTTCTGTACGATGCCCATGCGCCCGTTGTACTTCGACTCCAGTTCGGCACAGTCATCGTTGGCCCTGCGCAGATGCTCCTTTAGCGTGTCAAACTCCTTGATGAATGCACCCACACGTTTTAGTAATTCCTCGGCCATCACAAACACCTGCTTCTCGTTTTCGTTTTGTAGATATTGCCGCCAAGCCGCATGAATCATCGTCAGAATCGCCATTAGATTCTGCTGTCCCGTGATGAAGATTTTCTTGCTGAATGCCTCGTTCCAAAGTCCGGGCTCCGTTGTCAAAGCCAGCTGCAGCGCACCCTCGTAGGGGATGTACATGATGACAAAATCCACCGTTGTGCGAGGTGCTTTCACATAGCGGCTGTATTCCTTGGCAGAAAGTTTCTTGAACTGTTCCCTCACACTCCTCACCACTTCCCGTGCCAGCACCTTCCGCTGAGCCTCATCATCCGTCTCCACGTACTTTGCATAGGCATCAATTGACATCTTCGCGTCGATAATCACGTCCTCATTGTTCGGATAGTGCAAAATCGCATCAGGCACCATTCTTGCTCCGCTTTCTTCATTCAGCACAGGATTCCCATGCTCATCCGTCAATGTGTTCTGTAAGTCGAAATCACGCCCCATCACCAGCCCTTGACTCTCCAGCAGGTTCTTCAGCGTCATCTCGCCCCAGTTACCTTGAATCTTGTTGCCGCCCTTCATCACATTCGTCAGATGAGTGGCTGTCTCGTTAATTTTGGTTGTCTGCTCTGCCATCGACCTCAACTGCTCGGATAGCGATGCCGTCTGCTTCGCCGTCTCCGCATTCGTGTTGTGGATAGCCTTCTGCAACTCCTCAATATGTTGCCGCAGCGGATTCGTCAGTACCTGCATCGACTCTGTATTCTGCGACTTCAACTTATTCGCCTGCTCATCCAGCACCTTTGTGGCCAGATTCTGAAACTGCTCCTGCACCGTCTTCAACTGCTCCGCAAACTGCTCCCTTAGCGTCCGTTGCTGTTCGGCAAATCGTTCCTCACGCATCCTCGCCTCACTTACCGCCCACTCCTGCTCCGCCTTCAACTGCGTGGTGGCACGTTCCTGTCCCAATCGTGCCTCCTGTAGCAGCGACTGCACTTTTTCTATCTCTCTCTTCAATTGCTCCGTTGTTGCCTCGGCCTGCTGTCTCATCTTTCCCTCCTGCTCTAGTTGCTGCTTTGCCAACAGAAGACCCGCGTCCGCATCCTTTCGCTTGCTGTTAGTCCACAGCCAGCCTACAATGACACCCACTGCCACTCCGATAACCAAATAAAACAATTCCATCATGCAATACATTATATTCTAAAACACTGCAAAGGTACGGAAAATCGGACAAAAAGCGAAAAGAAAGACCTGTTTTTTCTTTGTTGATATGAGAGACAGGGTTAGAAATGCTGGCGATGAAGCGTTGTTTTCTCCTTCCCCTCTCTCTACAACCTCCAAACTGACGTGGTCGAGATCGGTATAGGGGTTGTGGAAGTGGGTTTCGGAAGGAAATGTGTTACAGAAGTCGGATTTTCTTCGTAACATTACCTCAGCAAAATTAGACATCCCTTTTTGCCGAAACAAAAAGAGTGTTTAACATCGTAAAGAAAAGATTATGTTGATACTGTACAGAAAAAGAAGAAAGAAAATACTTAGTGCTGACCATCAGCAGCACGAGACTCGGGTAATCATCAAAGAAAATCCAGAAGAAGAGGAGAACTGACTAATTTTGTTGCGAAAACAGGGTGTATGTACATGTTTTTCGGAAAAAGTTTGCTGGTGGATGGGACTAAAGTGTTAAATTTGCAAGAAAATGTCCGAAAATGCACTTGACTCAATCGGAGCAAGTCGGCTTGGAATAAAAACAAGGCAACCTATGGAAACAATATTTCGCGACTTGAACCGCTGGCTGGAAAAAAACTGCCCTGATGTGGCTGATGCTCTGAGACAGACAGAACTTCGTAGCATACTGATTGGCGTCAGTGGAGCGATTGCCTCCGAAATCCGTCTCCTGATGCTCGTCCTGCTCATTGTGGTGGCGACTGACTCGCATCCATGTCTTGATGGAGCGCTTCCGCAAGGAATTGGTTGTGAATGGAGATATTCCCGGGCGTGAAAGGCAGAACAGCGTGGATTACACCCTGTGTCTGATTGCGGACAAGTATCTTGAGTTTTATCCGGATCAGGAAAAGTTCTACCGATGGTTGGGGAAGAAGGGCTTTTACGGAGGAAAACTCAAAAAGACCGCAGATGGTCTGGACGAGTTCCGTTCTTGGTGGCTGGTGCGCACGGACATTGACCGTACTCCTAACAAAAGCGAGGGAGAGAGCAGCACGGTCTATTCTGCTTCCGCCACGCAGCACAAAAAAGTGGAACGATGGACGGGAAAAGCTTTCCTCAGCGACTTTGACGATGGCTACTGGTATCGTCCGCACACCAGCACATTTACCGCCACGATTGAAGCTCCTCCAGCATGGATGGAGGGCGGTGACTCGCTGGTGCTTCACACAACGCTCCGACTGGATGCGAAAGAGAACGGCTGGTATCTTCGCGACGGGGCAAGTCTTACTTTTGAACCTGAAGGCGTGGGAATGGGTGGTATCCATGTGACTGCACGGAAGGGACAAGTCAGGAATCTGGCGGGGAGCACAAGTGTAGGCACTCGCTATGGAGAACCGCATTCGGGCGAATGGGACTTCGTGATTTACATTCCCAAAGGGTCTAAGGGCGACGTGAAGGCTCTGAACTTCACTTCTTGTGGCTCTCGTACCCATTGGGTTTACAAGTGGTGCAGCATCTTTGAAAAGGACGAATAAATTGTTTGTGCTTGACTCATTGCCCCAAGGACTGTTGGGCATCTTGCACCATACTTTTCGCTTGTGTCTTCATGTCAACAAAAGGGAATTTCCAGCCATTCCATGGGGAGTATAATCGGAAAAATCGGAATAAATTTGTTTTTTCTCTCACTTATCCGTACCTTTGCATCGTGGTATGTTTTATACTGCACTCATTATTATATATAGTAGATAAGAAAACATGAACGTACTTGAACTTTCTGAACAGGAAATTAACCGCAGAAATAATCTGCAAGCACTGAAAGATATGGGCATTGAACCATATCCGGCTGCCGAATACCCAACAAACGCTTTCTCAACGGACATCGTGGCTGAGTTTAAGGATCCTGAACTGGATGTAGAGGGCAATCTGAAAGAACCGCTTCGAGAGGTGTGCATCGCTGGGCGCATGATGAGCCGCCGTGTGATGGGTAAGGCCAGTTTTGTGGAGTTGCAGGACTCGAAAGGTAGGGTGCAGGTGTATGTGACAAGGGATGACATCTGCCCGGAGGAGAACAAGGATCTGTATAACGTAGTGTTCAAGAAGTTGCTGGATTTGGGTGACTTCATTGGTGTGAAAGGTTTTGTGTTCCGCACCCAGACGGGCGAGATCAGTGTGCATGCACAGTCGCTCACGGTGTTGGCGAAGAGCCTGAAGCCGCTGCCTATCGTGAAAGAGAAAGACGGTCAGGTGTTCGATGCGTTTGAAGACCCCGAATTGCGATACCGTCAGCGTTATGTGGATTTGATCGTGAACAACGGTGTGAAGGACACGTTCTTGAAACGTGCCACGATTCTGCGCACCATGCGTCAGGTGTTTGATGAGGCGGGCTTTACGGAAGTGGAAACTCCTATCCTTCAGCAGATTGCGGGTGGCGCATCGGCTCGTCCTTTCATCACGCATCACAATGCGCTGAATGTAGATCTCTATCTGCGCATCGCTACGGAACTCTATTTGAAGCGTCTGATTGTTGGCGGTTTTGAAGGTGTGTATGAGATTGGCCGCAACTTCCGAAACGAGGGTATGGATAGAAGTCACAACCCAGAGTTTACCTGCATGGAGTTGTATGTGGCTTACAAGGACTATAACTGGATGATGACGTTTACGGAGCAGTTGCTGGAGAAGATTTGCGTGGCTGTGAACGGAACGACAGATGTGAAGATTGGTGACAATGTCGTGAGTTTCAAGGCTCCATACCGCCGTTTGCCGATTTTGGATGCTATTAAAGAGAAGACAGGTTTCGACTGCGAAGGCAAATCGGAAGAGGAGATTCGTGCATTCTGTTTGCAGAAGGGCATGGAGGTAGATGAGACGATGGGTAAGGGCAAATTGATTGACGAACTCTTTGGAGAGTTCTGTGAGGGTTCGTTCATTCAGCCAACCTTCATCACCGACTATCCTGTGGAGATGTCGCCGCTGACGAAGATGCACCGTTCGAAGGCGGGTTTGACCGAACGTTTTGAGTTGATGGTGAATGGTAAGGAGTTGGCAAATGCCTACTCTGAGTTGAACGACCCCATCGACCAGGAGGAGCGTTTTGTGGAACAGATGAAACTGGCTGACAAGGGAGACGACGAGGCGATGGTGATTGACCACGACTTCTTGCGCGCTCTTCAGTATGGTATGCCTCCCACATCGGGTATCGGCATCGGCATCGACCGTTTGGCTATTCTGATGACGGGGCAGCCTACTATTCAAGAAGTGCTTTTGTTCCCCACCATGAAGCCAGAGAAGAAGGCACCTCGTGACAGCGTGGAGAAGTTTGTGGAAATCGGTTTCTCTGAGGACATCGTGCCTGTGTTGTATAAGGTGGGTTACAATCTGGTGAGCGACCTTGAAGGTGGCAATGCCCAGAAGATTCAGCAACAGATTGGTGAGGTGCTGAAGAAGTACAAACTCAACATTCAGAAACCGACGGTGGACGAAATCAACAATATTGTTAGTAAAGTTAAAAGTGAATAGCGAATAGTGAAAAATCTAAGTTACTTTCCATCTGGATGGCAGGTAATGTGGATTTTTCACTATTCACTTTTCATTATTCACTTAATAAAATAGATTATGCAGTTTCAGTCTTGTGGTAGAGTGGCAGTTTTGGGTGGCGGTAGTTGGGCTACAGCCATTGCTAAGATTGTTATGCACCATGAAGAAAAGATAACTTGGTATATGCGCCGTGATGATCGTATTGAGGATTTCAAGCGCATGCACCATAATCCGGCTTATTTGACAGGAGTTCACTTCGATGTGGAGCGAATCAATTTCTCCAGCGACATCAACGAGGTGGTGAAGAATAATGACACGCTCATTTTTGTCATTCCGTCGCCTTACATCAAGAGTCACTTGAAGAAGTTGAAGGCGAACATGAGGGAGAAGATGATTGTGACGGCGATTAAGGGTATTGTCCCTGAGGAGAGCCTGACGGTGAGCCGCTATTTCGAACGGCAGTACAATGTGCCAGAGGAGCAGGTGGCATGCATCGGAGGTCCGAGTCATGCAGAAGAAGTGGCCCTTGACCGTTTGTGCTATTTGACGGTCGGATGCAGCGATTTGGCCAATGCTCAGGTGGTTGCAGACTTATTCGCCAACAAATATGTGAAGACCAATGTTTCGCCAGACATTGAGGGTATTGAGTTTTCATCGGTGCTAAAGAATGTGTATGCCATTGCGGCGGGTATCTGCCACGGTTTGAAATTGGGAGACAATTTTCAGGCGGTGCTGGTGGCAAATGCGTTGCAAGAGATGAAAAGGTTCCTTAGAGCTGTACAGCCAGAAGACCGCCATGTGAGTGATTCTGCCTATCTGGGTGATTTGTTGGTGACGATGTACTCGAACTTCTCGCGCAACCGTGTGTTCGGTACGATGATAGGGCAAGGGTATTCCGTGAAGACGGCACAGTTGGAAATGGAAATGATAGCAGAGGGTTATTACGGTACTAACTGCATGAAGATTCTCAACAAACGTTATCATGTAAACATGCCGATACTCGATGCTGTCTATAACATTCTTTACGAGAAAATTTCACCAAGTGTAGAGATAAAGATATTAAGTGACTCGCTGAGATAAGGCTGTGGTAGATTGCTGCAGGAAGAATATGTAAAACAAGTCTTAAATAAATACTATTATGAAAATTGACATGAGTAAAGCGGCGTCGTTTGTGGATGCCGATCTGTTGAAGGCTTTCAAACCTAAAGTAAGAGAGGCTCAAGAGGCTCTTGAGCAGGGTACATGTGCCGGTAACGATTTTCTGGGATGGCTTCATCTGCCCAGTTCCATCACTCCTGAATTTATCGCGGAACTGAATGCCACCGCCAAGGTGTTGCAGGAGAATTGTGAGGCTGTCGTGGTGGCAGGTATCGGTGGTTCATATCTCGGTGCCCGAATGGTGATCGACGCACTTTCCAATTCATTCGGTTGGTTGCAGCCATCGAAGGCTCCACGCATTCTGTTTGCTGGCAACAATATTGGCGAAGATTACCTCTCAGAATTGATAGGCTATTTGAAAGGTGTGAAGTTTGGTGTCATCAATATTTCCAAGTCTGGTACAACAACGGAAACTGCCATCACGTTCCGTCTGCTGAAGAAAATGTGTGAGGAGCAGCGTGGCAAGGAAGAGGCAAAGAAGGTCATCGTTGCCATCACCGATGCCAAGAAAGGAGCAGCCCGTACCACTGCCGACAAGGAAGGTTACAAGTCATTCATCATCCCCGACAATGTGGGTGGACGTTTCTCAGTGCTCACTCCTGTAGGCTTGTTGCCCATCGCTGTGGCAGGTTTCGACATTGCCGCATTGGTGAAAGGTGCGCAGGACATGGAGAAGCAGTGCGGCATCGACATTCCTTGCCAAGAGAATCCAGCAGCCATTTACGCAGTGATTCGCAACGCACTCTATAAGAGCGGCAAGAAGATTGAGATTATGGCTAACTATCAGCCTAAACTCCACAATCTTGGTGAATGGTGGAAGCAACTCTACGGTGAAAGTGAGGGTAAGGACAAGAAGGGTATCTTCCCCGCATCGGTGGACCTCACGACCGACCTCCACTCGATGGGGCAGTGGATTCAGGATGGCGAACGCACCATCTTCGAGACAGTGATTTCTGTGGAGAAGCCCAACACTTGTCTGGCTGTGCCTTCTGACGAAGAGAATCTCGACGGTCTGAATTTCCTGGCAGGCAAGCGCATCGACGAAGTGAACAAGATGGCAGAACTCGGCACTCAACTCGCTCACGTCGATGGTGGTGTGCCCAACATCAAGATCAGCATCGAGAAACTGGACGAGTATAACATCGGTCAACTCATCTATTTCTTCGAGAAGGGTTGTGGCATTTCTGGTCTCATCCTCGGTGTCAATCCGTTCAACCAGCCCGGTGTGGAGGCTTACAAGAAAAACATGTTCGCCCTCCTCAACAAGCCTGGTTACGAGGCAGAAAGCAAGGCTATACAAGAACGTTTAAAATGATGTATAATTTGCAAATTGTACATTGTAAATAGTAAAATAGAAAAAAAATGAAGTATGATACAATTTCTCCCGGTGTGAAATACATCGGTGTGGATGACTTGGACATAGACCTGTTTGAGGGACAGTACGAAGTGCCGCTCGGCGTTTCCTATAATTCCTATCTGATTCTCGATGAGAAGATTGCCATCATGGATACGGTGGATGCCACAAAGACTGACGAGTGGGTGAAGAACCTTGATGCGGCTCTCGGTGGCAAGACGCCTGACTATCTGATTGTGCAGCATCTCGAGCCCGACCACGGAGGTAGCGTGAAGTTCATCATGGAGAAGTATCCCAACATGACGGCTATATGCTCGCAGAAGGCTGTGGCGATGTTCAAGCGTTTCTTTGACGTTGATTTCGGCGCACGTCTGCAAGTAGTGAAGGAAGGGGAAACCCTCTCGCTGGGCGAACACACCCTGCAGTTTTTCATGGCTCCGATGGTGCACTGGCCCGAAGTGATGGTCACTTATGACCAGAAGTCCAAGATACTCTTCTCTGCTGATGGCTTTGGTAAGTTCGGTGCCCTCTGCAAGGAGGAAGAAGATGATGAGGGTTGGGCATGTGAGGCTCGCCGCTACTACTTCAACATCGTGGGCAAGTATGGCGCGATGGTGCAGAACCTCTTGAAGAAGGCTGCCACACTCGACATCCAGAAGATTTGTCCGCTACATGGTCCCGTGCTCGAAGAAGACCTCGGCTACTACATTGGCCTCTACGACACTTGGAGCAAATACGAGCCTGAGACTACAGGCATCTTCATTGCCTATTGTTCCCTGCATGGCAACACCGCCAAGGCTGCCCAGGCACTCGCCGACATCATCAAGGAGAAGAGCGACGTGAAAGTGTCCATCGCCGACATCGCTCGCGATGACCTGCACGAGTGTGTGGAAGATGCCTTCCGCTACGACCGCATGGTGCTCTGCGCTCCCACCTACGATGGCGGCATCATGCCTATCATGGAGGACTTCATCAACCACCTCCGCATCAAGACCTACCAGAACCGCAAGGTCGCCTTTGTGGAGAACGGCACATGGGCACCTGCATCAGGCAAGAAGATGCGCGAGCAGATGGAGGCAATGAAGAACATCACCATCATCGAACCCATCGTCACGGTGGAATCGACGGTGAAAGCCAAGACCATTGAAGACCTGAAAGTGCTGGCAGATGCGCTGATAGGGTAAGGATACGCTCAAACAAGAATTGTCTTGCCTCGAGAAATGTTGACTCATAAACGTTTCTCGGGGCAAGACTGTTATATCGTAAGACAGAACTGACAACCTAAATCATCGAACTACACACAAAAGAGGAGTTTTCGTAGCAAGGGGGTAGCAAGGGGGTAGCAAGGGGCAAGGAAGGGGATGGGTTCGACAATGTTTCGGTCATATCGAGTTCACAATACCCTCTGGCACCTCTCATGTCCACCTCCACTCTTCCCATATCCTTGTACCAGTATTGCCTCGGAGATCCTCCTATACTTGTTCGGTATATGTTCGGTACTTGTTCGGTGTTACACTGAACATCTACTGGACATGTACTGGACAAGTACTGGACATCTACTGAACATGAACAAGAGCTGTTCCCTTGCAGTATCCTTGTTACATTGGGGCTACTTACTGGGTATATTGGAAATGTTCCTGTGATAGATATAAGTTCGATTAGAGATTGGAATGAGACCAACATGGGCTTTGCTACTATGCCATGAAGAACTTTCTCGTAAACTATGAAAAATAATTTCCATAGTTATGCCGCAAAATCTCTCTCATATTCTTCATTCATCACCTCTTTCTCAAAAAAATAATGGTTTTGTTTGGAAGTTTCATATTACTTTCTTATCTTTGCCATCGGTATCGAGGGAGAAATCTCGATTCCATGCATTAGCTTATTATTTCGCACTTTACCGAAAAGGTCTGGAAAACTTCACTTTGGAATAGTTCGATTTAAGAAAGCAAGGGAAAGGCCGAAGAAAAAATGGCAATTCCTCACAACACATTAGCTATGCCCCACGCATTGGCGTGGTAGCATTCTTATATCGTTGTGAGGGGTTCCAGTTTCCAGACCTGCCCCTTAGGTAAAGTGCATAAGGATGTCCACGCCATTCTTTGTGCCCATACTTTTTGCATCTTATGTTTAACTTTAAAACAATAACGTGGTTATGAAAAAAACTATGATTTGTGTTTATGCCCCATCAAATACGGGCAAAACCACCACTATCAAGAAACTGCACGAACTTCTTGGTGGTAGTGCAAAAGTAAGAAACAACCGTAATGACTTTGTCGATGTCATAATGATTGGTAAAACCAAAGTCGGGTGCGAAAGCGCTGGTGATCCTGATTCAGAGCAAGAGGAAGATCTTGAATACTTGATGGGTAAAGAACGATGTGATCTTGTTATCGGCGCATCCCGTACTCGTGGCAAAACGGTAAAAACTGTGGAAATGTTGGAAAAGAAATACAAATACAGAGTTATTTGGCTTACTCCTTCGTATGTTTACACTCCTCTAAACAAGGAAACTCACGATGTTCTTGCACAGAAAAACGCTGAAATAATCAGAGAATTTGTAAACAAATTAATACAGGGGAGAATATGAAAACATATCTAAAAATAGCGATTATAATAACGGTCACATTTGCTTGTTTCAACAACGCAGGTGCGTATACAAGTTATAATTCAATAATTATAGACAATGTCGAATACGAAATCAATAATGATGGAAAAACAGCTCGCGTAGTAAAAGTCTCGGAATCATATTCTGGCGGTCTTGCATTTCCTGAAACGATTGATTATAAAGGCAACACTTATCCCGTTACGGAGATAGGGAAGAAAGCTTGTAAAAATTGTAAATATCTCACTAAAATCATATTACCAGAAACGATAGAGAAAATAGGTCGTCAGGCATTTTCTGGTTGTGAGAAATTGCATAGTTGCGAATTACCTGATAAAATAAAAGAAATTAATTATTTGGCTTTTTCCCATTGTAATATCACAAAAGTAGATTTCCCCCCAAGTCTTACACTACTATATTCAGATGCCTATGCATATTGTCCTATTAGATCCATCTTTATTCCCAAAACACTATCTTTCAAGGAATTCATAGAATTGGAAGAAAAATGGGAAGACTCCGGTTTAGTTTCGCTAGACATTCATGGAAGCCCTTTTTATGGCTGTTCGGAATTAGGGACAATTGTTGTAGAGGAAGGGCATCCCATTTACGATTCAAGATTCGATTGTAATGCCATTATAGAGACAGCCACAAACAAAATAATACATGGTTGTTACAACACAATTATTCCTGATGGGGTAGAGGAAATTGGATGTCATTCTTTTGGACAGTGTAGCAAATTGATTGAAATAACATTTCCATCAAGCGTTATGAAAATCGATTACCGTGCCTTTATGGATTGTGAGAATCTAAAGACTGTACACTTTAATGAAGGTCTTAGGGAAATTGAATATGGCGTATTTTATGGATGCATAAACATAAAATCGATACATATTCCTTCGTCTTTAACCTCTATAGATGAGTACGATGGTGGCATTCCATATCCTTATAAAATAGAATCAATAACTGTTGACAAAGGAAATCCAATTTATGACTCTCGTGACAATTGCAATGCTATTATAGAAACAGCCACAAATACACTAATAAGAGGATGTTTCAACACACTTATCCCTGATAATGTTACATCCATCAATGCTCGTGCTTTTTATTGTTGTACTGGTTTGAAATCCATCATAATTCCTAACAAAGTACAAAGTATAGGATCTGGTGCGTTCTCACATTGCAGCGGTCTGACCTCCCTCACCATCCCCAGCAGCGTGACGAGCATCGGCGATTATGCGTTCCGCGACTGTACGGGACTTACATCCGTAACATTTGGAAAAGGATTAAAAGATATCAGGGAATATGCGTTCAGAAATTGTTCTTCCCTCACCTCAATTACTATACCAGAAGGTGTGAAGCGTATTAGTAATCGAGCCTTCTCACATTGTATTTAGAGACCTCTAAACAACTATAAACAATGAAAAACATATAGAGATAAGCCTTTGTATATCAGCTACTTTTAGATTTTAACACTTCGGACTTGCTTTTTGGTGGTTCTCAAAAATCCGCTTACCTTTGCAACGCATTTCTACCGCGGAGAATTTTGAGGGCT
>ONFA01000054.1 GCA_900316975.1 uncultured Prevotellaceae bacterium | reverse complement strand
CCGATACTCTGCCAGCAGCATGACATTTGGCTTTAACTCCTTTAACTCCTCTAACTCCTTTAACTCCAAAGAAGTTGAGCATTTGCGAAACTTAAATAAAATGATTAATATAAAGGAACTGATAGAAGCACCATCAAAACTCAATGCAGAGACTTTGCTTGAACTAAAGGCTTTGGTTGAGAAATACCCATTTTTTCAAGTGGCACGACTGCTCTACATCTCCAATCTTTATAAACTGCATTCGCAAGATTTCGGGGTAGAGTTAAGGAAGGCAAGTTCTTTCGTTCCCGACCGCACAGCCCTTTTCGTATTGACAGAGGGCGTCAATTATGAAATGCCTACGCCAAGTGACGGTAATATTAGCATCGAGACAGAAGATGAGGGTACAAGAACCATGTCGCTCATCAATCGTTTTTTGAAAGAAGGCACCATCGAAACTGACGAGGAATATGGACCAGAACGAGAAGCGCCGTCCATAATAGACCTAACGAACGATTATGCCTCATACCTCATGCAACAAGACCGACAGCCCAATCACGGAACAGAAAATGAGAGTGATGAAACACCTAAACTAAAAGGAGCGGACTTAATTGATCACTTCATTGAAGAAACTAAGGGGAAGCAACGTTTGGACATTCCTGACATGGACGACAGCGAATTCACTTCGCCAGAGTTTTCTGACGAAGAAGAAGAAATCTACACCGAAAATATGGTTAATATCTACATAAAACAAGGCAGATATCAGCAGGCTTTAGAAATATTACGCAAGATTTCTTTGAATAATCCGAAAAAAAGTTCTAACTTTGCAGCGCAAATGTATCTACTTGAAGTCTTGCTGAAAGAAAACAAATGATTTTCAGCATTGAACAACAGATAGACAATTAGTAATATAACAAAAAAACAAATAAAATGTACTCATTAATTATCGTACTTGTTATTCTCGCATCTATCTTGATGTGTGGAATTGTTCTTATTCAAGAATCGAAAGGCGGTGGTCTTGCATCCAGCTTTGCCTCGTCAAATCAAATCATGGGTGTTCGTAAGACAACAGATTTCCTTGAGAAAGCAACTTGGGGCTTGGCTGTGGCAATGGTTGTCCTCAGCATTGTGTCAGCAGCATTTGTGACAAAAGCAACAGTGGAAGAAGCACCTATCAACATTACGGTTCCTGCTCAGTCAACTGATGCTGAAAATGTACCAACATTCCCCGCAACAGGAACACAGACTCCTGCAAAATAAGAAACAAAAACAAAGATAAAAAAGGGACTGCATGCTATTATGCAGTCCCTTTTTCATCAAATGAGAGTGTCTTTTGAGGAAAAAAAGTACATTTTTCTAAAAAACTTTGTCCATTTTGCTAAAATTAGAAAAATTAATTCTACCTTTGTGGCATGATTTCTTTAGCAAGACATATTGAATTATTGTTGCTCGAACACGATTGCGTGATTGTGCCAGGACTTGGTGGCTTTATAGCCAACCATGCTGATGCACGATATACGGGTGACGAAGAACATCTTTTTCTTCCTCCCTATCGAACGATTGGTTTCAATCAGCAACTCCAAGTGAATGATGGTCTGTTGGTGCAGTCATATATGGCCGCATACGATACATCTTACCCTTCTGCCAACCTACAGATGGAACAAGATCTGGATAAAATGATGGCCGAATTGGAGATGAAGGGCGAGTATGTGCTCGAGAATATTGGAATCATCAAAAAGGGACTCAATCAGAACATCTCTTTCATCTCACCTGAGAATGGAGCCTTGACCCCTTCTCTCTTTGGATTGTATTCATTTGAGATGAAATCCCTGAAGCACGTCATCAAGGAAAAAGATATTGAGAAAAACCTGCAGGCCGTAGCAAACATGCACGTCGCAAACAAGGAGAACGTTGCAGCAAAGGATACAATATGTCAGGACAAACAAAAAGATGTGGTGATTCGCCTCAACCGCCATTGGCTAGACTTTGGAATATCGGCTGCTGCGGCTGTTATTTTGTTTTTCTGTTTCTCCTATCTTGCCATGACTGGTACGAACAACAATTCTGACACGGTTGTTGCAGCATTCCCCACCATTGAAAAGGTGGCAGTAAAATCAAACACCCCAAATACAAAACCTGCAAAGTCCGCATCGGCCAAAACGGGAAGCGTCAACGCTGTTCCCAATCAGAAAGCAGATGTAACATCTCTGATGGAACCCGTTAAACAGGAACCCATCAAGGCTGCACCAGCCAATGAAGGGGAAAAATACTACGTCATTGTTCTGGCGACATACGTGAGTCAAGACAATGCCGAGCGATTCATCAAATCCCTTTCAAAGGAGGGACTTGACCAGGCTCGATATGTTAAGAATGGCAAAGTCAGCAGAATCCTCTATTCGGAATACGCTAATGAAGAAAGCGCACAAAAGGATTTGAATTCACTTCGTCAACAGAATCCCGCTTTTGCAGAAGCGTGGATTCTTGAACTGTAAAGAGAATACGACATGAAAAGAGTCAGATGTCCGAAGTGTGACAACTACATTGTTTTTGATGAAACAAAATACACAGATGGCCAATCGCTCATTTTTGTGTGCGAACACTGTAAGAAGGAATTTGGCATCCGCATTGGTAAATCAAAACTTGCCAACAGACACGAGGAGAAAGACCTTGATGAGCATGCTTATAATGAGGATTACGGTAGCATCGTGGTGGTGGAAAACAGATTCGCTTTCAAGCAAGTCATCCCTTTGGATTTGGGAGAAAACGAATTTGGCCGATATGTTAAGGGAACCAACATCAACAAACCAATAGAGACCCGTGACCCCAGCATCGACACTTTTCATTGTGTCATCACAGTGAAGAAGAACAAACAAGGACAACTGCAATATATTCTGCGTGATGCCCCCAGTGACACAGGGACCTTCTACATGAACGACATCCTGCGCGATGTTGACCGCATCAATCTCGAAGACGGTGCCATCATCACAATTGGGGCGACAACACTGATTTTACGTGCAGCAACAAGTGACACATAAACAACACTAAATCAATGATACTAAAAGGAGATATTATAACAAAAAATGATGCACAAAATGCATTTTTCTCATCGTTTGAGGGGAAATACACCATTATGGACAACCTTGATGAAAAGGGAGAACCAATCATTCATGCGAGAAAAGAAGTCTATAATGCTGAGTATGTGTATGTCACGGTCGTACTGAGAGGAACCCTAAACATGATTATTGGAGGTACGAGGGTAGAAGTGAAGGCAAACGAATATATTGCTGTCATGCCCTGCATGAGCGTCATTGTCGAAGAATCCAGATGTATCTTCTTCGCATTTCTCAATCGCAACCATTTGATGGCAGACATCTACAAACGCACAGGGGTGAACTCCAGACTTCACTACCATGCATTCAAGTTCCGTCACGCTCGTTTCTCTCCCGATAGCATCGCCGTATTGTTGGATTGCTACAAACGCATCAAACAGGAGCATCAACACGAAGACTATCCAATGAAGGAGATTGTTCTTCGTGCATATCTGTCAGCATACATCGCAAAATTCTTCTCGGTTGCAAAAGACAGCGATATTATCAATTACACGAAGGGCAACCGCCAATACAAGTTCTTTTGCGATTTTCTCAGTTTGCTGAACGAACAGCATAGGACGGAACGGTCTGTACAATATTATGCCGATCATTTGCATATCACCCCAAAGTATTTGTCAAACATCATTCGGAAATACACGGGACTAACGGCATCACAGGCAATTGACCAATACGTCATCTTCGCCATCAAACAAACACTCTACTGTAACGAGTATAACATCAAGAAAATCAGTAAGGAATATAACTTCCAAAGCCAAAGTTTCTTTGGACGCTATTTCAAGCGCATCACGGGTCTTTCGCCTAATGCATATCTCAAGTTGAATAATATCAAGTCCATCAATTTCGTACAAAAAAAATAAGGAGGATAAACAGCCATGCCCGATTCAACATCCAATCAGTCTATATCATACAACAACCGATACGTGGAATATGTGGACATCTTTTCACGAGAGGACATTATTCCGACGGCTGGTATCAAAGATAACATACTCTTGTTCGACACATTCAATGGCGTGAATCCTCTCGAACAACTTCACTATGCCATTCCTACAAAAATATACCAAAAACTCTGCATTTACATAATGGAGGGGGAATGTATCATCGAAGTGAACGGAAAAGAAGAAACGATAGAGAAGAACATGTTGGTATCCATTATGCCAGAAAATACACTGAAAATCAGGTTCAACTCCACTAATGTTCAGTATTTCATGGTGATTACCTACCCGAAACTCTCTAATCAGATTTATCAAGAGATAGGCTTCACATACAGCAACGCCAGAATGTCCCTTCACCATTTCAAAGCATCCTTATCCGCCAAGCAGATGCGCGATGTGTTTGAAATCTACAATGAGATCAAGCGCGACCTTCAGGGACCAGCATACGAGTATCAGATGATTTACATCCGATGCATTCTCAATGCGCTGGAAATCAAAAATATGAACATTCTTTCATATGAGCCCATACCACTCGAGGGCGACAGCAACTCTCGTCAATACGACGTGTATTGCAAGTTCCTCACACTTCTCAACAAACATTCCATCGAGCACCGCACCGTGCAGTATTATGCCGACACATTGGGCATTTCCAGCAAATACCTGTCCTTTGTCTGCACAAGTTACAGCAAGAAGAATGCATCCACATGGATTGATGAGGCTGTCACTCAAAAAGCAAAGGCACTAATACTTGTCCACCATTATTCACTCGGCGAGACCAGTGAAATTCTGCACTTTCCCACCGTGAGCAGTTTCAGTCGGTTCTTCAAACGCGTAACGGGAATCACTCCGAAAGAGTTCTCCATGTCACAAATTTAAGTAACTGGTCAGATATAAGTCCGTCACAGTTATAATTAGTAGAAAAAATAAAAAGATTGTTTTTCATGCGACTTATTCCACTTTACACCTGGAACAAGGGGCTTCATTCTATGAAGCTCTCCCAAACTCATTTCATGAATCAACCTTGGGCCAGTGGAGTTACTCTGCTTATGTGCGTCATCGTTGCCATGCTACTTGCTAACTTGCCAACCACATCCCAACTCTATCATGAAATTCTTGAGACGAGTCTTACCATGACCATCTCCAACGATACATTCACTGTAAGTTTTCCCCAAGACATGACCGTGGAGAAATTCATTAATGACATCCTCATGGTTGTCTTCTTTTTTACAGTCGGCCTTGAAATCAAGCGAGAAGTTGTCTGTGGTGAACTCTCCAGTGTGAAAAAAGCACTTCTCCCTGTCATTGCCGCTGCAGGAGGCATGGCTGTTCCCGCTCTCTTCTACACATTTTTTAATGCTGGCACTTCCACTGTAGGCGGTTGGGGCATTCCAACAGCCACGGACATCGCATTTGCTGTAGGAATCATGTCAATTCTTGGCAACAAGGTACCCATTTCACTCAAGATATTTCTTACAGCACTCGCTATTGCCGACGACCTTGGTGCCATCTTAGTTGTGGCACTCTTCTATGGAGGTGACATCAACCTTCCCCTCCTTTTCATTGCCATTGTGCTCATCGGTGCCATACTCCTGATGAATAAATTGGGTGAAAAACGGATGATGTACTACCTCATTCCCGCTATTGCTGTGTGGTTCCTTTTTTACTATTCAGGTATTCACTCCACTATGTCAGGCGTGGTTATGGCATTCATGATTCCGATGGATGCTCGCTTCAGCCGTTCCTACCTCAACCGAAGCAATAAAAAATACCTAATGCGCATCGCTCGATACGACTATGACAAGTTTGAGCAGGGAGTTCCTTTTCCTAATGGTCCGCAACGCCACTGTCTGCGCCGCATGAGTTATATCAATAACAACTCTATCGGCATGTCTTACCGTTTGGAACACGCACTTAATCCGTGGGTCAATTTCCTCATCATGCCTATCTTTGCACTTGCCAATGCAGGTGTTGTCATTCCTGACATCAGTTTCTTCAACATCTTTCAAACTCTTCCGCTCGAAGGTGTAGGTATGGTAGGCATGGGTATCTTTTTTGGGCTGCTACTTGGTAAACCCATCGGTATCACTCTCGCCTCCTTCATCGCCATCAAATGTAAAGTGGGAGTCATGCCTGAAGGTGCTTCGTGGAAGATGCTCTTTGCCGTAGCCTGCCTCGGCGGTATTGGTTTCACGATGGCAATATTCGTCGACACTCTCTCCTTCGGAGAACTTGACGTTGCTGCCACCGACATGCTCCGCTCATCGGGTAAGATAGCCGTCCTACTTGGATCCCTCTGTGCAGGTATTCTCGGTTCCCTACTCATCAGCATCTTCCACAAATTGGAATCCACAAAGTCGTAAATACATCATTATTAATTATTATAGAAGAAACTCAATACAAGGGGCTATGCCATCATCGGTGTGGCCCCTTCCTCTTTCATCATCTTTCCACCCTGTCTGAATGGTCTAAATCACACCTGCTGCTTGGAACAAAAGAATCCATGAATAACAAACTAAAATACTCAAAAAAGAGTAAAGCATAAGCGCAAAATGAGTATCATTCCACCTCAAAAGAGTATCCTCTTTTGAAAAAATACCCACAGAGGACGTTCTTTTGACTAATTTTGAGTATTGCCATAGTTAACATTTGTTAGTACCTTTGCATTGTTTTCAAGAAATTGGTACTTTATAGGTAAAAACAATGAACTTTTCAAGTATGTTAAAGATTGCGGTCATTACTTTGACTCTAAGCATTGTAAGCCTTGGCACATATGGGCAGACGAACAATAGCGACACATCAAGAGTGGCAAAACTCGAAAAGGCACTTTCCCGCTTCCACATCGGAGGTTATGGCGAGGTGGCTCTTTCCAGAAACTTTTACAGCGACAATGTAAGCCGCTACAGTTTGGCAGATGAGCACAAGAACGATCCGAGTCATGGACGTTTTGACATTCCGCATGCCGTGGTTTATTTAGGATATGACTTTGGCAAAGGGTGGTCGTTGAGCACAGAGATTGAATTTGAGCATGGCGGAACAGGCGCTGCCTACGAGAAAGAAGATGAAGAAGGTGGCGAATGGGAATCTGAAACAGAAAAAGGCGGAGAAGTGGAATTGGAACAGTTCTGGATTCAGAAGTCATTTGGCGAATATGCGAACATTCGTGCAGGACATCTTGTGGTGCCTGTGGGGCTGAATAATGCTCATCACGAGCCACTCAATTTCTTTACGGTGTATCGTCCAGAAGGAGAAAACACGATTCTCCCCTCTACATGGCATCAGACGGGTATTGACTTCTGGGGACGTGCAGGAGACTGGCGCTATGAGGTGCAGTTCCTGGCTGGCCTGAATGCGGATAACTTTACCACAACGGGGTGGATTCATAAGGGTCCTGTTAGTCCGTTGGAATTTGAAATCGCCACGAAATACGGCACATCGCTTCGCATTGACAATTATTCAGTACCAGGTCTCAGGTTGGGTTTGAGCGGTTACTACGGACATAGCATCGGAAACAGTTACCCGAGAAACAAGAATGGGGTTGACAGCGAATACAAAGGCGCTGTGGCTGTAGGCAGTTTCGATTTCACATACAATGCACACAACTGGATTGTGCGTGGCCAGGCTGATTACGGCTACCTTGGCGATGCAGAACAATTGAACTACATCTACAACCGCATCAACAAGAAGTCACCCTATCACCACTCTTCATCGGTCAGCCAGAACGCTTATGCTTATGGTATTGAGGCAGGTTACGACGTATTCTCACAGATTCAGAAACTTCGTGCAGATGGACAGAAACTCTATGTGTTTGGCCGCTATGAGCAATATAATGCTTGTGCATCAAGTAATATGAAAAAATATGACTACAACAATGTGAAGCGCATGGCTGTAGGCATCAACTATCATCCCGTCAAGGAAGTGGTTGTGAAGGTTGACTATTCACACCGATTCCTGAAGAGCCAGTACAATAATGAGCCAAGCCTCAATCTCGGCATTGCTTATCAAGGATGGTTCTTATAAAAACGACTATTTCAATATAATCATCATATTAAAAAACGAAAAACTATGACAATGAAATTCAAATCAATGCTTGGCGTCGCCATGATGGCAGCCATGGCTTTCACTGCTACTTCATGCAGCGATGATGACAACGACGGAAACAACAGCGAAGGCAATTACACGGACAGAAGTTATGGTCAAAATGCCATCAGCGCATGCACAGACCTTGTTTCTGGTCTTGAAGGAGCCAATGAGCAAATCGCGTCTGCTTCTCTCAGCGCAGAGCAGGAAACTTATTTGAGATCCGTTGTTGGCAACCTGGTTGACAATGTAATCATCCCAACTTATACCGAACTTGCCAACAATACAGAAGACCTCGAGAAGGAACTGAAGGGATTGAATGTAAATACTATCACACAGGCTGATATCAACAAGGCGTGTGATTCTTTCAAGAAAGCACGTATGAACTGGGAACAAAGTGAGGCATTTTTGGGTGGTGCTGCTTCTGATTTCGACATTGACCCGACTATTGACTCATGGCCACTCAACCGCTCATTGTTGCTCAATTATTTCAACTCTGGCACCATGGACGAGGACATGCTTGACGATGCTTCTATTCTTGGTTTCCACGCTCTTGAGTTTATCCTTTTCCGCAATGGCCAGCCACGTAAGGTTTCAGAGTTCCAAGGTAATGACACCTACAAGAACTTCACGGGCGTAAGCGGTGCAAAGGAATTACTTTATGCACAACAGGTGTGCAAATTGCTGAAGGAGCGCACATTCCAGTTACAAGTGGCTTGGGAAGGTGAAACTACAGCCAATGCAGCCCGTGTACAAGTGGTTAAAGAGGCTGAATTGGAATACACCACCAGCAAGGGGAAGAGTTTTGGTGAGAACATGAAAAAGGCTGGTGAATCAGCAAGCACATTCTCTTCTTTGAAAGACGCTATTGCCCAGATTCTTTCAGATGATGAAGGCTCTGCTGCTGCCATCGCCAACGAGGTGGGCACTGCCAAGATTGCAAATCCATTCGCAGCAGGCTACATCTTCTATGTAGAGTCTCCATACAGTTATAACTCTATCGCGGACTTCCAGGATAACATTCGTTCCGTCCGTAATGTGTGGTATGGCACAAGAAATGGTAATTCTGATGCAAGTGCGCCAAGTTTTTACAATTTCTTTGTCAAGGTTAACAAGTCTGCAACAAGCACCAACATTACCAATCTCTTCAACGATGCAATTAGCAAGATTGGCAACATGCCTGCTCCATTCGTGAAGTATTGCAGCACCATTTGGAATCTTCCTTATGAGAATGATGAACGTACTGCCGATGATCTTCCTGAAGAAGAATAATAAGAAGAAAGGAATAATAGACGAATTTTCAATTCGTTATATATAATATAACAAATAGCGCTCCGTCTTTAAAAGAGACGGAACGCTTTTGTGGCTCAATAAACATTTTAACAAAAATCTATACATTTATGGTTAACAACATTTTTCAAAAATCATCCTTACTTTTCTTGATAGGAAGTTTAACGCTTGTTGCTTGTAACGATGACAACAATGGCGGAAACAGCCTTGGAGAACTGGAAGAGGAAGAGAGCCAGTTTGGCAAAGCGAACGATGTGTTCACCGCCGCCGAATGGTATCCGGGCGGAGAATTGGGCACAACTGAAAAGGCAAGTTACTCTGCTGTTGCCCCTGGTGCAGAGCGATTGGGACTGGAAACCAGTTTTAACAAAGGTGAGGACTTCTTTGAGCACCTCTACACCTACACCGATGAACCTCGAAAAGGACTTGGACCTGCATGGGTGCGCAGCAGTTGCATCCATTGCCACCCATCTTATGGTCATGGCAAACGCCAAACAGAATATCGTGCTAACACTATTGGTAACGGCTACCTCCTCGTGGTTTATCATCCTAATGAGGCATTCACCGAAGACGGCGTACGTTACACCGTAGCACCATCAAGTTATATTGCAGAAGTGACAGGTATGCCACAAACAAAGGCAATGCACCCCTTCAAGGCACCTATCGACGAAAACCAGATTTCTATTGAGTGGAAGAATGTAGAAGGCACTATGCCAAGCGGTCTTCCCCTGCATTTCCCAGATGGCGAGACTTTCTCACTCATCTATCCCGAAGTGAACATCCCCGTCACAGCCTTCAACACCAACCCCAAGCCAACCAACTATGAGGTGCGCCTGGAATCGACCATCGGCATCTACGGAACAGGTCTGCTCGATGCCATCAGCACCGAAGACATGAAGGCGCAGTATGCAGCAGAAGCACCCTACGTTACGCTTAATCCCGCCATGTGGGATGCCGCAACCAACGATTGGGCAGCATCGGCTTATTACACCCTTGCAGACGGCACTAAGGCTATAAAGAAATTCACTTATGCCATGACCCGTGCATCGTTGCAAGATGGTGCTGGTGCCAATGCCATCTGGAATATCACCAATGTGACCAGATCCGACCGCCGCTACCTCTACTCTACCGTAGCATGGGCAAAGGCAATGAGCGAAGACCCTGAAGTCATCAGTTACATCCGCCAACATGGTGCTGACAAGTCATCGCTTGTACATCCTTACTATGCTGACACCGATGAAGGTATTGCACAGAAAGTGCTCACCTTGCTCGGTATGAACAACGCCGCTAAGGGAGGTGACAACTACACCGCCGCCTTCGGTGAGCCAGAAATGAGCGACAAGGACTACTACGACTTCATGGTATGGCACCGTGGTCTCGCTGTGCCTGCCGCACGCAATTTGGACGATGCCACTGTGAAGCGCGGCAAGCAAGTGTTCAACCAGATTGGTTGTGCCACCTGCCACCGCCCATCATGGCAAACTAAGGAGGACAACTACTGGGTAGATTACAGCATCAAAGCATATGCAGACAACAATCATCTAAATGCCAACGAAATACTGCCGAAGTTCGCTTATCAGACGATCTGGCCCTACACAGATATGGTTCAGCACCGTCTCTACATGGAGAACGACATCCGTACCGGTTGGTGCCGTACCACTCCACTTTGGGGACGTGGACTTTCCCTCCGTTTGACAGGAGCAGAAGACCGTCTGCATGACTGCCGTGCTCGCAACGAGATTGAAGCCATCATGTGGCATGCTTACAGCAAACAGTCCGATGGCTACAAGGCTGCCAAGAAGTTCTATGACCTGCCAAAGGAAGACCGCGATGCGGTGGTTAAGTTCCTGCGCTCTATATAATAGAGAACTTTTTGACACCTATCACAATATCAAGATGCCATCTGACGTTATCATATAGAAACAGGAATAAAGATTCTCACGTAATGTTAAAGAAAATAGCATTCACTATCTATGCCATGGTCATCTTCGTGATGGCTATGGCTACCTTTATGGAGAAAACAAAGGGCACTCCTTATGTGCTCAACAATGTGTATGGTTCATGGTGGTTTTCGTCCTTGTGGGCATTGTTGGCTATCAGTGGCATCGTCTACATAGTCCGTCGTAAATTAAAGAAAGTGAGTCTGCTGCTCCTTCACCTCTCGTTTGTTGTCATCCTGATAGGTGCTTTGCTCACTCACCTGACGGCATGGCAAGGCATTGTTCATTTGCGGAAAGGAGAACCTGTGAAATCATGTTTTGTGGATGGGAAAGAAGGCAAGAATCTGCATGAACTTCCTTTCACCATCACGCTTGACAATTTCAACATCCTATACCATAACGGCACAGAAGCAGCGGCAGACTATGAATCCTGTTTCACAATCACCTCTCCAGAAGGACAACAGGAGAAGGGAATCGTGTCTATGAACAACACCTGTTCCACTCATGGCATCCGCTTCTGTCAAAGTGGTTACGATGATGACATGGAGGGCACCACCCTTTCGCTCAACAGCGACCCTTGGGGCATTCCGGTCACCTACACGGGGTACGGATTGCTGTTCCTTTCCATGGTTCTTGTATTGATTGATCCTCAAGGACGTTTCAGGCAACTCATCCGTAAAGCCAGTGTCGCCACAGCCATCATGACACTGTTCCCCATGCAGAGCCACGCATTGACCACTTTCTCGAAGGAACAGGCGGCAGAGTTCGGAAAACTTTGTATCAATTACAATGACCGTATCTGTCCTGTGCAGACCTTTGCACTTGATTTCACCCGCAAACTTTATGGAAAGTCTTCATACGGGAGTTATACGGCAGAACAGGTTCTTTGTGGCTTCATCTTCTATCGCGATGAATGGAGCGAGGAACCAATTGTGCGCATCAAATCTGGAGAAGTGCGACATGCCCTCAATTTGCCAGAATACACATCTGTATCATCTCTCTTCGACGATTACGGCTATCGTTTGGGCAACTTCGTTCAACAATATTACATGGGCAACAGTGACAAACTGCACGAGGAGGTGATGAAGGTGGATGACAAGGTCATGCTCATCATGCAAGTTTCTCGTGGCGAGATGCTGAAATTGTTCCCTTACGAAGGGCAATGGTACTCGCCAAATGACAGTGTTCCCGACGAGATGGAAACGGACCGTAAGTCGTATTTCCAGCATGCTTTGCCTTTGCTTGGCACATTGGCACGGGATGGGAAAACGGCTGATGTTGAGGAGATGCTGCAAAAAATGGCAAAGTATCAACAGGCATATGGTGCTAATGACATGCCCTCCCCCACTCGACTGGAGGCTGAGCACATCTACAACAGCATTCCTTTTGCCAAGATACTCTTTATGGTTTGCCTCACGATGGCATTCCTTAGTCTTTTTAATTGGAAATGGGTGAAACGGCTTTCACTTGCCGTGTTGGTTTTATCCTTTTTGTCCCTTACGTTCTGCCTCTGTTTGCGCTGGATTATCAGTGGTTATATTCCCATGAGCAATGGCTATGAGACCATGATTATGATGGCATGGATGATTATGCTTGCCTCCTTGCTTGTCTATCGGCGATTTCACATCATCCTCACCTTTGGACTTCTGCTCTCAGGTTTTCTCCTGCTGGTCAGCCACCTTGGGCAGATGGATCCGAAAATCACTCACCTCATGCCCGTGCTCTCCTCCCCCTTGCTCAGCATTCATGTCAGTTGCGTCATGATGGCATACGGACTCTTCAGCATCACCTTCGCTTGTGGCATTTACGCTCTTATCATCAAACGAAAGGCAGAAGAGATGCATTTGCTTTCACAACTCTTCCTCTATCCTGCCGAATTTCTGCTTACTGCCGGCATCTTCATCGGAGCCATCTGGGCAAACATAAGTTGGGGACGCTACTGGGGATGGGATCCCAAGGAGGTGTGGGCACTCATCACCATGCTCATCTATGCATTCGCCATGCATAGCACATCTTTCGCATGGCTACGCAAACCTGTACACTACCATTGGTTTATGGTGCTTGCTTTCCTCGCAGTTCTCATCACCTATTTTGGAGTCAATTTTTTTCTCGGAGGTCTGCACAGCTATGCCAATAGTTAAGTTCTTCAACTTTCGCAAGTTTTAGTTTATTGGAGTTAAAGGAAGCCGATACTCTGCCAGCAGCATGACATTTGGCTTTAACTCCTTTAACTCCTCTAACTCCTTTAACTCCAAAGAAGTTGAGCATTTGCGAAACTTAAATTAAGTTCTTCTGTTTTTTTTATTTGTAAATAGAGAAAAAATGCTACCTTTGCAGCCGATATGAATTACAACTCAAAAAACATAGAAAACATCGGGGTTCGTATTGAACTGACCCACTTCACGGCTGGTGAAGTGACTGAAATACATGCCATGCTCCATGTGGAGGCAAGAAACGAACTTTTCGAGGGGCAAATGGCCCGCATTCAGCAGGCAGAAACCATCCTGCGCCAGATGGATGAAGTGCAGGGTGCTAAAGTAGTGTTCAAACGCTATTTTCTCAGTGATGCCACTAATCAGGCTCCACTCCTCAGCGACGGTAATGAATGTACGGTTTCTTGCATTCAACAACCACCGCTCGACGGATCCAAAATCGCCCTTTGGCTCTACCTGCAAAAGGGCACTGACATCAGCCAGATGAGTGGTTCCACTGTGGTGAACCACAACGGCTACCAGCACATCTGGACAATGGGACTCATGGACACAACTGCAGAGACCTCCTACATGCAGACTTGGAACACCCTCCTCTCTTACATTGACACCCTCAAACTTTTTGATGCCACGTTGGAACGCAACTGCATCCGCACTTGGTTCTTTGTACGCGATGTAGATACCCAATACAATGGACTCGTCAAATCACGCCGCGAATGCTTTCTCGAACAGGGACTCACCCCCAACACACACTACATTGCTTCTACTGGTATCGGAGGCACACCTGCTGACCCTAAGGCATTAGTACAACTCGGCAGTTATGCTATGACTGGCTTCCAACCAGAACAGCAGCACTACCTTTACGCACTCTCCCATCTCAATCGCACCATCGAATATGGTGTCACTTTTGAACGAGGGACCCTCATGCAATATGGTGACCGCAACCACGTATTCATTTCAGGCACCGCCTCCATCGACAATCATGGTGAAGTGCTTCATGTGGGCAACGTGAAGCAGCAGACTCTGCGCATGTGGGAAAATGTTGAGACACTCCTTGCTGAAGGCGATATGACCTACGACGACGTGATGCAGATTGTCGTCTATCTCCGTGACCTTGCCGACTATAAATTAGTCAAGCAACTATTCGACGAGAAGTTCCCCTACACCCCCTACGTCATCACCCTTGCACCAGTCTGCCGCCCCACATGGCTTATCGAAATGGAGTGCATGGCTGTAAAAAAGGCACACAACGATTTCAAAGACTTCTAATCTTTCCATTTCCAGGAAAAAAGAGGGATGAGGGGAATATGCCCTAAAACGTAATTACGTCAGGCTTTGTATCGTAAATACGGTACAGAGCGTGGTGTTTTTGACTTTGTGAAAGCACATCTAATAAGAAGATTCAACTTTCGCAAGTTTTAGTTTATTGGAGTTAAAGGAGTTATAGGGAGTAGTTCTTTAGGAGTTAGAGGGAGTTAGAGGAGTTATCGCTCCGCTCAGGAGTTAAAGCCTATACTCTGACAGCAGCATAACATTCGGCTATA
>ONFA01000026.1 GCA_900316975.1 uncultured Prevotellaceae bacterium | reverse complement strand
TGTCGATGAGAAAAACTACTGCTGGGTGAACTTCGGCGGATGGACCAACACACAACACGCCATCGAGCAAATCAGCAATGGCGGCAAGTTGCTGACCGATAGCAAGCGCGGACGCGTGGAACCAGGCCGATGGTACGACATCACCCTTCAGGTGGCAGGCGACAGCGTGAAGGCATGGCTCGACAAAGACCTGGTCTTCGACACGGTGCTGAAGCGTGACAACACCAAGGGCATCTTCTCCTCAGCCACCATCGACGAAGCCAATGGCGAACTGATAGTGAAAGTGGCCAACACCAGCGATGCCGCCACCACCGCCCAAATCAATCTGCAGCACTTCGCGCCGAAGTCCGCCCGTGTGGTGCGTCTGGCGGCCAGCGACGGCATGGAAGAGAACACGCTCGATGCCCCCACCCACATTCATCCCGTGGAGCAACTGCTCTCCCCCGCACATGGCGGCATCCTGCTCGATGTCCCCCCCTACTCGCTGAACATCGTCAGAATCAAGTGAGCCTATCCCCCCCAGTTCAGAAGGGGGAAGAAGAAATAGCAGCCCACATGGCGAAGGTGCCGTGCGGGCTGTTTCTTTTGTTATGTATGGTAAAAAGAGAAGGCATGGTGCGGAAAAATATGTGCGCAAAAATTTGGTGGTTCGGCAGTTTTTTAGTTACTTTGCCCACGAATAAAAAATAAATTTTTATGCCAACCATTTTATCCTCTTTGGCTATATCTTCAAATTCTATTCAGATGATCACGAACCCATCCATGTCCACGTGGTGAAAGACGGAAAGGAAGCCAAATATAATGTGTATCCCCAAGTTGAGCAAGTGTTCAACCATGGATTCAAGAAGCATGAGGTATCCATTATAGAGGGCGTGATAGAAGAAAACGTGGAAGTGATTATAGACCGTTGGAAAAACTATTTTGGCATTCAAAACGACGACTAATGGCAACAAAGCACAAAATACAGCGAGTGTGGGTAGATGACACAAGGGTGTATGCGCTCACGGAGGATGGCTTGCAGGCAAGTTATCCCTTCTCCATGTGGAAACGCCTTGCGAAAGCCACGCCCGAACAGCGCCAGAATTTCTACCTTTCCTATGTGGGCATCCATTGGCCAGACATCGACGAAGACCTCAGTTTCGAGGGCATGTTTGCCGATGCAGGACTTTGTGAGCGCACCCCCACCGAGGATGCCGTTTATTATGAGACGGAGTATGTGAGGAACGCTGGCGAGGATGAGGAAAGGAGTAGGGTGGCGGAAGGGTGACGGGAGTGTGCCGGAAAAGACAAAATGAAAGGAGAGCGTTTTGCTCTCCCTTTGTTTATGAAGACTGGCTGGTAGTTCGCGAGAATTTAAAACAGAAAGATAATTATTTGAGTAGGTCTTGAATTGTGGCTTGCATTTTTGTGTTTTCTGCTTCTATTTGTTCTTTTAATTTGTCAATCTTATCATAGCTTGAAAGAATAGGTGTGGTATCACCCTCAACCAAGGATTTCGGAATGAGAATTTTACGCAGCTTAGAGGCGGATAGACTTGTCCGTATTGAACTAAGACCTAATATGTCAATGTAGAGGTTGTAAAAATCATTTTTAAACAGAGCACATAGGACTTTAGAATCTAATCCGTTTTTTGTGCGAAAAACGACGTAGGCTGGACTTATGAGAAAATCATTGTATTCCTCCCCTACAATACCGATACTGCCAACATTTACGCGATAAGGGTTGAAAGCCACATCACCAGTCTTGACAATCTTTGCTTTATTGATATTAGCTCCGCTCACCTCATATTTTTTCTCATCGTCTTCGTCGAGAATAACGCCATAGGTGTTCGTTACGCTGACTATGGAAAATGTTTCTTCTGGACTTTGCTCTTTGGGAAAAACAAATCTTGGTGTTATATCGATATAGTCACCTAATGGAACTTTCTCAAATGCCATTTTCTTCAATTTATTACCAAACCAATAAAATCGTGCGTCAATCCGCCCTTCCAACATTGTGGAATTGATGACCAAACAATTACTGCTAAGAACACGGAAGGTAGTATTAGAATAGAAGTCTTCATCTTGAGCAGCCTTGTACATCCTCAAAATATCTTCTAAATCATTTTGACCGCTTCTGGTAGGTCGACCATTTGGCTCATATCCTATTTCTTGAGCCACTCCCATGAAGATGTTATAACCATCTAAGCCGTAGTGATGTTGTAATTTGAGAACTTCATCGTCATTAGCTAATTGTTCCAAGGCATCCAAATACTCTTGCGGAAATTTCTGGATATAAAGAACGCTGGTGCTTATCGTTTGTACACCACTAGGAGAAAATGTATGTTTCGGCAATGAAATAACGGCCTTAATCCTACAATATTTTTGAATCAGTTTCCTGACCCATAGAGTATTTGAACATACTAATACCCCATCAGGAATGACGATGGCCATTTCGCCTTCTGGCTTTAGTGTCCGTATGGCTTTCTCAATAAAAAGGCATTCAGTTTTTTTTATGGAATGTTCCTTGTATAGGGTGTATTGAGACAGAACTTCATCTTTTTTCTCTTCGTTACCAAAGGGCGGATTAGCCAGAATTAACGATACGGATTCATTTTTAAATGGGTATGGGGTACCATTGTCGTCGACGATATCAAGCCCGTTACCCTTAACAACATTCTCACCATCTCCCCACATGATCATATTCATCTTTGCAGTTTTCGTTGCTCGAGGCTCAGCGTCTATACCATATATTTGGCCGTCTTTTATGTGATCAAGATGCTTCTCCTTTGTCGTTTTCAGATTCTCGAATATGTAATTGGGAGTATCGATTGCAAGTTCTTTCATGCGTTGATACCCTTTTATCAAGAAACCACCTGTTCCACAAGCTGGATCTAAAAGAACTGTGTCCAATTTGAAATTGACAAGTCCGACCATGAAATTTACGACAGGTCTTGGAGTGAAGAACTGTCCTAATCCCTTTCCTCTAAATGTAGAATGCAAAAAGATTTCATAGGCTTTCCCCTTAACGTCCATGGGAATTTCTTTGATGTTATATCCGTCGAGCATCAATAAAATCTCTTCTATGGCATCAAGGCTTAGTCCTATTTCTTCATGGGCTTTTTCTCCAAATATTTTGGGGTATTCGTTACAAGTGTCGCTGAATCTCGCCTTAATGTAGTTCAAGGCGTTTTCGTCTTTCTTCTCTTCCTTAAATCGCTTATAGCTGAGACGATAATTCCCTCCATGCTCACTGGCCCATTTGTCCTCGTAAATTTTCATAAACAATAATTTGCTCCATCCATCAAAGGCATCAGTCGGACCAAGATGATCAATATCCCGAATTTTCTGATGTATGTTTCGGAGTAATGAAGAAAAACTCTCCGATTGGTCGGCTATCAAGCGTTGAGGAACATTCACAATGCCTTCTTCTCTATTCGAGATTGCCTCGTTCACAAGACTGAAATCCAGTTTCTCTATGGATTTTTTAATGAGATAGACCTTTTCGTTTCCGCGTAGATACCCCCTCATGACAAAATCGATGCCATTGCATGCTATTCCATATGGTGCAGGCAGCCACATCGCATATGAATCCAATTGGGCTATCTCATCATCATCAAGCCTTTCGTTTTTGGATTTGGCTTCTATAACAACAAATGGCTTTTCATCTTTATATACAACGATATCGGCTTCTTTTGTTTCCCATTTACGACCAAGTTTCATTTTCACAGGCACTCTTAAAGAGAAATCCTTGTCATTTTTAATTACACCAATTTCCCTAAGTAGCGGAAGAATTATTTTATCTTCAACGTCAGCTTCGCTGCGGACACATGATAAGTCTATATTGAAATGGTTGGCCATATTCTAAGATACAGACTGATACCCAAGCGCCTGAAAATTATAAAAAGGTTTAACTGCATGGTAGAAAAAACGAGGGTATCTCCTGCTGCCCGTCCTGTCTGTTTCGGCCTACCACAGCCTCCTTGCTTGAACGAGCAGATTTGATACCCTCGGTGGAGTATATACATTGCACCGAAAAGTGTGCATGAGGGCACAAGTACCCTCGGCACACTCCGGTTGCGCATGATATACACATCCGTAGGCGTCACTTCTGCGCTTGTTTTTGAACAAGGTTTGGTTGTGGTAGTTCAAACAGACCAAAAACAAAGCGTACAGTGTCGCTTTTCCACAATGTAGTGCATCACCCCTATGCAAACCTGTCAAGGCATGCCGGACGGGGGAAAGCGTTGCAAAGATACGATTTTTTTATAAACCAAGTTGTCGTTCTGAAAGAAAATGTTTAACTTTGCCATCAATTAAATCTTAAAACCTCAAAGCCTATGGCACAATACGCACTCTACACATATTCATATACGGAGGCAGATTATATCCAGACGGATTGCTTCAGAGAGAAGGTGCCCTTTTCGACTGAGGATAAGAACATGTGGTTTGACCGTTTGTTTGGTGACAGGAAAGACGATGTTCGGATTCAGAAACAGAAAAACGGAAGAGTGGGTGTTGACAAATATCCTTGCACCGTGCTGGCGCATAAGGACCGGGTCGTGTGGTTGCGAATGGAAAACGAAAAAAGTATGCGTCTATATGTGAAAAGCCACAGTCAGACAGCCGACCCCGACCCGATAGAACAACAGAATATCCCCACGAATCCGTTCAGCTATATTTTCATTGATTGCCGCGAGGGGAAGAACATGATAGCCATTATGAAGAACAACGACGCGTGGCGCAGCACGGACGTGGAGGCTAAACTGCTGGAGGTAAGTCTGAACTGGAAGATGAAGGAAGTGGGGTATGGATTCAACATCGAAGTGAAGCCCGAAACCATACCAAAGGACTATTGGAACTATAACCGTCAGCTCATCAAGAAGGAGAAGAAAAGAGTGAAGAAGATGGTGATTTACTTTACGGGAGGGACGTTGGACTCAAAGGTGGAGGAAATCATTGACAGGACACCTTACCTCAAGCGTCTGCTGAGGGAACTGTGGGGTGCGAGCAGCGGCAAGGTGGAATTGAACGACCCCTTCGGACGGGAGATTGTTGATGGACGTAAGCGAGATATAAAAAACATTATTGAAATCATTACCAGCAACATGACCGACAGCGGCTTCGGACTCAGTCTTGCCTATGAGGGCGGAATGGAGGTGACCTGCGGCAAGGATGTCCGGCTGGAATACCCCATGAAAGAGGATGTGGTGGACATGCTGTTCCGCAAAGACCTGTTCGGCACATACGGGGTGAACCATTGGCTTGATCAAGCTGGGGCATACATTAAGGTTCAGAAAGATGAAACGACTACTGACACAAGAAGAAAGAGAAAAGCTCCGAAACACGTTCGGGACACATCCCTTGCTATTGACTTCGCGTAAGGTTTTCTTCCCGCGTATGGTGCATTTCAAGGGTTTGGTGCCTCAGCCCGAAGACCTTTTCAGGGAAGTTTCCAGTCTGATGGATTTCTTGCTCTATGCAGAGAATGTCAATCAGCGGAAAGTGGATGGACTGTGGATGTTGCTCATCAACGACATTCGCTCATGGAAGCCGGACGTGGCAGAAGAGGACAAGATGCTCATGGCCGGAACGGTCTTCACGATGGCTAGGAGCATCCTATGTCACCATACCGAAAGCCGTTTTCGCGATAAAATCCACGACATGATTGAAAACACGCTCGAAAAGAAACTGAAAATTATTGACGAGCAGGAACAACGGGAGTTTCTCGACAACCTTTCGGAATGTGCCGTGAAGCTTGACGAGTGGATAAATCATTATGACGAAAGCAACGAATGGCTCTCGGACGAGATAGCTGATGTCATTAACTCGCGAAAGGACAAAGATGAAGATGACTTCCTGCCATGCGGTACCACCTTTACAAAGACCGCCCTGCTGACCGACAAGCTGATAGACATCATAGGGCAGCGATTGGCACAGGCTCATAAATTGAACGCCTCGCCCGACGACTGGCGCAAGTTGTTCTCGGGCATCAACCAGCAGTTTGACATGACTTGGCTGGGCACGGAGGGAGAGTTGCGAGACTTGTTCAAGATGCTGACCGACAAGCCTCAATATATCAAACCGAAAAGAAATTTCCAACTGATATTGAAATCTCATTTTCTCGACGAGCATGGGCGCAGGTTTAATAACCTTCATGGAGCCAAGAGCATCGAGAGTTTTCAACCCATTCTGGATGACTGCGCCTTCCTGCTACAACACCTGACCGATAGCATGACGGCTATCATGAAACAACTGGTCATGGACAACGAAGATGCCTTGCGCGAAATGGGTTATTTCAAAAAAGTGCAAGCATCCAAACAGGCAGGGCTGAGCATAAGGAATAAGCGCAGATAGGCAGAAAAGTAGGCAGATATTTTTTTTGAAATAATTTTTTAGTGAGCGTAGTGCTACTGATTTTCAGGAGACTACGCTCAATTTTTGTTTTGTCCCTTTCTTATGCCTACCGTTATGCCTACCATTGTGACTACCCAAAGTAGGCTTTTCGCCCTGTTGCCGAGGGCAGCAGTCAAGTCTGTCTGCCCAAGGCAACATGAAAAAGAGAATTATTTCTCGCGCAGGGTCTGAAGCACAGTATGGCCCTCGCATCGCAGGAGAGATTCTGCACGACTATTTGGAGAACAGCAACGAACCTTTGGCGGTTGCTTACCGTGAACGTCATGAAGAATCGGAAGGTGAAACCGACCAGCTTTTCAAGACCGTTTTCCCAAACACAGAAGTGGCTGTGAATTTGAAACTGCTTACTCGCAAGCCTGGACGTATGCCCGTGGGCGATTCCATTAATTGTATGCTCACACGCGATGGTGATTATCACTATACCGCCGTGGAGAACGCCATCGAGAGGAAAGTGGCGGCAGCACGCAATCCGCACATTTACCGAGGCGAGTTCATCAATGTGGTCAAAAGAGGTGACAAAATGTTGGTTCCAACTTTCTGTTGCCCTCGCTACACTAAAAGTTTCACCTTTTCGGATTTCTGCCGGAAGGCTGCTGAGGAACTTCTTATGGTGGCTGGCTTGGTAGAGAACACCTGACCGAGCGTTAGTCTCAAAATCTCAATCTCAATTAGGGAAAAAGTCACAATCCGTGTCGGAAGTGTCTTTAATGAACTATATAAGTATTTAATAATCATATAGATATAAAGATATTGAAAGAGTGTGGATATGGCTTTTGACTCAATTGAGATTTGAGATTGAGACTGGATGAGAGTTTTAACCGAAAGAATGAATGATTTAATTTTCTAAAAAGCAATGGATTATAATATTTTTGGAGGCACCGCTCCGGCGATGCCAAAACCTTCGAAAGGTACGGAATTTTGCAAATTGCTCCTCTCGCAAGTTTCCCAAGACATTCGCGAACCGCTTGTTCCGATGGCGTTTCCTGCTCTTGCTGCTCATTTGGCGGATGTGGAGTTCATGTATTCTGACAATAAATACTACGAACTTTGTGGTCAGATGGGGCATCTGATAGGTCCTTCGGGCGTGGGTAAGGCGCAGATGACACATCTGGTGGAGGCTATCATGAGACCTTTCCGCGAGCACGATGAGATTGAGTACAAGAAGCTGGTGGACTGGCAGCGGCAGATGAAGACGAAGGGGGCGAACAAGGAGAAGCCTGAGCGTCCCGACGTGAGTTTCTGGTTCCCGCCTGCCGACCTGACCAATCCTGCCTTCATCCAGAATGCGATGGCGCTGGAGAAGATGGGCGGGCGCACGCAGTATCTGAATCTGCCCGAGGTGGAGATGGCCGACAAGATGTGTGGCGGTCACAGGCAGGTGAGCCAGACCATCCGCAACATCTACGACCGCCAGCGCGCGGGTGCCTTGCGTGCCACTGCCGACGGGGTGACGGGCAATCCGGTGCTGAGGGTGAACATCACGTTCAGTTCCACGCCCGATGCTGCACGGGCTTTCTACAAGAAGGACTTGACGAACGGTTTCTTCGGGCGCATTCCTTTTGCCTACAAGGCGCGTGGCGAGCGCAAGGGGAAGATTCCGCGTCAGGGGGCTTACGATGAGGAGTTCCTGCGGAAGCTCGACGAGTACATCGTGCGGCTGGACAACTGCAAGGGGCGGTTTGTGGTGAAGCCGCTGAACAAGATTGCCGACCATCTGGCAGAGGAGATGGCGCGTCTGGCAGACCTTGCCGATGACGACATGCTCTTCGAACTCTCGCACCGAAGCATCTTTGCCGCATGGAAGAAGGCTGCCACGCTTTGGATTCTGAACGACCAGACTTGGTCGCGCTCCATTGGCGAATACATGGTGTGGTTCTGCTATTACGACCTGTGGTCGAAGGTGAAGGTGTTTGGCGACATGTTCAAAGGTGGCGATGCTCCTTCGGAAGAGGTGCTGAAGTGTGGTCCTAAGAACATGCTCGAAAGCCTCGGGAATGTTTTCAACGAGCAGCAGCTGGAGGCTTTGCGTCTGCAACTCGGCAAGAGCAAGGAGGGCACCAAGCATCAGCTCAACGTGTGGAAGAACCGTGGCTTCATCACCTACAGCCATCAGACGGGGCTGTACACAAAGACGGAGGAATACCTTAAAGGCGAGTGAGAATGGACAAGTTTGAACTGCAAAGGCTTCGCGACCTCCCCATCGAGGGGGTCGCGGAGCGGCTTGGACTCCAAGTCTCGCGGCATAAGTGCCTGTGCCCCTTCCATGCGGACAACCATCCGAGCCTGTCGTTTAAGGTGAGCAGGAATACTTACCGATGTTTTGTGTGCGGTGAGTCGGGCAGCACCATCGACTTGGTGATGAAGTGTCTGAACAAGCCGTTTCTTGATGCTTGCAGATGGCTGGCAGATGAAAACAACATCATCTTGACGGAATATAAGCCAGAGGAAGAGAAGCCGGCAAAGCCGTTTGATGCCTTGCGCTATGAGCGATTCTTCGAGCGTCCGTGGCTGAGCGAGGCGGCACGGCGGTTCCTCTTCGCCGAGCGAAAGTTGGATGAGCGTGTGGTGCGTTGGTGCCGCCTCACTTCGTGGCGCGACAAGCGGGGCACGGATTGGCTGCAGATACCTTATTACGATAGGGAGGGGCAGTTGGTGGGCATTCAGAACCGCAACCTCATTCCAGGTGCCACGCCCCGATTCCGATTCCCCTGCGGCTCGCGATGCGGCATCTACAACCTGCCCGTGCTCAACCTCCTGCAGCCTCACGAACCGCTCTACATCACCGAGGGTTCGTCCGACTGCTGGGCGATGCTCTCGGCTGGGCATAAGGCGATAGCCATCCCTTCTGCCACGCTGCTCTCGCAGAGGGATGTCGAACTGCTGTCAACGGTCACCTCTCAGCTGTCAACGGAGTTCCACATGTATCCTGACCACGACGAGCCTGGCGAACGCCTCTTCCTCCAGCTGCAGCAAGTTCTGCCTCATCTGGAGCACCACCAACTGCCGTTGGGGTGCAAGGACTTTGGGGAGTACTATGTGAGAATGAAGAGGGAAGCCCCCTCCGACTCCCCCAAGGGGGAGGGAGAGCCATGCGGGGTGTAAGCATCTTCGGCGAAGCAAATTAGGAGTGAGGAATTAAAGCCCGCCTTCCACTCCCGTAATTACGGCAACGGCACTGAGGTAATTACGGGTGTGGAGGTGGGGTAATTACGGGAACGACACAGCGTTTCCGAAGCTTGATCTGTGGGGGCAAAATAATCCGTTTAATCAGCTCAATCTGTGGTTGAAAAAAAGTTGCAAAATGCTGAAAAATAATGGGTTTAATGCTTGCATATTTCGGAAAAAAGTCGTAACTTTGTAGCGTAAACAACGAATGGAACGAATGAGGCGAATGTCTTGAAAAACGAACCTGCCCACACGTTGGGCGGAGGTTTGAAAAGGAACGAAAAAACGAATGTCTAAGTATGTACAATTTGACAATTTACAATGTACCATTTATGGGACAATTTGGAGGATTGGACAATTTGCCATGCGGACAGGAGAGAGTTGAGAGTTGAGAGTTGAGTGGCGGGAGGCTAAATTGTAAAATAGTGAAATCGAAAAATAAATTGTACATTGTAAATTGTTAAATTGTAAATGCAATTATGGAGATTAAGCTGAAAAGGTATTATGGCGACGAGTCGGTGACGAAGTCGGTCATGGAGGTCTGGATGGACGGGGAGGATGAGCCCCGTCTGGTGTGCGAGGCGCGCGAGGTGGGCTTCCGGGATTATGCGGAAGTGTTTAACGGGGCATCAAACTACTGCATGCCGAAAGGGCGTTGGCGTATGGCTTGCGGTCGTGGCCCTTACTCGCCGATGGGTGTTCGGGTGGTGAAATGCCCCGGTCATAGGCAGGTGTTCTTCGGATTTGCTCCCGGAGGTCGGGCTCTGCCTGACAGGGTGATGATGGGGCGTCCTGTGTATCACTACTATACTGACGAAGATGGGCACGAGGTGGAGTACCCTCCAAAACGCGGCATGAAGGACGGCGAGGAGGTGTTCGGGGAACTGGATGCGCTGCTCTATGAGGCTTTCGGACGGGGGGAGGAGATGTGGTGCGAGGTGGAGAATGAAGCCCCCTCCTGTCCGTCCTCAGCAAGAGCACTTGCTTCGGTCGCTTCCGACAGCGCAACATTTAGTTGCCCTGTTTCTCCGGGCGCTACCCCCAAGGGGGAGGGAGTAGTATCTCAGCCAATGAGGGGAGTCATGGAGAGACAAACGAGCAAAGTAACCGCCCCCTCCCTATAGGGAGGGCAGGGGGAGGGTCTGCTGAGAATATAGCAGTTGCAACGACTATATAAGTGATTAAAAAAACGAATGTTTAACCCATTAAAAAAGAAAGGAGAAACGAATTATGGGACTTATGTACAGAAAGGCGAAGGTCAAGCTGACTTATCGCGAGGAGAAGCCAGAGGTGTACAAGCTTCGACAGCTCACTTACCCTGCTGTGACCTATGACCAGCTGCTGGGCATGATTCAGATTGTGGGCGTGAACAAGGCGCAGACGAAGGCGGTGGTGGACGCGCTGTTGCAGTCGCTGGTGCACTACATGGAACTGGGTCACGGGGTGTCGCTCGGCACGTTCGGCTCGTTCAAGCCCACCTTCAACTCGAAGACCGTCAAGACGCTCGACGGGCTGGAGGGCGACGAGGCGCTGAAGACCGTGAAGGTGAAGAAGATCCAGTTCTTCCCTGGTGGCGACTTCAAGGACATGCTCAAGGCACTCAGCATGAACAGCGCTGGCGAAGCCATCGACGTGAAGGAGTGAGGCAGTTGACAGTTGAGAGTTGACAGTTGACAGTTTGGTGGAAGCCTGATGAAAATCATGAAAAAAGACCCTCAGTGATGGGGGTCTTTTAGTGTTTCAGAACTAAAATTGAGCGTTGAGAATTGACAGTTGACAGTTGGGCTAACGCGATGCTTACATCCCGCATGGTAACTGTCAACTTTCAACTTTCATCTGTCAACTTCAATAGTTGAATTCTCCAAATTCGCTCTTGATGGTGAGCGACTTCTTGCCTTCCTCGATATGGCCAACTACCTGTGCGTCAATGTTGAACGACTTGCTGATGGCAATGACCTTGTCGGCATTTTCGGGCGAGAGATAGACTTCGAGGCGGTGACCCATGTTGAAGACTTTGTACATCTCTGCCCAGTCGGTGCCGCTCTCCTTGGCGATGGCCTTGAAGAGGGGAGGAACGGGGAACATGTTGTCCTTGATGACGCGGCAGTTGTCGCCCACGAAATGCAGCACCTTCGTCTGTGCGCCGCCTGTGCAGTGGACCATGCCGTGAATGTCGGCGCGCATCTCGTCCAAGAGTTTCTTCACTACTGGCGCATACGTGCGGGTGGGGGAGAGGACGAGTTTGCCAGCGTTGACGGGTGCGCCTTCTACGGGGTCGGTCAACTTGTAGGAACCTGAATAGACGAGTTCTTCGGGCACAGCCTTGTCATAGGATTCGGGGTATTTCTCTGCCAGATATTTGGCAAACACGTCGTGACGGGCGGAGGTGAGTCCGTTGCTGCCCATGCCGCCGTTGTATTCCTTTTCGTAAGTGGCTTGACCACAAGAAGATAAGCCAACAATCACATCGCCCGGACGGATGTTGGCATTGTTGATGACATCGCTGCGCTTCATGCGGCAGGTGACGGTGCTATCGACAATGATGGTGCGCACAAGGTCGCCCACGTCGGCTGTCTCGCCGCCTGTGGCATAGATGCCGATGCCCATCTTGCGCATCTCCTGAAGGAGTTCGTCGGTGCCGTTGATGATGGCAGAAATCACTTCGCCGGGGATGAGCATCTTGTTGCGGCCGATGGTGCTGGAAACGAGAATGTTATCGACTGCACCCACACACAAGAGGTCGTCAGTGTTCATGATGAGTGCATCCTGTGCGATGCCCTTCCACACGCTGAGGTCGCCCGTCTCTTTCCAATACATATAAGCCAGCGAGGACTTGGTGCCTGCGCCGTCGGCATGCATGATGTTGCAGTATTCGGGGTCGCCTCCGAGGATGTCGGGGATGATTTTGCAGAATGCCTGAGGGAAGATTCCCTTGTCGATATTCTTGATGGCGTTGTGCACGTCTTCCTTCGCTGCGCTCACACCGCGCATCATGTATCTTTGGTTCTTGTCAATCGTCATTTTGGTATGCTTTTTTTATCTATTTGTTGGTTTTATGCTGCAAAGGTAGTGAAAAATTGAGAGAAATTGCCGTTATGTCGGAAATTTGTCATAAATTTGCAAACATATTACGTACTAAAAGAACAATAAATGGTTTTTACTGCACAGCAAATAGCAGATTATACAGGTGGAACTGTAGAGGGTGATTGTAATGCGACAATTGGCACCTTCGCAAAGATTGAAGAAGGTGTTGAGGGGGCTCTCTCTTTTTTGGCAAATCCCCAGTACGAAGACTATATTTATGAGACGAAGTCCACTGTCGTGCTCGTAAATAAAGATTTTCAACCTTCTCGCAAAGTGAAGGCTACGTTGATTCGCGTGGAGAATGCTTACGAATCAGTGGCAAAATTGTTGCAACTCTATCAGAGCATGCAGCAGAAACGTGTGGGCATTGATTCGTTGGCATTCATTGACAAGACGGCAAAGATTGGTAAGGACTGCTACATTGGTCCGTTTGTGGCGATTGGTGAGAATGTGGAGATAGGCGACGGCGTGGTGATTCATCCGCATGCCACGATTGGTCCTAATGCGAAGGTGGGCAACAACACGGAGATTTACAGCAATGCGGTGATTTATCACGACTGCAAAGTGGGCAACAACTGCATCCTGCACGCTGGTTGTGTGATTGGTGCCGACGGTTTCGGCTTTGCACCTACGTCCGAAGGCTACGACAAGATTCCGCAGATTGGCATCGTGACCATCGAGGACAATGTGGAGATTGGTGCCAACACATGTGTTGACCGCTCCACGATGGGCAGCACCATCATCCGCAAGGGTGTGAAACTTGACAACCTCGTACAGATTGCGCACAATGTGGAAGTGGGACAGAACACGGTCATGTCGGCGCAAGTGGGTGTGGCTGGCAGTTCGAAAGTGGGCGAATGGTGCGTGTTTGCCGGTCAAGTGGGCATAGCAGGACACTTGAAAGTGGGTGACCATACGACTATTGGTGCCCAAGCAGGTTTGGCTGGTGGCAATCTTGCCAAGAAGGGTGGTGCCACACTGATGGGCTATCCGGCTGTGGAGCATAAGAAGTTTGCTCGGAACATGGCAGCGCTCAACTCTCTCCCAGAACTGCTGAAAGAGGTAGCTGCCTTGAAAAAGAAGGTTGAACAGTTGACAGTTGAGAGTTGACAGTTGACAGTTGACAGTTGCCATGCGGGGTGTTGGACGGGTGAGAGTTGGCAATCAATTTGTGATGTGAAGATGATGAGAGAAAGCATTATTGGAACAAAGAGTTTTGACTTTGCAATCCGGATAGTGAGGCTTTACAAGTATCTGACAGATGAAAAGAGGGAATATGTCTTGTCAAAGCAACTGCTCAGAAGCGGCACGAGTATTGGTGCAAATGCCAGAGAAAGCAAAAACGCACAAAGTCGCAAGGACTTTCTTAATAAGTTGAATATAGCCTTGAAAGAGGCTGATGAAACGGAATACTGGCTGGAACTTCTTTATAAAACCGACTATTTGACGGATGAGGAATACCGGTCAATTAACGAAGATAATAGAGAATTGATAAAAATTTTAATAACTATAATAAAAAGGTTGAAGGAAGACACTGATGGTCAATAACTGTCAACTGTCAACTGTCAACTGTCAATTGAATAAAAATGCAAAATCAACAGACTCTGAAGGAATCGTTCACCCTGAAAGGTAAGGGGTTGCACACTGGTCAGTTCATCACGGCGGTGTTCAACCCTGCAGAAGAGAACTTCGGATACAAGATTCAAAGAACAGATATTGAAGGTCAGCCAATTGTCGATTGCAATGCTGACTTGGTAGGTGACACCCAGCGTGGCACCGTTCTTGTGAAAGGCGACATCAAGATTAGCACAATCGAACATGCCATGGCAGCGCTTTATGCCTGTGGCATCGACAACTGTCTCATCCAATTGGATGGTCCAGAGGTGCCAATCCTTGACGGTAGCGCTTTGCTTTTTGTCGAAGCAATTCAAAAAGTGGGTACTCTGGAGCAGAATGCCAAGAAGGATTATTATGTGGTGAAGCACAAGATGGAAATCAAGGGAGAGAACGGCGAACACCTCATTCTTCTCCCCGACGACCACTTCTGCGTGAACGCCCAGATTGCTTTCGACTCAAAGATTCTCGACAACCAGTTTGCCAATCTTGACAATATCGAAGATTTCCCCACAGAGATTGCATCGGCACGTACCTTCGTGTTTGTGCGCGAGATTGAACCTCTGCTGAATCTGGGACTCATCAAGGGCGGCGACCTCGACAATGCCATCGTAATCTATGAGAAGGAACTGCCACAGGAGCGTTACGACAAACTCGCCGACACGTTGGGCATTCCCCACATGGATGCCACCCGTCTGGGTTACATCAACCACAAGCCCCTCACATGGGACAACGAGACGGCACGCCACAAATTGCTCGACATCATCGGCGACCTTGCTTTGGTGGGCAAGCCCATTCTGGGACGTGTGATTGCCACGAAGCCTGGTCATACAATAAATAATAAGTTCGCGCGCGCGATAAAGAAAGACATCAAGAAGCATGAGGTTCAGTGTCCTGCATACGACCCGAACAACGAGCCGCTGATGGATGTGAACAAGATTCGTTCGCTCTTGCCTCACCGCTATCCCATGCAGTTGGTGGATAAAGTCATTGCTGTGGATGACACGGAGATTGTAGCAGTGAAGAACGTGACCAGCAATGAGCCTTTCTTCACGGGACACTTCCCACAGGAACCTGTGATGCCGGGCGTGTTGATTGTGGAGGCTATGGCACAGGCTGGTGGTCTGTTGGTGTTGAGCAATGTGGAGGAGCCTGAACGCTGGAGCACTTACTTCCTGAAGATAGATAATGTGAAGTTCCGTCGCAAGGTGGTGCCAGGCGACACGCTGATTTTCAAGGTGCAGATGATGGGTCCCCTGCGTCGCGGCATCGCAACAATGGCAGGTCTTGTCTTCGTGGGCGACACGGTGGCTGCAGAAGCCGAATTTACGGCACAAATCGTTAAGAATAAATAATGACATTTACCATTAGACCATTTACCATTTACAATTTAATTCCGCTTGAGTGGTGCTTCATGTTCATTCTTTCGGCGAGAAATAGCAAAATTGTCAAATAAATGGTCAATTGTCAATTGTAAAATTGTAAATAAAAATAAGATGGCAAAGATAAGTCCTTTAGCGTTTATTGACCCTTCGGCACAGATAGGCGAGAATTGTGAGATTGGTCCATTCTGTTTCATCGACAAGGGTGTGACCATCGGCGACAACAACGTGCTGATGAATAGCGTGACCTTGCTCTCTGGCACGCACATGGGCAATGAGAACACCCTTTTCCCCGGTGCCGTGATTGGTGCTGTGCCACAAGACCTCAAGTTCAAGGGTGAGGAATCGACAGTGGAGATTGGCGACAACAACAAAATTCGCGAGAACGTGACCATCCATCGCGGAACAGCCAGCAAGGGCAAGACGGTGGTGGGCAGCAACAACCTCATCATGGAGAATGCCCACATCGCTCACGACTGTGTGTTCGGCAGCGGTATCATCATGGGCAACTCCACCAAGTTGGCAGGTGAGGTCATTGTGGATGACAATGCCATCATCTCAGCCGTTGTGCTCGTGCATCAGTTCTGCCGCATCGGTGGTTTTGTGATGGTGCAAGGTGGTACACGTACCAGCAAGGACATCCCTCCATTTGTGATGGCGGGTCGTGAACCTGTGGCATACGCAGGATTGAACATCATAGGACTTCGTCGCCGTGGATTCAGTCGTGAGGTCATTGACAACATCACACATGCTTATCGCTTGATTTACCAGTGTAATCTGACTGTCAATGAGGCTATCGACATGATTCGTAAAGAGGTGCCCATGAGCAAGGAAATAGAATATATCATAGAGTTCGTTTCCAACTCCCAGCGAGGCATCATTAGATAGTTGATAGTTGACAGTTGACAATTGACAGTTGATAGTTGACAGTTGACAGTTAAGCTAACGCGGTGTGCGCACTCGCCGCATGGTAATTCCTAATTCCTCATTCCTAATTCCTCATTCAAAATGATATACAGATTTATTATCATCTCAGATGAAGTGGATGGCTTCATGCGAGAAATCCAGATTGATGCAGATGCAAAGTTTCTGGAACTGCACAAGTTGATACTTGAGTCATGTGGTTATGAAGATAATCAACTGACCTCATTCACCATCTGTGAGAATGGATGGGAGAAAGGGCAGGAGATAACTCTTGAGGAGATGGACACCGATGCTGATGAAGACTGCTATATCATGGCAGAGACAGAACTGAGCCAGTTCTTGGAGGACGAGAAGCAGCATCTGCTCTATACTTTCGACCCTCTTGCTGACCGTGTGTTCTTTATTGAATTGTCAGAAATAAAGACTGGTAAGAATCTGAAAGAAGGGAAGATTACCCGTTCTATAGGCGAACCTCCTGCACAAACGCTTGACTTCGATGAGATGTTTGCCCGCAACCCCATCGTGGACACTTCTTCTTCCGTGATGGATGATGAGAGTATGTTTGGCGATGAGATAGACAGCAGTGAGATAGACTTGGAGGGATTTGACATCAGTGACGAATTTTAATCATTCTGAATATGAAAAAACTTGGTATGTTTTTTATTGCCATGATGATGGCATGTGTTTGTGTCAGCGCACAGAAGTACACAAAAAGCACAGTCAAGGGAATTGCCAATGGTTTCATTTCTACACTGATGGAGGGAAATCTGAAAGGCACATTAGGCTTCTTCGACCCCAGTTATGTGGCTGAACAGCACGACGACTTCCTCGAAGGTCGCACGGAGCAGTTTGTGGCTGAGTTCTTGTGTGGCAATATCAAGAAAGGTTACTATGACATGACGCCAGAACTTTCCCGAATCAAGTCGATGAAGGTGAAAAAGACGTGTTGCAACCCTGAAAAAGATGAGTATTATGCCGATGTCCAGATTGTGATGGATTATGGAGTGAAATACATGGTGAGGCTTGAAATGCGCGTCATAGAATCTGGCGATCTCCGTTTCATCGGTGCTGTGGGATAGAAATAGGGTGCCTGTGTATCTCTTGGAGGTGTCAGAGGTAGAGGGAAAATTTTGAGACATGAAAAATCTTCTCGTGTTGTTAGGACCTACAGGTGTAGGAAAAACGGAGTTGAGCCTTCTGTTGGCTGAACGTCTCGGCTCTCCCATCATCAATGCCGACTCTCGACAGATTTACAAAGACATAGAAATAGGCACTGCTTCACCCACCGCTGAGGAATTGGCGCGGGTGGAGCACTTTTTTGTCCATACGCTGGCATTAGATGAATACTACAGCGCGGCGGAGTATGAGAAGGATGTGATGCAACTGCTCCCTCAGTTGTTTCAGTCGCACGACACGGTGCTGCTTTCGGGGGGGAGTATGATGTATATCGATGCAGTGACGAAGGGCATTGACGACATCCCCACTGTGGATGAGGAAACCCGTGAAATGCTTCGGCATAGGTTTGAAAAAGAGGGATTGGAACCGCTGCTGGCAGAACTGAAACTGCTTGACCCTCACTATTATGAAATCGTTGACAAACGAAACCATAAACGGGTGGTGCATGCGTTGGAAATCTGCTATATGACAGGCAAGCCCTTCACCTTTTTCCGTACGAATAGCACCAAGGAGCGTCCGTTCCGCATCGTGAAGTTCGGATTGAGACGTGAACGCGCAAACCTGTTTGCACGCATCAATGCAAGGGTGGATAAGATGATGGAAGAGGGATTGCTGGACGAGGCGAGAAGGGTGTATCCGTTGCGGGAACTGAATTCCCTCAACACGGTGGGGTATAAGGAGATGTTCAAGGTGATTGCAGGCGAATGGGAACTCCCGATGGCGGTGGAGAGGATGAAGAAAAACACTCGTGTGTATGCCAAAAAGCAGATGACTTGGTATCAGCATGATGCCGACATCCATTGGCTGGATGCCGACAAGATGAATATACAGGAAATGCTAAAAACAATTGAAAATGAAGTCTTTGTTGCATAAATTTTGGATTTACTTGAAATTAGGTTGGCGATGGTATGCCAGCCAATATCGAGGTAAGTGGTATCAGCGAGTCATTACACCGATTGCCTCTTTCTTCGTTTTCTTTTATCTCTATTTGGGAGCTGTGGATGTCAATTTCCTCTGGCTCTTTGGTGTCTCTCCTACCATGGAGGTGATACAGAACCCTGTCACCAATGATGCCTCTTTCGTGTATAGTGCAGACAGTGTGCTGATAGGTAAGTTCTTCAACGAGAACCGCTCACCTGTCAAGTTCGACGAGATTTCTCCCTATGTGATTGATGCGCTCATCTCGACCGAGGATGAACGCTTTTATCAGCATCACGGCATTGACTATCAAGGACTTTTTGCGGCGATGAAGGACATCGCGCAGGGCAATCCTCGTGGTGCCAGCACCATCACGCAGCAATTGGTCAAGAACCTCTTCAAGATTCGTTCGCAATACTCCACCGGACTCTTGGGTAAAGTACCTGGATTAGGTATTCTCGTGATGAAATCGAAAGAGTGGATCACTGCCATCAAGATAGAGAACATGTACAGCAAGGAGGACATTCTTACCCTCTATCTCAATACTGTGGATTTTGGAAGCAATGCCTTCGGCATCAAAACGGCAGCCAAGACTTACTTCAAGACGACTCCGCAGAATCTGACAGCTGAGCAGGCGGCAGTGCTGGTGGGTTTGCTGAAAGCCACTACCACTTACAATCCCAAGGTTAACCCCAAGAATAGCCTTGCTCGTCGCAATGTCGTGCTGAACAATATGTTCGAGCATGATAAACTCACGCGGCGGGAACTGGATTCTTTGACACAAATACCCATCAACCTGAACTATACCATTGAGAAGTCCTACGATGGTGGTGCCCTCTATTTCCGCGAAGCCGTCAAGGACTATCTCGAAGATTGGGCGAAGGCAAACAACATAGACCTCTATTCCGATGGATTGAAGATCTATACAACCCTCGACACTCGTATGCAGCGCTATGCAGAACAGGCTGTGCAGAAGCAGATGCGCACCATACAACAGCGGTTCAACAATCATTGGGGCAGTCAATCCCCTTGGCGCGACGAACGAGGGCAAGAGATTCCCGACTTTATCGAGGACATCGCCAAGCGTAGTGAATACTATAAGATATTGGATGAGAAGTTCGATGGCAATGCCGATTCCATTGATTATTACATGAATCAACCTCACTCTGTGAAGGTCTTTGATTATAATAGCCAGGATCATCTGGTGGAGAAGGAAATGAGCACAATGGATTCCATCCGCTATATGGTCAAGTTTATGCACTGCGGCTTTGTGGCAATGGAACCTCAGACGAGTTATGTGCGTGCATGGGTCGGTGACGTCGATTTCAACAGTTGGAAGTACGACAAGGTGACCGCCATGCGTCAACCAGGCTCCACTTTCAAACTTTTCGTTTATGCTTCAGCATTCGAACATGACGATGCCATCACTCCCACCACACGTTATCGTGACCAACTCATCTCCCTGCAAGTGCCTGATGCGCAAGATCCACAACGCCTTGTCACTTGGACACCCCACAACTCGGGCGGCTACTGCACAGGTGCCAATATGCCGCTGAAGTCTGCCTTTGCCCAATCGGTCAATACCATTGCTGTCAAATTGGGGCAAGATACTGGTATCGACAATGTGGTGGATATTGCCCATAAGATGGGTGTCGAAAGTAAGTTGGAAGCCACACCGTCTTTGGCATTGGGTTCTTCCGATGTCAATCTGCTGGAACTCGTTGATGCTTATTGCACAGCAATGAACGATGGCAAGCAGCGAAAGCCCATTCTGGTCACCAAGATACTTGACCGCGATGGCGAAGTCATCTATGACTGTGAACGGGATGAACCAGAGGCTAAGGCTGTCATTCGTTACAAGACGGCTTTCTACCTTCAGCGGCTTCTCTATGGAGGTATGCACGAACCAGGCGGTACCACACAGGCGCTTTGGGAATACATCCATTGCTACGATACCGAGTTAGGCGGCAAGACGGGTACCTCCTCCAACCACTCCGATGCTTGGTTTGTCGGATGCGCACCCAACTTGGTGGGTGGTGCATGGATTGGTGGCGAATACCGCTGCATCCATTTCCGCACAGGTGCTTTGGGGCAGGGGAGCCGCACTGCACTTCCCGTTTTTGGCTATTTTATGGACAAGGTATTGGCTGACAAGAACTTCCCGCAGTATCATGGCAAATACCCCACAGCCAAAGAGAACATCCCGCGCAACACCTACATCGGCGCCTCTGTCTATGTGGCTCCTGCACCGAAAAAGGAAAAGACGGATGGAGAAAGTGCAGGAGAGGGCGGTGGAGAGGCACCTGCTCCTACACCTGCTTCTGCTGCAGAAAACTGACGTTTAGCAGTTCTATAAAACAGCGTACCCCTCGACTACGATGTGCCGTAGTCGAGAGGTACGCTTGTTTGTAGTCGAGGGGTACGCTTGTTTGTAGTCGAGGGGTACGATTTACTTGCTGAGGTTCTGAATGAACTGCCACTCGCTTTCGTGGCTCTTCACCTTCAGGTAAGTCTGGTCCACTACGATATACTCTGAAAGACCCTGACGAGGCGCACCCTTGTGCCAGTCGTAGGTATAGCCGAGACGTGTCCAAGGCAGAGGACTGTCATCCTCGAAGGCTGCCTGCACGTTGTAGCGGAACCACTCGCGGAAGTTCGTGTCACCCACCTTGTAGTTCTCGTCTGCCCATGCAGGGAACTCGATACCAGCCGAAGTCGTTTCGATGCTTGGGTCTGATGCAGGACGGAAGATGCCCTTCACGTCGGCATAGAACTGTACCATGATGTTGTAGGTGCAGTCGGGGCTGAGTCCGTACATCTGCAACATACGCATGTGGGCTGCCACACTGTCGAGACCTTCAAACGCCTCCTTCTTGCTGAGCCACTCACCGGGGATGGTCACCCATGTACCCATCTCGCGGTCAATCTGATACACCCCTTCCTGACCGAAGAACTTCTGCAAGCGGCTACTGTCAACGAGCGTGACAAGCAGCACCATATCCTTACCATCGATGGTAGCCCACTCCTCGTTGGGTGTGCCTTTCTTGATGGGCATGAGATTGACACCCACCTTGGTGGAGTCGAGTACACGAGCATCCTCAATGGCTGCATTAAGGTCAGCCTGCAAGGCATCCATGTCCTCATACCAAGGTGTCACCGTGCTGTCTGCTTCAGCACCAGCGTTCGTGTTCTGCGCGGTTTTGCCCGTGCATGCCGTCATGGCAAAAACTGCCACCATGATCGCAAATTGAAATAATCTTTTCATAATCTTATCTTTATAATGTGAATAATCTAATCTTCTCAAGCCTCAACTCTCAACCCTCAACTGTCAACTCTCAACTGTCAACTGTCAACTCTCAACTATTCAAGTCCCTCATCTCCCAATTTCTTCAAAGGCTCCTTGGTCAACTTGCTCCAAGTCTCCTTCTTCTCCACCTCCTCGAAAGCATTGTCCTCAACCGTTTGACGCTTCCAGGTGAGGTAGTTCTCGCTCACGGTGGTCATCTCACCCGTGCTGCGTGACATCTCTGTGCACTCCTTGCCAATCAGATAGAAGTCACCGTTCTGAAAACGGAAGGTGTAAGTGGTTTGGCTGGTGTCGTAAGAACCTGCGCTGGCGAAGTGGTCGGGGCTGATATTGAGCGTGCCACGTTCGGTGATTTCGATGTCCACATCCACGCTGCTCCATTCGCTATCTGGCTCAAACATATCCTCGTATTGCTTCCATTGCTTGAAGCCACCTTCTGCTTGGCCGAAATAGATGGCGAGAATGTACGGGTTGAAGTTATACTCGTAACCATCATCACGGGTTTGCATGTTCTCCTTGAAGTTAGGTTTGGCAAGCACCACGAGATCCTTGATGCCGTCCTTGTTCAAGTCGCCTTCTGCCTCTGAGTGTTCCCAACCTTTTGGCACAATCTGCTCTGCTGATGTGCCTTGCTGCTTCAATGCTTGTGCGTTCATGCCGAGGGCACACGCACCCAAGATGAGTGAAAATACAATCTTTTTCATCTTCTATAATGATTATGGGGCTATTTCTAAATTGTAGTTTATTTCTCTGCTTCCGCACTCTTGATGAGCTCGATGTTGACTTGTTCGATGATGTTGAGTTTGATGGTGCTGTTGTCATCAACAGGCTTGTACCAACGATATTTGCCGAAGTGCTCCTGGAGGTCTTTCGACGTGAAGCGATAGCCGTGATTGGCAAGAATACGGTTGCGCATCAGACGCAAATCCGCCTTGGAAATGCCATCAAGATAGGGACGGTTCAGCACAAGAGTGCCAGCATTCTCAGGTTCCTCTTGTTGCATCATCTGCTGCATCAAGACGCAGTTGTCGTATGAATTGCGTGTCAAATCCATCGTCCACACCACCTCGCCATTGCTGGGTTTGCGGAATGCAAGGAGTTTCCTTTCTCCATGATGGATGTACTGCACCCGTCCTCCCCATTGACTTCCAAAGGGAGGTTCGTCTGCCTGACGACTGGGTTGCAGGGTGTATTCACCCTCCTTGCCATCTACCTTCTCAAGGGTCAGTTCGTTGTCTTCGTTACTGGTCATATAGACGTATTTCCCCATCCGCACTTCCTGTACGGTGTAGAGTGACATACCATCGAAGAACTTGTCGCCTTTCTTGATGGTCTGAGCCTGCATGCCACAGAGCGCACACGCCCAAAGAATGATAGTCAAAAGTATTGCCCGCATCTTTTCTGAGGTTATTTATGATTAGTAATTCGAAGGGACAAAGGTACAAAAATAGAGTAAAATGTAAAACAAACCAAGTGAAAAAATCACTTTTCCCAGAATTTCCACGAAGCAATGGCTTGTAAATGTAACATTTCCAACCCGTTTTTTACCGTTGCACCCTGTTCAGCACCTTTCTTCATGAAGAGCGTTTCGAGGGGGTTGTACACCAAGTCATAAAGAAGGTGATTCTCGTTCATGGCTTCGTAGGGCAGGGCAGGGCATTCATCCACATGGGGATACATCCCCACAGGAGAGCAATTGACAATCACCTCATACTCTTTCAGCACCTCTGCTGTCACCTCCTCATAAGTGATCATTCCCTCTCGTGCACTTCTGCTCACAAACAGCGTTTCCATCCCCAACTTCTCTTCCAATCCATAGCGAATGGCCTTCGAAGCACCGCCTGTTCCCAAGATGAGTGCCTTCTTGTGATGCGCCTTCAGCAAGGAGCGTATGCTTTCCACAAACCCAATCACATCACTGTTGTAACCAATCAAAGACCCTCTCAGTCCTTCGGACATATCCCCCTTTATGGGGAGACCGTCTGGCTTGTTTCCTGCATTCCGCATGGTCTCCCTCCCCATGATGGGGGAGGGTTGGGGAGAGGGTCTCTCTATTCTTACCACATTCACCGCCCCAATCGCCTTAGCCTCCTCACTGATTTCATCCAGATACTGCATCACCTGCTGCTTATAAGGAATCGTCACGTTCAATCCTCTCAACTCTGGGTTGTTCTTGATAATCTCAGGAAACTCCTCGATGCTTGGAATTTCAAAGTTCAAATATTGTGCATCAATCCCCTCCTTCTCAAATTTCTCCGTGAAGAACTTGCGAGAGAACGAGTGTCCCAGGGGGTAACCAATCAATCCGTAAGTAGTCATGTTTCAGTTGTTTTTATTTATTGTGTCTTATTGCGTTTTCCACCATGAGTCTTTCGTGCGGCACAATGCCTGAACAATACAGTTCATGGTTTTGCATTCAGCCACAGAGATGGGTTCGTGGGTATGTCGATAGATGTAACGCCAAGGGGTGACGATGAGCAGTTTGTTGGTGGCACAGAGTTCTATGCGTCGCTCCGAGGGGTGGTAGAGGTCTGGCAAGCCATTGTCTTCGATGGTGATGACAGGGAAGCCTTGTTGGATGGCTGTGTCAATAATTTCTTGTTCGCCTTTGGCAATGCGGGCAGAAACGAGGACGGCTCCTTCGGCAGCGGCAGAGAGGCATCGCTGTTTTTGTTGGGCGAACAGGTGCTTGTCTTTTCTATGGCAAACAACTGGGAGCAGTTTGCGATTCAGCAGTTCTGGGTTGCCATAACTGTCGCAAATCACGAAGTCATTAGCGATGTGCAGTTTGGTTTGTAGTTTTTTCCATCTTTCTTCGTCAAATTGTGAGGAGCCGCATTCGCGCTGCAGATAGCCTTTCAGGGCTGGGAGTTTGAGGGCGGTGTCGATGCCGCCTCGTTGTGGATGCAGGACGTGGGGATGACGGGTGCGCATGAGGCGGCTGCGTGGGTTGTTGTAGATGTAGCGGCGCTGTGTGTCGAGTTGGCCGGGTTGGAGTGGCATGACATCCACATAGCCATAGGCGAAGAGGGGCGGGCGGTTGGTGGTGCCGGTGGAAGGGGGGCGTTGTCCATGCGGGTAAACCGCATGGCGCAGACTGGGGGTGCCTTCTTGTGGGATGCTTGCGTCGGCTGGTTTGCCCTGCCGCTTCTGTGTCGCTATCCGTTGTGCGTCTTCCCCCCTTGCGTCAGCAGGTTTCCCCTGCTGTCCATTGGCAGTCATGCCCGCCATCTCCCAATAGCGGCGGTTGCAGCCTTTCTTAAAGCCTGCGATGACCTGCCCAAGGTGGGTCTCTCTTCCGTTTCGGCTGATAATGTCATGATGCACCACGGCTATAAAGTGCAGGTGTTCTGGCATCACCACATAATCCTGCACCTCAATCATGGGATAGTGTGCCGTGATGCTCTTTGTCAATTCTTCCTCCACCATCTTCCCGATGTTCGTCAATTCCACTCTTGGCGCATCAGCATCACCATCAGGCTTGTCAAGATTCCCTACCACCTGCCCCAATGGTTGCCATTCCCGTTCTGCCACATTGATGGTGATGTGGTAAGCCCCAGGCAAACGGTAGTTCTTCTTCTGACATCGACGTCCCATGCGGTGTGTCTCATGCTGTTCGCTCATGGCTCCTTCATTTTTCTGCTGTGTATAAAATGCACATGCCGAAGGCAAGGCGTCGGAAGTTCACATTGTGGAAACCAGCCTGCTCAATGATGCTTTGCATACGTTCCGCTTGGGGTACGGCATCCATCGTTTCGGGCAAGTAGGAATAAGCGGTTTTGTCCTTCGACAAGAGTTTCCCCAATATAGGCATCACCACCTTTTTATATATAAAGAAGAATTGCTTCATGGGGAAAGAGACAGGGGTACAAAGGTCCACAACCGACAAATGCCCGTCCTCTTTCATCACTCGATGCATCTCCTTCAAACATTCATCAAGGTTCTGAAAGTTCCTTAATGCAAAAGCGGAGATGACGGCATCGAAAGAACTGTCGGGGTAGGAGAGGGCAGCACAGTCTTCATTCTGGAAAGTGATGCGGTCAGAAAGTCCGAGTTTCGCCACTTTCTCCCTGCCAATCTGCATCATTCCCTCGCTGATGTCGATGCCGACAATGTGTTGTGGGTGTAGTTTCTGAAAAGCAAGGATAGCGAAGTCGCCAGTGCCTGTGGCAATGTCGAGTACGCTATCCGTGCTTTTTCTGTTTTTGAGCAGAAAGCCAATGGCGTTGTTCCTCCAGAGACGGTCAACACCAAAACTAAGCGTGTGGTTGAGCGTGTCATACGAGTGGGCGATGTTGTCAAACATCTGCTCCACCTGCTCACGCTTCGTGCCCTCAGTGCCGTATGGCTTTATCTGCTCCTGTTCGTACACGTTGTAGGAATTAGGAATTAGGAATTAGGAATGAGGAATTGCCATGCGGTTTGCAAGCATCGCGTTAGCAATTCCTCATTCCTCACTCCTCATTCCTCATTAAATAATTCAACACGTTCTTCTCGATACGCTTTGCGATGTCCTCATCGCCTTCTGCTTTCACAAACTTCTCGCCGATGATATGCTCATACAGTTCGATGTATCTGTCGCTCACCGACTCAGCATACTCGTCCGTGATTTCGGGCATCACCTGTCCGGGCTGGTTCATGAAGTTGTGGTCGATGAGCCACTGGCGCACAAACTCCTTCGAGAGTTGCTTCTGAGGTTCACCCTTCGCAAACTTCTCCTCATAGCCATCAGCATAGAAGTAGCGGCTGGAGTCGGGTGTGTGTACTTCGTCAATCAGATACACCTTGCCGTCGCGCTTGCCAAACTCATACTTCGTGTCCACCAGAATGAGTCCCTTCTCAGCAGCAATCTTGGTGCCCAATTCAAAGAGGGCATAGGTGTATTTCTCCATCACCTCATAGTCCTCCTTGCTCACCAGTCCCTGAGCGATGATTTCCTCCTTCGAGATGTTCTCGTCGTGACCCTCGTCAGCCTTCGTAGTAGGTGTGATGATAGGCTTCGGGAACTTCTGGTTCTCTTTCATGCCCTCAGGCAGGGTGATGCCACACAACGTGCGGTTACCAGCCTTATACTCTCTCCATGCAGAGCCTGTCAGGTAGCCACGGATAATCATCTCCACGCGGAAACCCTCGCACTTCAAACCTACCGTCACCATGGGGTCGGGTGTAGCCAACTTCCAGTTTGGCACGATGTCGGCACTTTCATCGAGGAACTTCGCCGCAATCTGATTCAGCACCTGTCCCTTGAAAGGGATGCCCTTGGGCAGCACCACGTCGAATGCCGAGATTCTGTCAGTAGCAACCATCACCATCAGGTCGTCGTTGATGTTATACACGTCACGTACTTTGCCGTGATACACTTCCTTCTGTCCGGGGAAGTTAAAGTCTGTTCTTGTTAATGCTTTAGCCATACTAAATTATATTGAATGATTACTTTTCTCTTCGTTAAACAGCGGGTACTTCTTCTCGCTCTCATACTTGTGATACGCATTCACAATCCTCGTCACCAACTTATGCCGCACAATGTCCCTCTCGTCCATCTCCACAAAGGCAATCCCCTTCACATCCTTCAGCACCTCCTTTGCCTCCTTCAGTCCGCTCTTCACGTTGCGTGGCAAGTCTATCTGCGTCAAGTCGCCCGTGATAATCATCTTCGTGTTCTGTCCCATGCGCGTGAGGAACATCTTGATTTGCTGCGTCGTCGTGTTCTGCGCCTCGTCCAGAATCACCACCGCGTCGTTCAGCGTTCGTCCGCGCATGAACGCCAGCGGTGCAATCTGAATCACGTTCTGTTCCATGTATTCCGTCAGTTTCTGCGCCGGAATCATGTCCTGCAAGGCATCGTAGAGCGGTTGCAGATAGGGGTCAATCTTGTCCCTCATGTCGCCTGGCAGAAAGCCCAACTTCTCGCCAGCCTCCACAGCAGGGCGACACAAGATAATCTTCCTGATTTCCTTATTCTTCAGGGCCCTCACCGCCAAGGCAATCGACACATACGTCTTGCCCGACCCGGCAGGACCCACCGCAAACAGCATGTCATTCTTGTAGTAGGCATCCACCAGCGTCTTCTGGTTCTCCGAACGTGCCGCAATCGCCTTGCCCGTCACACTGTAGCAGATGGCATTCCCATCCGCAGCATGTCCGCTCGGTTGTTCCCCCTTCACAATCTGCAAAATCGCCTCCTCGTTCAGGGAGTTATATTTCGCACAATGCTCCTGCATCTTCGTGATGTTCTCCTCAAACGCACACATCTCCTCCTCGTCACCCATCACCTTGATGACATTCCCCCTCGCCACAATCCTCAACTTCGGATACAGCGCCTTGATCATCTGCAAGTGGACATTCTGCACCCCATAGAATGTCACGAGGTCGATGTCTTCCAAAACTATCATTTTCTCAATCATGGTGCAAAGTTACGGATAAGTGAGAGAAATACCAAATTTATTTGAGTATTTCCGAGCGTGACCACCTTCGGCGGAGCCAAAGGTCGTGAAAACCAAGTCCCCCTGCTGTCCTCTCTCCTTCCTCCCCCCCCTTGCTTGCTCCAGCAGGTTTCCCCTGCTGTCCTCTCTCCTTCCTCCCCTTTTGCTTGCTCCAGCAGGTTCCCCCTGCCGTCCTCTCTCCTTCCTCCCCCTCCCTTGCGCCAGCAGGTTTCCCCTGCCGTCCTCTCTCCTCCCCTTGCTCCAGCAGGTTCCCCCTGCTGTCTTCTCTCCTTCCCCCCGCTTGCTCCAGCAGGTTCCCCCTGCCGTCCTCTCTCCTTCCTCCCCCCTTGCTCCAGCAGGTTCCCCCTGCCGTCCTCTCTCCTTCCCTTGCTCCAACAGGTTCCCCCTGCCGTCCTCTCTCCTTCCTCCCGCTTGCGCCAGCAGGTTTTCCCTGCTGTCCTCTCTCCTTCCTCCCCCCTTGCTCCAGCAGGTTTTCCCTGCTGTCCTCCTTCCTTCCTCCCCCCTTGCTTGCTCCAGCAGGTTCCCCCTGCTGTCCTCCTTCCTCCCCTTGCTCCAACAGGTCCCCCCTGCTGTCCTCTCTCCTTCCTCCTTCCTTCCCTTGCTCCAACAGGTTCCCCCTGCCGTCCTCTCTCCTTCCTCCCCCCCTTGCTTGCGCCAGCAGGTTTTCCCTGCTGTCCTCCTTCCTTCCCTTGCGCCAGCAGGTTCCCCCTGCTGTCCTCCCTCCTCCCTTCCCTTGCGCCAGCAGGTTTTCCCTGCTGTCCTCTTTTCCCCTCCAAATACTCAAGTGCTTTCTGATACCGTTCCTCACGCGTTGAAGCCAATCGGTGAACAGTCCTCACCTCATCAGCCCTCCCATACTTATGCAGTTCGATTATGTCTCTGATGCCTGCAAGCCATTGTTTGTCAGAGATGAACTGCACGTCCTTTACACCCACACATTATTATAATAATACCCCTCTGCTTTCCCAATTATACATAAAAAAACGTTCCATCTCTCCGTAAGAGGTGGAACGATTGCGAGTGCAAAGGTACGAATTATTTCGCAAATCCAACTATTTTTGTTAGCAAAAAATATCAAAAATATGCATTTTTAGGACAATTCCGTGTACTTGGCAATTCCGTATTTCTTTTCTTATGTATGAGGGGTCATTTTCAGGGAAACGGAGTGGTTGATGGGTTTCTCGAGTCCTTTTGCAAAACCGATGTTATCTAACAGCCCGTGCATCATACAATTACGCAATCGTTCCACCTCTTACGGAGAGTTGCGCTTGAAAATCACGATTTTTTAGTGCTGGAATATTGCAGACAGGCTCGGATATGGGACTGGTATTGAGTGGATTATACTGCTTGAAGCACCTCCTAAACGGTAGTGAAGCCGGTATCTCGGGCTATCGGGTAATCATGAAAATGCAAAAAGCCCTCTTGCAGGGCAAGGAGAGACTATGTCCTTAAGTGTCAAACAAGAATACAATCAAGTCTATTGGTATCTCATGCTCCACCTCGACCCATCGGGCATCGACAAGATGCTCAAGTACGAGAATGAGCAGCGCAAATCCCAAAATGCGTCCACCTTCCTTTCACTCATCCCCTTCCTCTTCCTGGAACACGCAGCCTCAGAGAAACGACTCTCGCAAGAGACAAAGGCAGAGAAGGGTAGGGCAGACAGCCGTGACGAAGCCGATGGTCACAACACGCTCCGCAACTACCTGCACGATTTCGTGTTCATCAAGTCGTCCAGAAACGAGATAGACCAACTCCTCAATTGTGACTGGAACCGCAACGGACGCCTCCACCTGCACTATTGCCGTACACGCGAAGGCAAGCCCATCCGACTGACAGAAAAGGAAATGACACCATTCATAGCCCTCTTCGTCGAACAGCGGCAAAAGTTCTCCTTCCGTCCCTACGGACAAGATACTCTCCATCAGCAGACGGTACACATCAAACGGGGACTCTTCAAAGACTACACCGCCACCGTCATGAAAGTGACTCAGACGGCAGAAGGCATCCGGCTCACCCTGAGCATACCTGTGTTCAGCAATGTGTTCTCCTTGAACTTGTACGACTGTTCCAGTGCCGATGTCGATGTGCCAGGCGGCGATTTAGATCAGGTCTTCACCCCTTACTTCGTGCAGAACATGGAACAAGAGTTTTTCGCCATCCTCCGCAGGAAGGTGTTTCGCCGAGAAACACCGCAGACCCAGCGTCAAGACCAGCAGCGCCTTGACGAATGCAGCGTTTTCAATTACCTGAAGTTCGACACCGCCGACCGCCAAACCCATTTCCAAGCCCTCATGCTGCTTTGCGCCACGCTCCGCAGGGACAAACCCGCCAAGGACACCCTCATCAGAGAGTTGAAAGCCGCCATCTCCCATCCTCAGGCACTCTCTACCGACGAAGAAGCCTTCGTCACCGCCATCCTCTTCGTGGCAACCAAAGATGGCACCCTCCGCAAAGCCGCCAAAGAATATTGTCAAACCCACGAAGTGACCCTCCAGTCCCTTCTCCAACTGATGCCCCTCATCAAAGAAATCAAAACAAGATAACCCTCACCCCTCCCTCCTCATCTCCCCCGCTTGCACCAACCGGTTTTTCCCTGCTGCCCTCCCTCCTTCCTCCCTCCTTGCGCCAGCAGGTTTTCCCTGCTGCCCTCCCTCCTTCCTCCCTCCTTGCGCCAGCAGGTTTACCCTGCTGCCCTCCCTCTCCCTCCTTCCCCCCTTGCGTCAGCAGGTTTACCCTGCTGCCCTCCCTCTCACCCCTCCCTCCTTCCCCTCCTTGCGCCAGCAGGTTTACCCTGCTGCCCTCCTTCCTTACCTCTTCCACCTTTCCCTCCTCATCCCATTCCGCATGGCAATTCCTAATTCCTCATTTTCCCTCCCTCCCATGTCCCCCCTCAACCCATCTGCCTTGCGTGATTTTCGCATGACCTTCTACCGCTGGGAGTTTCAAGACTCCGACTACATCAACCTCCAAGAAGAGCAAGCCATCAAGGCGTATGCAAAAGGATGTGTGGAGCAGTTGCTCCCCTCATTGAAAAAACTGCAAGACCACACCCTTCGCCTTACTCCTGCCCAAGAGACCGACTATCTCCTGACCCTCCTTTTAGCCGTCGAATTGGCAGACCTGTATAGCCTCCGTCCCCGCATTGTCAAGCACATCCTCACCCGCATCCCCCAACTGCCCGATTCCCGTCACAAGACCCACCTGCAGACCCACCTCTACATCGTCAGTGACCGCACCGACCTCCTCGCCGCAGCCCTCGATGCCTCCTCCGCATGGGACACCCAAACCCTCACCCCAGAAGACCGCTACATCCGTCAATACCTCCAAGAAGAGCAAGAAATCCTCATCCTCCAACCCTAAACCCTCCACCCTCCTCATCCCCCTCCTTCCCCCCTGCGCCAGGAGGTTTACCCTGCTGCCCTCCCTCCTCCAACCCTAAACTCTCCACCCTAAACATAATATTTCGTTCTGTAAGAGCGTAATAACATGCGCACCGTGCGCACTAGTTGAGAATCACCCATATAATACCCCTCCACTCTAACCTCTAAACCTAACCCCCTCAACCCTCAACCGTCAGCCTTCGGCTTCATAGTTAGGGTTAACGTTAAGGTCTTCCCCTCCTTCTGTTGTCCATTGTCCGTTGTCCGCCTCCGGCTTCTCATGTTTAAGAACTGTGAAAGCGGTGGGCTTTAAAATACTATCTGGTTCGCAGATTGAGTGGTGAATATACCGAGTTCTGTGAGTATTTCTACAGATTAATCACATTTTTCTTGCTGGAGTCAGAAATAATTTCTATTTTAGCCCCATGAATATAAGGATTGAAGTTTTATGTTAGGTATTGACAGCAAAAAAACACCAATTGTAACAGGCACTTATGCAGAAGACATCCGTAAGGCATTACGTCGTGTTCGTATGGGTCAGTATAATGATGCGGACCAGAAGATTGCTGCTCGCTCAGCAAGTATAAAGCATGAATACGAAGCAGTCTGGAAATAAATCTGATTTGCCTAAACAATTGTCTTTTGAGAGAACAATGGATGCCAGTGTCCTCTCTGGTTTTTCATGCGGAATAGACTCAATGGATGAGTTTATTCATCAAGAGTTGCAAAACAACCTCTGGATGGGCAGTTGTCAAATGTATGTCATCTATGATGGTGATGAGGTTATTGCTATGTTTTGCCTTGACAATCATAATCTTTGTCTTTCTGAAGTTGCTAAGGAGAAAATACAAGAAGGTGTTAAGCCCAGCCCTACTAATGCTCCGGAAACAGATAGTTCTTATTGGAATAGAACATTTTATGATGCCATAGAGATAACCTATCTTGCCGTGATAAAGGAACGGCAACATCAGCATATAGGCTCATTCATCATAGAACGTATTATGGACAAGGTGGCTCATGATGCTGATGTCTGTTGTGATTTCGTGACTGTTCGAGCACTGAAGCATAAAGACTATTCAGCAGTTCCCTTTTACCAAAAATGTGGTTTCTATCCCGCTGAAAAAGAGATTGAAGGTCGTAATCTTTTTATGTACCGTATAGTTTCTCGATAAGTAAGCGTCCGAACCTTGGCTTACCTGCGCAAATGACTATGATTTCGACAATTATTGCATTTTTAGCATTGTTGCTCTCCTTTATCACATATATTGTGCATGATAGAAAGTTGAAAAAGCAAGAGAGCCAGTTCAATGACTATCAACTGCGTTTGATGGCACAAAATGAGGATGAGAATAAAAAGGCGATTATACGAGCAAAAGTTGATAAGCCAGCAGGAGGTCGAAGAACGCTATACATATGTAACTTAGGCAAGGCAAAAGCAAGAAACCTGACTGTTGGTATGCCCAATCCAGACGATGTGTATGCGAGTAACCCAAGTTTTCCACAGACATTTGATGAAATACTTCCCAATGCCCATCGGGAATTCACCCTTCTTCTTGCAGAAGGAGATGATGAACTGACTCTCAATTATACATGGGAAGATGATTATAGCAAGGAAAACCGTGAAACTCAAACCATTGACATGTAAGTCAATAGATGATCAGCAAGTCTTTGGAGAAACAAAACAAGTAAACAATCCAACAACTTATTGCAAAACCTCAGAAGAGACCAGCCCCACTGGTCTCAGATGCCGTTTGGCATCAAGTTTAGGACGTTAGCCTATTCCTCTGTTCAGTTCGTCTTTTAGACGTAATGATTTATCAAAAAACTATGGCAGTGAATCTTTTTGAGATAGTAGAACAGATAAAGCGAGATAAGCAACCTCGTAAAATAACAGGACGTCAGTTGTTCAAAGCCTTTAATTTTGAAAGGAGAACTTCTGGTAACTGTTGGTATGTTGACAAATTCTTGGCAGACAATTCCTTGATGGTCGAACCGCATTACAATGAAGTGTGGATTGACGATACGATAACGCTTATGCACAAGCCCATTGCAACCACCAACATCCCGGCTGACCCTATCAGAAGAATCAATGTGTTGGAATCTGCCACCAACATTCCAACATATGTTGATAACAGTGCATCGCTTTTAGAAGCAACAACCCTGATGCAGGTCAATGGCTTTTCTCAGTTGCCCGTCACCAACAATGGCGTCCGAGGCCTTATCGGCTACATCTCATGGGAAACCATTGCTTGTGCGAAAATAAACGGTGTGAACTCTGACATGGTGAAGGATTACGTTAATACAAATGTGGCAGTCCTTTCGCCCGACACTCCGTTGATACATGCAGTGGAGGTGGTTCAGAAACATGATTTTGCAGTAGTGATAGCAAAAGACAAATCCTTGTTTGGAATCGTCACAGTGAATGACATCACATCTCAATTCATTGCCGAAACAGAACCATTTGTCCTGATGAACGAGTTAGAATGCCATCTTCGCAATCTGATGCGTGACAAAATCCTTTTGGAGGACCTAAGAAAACTTTGCCAAAGGGAAGACAAGGAAATAACATCCATAGATGATTTGACTTTTGGAGATTACATTATAGTATTTGGTTGTGAGGAGCAATGGGAAAAGTTGTCCATAGCGGCAGAACGTAAAACCTTTATCCAGAATCTTGATGCCATTAGGAATATACGTAATGAAATCATGCATTTCCGTCCCGAGGGGATCAATGCAGCCAAGAAATCACAAATCGAGTCAATGGTCAAATATCTACGTCAGTTGACTTCTTTCAGAAAGTAATAACCCTCAACCCTCCTCATCTCCCTCCTTCCCCCCTGCGCCAGCAGGTTTACCCTGCTGTCCTCTCTCCAACTCTCAACTCTCAACCCTCAACCCTCAACCCTAAACCCTAAACCCTCCTTTCGTAGTCCATTGTCTGTTGTCTCCCTTCGGCTCCCCTCTAAACTACTGAACATGAAAAGATTTATATACATATTTTTCTTCCTACTCTCTTTCACCCCTCTCTTTGCCCAGCATGCTTATCTCAATTTGTCTGTGAATGATAAGGGGAAGGTGAAGGCAGATGGAGTGGTGTTCGATGAATACCATATGCCTAAGCAATACAAGTATGAGAAGCCTACTAAAAAGGTGAATGGATTCAAGGTGGTGGAATTTGACGAGAAGGACTTCATCTTTGAACGTACTGCCAGCCAAGATTACAAGGGTATTCAGGGCTTCCCTGCAATATATAACACCTCTGGCTTTACACTGGCAGGTACCATTACCTTGCCAGATGCGGTAGTCATCTGTGGCCAAACTCTTGGGACCACCACAGGTTACTTTGCCGTCACCAGGATTCAGAAGGTTGTTTTTTCACCCTCTATCAAGTATATCGGTGAGGATGCCTTTGCCCATTGCAGGAGTCTGATGGAGATTGTTTTTCCTGAAGGTTGTGAAGATGTGACAATCGAGAAAGATGCCTTCAAAGGTTGTATTAACCTTCAAAAAGTCAAAGTGCCCAGAGGCAAAACAGCGGGGTTCTCTCAGAAGATGCACCTCCCTGACTCCATCTTCGAAGAATAGAAAAACTCTCCCCCACAAAGTTTAGCGTTTGGGTTAAGGTTAAAATCAACTGTCAATTGTCAACTGTCAACTATCAATTAACTTAAGGGGGTGCGGTGGTCACATCTCTCATTCTTCGGTTCAATAGTGTGACCACCAATCCCACTTCTAAATAGAAATAAAGGGTATAGTGAATGAACGAAAAATCGGAATTCCTCATTCCTAATTCCTCATTAAGTTTATTGCCAACGATACTACATCTGTTTCTTATGCAACTTTTCTATAGGTGCAAGTCCGCGGCTTTTTACATCAGTATATTATTCTCTATGGGAGTTGCCTGCAAATTATATGTCAAGGCTTCGTCATGTAGCCCGCGAACTGTTAGCCGACATGGATAATAGTCTGACAGACCTGTCTTCACAGCTATATTCCATTAAAGAGACGCTTAGAGATCCCGAATCAAGAAGTGTAGCAAAAGAGAAATTATATGGAAGTAATAAAGACTGCTATCGAAGGTGTGGTGATTATTGAACCGCGCATATTTGAGGATTCACGTGGTTATTTTTTTGAATCATTCTCCCAGCGTGAATTTGAAGAGAAAGTGGGGAGGGTAAATTTTGTACAAGACAATGAAAGTAAGTCCTCGTATGGCGTTATGCGAGGTTTGCATTTCCAGCGACCTCCATTCACTCAGAGTAAATTGGTTCGCTGCGTGAAGGGTGCAGTGCTGGATGTGGCAGTGGATATTCGTAAGGGTAGCCCTACATACGGGAAGCATGTGGCTGTAGAACTGACGGAGGACAACCATCGGCAGTTCTTCATCCCCAAGGGATTTGCGCATGGCTTTGCTGTACTTTCTGAGACGGCAGTATTCCAATACAAGTGTGACGAGTTCTATCATCCGGAGGCTGATGGAGGTATCAGTATCCTTGATGACTCGTTAGGCATTGACTGGTGCATTAAAGATAAAGCTATTCTGAGCGATAAAGATACCAAACATCCACTTTTGAAGGACTTCGACAGCCCATTTGACATCAAAGTCAGTTTATATTAACTTTCAATTTTCAACTCTCAACTTTCAATTTGTATGAAAGGTATAGTTTTAGCCGGTGGCAGTGGTACCAGGTTGTACCCTATCACCAAGGGAATCTCCAAGCAGTTGATTCCTATTTTCGACAAACCGATGGTGTATTACCCAATCTCAGTGTTAATGCTTGCTGGTATCAGGGATATTCTAATTATCTCTACTCCTGATGACCTTCCTGGATTCAAACGCTTGTTGGGCGATGGCAGCAACTATGGAGTAAACTTCGAATATGCAGAGCAGCCCTCACCAGATGGTCTTGCTCAGGCATTTATCATTGGCGAGAAATTTATTGGTAATGACTCTGCTTGTCTTGTCCTTGGCGATAATATCTTCCATGGTGCTGGCTTTAGCCAGATGCTTAGGGATGCTGTGCGTACAGCAGAGGAAGATAAGAAAGCTACTGTTTTTGGCTATTGGGTGAACGACCCAGAGCGGTATGGTGTGGCTGAGTTTGATAAGGATGGTAACTGTCTCAGTATAGAGGAGAAACCTGCTAAACCCAAAAGCAACTATGCAGTTGTAGGTCTTTACTTTTACCCCAACAAAGTAGTTGATGTGGCAAAGAACATCAAACCTTCTGATCGAGGTGAACTGGAAATAACAACAGTCAACCAAAGGTTCTTAGAAGACGAAGAACTGAAGGTTCAGACTTTGGGACGTGGTTTTGCTTGGTTAGATACAGGTACTCATGATAGCCTTGCTGAAGCATCGACTTATATTGAGGTCATCGAGAAACGTCAGGGACTGAAAGTTGCCTGTTTGGAAGGAATCGCTCTGCGCAAAGGATGGATAACTCCAGAAAAAATGCGTGAGCTGGCTCAGCCCATGCTGAAGAATCAGTATGGGCAATACCTGCTAAAGATGGCTGATGATTTCGAGAAGAACGGTGTGGGTAAGATTGACGAGTTTTAACGAACACAAATCTCACTAATCTCACGAATAATTCATTCAATTCGAGCAATTCGTGTCAAAAAAGAAAAGAAATGAATATACTCGTAACAGGAGCAAACGGCCAACTTGGCAACGAAATGCGAATTGTGGCAAAAGACTCCAAAGATAAATATATCTTTACCGATGTAGTGGAGGTTGGAGGTCAGGAAACGACTATCCTTGATATTACCAATCTTGATGCTGTTCGAAGCATCGTCAAAGAGAACGATGTTAAGGTTATTGTAAACTGTGCTGCATGGACTAACGTGGATGCAGCAGAAGATCCAGATAAATATGACCTTGTAGAATTGCTCAATGCCAAAGCCCCTGAGAGCTTGGCTATTGCCATGAAGGAAGTTAATGGTCTGTTGGTTCATATCAGTACAGACTATGTCTTTGGCGGAGATCCTTATAACACTCCTTGCAAAGAAGATCAGAAAGGTACGCCTACAGGAGTCTATGGTCTGACAAAACTTCATGGAGAGCAGAATATCCAGAATAGCGGAGTTGATTATCTCATTTTCCGTACAGCCTGGCTCTACTCTGAGTTTGGCAAGAACTTTGTCAAGACGATGATGAACCTGACGTCATCTAAACCACAATTGAAAGTGGTCTTTGACCAGGTGGGTACTCCTACTTATGCTTTTGACTTGGCAAAAACAATCTTTGACATCATAGAGAATCGCAAGTATGAGGGTAACACAGGTATTTATCACTATAGCAATGAAGGTGTTTGTTCCTGGTATGACTTCACGAAAATGATTGCAGAGATTGCAGGCAATACCTCATGTGATATTCAGCCTTGTCACAGTGATGAGTTCCCCTCTCCTGTTAAGCGTCCAGCCTTCTCTGTCCTCGATAAGACCAAAGTCAAGGAAGCCTTTGGCCTCACCATTCCTTATTGGACTGATTCTCTTCGTAAATGCATAGCCAATCTGTTGGCATAATAATTTCTATCATTTCTGTGCTTTCTGCGGGACTAGAATGATTCTGTGTCTTCTGTGTATATCTGTGTGACATTAATTAGGTGAATAATGAAACGTAATATCGTAATTACTGGTGGCGCTGGCTTTATTGGGAGCCATGTGGTGCGCCTTTTCGTGAACAAGTATCCCGATTACCACATCATCAACCTCGACAAGTTAACGTATGCCGGCAATCTGGCTAATCTGAAGGACATTGAGGACAAACCCAACTATGAGTTTGTGAAGATGGACATCTGCGATTTCGATGCCTTCTACAAACTGATGCAGGACAAGAAGGTCGATGGTATTATCCATCTCGCTGCAGAATCGCATGTGGATAGAAGCATCAAGGATCCCTTCACCTTTGCCAAGACGAATGTGATGGGTACGCTGTCTCTTTTGCAGGCCGCGAAGCTCTATTGGGAGTCTCAGCCTACACCTTGGCATGTTCCCCATGAAGAAATGGTTAATGGTCAATCGTCAATGGTCAATGTTCCTTGCCGCTTCTATCATATCTCGACCGACGAGGTGTACGGTGCGCTGGAACTAACGCATCCCGAGGGCATCGAGCCGCCGTTTACCACCACAGCCTCGAGTGCAGAGCATCATCTGGCTTACGGTGACAAATTCTTCCTGGAGACCACGAAGTACAACCCGCATTCACCTTATTCAGCTGCGAAGGCTTCTTCTGATCACTTCGTCCGTGCCTACCATGATACTTATGGTATGCCCGTGGTTGTGACAAACTGTTCGAACAACTATGGTCCTTATCAGTTCCCAGAGAAACTGATCCCGTTGTTCATTAATAACATCCGCCATCGCAAGCCGTTGCCAGTATATGGCAAGGGTGAGAATGTCCGTGACTGGCTTTTCGTTGAAGATCATGCCCGTGCCATTGACCTCATTTTCCATAAGGGTAAGATTGCCGACACCTATAATATTGGTGGCTTCAACGAGTGGAAGAATATCGACATCATCAAGGTGGTTATCAAGACTGTCGACCGTCTTTTGGGGCGTAAGGAAGGCGAGGACATGGATCTCATCACCTTCGTCACAGACCGTGCAGGCCACGATCTCCGCTATGCCATCGACTCCACGAAGCTGCAGAAAGAACTTGGATGGGAGCCCAGTTTGCAGTTCGAGGAGGGTATCGAGAAGACCGTCCGCTGGTATCTCGATAATCAGGAGTGGCTCGACAACGTGACCTCCGGTGACTATCAGAAGTATTATGCTCAGATGTATTCATCAAAATAGCGGATTTATTATTCAGAAAACGTCGTTATATTATTATCAGAGATGCAATCGTTTTTGTTGAAAATAATTTTGTATGTAAGGTCTATGTGGTTCTGCCTTCAGCATTTACCAGCAAGGCAAGCTATAGTTATACCTATTCTCATTGGACGAGGGGTTAACTATAAGAGGTTCAAGGGTGAAATAGTCATACAGGATCCCATTAAAAGAGCCATGATAAGTCTAGGTGTGAATCGTGGCACATACTCTCTTGCAGACTATAATTCACACATACTGGGGGAGGGCAAATTAATTTTCAGAGGAACGTCTCTTATATGTGCGGGTTTCCGGTTTTGGGTGTCAAAAGATGGAATAATTGAAATAGGGAGGAACACCTTCATGAATGCTAATACAATTATTAGTTCTAATACGGTTATTTCCATCGGTGATAACAGTTCTTTTGGGTGGAACTGTTCCCTGTTAGATTGGGATGGTCATCACATATTAAACTGTAGTGATGGTGAAAAATCAAATCCCGCAAAACCAATAACTTTGGAGCATTGCTGCTGGTTGAGTTCTCATTCCACAATAACCAAGGGCGTGTCACTTTGTCATCATACTATCATACCATACGGTGCTGTCATATTTAAGAATAACATCACTCCCTATACGCTGTTTGGAGGCAGCCCCAATAAGATGCTGAAAACGGGCATCGTTAGAGAAGATTTTCTTAATCTCAAATAAACTTATTTATATCCATATTTAAAGCATGGATGTCCTGTTTGTAAATTTCCTAGCCTATATGCTGTGGGCGAGATACGCTTATAAGAAGTTTGGTGCTATTAATATCTACTTCATATTAGTGCTTATGATTACCTGCATAGCATTCTTGGGAATACTTACAGTATTTAATGGCGTGTATTATGACACATTTGGCGTCAGGAATACGACGAAATTGTCTTATGAGCCATATATATTATGTTTTATAGTATATTTTATCTTATTCTTTCCCTTAAGAAATCTTCAGCTACAAATAGACAATAGGAGTTTAGGCTTTCTGTTTGGCAAGAAATTCCATCTTTTTGTTGTCGGATGGACAGTTTTTTACACATTTTATCTTGCCTTGCTTTGCTCGGAGCTCCTTCAGTCCCTTGTAGGAGGACTTGGGAATGCATATGAGATGCGTCATATGGAAGGAGATGCGTTGTATCAATATGATAGTATGTTTATTTCATATATCGTCAAGGGATATGGCTTTTTCATCTATAGTGCGTCATCTCCAGTTCTTCTTCTCTATGCAGTTATAGGGTTGAGGGCAAAAAAACTATCGAAATCATTTGCTGGCTATTTAGCGGTTTTGTGTTTGCTACCTTCATTGTTCTCCAGCATCAGCCAAGGGTCAAGAGGAGCACTATTTGCGGATATGATATGTTATTTCTTTTATGCTTCGCTCTTCTGGACTATATTTTCAAAGTCTGTAAAACGACTTGTTATCAGATATACTATCATTGCATTGTCTCTCATGCTGGTCATATCATTGATTATTACTATCCAACGTGTTGGTGACAAGGATAGTGGAAGTTCAATACTTAGATACTTTGGCGAGTCTTTCCCAAACCTTGGATATAATATGTACAATCAGGTGCAGTTTCATCCCATGGGAATAAGATTCTTCCCAGAAGTTGTATATGGCGACAATCCCCCCTGGGATTCAACTGATGAGAGCTATAGATATTGGGGAGACATAACAGGTGTCCCTGTTATAAATTTCAAAACATTCTTTGGCGATCTCTATATTGAGTTTGGCCAGATTTTGGCAGTCGTAATTCCACTGGTAATGTGTTTGGTTATGAAGTTGATAATAAGGAGGAGATTAAGTGTCATAGTTTTGCCCATTGTATATTACTATATTCAAATGTGTTCCCAATCATTTGCTGGTTTTAATAAGACAGGTCATTTCTCTGTCTTTCAGTTTGAAATAGTTCTGATATTTTCCTTATGCCTTTATACACTTAAATTAATTGAATCTAGAAACACACCCAAAAAGAAACGACATAGGCTTCGTCTGAACTAGCGAACATGAAGCAGATTGTACTTCCGCGTAAGCAGTCATTCTGGTCTTGCCATGATAGTTTGAAATTACCCTAAGCTATTGTTACGTAGCGATTCCTTTCCTGCCGCATAGACAGATGGTAATCGACATCCGCGTGTATAAAGTTGTCAAAAAGTTTCTTAATATACAATACAGCCTGTGCTATATTTTGGCGGTAGTTGTAGATACTGCTGTCGGCATACAGAGTCAGACGCAGTTTTTGGTAAACAGCAATATGCGGTCCCCTAAATTGGGAACAGCTTTATTCGCCCAGTCCAAGGTGTTATTGGGCATGGCCGCAGGGCTTTATCTTTTATCACCACAGTGAAAATTATTTATAATATATCATGCCAATTGAAGGTAAACGAATTGCCAAGAATACTGGCCTCCTCTATTTCAGGATGTTGCTACTGATGACAGTATCCTTATATACAAGTCGTGTGCTGCTCTCTGTTTTGGGAGTGGTAGACTATGGCTTGTATAATGTAGTAGGCGGTATTGTTGTAATGATAGGCTTTCTTCAAGGGACGATGGGGACTGCATCCTCTCGTTTTATCACAGTAGCCATGAGTGGCGACGATAAGGAATACATGCGGAAGGTGTTCACAAATTTACTCTTGATCAATGCACTTTTGGCACTTATTGTTGTAGTACTTGCAGAAACAATAGGTTTGTGGTTCCTTATAGAGAAGATGACGATCCCAGAGGATCGAATGAATGCTTCACTATGGGTTTATCAGTTTTCCATATTGACCATGGCGCTGAATATTGTTTCAGTACCTTATTATGCCTCCATAGTTGCACATGAGAGGATGGCAGCATTTGCTTATATATCACTCTTTGATGCTTTTGCAAAGCTGCTGATAGTTTATCTGATTGCCATCTCGCCTTTTGACAGACTAATATTCTATGCATTTTTAATCTTAGTCGTTCAAACCGTTGATATCACAATATATAATGTGTATTGCATAAGAAAGTTTTCAGAAACAAGGGTAAGTTTTGAATATGACAAATCGCTTGTCAAAGAGATCTTTACCTTTATTTCATGGGCATCTTATGGAAGTTTTGTATCTGCCGGATTTACTCAAGGCCTTAATATTATTCTGAATTTGTTTTTTGGGCCTACAGTAAATGCTGCTCGCGGCGTTTCCGTTCAGGTTCAGAATGCTGTGGTCAATTTTACCACCAATTTTCAGATGGCTATCAATCCACAATTGATGAAGTCAACAGCCCAAGCAAATTACAAGGATGCCCAACAGCTGTTAATAGTTAGCTCTAAGTTTTCTTTTTTCTTGCTATGTGCCTTAGGGCTACCTATTATCATTGAAGCTCCGTTTGTTTTAAGTCTGTGGCTAAAGGAAGTACCGGAATATAGTGTGTCGTTCTGTAGAATAGTGCTAGTCATAAGCGTCTGGTCGTCGCTTGCCAATCCGTTGCGAATAGTAAATCAAGCAGAAGGTAATATAAAGAAATTCCAACAGTGCGAATGCACCCTTCTTTTGCTTATAATGCCTTTATCATATATGGCATTAAAGCAGTGGTCTATACCTATCCTTGTTTATGTGGTTCATCTTGTTATCGAATTGGCAGCCCAGTTTGTAAGAATTGTGCTTGTAATCCCTAAGATTAAAATGCCGTTTAGAAGCTATATGCTTCAGGTGTACTTACGGCTTGTGCCAGTATTTATAATGCCACTACTATTGTCATCTTTGCTTCATTATTATATGGGCGAGCATGAAATCTTAAGATTTATAACTGTAACTGTCAGTTGTGAGATTATATTATTCCTTGTTGTCATGATTTATGGTTTAAATAAAAAAGAATTGTACTTTATAAGAGAAAAAACAAAAAAACTTATACGACGATGAAGATACTAGCAATAGTTGTCACTTACAATGCCATGCAGTGGGCTGACCGATGCTTTGGCAGCCTATTCCTGTCATCTGTTGAGCCTGATGTATACGTAGTCGACAACGGATCAACGGATGGGACACAAAGCTATATAGAAGAGCGGTTCCCTAAGATAATTTTTCATCAGAGTGATAAAAATTTAGGGTTTGGAAAGGCCAATAATTTAGGATTACAATATGCATTAGATAACCAATATGACTATGTTTATTTATTGAACCAAGATGCTTGGGTGATGCCTGACACGTTTGAGAAATTGATTAAGATCAGCGAAGAGAATCCTGAATATGGTATTTTGAGTCCTTTCCAAATGAATGCAGATCTTCGCCACATAGACAAGAATTTTGTTGCAGGCGTTTGTTCATGGTATTCAAACCGTGAACTGTTCACAGATATATATATGGGAGAGGTTCGCAAAATTTACGATGTTCCTGTCGTTATGGCTGCGCATTGGTTTATTACACGGAGATGTATAGAAATTGCAGGAGGTTTTTCACCTTCGTTCGTACATTATAGCGAAGATGATAATTATTGTGATAGGCTTTGCTATCACAAAATAAGAGTTGGAATTGTACCATCCTTGAAAGTTGTTCATGATAGAAGTGAAAGAGCTTTGTCAAAAATCAAAATGGTTTATCTCTCATATACTAATACGATAAGAATCATTAGCAATCCAAATAATAAAAAGTATGATAATATTATTTGGTGCATATTATATATAATAAAATATGTGTTGAATTCAATAAAAGAATACAACTCCTTGTTACCATTTAAGTATGGTGCTATACTCATTACTAATTTAGGAAGAATAAGTCGTAATCGCGTAGTGTCGATTAAAGAAACAAAATCTTTTTTGAATCAATAACCCCAATTATATTATATGGCTACAGTAAATAATGTTCCAAGTATAAATGTACTATTCATATGTCATGAGGAAGGCAACATGGGAGGGGGATCTTATTCTATGTTTAATATGATAAACTCGGTGCGAGACCATGTTAATCCTTTTATTCTGACAAAAGCCGAAGGCGGGGTTTATATTCATGCAAAAAAATGTGGCTACCCTACAATCGTTCAAAAATTTAATTTGAACCTTGCTAATAAGAATAGATTTAAACGATGGATATATCATTTCCCAAGATTAGTATTAGATAACTACATTAATAATCTTTGTATTAAAAGGGTTGCCAAAGAGTTCTCTGGGTGCAAAATAGATATAGTTCATACAAATTCTGCTCTTATATCTTTTGGTGGTAAGCTTGCACGTCGTTTGGATGCAAAACATGTCTGGCATCTTAGAGAATTCATGAATTTAGATTTCAAATTGACTCCTGTAGAAGGTTTTTATAAATTAAAAAAAGAAATTCAACATTCTGACGCCATTATAGCAATAACAAATGCGGTTTTTGAACACTGGGGGTGTCAAAACATGCAAAATGCATATGTGCTTTATAATGCTGTTCGTTCAAAAGAAGATATTTGTTTCATAACTGAGAAAGAGAAATATGTTCTTTTTTGTGCAGGTTTTGTGTGTGACGAGAAAGGTGCTGATGTTGCGGCAGAAATATTTTTCATGTCAAATATTGCACAGTTGGGTTACAAATTAGTATATGCAGGAAACTGCAGTCAGGTTTACAGGCAAAAGCTGGAGAAGATATCTGCAAAATATAATTGTTTGGATGCTTATAAATTCGTTGGATATCAAAAAGACATAAAGGAGTTAATGTGTAAGGCATCTGCTTTTTTAATGTGCTCTCCTAATGAAGCAATGGGTAGGGTTACTGTTGAAGCAATGTTCTATGGCTGTCCGATCCTTGGTAACAATTCTGGTGGAACAAAAGAAATTATTGAGGACAGATATAATGGTTTGTTATATAACAATCTTTATGATGCCTCACAACTACTATGGGAAATTGTAAATTCGAAAGAATTATCCAAACAGTTGGTTAACAATGCTCATGCAAAAGCTGAAGCATATTTTTCTGAAGAAATATATAAATCAAAGATATTGAATATATATAACTCAATATTAGGTACAATATAACTGCAATAGTCAATGTCTATTTCCTTTATATGCTGCTACAATAATGAAAAGCAGTTGAATTCGATGTTTTTACCTTCTATTGAAAAATTGAAGAATCGCGTTGTGGATTTTAATCCACATGTTCTTCTTATAGATAATGGAAACTCGAAATACCATAGCGCTGCATCGGCTTTTAACACTGAGATAATAAGTCATCTTAACGAATTAGGCGACATCCTGTGCTTTGTTCATCAAGACATTGCCTTTGACGATGGAGCATTCATAAAAGAGTTGGTAGAATCGTTTGAACATAATCCGAACTTGATTATAGGTTTCTCGGGGAAGAAAAACAACGATGAGAGCTATTCTAACTTGCGTTATTATGCCACCAAGAACTATATTGTGAATAATCAAATATCGGAAATGACCGATGTGGAATGTGTTGACGAGTGTTGTTTCGCCATCCCTAAGGCCCTTTTCCTGAAGATGATGTTTGATGAGGACGTCTGCTATCACTGGCACCTTTATGCGGTTGAGCTATGCTATCATGCGAGAAGAGATTTGGGTACTCAAGTAAGGGTAGCGTCAACAAGTATATATCACAAAATGAACGATGATATTGGACTTACTATTGACAAGTATTTCTTTGAGACTTTGAAACGTATTATCAAGAAATACAAAAAAGATTATAAAAAGATTTATGCTCCTTGTTATACAATATTTACAAACTCTATATTGGCTCGTATGCAATTATTAAAGACCAAGATTGATACGACTCTGCACCACAATAAAAGATTCGCATGATAGACGTAAGCATAGTGATTGTTTGCATGAACAATCTGAAGAATTTGTACCTCTGTTTGGAAAGTATTGAGAAATACACTAATAAGGTGACTTATGAAACTTTGGTGGTGGCATACCTCTTCTCGAAGGAGAATATTGAGAAGGTAAAAGTTTCCTTTCCTTGGGTGTCATTCATCGAGAGCAACGAGATTCGAGGCTTTTCTGAAAATAATAACCTTGCATTACGACAGGCTAAGGGGAAGTATTGTTTCGTGCTGAATGATGATACAGAGATGAAAATGCCTGTCATTGACAGGCTGGTTGAGACAATAGAGAACTTACCGGCGGATGTCGCTGTGGTTAGCCCAAGATCTGTATTTGGAGATGGAACGTTTCAGAGTTGTGGAAGACCAAAGTATACATTTAGAACTTTTGTGTTGCAACAATTTAAATTGTGGAATGAGCAAAAGACAAAATCTGCTTATGTCAATCAAAAAGGGGTATTCCAGACATATAATCTATGGGGAGCCTTTTTTCTTATAAAGACGGCAGTCTTTCGCAATATGGGATGGTTTGATGAGAGATATTTCTTCTGTCCTGAGGATATAGCTTTATCAGATAGTCTAAACAAGATGGGATATAAGTGCTATGTGAATGCAAATATCGTAATAACACATTATGAAGGGATGTCCGGCAAATCTTTGTCAATGATACAAACGGCCACACGTCCAGCTCAGGCCAAAGGAATGGCGATATATCTATCACAAGGGAAATCATATCGGTATATTATCATTAGTGTGTGGTTGTGCTTATTTTCAATTTTTCAATTCTTGTTCCATAGTGTAAAGTCTTTATCTAAAAAGAAACCTAACGAAGATTATATATTATCTATCGGTGATATAAATGTTTTGAGGAGCATTCTCACATCTAAGACTCCTAAAGAGATATTCATAAAGTATTATTCAGCTATTCGGCAATGAGGTTTTTCTGTGTTCTTTTTTTCTTTATTTTCCCATTGTGTTTGCTGTCACAACACGTCAGAGAAAATCAGATAAAAAAAGTCTATTATATATCATCTTCTTTGGGCTCTAACTCAAATGTTGGTACTACAAAAGATAGCCCATTGAGAAGTATTGCAGCCATAAAAGAGAAAGAGTTTGTAAAGATTCGACTAAATTGTGGAGATGTTTTTTTTGAACATATTGAAGGTATAACGAATTCTATAATCGAATCTTATGGAAGCGGGGATAAGCCTATTGTGTGTGGCTTTAAAATTTTAAAGGATGCGAATGCATGGGTCTATGATGCTGCGAACAATATTTGGACGATAGATTTGTCTAAAGAAGAACATTTCAAAGGTTATTTACAGAGTAATAATAAGCCAAACATAATGTTCAATAATGTTGGGATTATTTATGACCCGAATAGTGATAAGATATACGGTAACAATGTAAAAGACAAAACTTACATTCATTGTGAGGGAGATTTTTATACTAATTCTTTTTTCCAAATGGATTCTGTAAAACAATCCCCTTTTAATATCCTATCGCTAAAGATAGACAAAGACCCTCGTACAATAAAGAATCTTTGTTTTTCAATGGGTGCTCACGGTATCTCAAATTCCAATGGTTGTATAATCAGGAATATTTCTTTTGTTGGATTCTCAAGACATGGAGTGGCTAATGCAAAGGATGCATTAATAGAACACTGTCAGTTTGATTTAATAGGAGGCGCTATTCAGGTCGGTTATAAATATTGGGTCCGTTATGGAAATGGCATCGAAATCGGGGGAAGTTCAGAAAATGTTTGTGTTCAGAAATGTATTATAAGTAGGACATACGACTGTGGCTGTACCATTCAAGGAACTGTCATGAAAGGTTTTCAACCTAAAAACATTCACTTCCGTAATAATATACTATATAAATGTAGACAGGCATTTGAGCATTTTATTAATCCATCGGGGTTTGATGAGAATCCTCAATACATAAATTGTGAGTTCACTGGCAATACATGTTTCTTTATGGGAGAAAATGAATTTGGAACACCCCAGCAAAGAGACGCGAACATATTAAGTTACGAGAATGCCGATAGGAATGTTATAATTAAGAGTAACACATTCTATGGGGCATCTCATTATTGTGGCTATACCAAACCTTTGGGGATGAATAATAATAAGGTGTATATTTATAAAGGGCAGTATCTGAACCATTATCATGGACAAAAGAACTATCCAACGATTTATGCTGATGGTGAAGAATCTATATCTAAGTATAAGGAATGGAGTGGTGATAACAGTAAGATTGTGATTATAGAAAAAGGATCAGCCAAAGATGTTAAGATGAAGAAGAGAATAGAAAAAAAGGTGGGGTTTCAGAAACCAGAATTGCATTTGGGAAAGAGCTGTTGAAAATTTTATAAACCTATATCTTCATAAGCTGTGAAAATACTATTAGCAAATAAGTTCTACTACCGTCGTGGCGGGGATTGTATTGTCACCATGAACCTTGAACAACTGTTGAATGCACATGGGCATAAGATTGCGATATACGCTATGCATTATCCCGCAAACTTACCATCAGAGTGGAGTGCCTATTGGCCTTCAAATATGAGTAAGGTCGATGCGTTGATGAGGCCATTTGGAACAAAGCAGGTAAAAGAAGGATTCACTAAATTATTAAATGATTTTAAGCCAGATGTAGTGCATCTACATAATATCCATACACAATTATCTCCATTTATTGCAAAGATCGCTCATCAGAGGGGAATAAGAGTGGTGTGGACATTGCATGATACGAAACTGGTATGTCCATGCTATACTTGCATGAGAAATGGACACTGGTGCGAAGAATGTATGACAGATAAAACAGCTGTCATCAAACATCAGTGTATGCCAGGAGGCATCATTGGTTCCTACATTGGCTATCTGGAGGCTAAGAAATGGAATAAGGTAAAATTACAGGAATATACAGACCTGTTTCTGCCTCCATCACAATTCATGATGGATACAGTGGTTAGGGGAGGTTATGATGCAAAGAAATTTAGGGTACTATGCAACTTTATAGATGTGGAGAAGGTGAAGAAACCATGTTTTGAGAAGAAAAACTATTTCGTATACATTGGGCGTGTAAATGATGTAAAGGGTATTCGCACTTTGTGCAAGGCAGCGGTGGCTTTTCCACATAAACTTATTGTAATAGGGGATGGTGAATTGTTACCAGTGCTGCGAGATCAATACAAGGGTATTACCAACATTGAGTTCAAAGGCCAAATGGAGTGGAATGATTTCCGTCCTATTATAGAAGGAGCAAAATTTATGGTGATACCATCGGAATGGAGTGAAAATAATCCTTTGACTGTCATCGAATCCCAGAGTCTTGGTACGCCTGTACTTGGCGCAAGAATTGGAGGCATACCTGAATTGATTGAAGAAGGTATCTCTGGTATGACCTTTAAGAGTGGGAATGTGGATGATTTGAAAGAGAAGATTGAAATGATGTGGAATACATCATTTGACAATAAAACTATCGCCGAAAATGCCGTGAAGAGATATTCAAGTGAGGCATATTATGAGAAGTTGATGGAGTATTATAAAGGAATAAACTGTTAAAGATATGGCCGAAAAAAAGAAAATAGATTGGCTTTCAGTACTGCAAGGATTTAGTATGTTGCTAGTAATAATAGGGCATGTGGTATTGACAAATGTTCCTGGAGATGCTACGACTCCTATAGCTACAGGAATAGGACGGATTATTTATTCGTTCCATATGCCTTTGTTTATATTTATATCAGGATGGTTATTTTATTATACTTGTATCGGAAGGGATAAACCTTATAAAGAAATGCTTGTATCAAAGGCGAAAAGACTGGCTATACCTTTCTTTGCTTTTACTATTATTGCTATGGTTCTGAAGTTGGCATTTCCCCAATTGATGCATAGAGTTGTAGATGTGGAAGAAATAGTAAATACGTTTTTATTCTTCCGTAGCAATCCCCTTGGTGAGATGTGGTTTGTCATTGTCCTCTTTGAATTGATGCTATTATATCCTATCTATAAACTAATAATAAATAACAGTTTTTCTGCAATTCTGGGACTGGGGGGCAATTTTGACAAGCAACTTCTTCCCTAATATATCTTACTTTAATTTAGGAAGAGTTGCCTATATGCTTCCATTTTTTGTGACGGGTATTTTATGCTGCAGGTTTGAGTGGAATAGATTTATATGCAAGTGGTGGTTTTTGTTAACTATGGTATTATTATTCATTTTATGTAATATCTTTGAAATGTTACCCGAATCGATGAAAGCTGAGACTGCCTTTGTGGGAACGCTATTTGCAATGTCTCTATGTTTGATTGTTGGCAAATACATTCCAAGACTATTTAGCTCATTCAGGGACTATACTTTCCAGATATTCCTAATGGGTATTTTCTTCCAAATGGTTATCAGGTGGACATACGTGAAATTGGGTAATGATAAGTTGTTTGTACCAATGTGGCTACTGAGCGTTATTATTGGAGTTTATGCACCTACATTTATTGCCAAGATAATAGATAAAAAGGCTCCAAGGTATGTGAAGATGTGCTTTGGGTTATAAATAGATATAATTTAAATAAGATATATGGCAGAAAAGAAACTAAATGGTACAGTGATTGTGACATATCGTTGCAATGCTCGTTGCTCTAAGTGCAACTACAGTTTTTAAGGATACTGATAGAAGTTAATCAAAAATATATGTGTACAATAGATAAAGAACTGCTTGATTTTTATGGGGACGGGCTTTCCCAGTAGAAGGGTTCGATCAAGAGAAATATAGACATGATGCTTGTGGGGCCTGGATAGAGAAGGATAAATATGACGACCGGTACCAGTCCATACGGATGGGAGATTGGCCATATCTATCCCAAGCTCAGAAGGGTGTGAGGATGTGTTTGGGGATTATAATAGGAACTCATCAACGTTCTTGGGCGTTATAACCTTAAAGAATGCTTCGGGATATGCCTTGGAAAAAGACTCTGGGGCACGAACATTTGCCTTTTTGTCGTTCCATTTGAATTCATAGGCGTTCAGTTGACCATTCTTTTCCTCAAGATAGTCTATCTCTTTCTGTTGCTGCGTGCGCCAGAACCAATATTGGGCAATGCTGTAACAGTAAGCGTTATATTTTAGTCGCTCGGCAATGACATAATTCTCCCATAAGGCTCCTACATCTGTACGATTCTCCACTTGCGCAAGATTGCCAATGAGAAGATTGCGGATGCCAAGATCCCAGAAATAAATCTTGCGGCTGGACTTCAATTCATTCCGCAGATTGCGGGAGAATGTACCTAAACGGAAGATGATGTGTGACTTTTCAAGAACGTCTATATAGCGCTCAACAGTCTTTGAATCTAATCCAACCAACTGCCCGACCTCGTTATAACTGACCTGACTGCCTATTTGGAAGGCAAGAGCCTTTAAAAGACGGACAATCTTGTCGGGCTTGTTGATATTTTCAAGAGAAAGAATGTCTTTATAGAGAAAACTGTCGGATAACTCTTTCAAGATGACATTCTCGTTGCCTGGATTTGAAACGACCTCTGGATAATAACCAAACACCATTCGATGGGGGATTAGACGCAGCTCTTCAAGGAGATTGGTGTGGGAAACCATCTCGCTGAATGAGACTGGGAACATGCGGAATTCTCGCTTACGTCCTGCAAGTGACTCGTTTACTTTGGATGCTAACTCAAAAGAACTACTGCCAGTAGCTATAACCTGAACTTCTTTGATTTGATCGGTAATTAGTTTTAAACGAAGACCAATATCAGGAATTCGTTGAGCCTCATCGATAATGAGGTATTGAGAGTTGCCTAAAAGGGCTTTGAGACGTGAGGAAGTTATTTGACTGAAAAGTTCCTGAACATCCAAGTCGTCGCCAGTCATCCATAGCACCTTCTCTTTGTCCCGGAAGATGGACTCTAACAACGTTGACTTGCCTACCTGTCTGGCTCCCATAATAACAATAGCTTTTCCACTACCCAATAAGGAAACGATTTGCTCTTCTAATATACGATGTATCATAATTTGGCTAAATTTTTGCACAAAGATAGAGAACTCCTGATACAAATCCAAAATTATTAATAGTTTTTTGGATTTGATTCCAAAATTCTTAATATTATAATAGGAAAATATAAGTAATATCATAAGATATGGCAGAAAAGAAACTGAATGGTACAGTCATTGTGACGTACCGATGCAATGCGCGTTGCTCGATGTGTAATCGCTATAAGGCACCGAGCAAGGCGGAAGAGGAAATTTCGATTGAGACAATCAAGAAACTCCCGAAGATGTATTTCACGAACATCACAGGTGGGGAACCTTTTATTCGGACGGATTTGAAGGAGGTGGTGAGGGAACTGTATAAAAAGAGTGACCGCATCGTGATTTCAACGAATGGGTTCTTTACAGATAGAATCATAGACCTTTGCAGGGAGTTCCCGCAGATTGGCATTCGTATCTCGATTGAAGGGTTGGAGAAGACGAACAATGAGATTCGTGGACTGAATGACGGCTATCAGCGTGGCTATACGACACTGAAGAAGTTGCGTGAGATGGGGATGAAGGATGTTGGATTTGGCATGACGGTGCAGGATAAGAATGCGCCGGACTTGGTGCCGCTCTATCAGATCTCGAATGAAATGGGAATGGAGTTTGCAACGGCTTCGCTGCATAACTCTTTCTATTTCGTGGAGGCGAAGAACATCATCAAAGACCGTCCGATGGTGGCGAAGAACTTTGAGGACTTGGTGAATGAGTTGCTGAAGTCGAATTCGCCGAAGAAATGGTTTAGGGCTTATTTCAATCATGGACTGATTAACTACATCTATGGGCAGAAGCGTTTGCTGCCCTGTGACATGAGTTTCGACACGTTTTTCATTGACCCGTATGGTGATGTGATGCCTTGTAATGGCACGAAGGATAAGGAGGTGATGGGCAATCTGAACCGTCAGACGTGGGATGAATTGTGGAACTCGCCCGAGGCGGAGAAGGTGCGTAAGAAGGTGCGCTGCTGTGACCGAAATTGCTGGATGATTGGGTCTGTGGCTCCTGCTATGAAGAAGTACATTTCGACTCCAGCAGTGTGGGTGGCGAAGCATAAGTTGAAGTCGATGTTTGGTGGCAAGTATTCAATGTATGAATTGCCAGTGGTACGTGATTATCGTGATGGCATTATTACTAAGGAGGATTTGGATAAACTTTCAACTTGCGATGTGAATGCAATCATCAATAATGGTCTGTCTGATGACTCAAAGGAGGCATTGAAAGGGAAACGTGGTGAGGACATCGTGAATGCTGATGTGGAGTCGCAGGGATATGAAGGAACTGTGGCGGAAACAGATAGAAAGATTGAGATTAAGTAACTCACACTGATACCACGAAAATCACAGATGGTCATTTGTGCCTTCGACCTAAAAGGGTGAGCCAGAGGGCAGAAAGAAAGGAGAGCAATATGATGGATATATATTGCAAAAACTCCTTGATATATGATAACCATTTCTTCATTCTGACTGCAAAGGTAGTCATTTTTCTTTAAGTAGAAAGTATCATCATGAAAATTGTTGTGACAGGTACTCGTGGCATTCCTGACATCATGGGTGGCGTGGAAACACATTGCGAGGAGTTGTTCCCCAGAATTGTGGAACGTGGAGATGAGGTGACGGTGATTCGGCGGACGAACTATGTGAAGGATGAACTGACGGAGTGGAGGGGCGTGAAACTGGTGAGTGTGGATTCTCCGAAGAAGAAGTCGTTTGAGGCAATCATCCATACGTTCCGTGCCATCAACAAGGCGAAGGCGTTGGGGGCAGATGTGCTGCATGTACATGCGATAGGACCAGCGATGCTGACTCCTTATGCGAAGATACGAGGAATGAAGGTGGTGTTCACCCATCATGGACCAGACTATGACCGTGACAAATGGGGGCTTGCTGCCAAGGCGATGCTGAAGTTAGGGGAACGGATGGGATGTGAGTTTGCTGATGAGGTGATTGTCATTTCCGAGGTGATTAAGAACCTGATCGCAAAGAAATATGGGCGGACAGAACATGTGCATCTGATTTATAATGGGGTTCCGAAGCCAGACGTGTGTGATTATCCTGAGTATTTTGAGGGCTTGGGAATAGAAAAGGGTAAATACATTTTGGGCATGTGCCGCTTTGTACCAGAGAAGAATCTCCACCATCTGATAGAGGCCTTTGCCAAGACGGAACATGGAGATTGCAAACTGGTGTTGGCTGGGGATACGGATTTTGAGGATGATTATTCGCGCGGATTGAAGAAAATGGCAAAGGAGAATGACGTGGTGTTGACAGGATTCATCAAAGGAAAGAAACTGCATTCGCTGTTGAGTCATTGCAGGGGCTATTGCCTGCCTTCGTCACATGAGGGATTGCCCATCTCCTTGCTGGAAGCGATGAGTTATGGTGCCTCAGTGGTGGTGAGTGACATTCCTGCCAATCTGGAGGTGGGACTGGATAAGAATGTGTATTTCCCTGTAGGCAATGTGAAGGCTCTTCGGGAAAAGTTGCAGGAAAATATGGATAGTCCCTATCATCGGGAGCGTTATGAAATGGCGCAATATGATTGGGATGTGATTGCAGGACAAGTGTCGGAGGTTTATCATCAATTGTCGGAAAAGTAGTTGGAACGATTTTTCTTTGAATTACTGCAAGTTGCCATCGGTAATAAGCCTTGTCTGTCAGCTGTTCCCACGAACGAGGAATGGCTGCTTTTGTTCCAGATGTGCCAGAAGCAGGCTTTGGTGGGCATTGCTTTTCATGGGGTGCAACTTCTCCCCAAAGAGCAGCGTCCTGATCGTTCTCTGATACTTCAATGGTATGCTGTCGCCATGCAGATTGAACAGAGAAATGCACTCACGACAGAGGTTTGCCATTTGTTGGTCAAGGAATTGGATGCAGATGGTTTGGGAACTTGCATCTTGAAAGGCCAGGCTAATCATCAATATTATGATGGTGAGTTGGCACCTCTTCGAACTTGTGGGGATGTGGATGTGTGGGTCGCCCCTAAAGATAAGGGTGAGAAGCAGCCTGTGAGGAAGGTGATAGAGTATTTCTCCGCAAAAGGGGTGATGGAAAGTCTTTGCTACCTGCATATTGAGATAACACCGGTGAAGGATGTTCCTGTGGAGGTGCACTTGAGACCTTCTTTCATGAATGAGCCGTTCTGCAACAGGCGTTTTCAGAGCTTGTTTGGACATGGAAGTGTATCTTGGGAAAAATGTACCTGCACGAAGGAGATTGATGGTGTGATGATGCCTGTATTAACTGTAGATTATGATGTTATTTTTCAGCTAAACCATATCTATAGGCATCTGATTGATGAGGGTGTGGGATTGCGCCAAGTTTTGGACTATTACATGCTTTTGAGGACATGGCATCATGATAAGGGAATGGAAAAGAATGAGTTGCTGTGTCATGTTCGTGGACTTGGAATGCTACGTTTTGCCAGTGCTCTGATGTTTGTGTTGAAGGAAGTGTTTGCCATGCCGTCAGATTGGATGATATGTGAGGCTTCGGAGAAAGATGGGCGCTTCCTTTTGGAGGAGATTCTTCAATCGGGGAATTTCGGCCATTATGATTCTCGGATGGCTCAATTGGATGTGCGGAAAGGTAAAACTTCATATCAAATCCGTCGGGCATGGAGGCGATTTGTTCGTAATCTGCATTTCTTCACCAGCTATCCAACAGAGGTGATATGGGAGCCAATAGCAAGAGTTGAACACCTGTGGTGGAGAAAATGGAAGTTGTGGAGATGGTAATAAACCATCATGTACTCTGAGTCCGTACTTGGCTTTTCTTCTGGCGGTTGCGCCACAAGTGAACAGAAATCTTATTTGTATAAAACAGAAAGGCTCCGTTATAAAAAATAGAAAGGCTCCGTCAACCTCAAACACGAGATTGACGGAGTTTTTTTGTGCGATCTGAGGAGAGGAGATGACCGCATGACACGAACTTCTTCACGAAAAATCACGCCAAAGACTTTGTGGTATCAGATGAATGGTGTATCTTTGCAAGTGAATAATGAGTGATGAGCATGAAATACCCCATTGGAATACAGAATTTTGGAGAGATTCGCAGGGACGGTTATGCCTACGTGGATAAGACGGCCCTAATGTATAAGTTGGTGTCGGAAGGGAAATATTACTTTCTTTCTCGGCCTCGCCGATTCGGCAAATCGCTCTTCCTCTCCACGCTGGAGGCGTATTTCGAGGGGCAGAAGGAACTCTTCGAGGGGCTGGCCGTGAGCCACCTGGAGAAGGAATGGGTGAAGCATCCCATCTTGCATTTGGATTTGAACGCAGCGAAATACGACACGGCAGAAGCATTGTACAATATGTTGGACGATTTTCTTGCCAAAGAAGAAGACAAATATGGAAGAGCCGAGACGGAACGAAGTTTTGGATTGCGTTTCATGGGGGGCAACTTTGGACAGTATTCGGGTCTGACAGACCATTCCACTGCCACCAAATACTTTTTGAAAATCAAGCGCAATTTTCGCTTTGTGCGGGCTTATCCCGCTGAGGCATTGTGTGAACCTGTGTTCAGAACTTGGCATTTCTTTTGGAGACTTTTGAATGGTTGAGAGGATTAGGAATGAGGTGTAAGTGTTAGAGTTGAGGGTTTAGTGTTGAGAGCCTTTGGGGTAAAAGAGTTGAGAGTTGAGGGTGCGGCAAGCCGCAGAAGGAAAAATATGAAAAAATGGAGAAAAATATTATAAATGGGGGGATTGAAGAATAAGAGAAGGAAACGGTGGGGCTGTTTCCTTCTTTTTTGTTTGGGGAGGAATGTCGCTTTTCATTAAAAGCAAAGGAATTTTTCGAGGAAGTTTGGATGTTTGTGAATTTATTTGTATTTTTGCCATCCAATACAATTGTAATGAAATCTTTATACTATGCAAACAACTTATATCATAGGGAATGGATTTGATGTGAATCTCGGAATTAAATCAACTTATGGGGACTTCTATCAGTATTATGTGGGTCTGCCAGCAGTGGAGAATCAATACATCATGAATGTACGTCAACAAATGACGAATTACATTACAAATAATACGAATAAGGAGGTAAAAGACATTGATTGGTCTGATTTGGAAAAGGCTTTAGGGGATTATTCCATAAATATTCCAGCGGATGAATTCAAAACAGTGTTCTTTGATATTGAGACGAATCTAATGGCTTATCTGACCCGTCAGGCTGATTTGCTTGAGATTAATGACAAGATGAAACAAAAGATAATGAAAGATTTCTGTTGGCCCGATATAAATGACAATTTTAAGCCTGGCCCCATCAATAGCATCCGAAATCACAAGACTTATTACAGGAATGGCTCTGAGATGATTTCTATCATCAATTTCAATTATACTTCTACACTGGAGAGGCTGTTGGATTATAAAGGGGGGCGCGTGTCTATAGGAACGAATTCTGTAGGAATGAGTGTCTATATAGAGAACATTATCCATATACACCGTAGTTTGGCAGATGGTGATATTATATTGGGCGTGAATGATGTTAATCAAATCGCAAATCAGTCTTACTTGGATAGAGCAGAAATTCTGGATTGCTTGGTAAAACCCCAAGTGAACGAAAATCAAGAGGATGGCATTAACGACGAGGTCCGGAATGTTATTCACTCATCAGACATCATTGTTATCTTTGGTTCTTCTTTGGGTGAGACCGATAGTATGTGGTGGACTGAAATAGGCGAAAGATTGTTAAATTCAAAGGCATTGTTGCTGTATTTCATGTACAGTAAGACAGCGATTACTCGTGGAATGTATAACTTACCAGGTGTGATCCGAGACAAGAGAAATGAGTTGGCTAAAAAGATGTTTATCACGGACTCTCAGTTCCAGACTGTGGAGAAACGCATCCTTATTGGCTATCGGCCGAAAATCTTCTCTGTCCTCATGAATCAGAAGAAGTCATCTTGATTATTTTTAAGCCCCAAGCGTTGTTCTTAACGTTGATTTTGTAAAGTCGAATGTTGAGAGTTGAGGGTGCGGCAAGCCGCGGAAGGAAAAACGTGAAAAAATAGAGAAAAATATAAAAAATGAGAAAATGAAAGAAGGAAACGGTGAGGCTGTTTCCTTCTTTCATTTCTCACTTATCCGTACCGTTGGCTGCGCTGAAGGTACTCTCGTTCGACAAAAAAAGCAAAAACTTTCGTTTTTTCTTTGTTTTGTGCTCACTTATCCGTACCGTTGGCTACGCCGAAGGTACTCTCGTTCGACAAAAAAAGCAAAAACTTCCGTTTTTTCTTTGTTTTGTGCTCACTTATCCGTACCGTTGGCTGCGCCGAAGGTACTCTCGTTCGACAAAAAAGCAAAAACTTCCGTTTTTTCTTTGTTTTGTGCTCACTTATCCGTACCGTTGGCTGCGCCGAAGGTACTCTCGTTCGACAAAAAGAGCAAAAACTTCCGTTTTTTCTTTGTTTTGTGCTCACTTATCCGTACCTTTGCACTCGCAATTGGTTCTCCCCCACATCATGATTAGGGTGGTGTGGCGACGGAGCTAAGATGGGAATGGGGTGAAAATCCCCGACATTACCCGATGCTGTGAGTCCTTTTTTAACGGGGTTGCCAACAGTGTCACTGGAGTCAAGGTCGAATCTGACAGATGAGGCTTTGAAATCTCTGGGAAGACCGAGCACCTTGTAAGGATGAAGTCAGAAGACCTGCCATTGCCATTAGCAACGTGTGTCTGCGGGATTACGGACATGACGGAAACATACATTATTTATTATTAATGACTGGGTAAGCCGAACTTTGATCTTTACCCTGATTTTGGGTAGTGGCTATAACTGTAACCTTGACCCTGACCCTGACCTTAACCCTAACTGGTTATGTCGTAAGGGAGGTTAAGGATAAAGTTAGCGTTAGGGTTATCGTTAAGGTAAAAGTTATCGTTAAGGTAAAAAATGAAATCTTCATAAAATATCAATGAAAGTGTTGTAAATGCCGAGTGCCCCAGCAGTGATGCTCGGGCACTCCACTATGATTATTCTAAATTACTATTATATGTCACTATTTAACAACAAACTATTCCATCTTCATCTGTTCAAGAAGTTGGAATCACAAAGAGATTCAAAGGCTGGCAACAAGATGTCAAGCCGATTTAACAACAAGTCATTCATTGCATCACTCATTTCAGTGATTGCAACGGTGGTGGTGGCATTTTTGCCAACAGACTGTTTTGGCATTGAGGGATTGACTGTGGTGCAACAGCGCATTATCGCTATTTTTGTATTTGCCACATTGATGTGGTTGACGGAGGCGATTCCTGCATGGGCAACGTCTGTGTGCCTTATCTGTATGTTGCTGTTTGCCACATCGGACAGTGCTTTGAGTATTTATTCTTCGGGTTTGGAAAAGTCGGAACTACTCAGTTACAAGGTGCTGATGGCAACGTTTGCTGACCCCATCATCATCCTGTTTTTGGGTGGTTTCGTGTTGGCGATTGCCACGACGAAGAGTGGTCTGGATGTAGTGATGGCACGTTATTTGCTGAAACCATTCGGCAAGAGAAGTGAGATTGTGCTGTTGGGTTTCATCCTTATCACGGGTTTGTTCTCCATGTTTATCAGCAACACGGCTACTGCAGCGATGATGCTGACATTCCTTGCTCCTGTGTTCAAGGCGCTGCCTGCTGATGGTAAGGGACGTGTGGCATTGACACTTGCCATTCCGTTGGGCGCCAACATTGGTGGTATCGGTACGCCTATCGGTACGCCTCCTAACATGATTGCGCTGAAGTATCTGAATGACCCTGAAGGTTTGAACCTCAACATCGGTTTTGGCGAGTGGATGATGTATATGGTACCAATGACTATCATCATGCTGATTATCGGTTGGTGGTTGTTGCTGAAACTTTTCCCTTTCAAACAAAAGACGATTGAATTGACGATTGAAGGAAATATTCAGCACAATTGGCGCACAACAGTGGTGATTGTGACATTCATCGTTACGATTCTTTTCTGGTTGCTCGATAAGGTGACAGGCGTGAATGCCAATACTGTGGCAATGATTCCTATTGCCGTGTTTGCCGCCACAGGTGTTATCACGGCAAAAGACCTTCAGGCTGTGAACTGGAGTGTGCTTTGGATGGTGGCAGGAGGTTTCGCGTTGGGTGTTGCACTGAATGAATCTGGCTTGGCGGAGAATGCCATCCGAAGCATTCCCTTCGACCAGTGGTCACCGATCGTGATTCTCATCATTGCCATGTTGGTGTGCTATGCCATGTCAAACTTCATCAGCAACACTGCCACTACTGCATTGCTGGTGCCTGTGTTGGCAGTGGTGTGCAAGGGTATGGGTGACAGGCTTGAAAGCATTGGTGGCGTGACCACGATGCTCATTGCCATTGCTATCACCGCATCTGTGTCTATGTGTCTGCCAATCAGTACACCTCCTAATGCCATTGCACACTCAACGGGTTTGGTGAAACAGAACGAAATGCTGAAGGTGGGTATTGTCATTGGTATCATCGGTATGGTGCTGGGTTACTTCACCTTGCGCTTGATGTAATAAAATAAAGTGAGAATATGGACATCTATCATTCAACTTATACACAATACATTGACCTGATGAATCAACTGAAGGGCAATGTGGAGGATTTGATCAGCCAGTCGTTTGACGAGAGGCAAAAGGCTGATGGGGTGGTTGCTATCATGGAGCAGATTGACAATACCATTGATACGGCTTCGGAAGAGACGTTCTTGCCTACAAATGAATTGTTGGGCATCACCAAGGAACTCTTCAACCTCAAAAAACGTATGGGTGTCAAGACGCCTGCTGCACAAGTAATGTTGAAACAGTGTTTCCGTACGCTCAACATGGCGGCTGTCTCGCTCCAGCGTATTACTGACGATTGTGCGCTAATGGAGGCGAATGAGTTGTCGGAGCAGGAAATGTAAATATATGTATCATTTGGCCATTTACAATGTACAATTGAAACAGGTGGATTTACGCATTCCGAATAGCAAATTGTAAATTGTAAATAGTGAAATTGTAAATGATTTTATGATTAGAAAAATATTAGTAGCAAATCGTGGGGAGATTGCTATCCGTGTGATGCGTAGTTGCTACGAGATGGGCATCCGTTCGGTGGCAGTCTATAGTACGGCTGACCGCTTGTCACGTCATGTGCTCTTTGCCAACGAGGCTGAGTGCATTGGTGGGGCAGCGAGTAGCGACAGTTATTTGAACATTGACCATATCATCGAAGCAGCCCGTAAGCATAAGGTGGATGCCATCCATCCGGGGTATGGCTTCCTTTCTGAAAATGCGGAATTTGCCCGTCGTTGTGAACAGGAGGGTTTCATCTTCATAGGTCCCCGACCCGAAACGATGGAAGAGATGGGCGACAAAATCAGTGCCCGTCGCAAGATGATAGAGGCAGGAGTGCCTGTGGTGCCTGGTACTGAAGAACCTCTCCAGTCGGCTGAAGAGGCGGTGGATGTGGCAAAGAAGATAGGTTTTCCTGTCATGCTGAAGGCCTCGATGGGTGGTGGTGGCAAAGGTATGCGCCTGATCGAACGTGAAGAGGATGTGGTGGAGATGTACAACGCTGCTCGTAGCGAAGCCATGTCTGGTTTTGGCGACGATACGGTCTATATCGAGAAATTTGTGGAAGAACCTCACCACATCGAGTTTCAGATTCTGGGCGACAAGCATGGCAATGTAGTGCATCTGTTTGACCGCGAATGCTCTGTGCAGCGTCGTCATCAGAAAATTGTGGAAGAAAGTCCAAGTCCGTTCATCGACTACAACCTGCGTATGGAGATGGGTGCTAAAGCCGTGGCAGCAGCCCGTGCCGTAGGATATGAAGGTGCAGGAACCATCGAGTTCCTCGTGGATAAATACCACAAGTTCTATTTCTTGGAGATGAACACCCGTTTGCAGGTGGAACATCCCATCACTGAGGAAGTCGTGGGCATCGACTTGGTGAAGGAGCAAATCCTCATCGCTGACGGACAGGAACTGAACTACCGCCAGGAGGACATCCGACAGCGTGGACATGCCATCGAATGTCGTATCTGTGCTGAGGATACGGAGCACAATTTCATGCCGTCGCCTGGAGTGATCAAGCAACTTACCGAACCACATGGTATCGGCACTCGTATTGATTCTTATGTCTATGAAGGCTACGAAATTCCTGTACACTATGATCCGATGATTGGCAAACTCATCGTGTGGGCAACCAGTCGTGAATATGCCATCGAGCGTATGCGTCGTGTGCTCTATGAATATAAGATTACAGGTTTGACCACCAACATCCGCTATCTGCGTCGCATCATTGATGTGCCAGACTTCAAGCAGGGTAACTACAACACCTACTTCATCGAGCGTAATCAAGATCGCTTGCGTCCACGTCCTGGTTTCAAGAACGATTCCGAACCGATGGCTGTCATTGCGGCATACATTGACTACTTGATGAATCTCGAAGAGAATAAACCCACCACACCCACCGTGGAGAATACGGCAATCAGCCGCTGGAGGGCATTCGGATTGCAGAAAGGTGTGTTGAGAGTATAAACATGTACAATTTGACAAATTACGATGTACAATTTATGGAGGAGTTAAAGGAGTTAGAGGAGTTAAAGGAGTTAAAGCCAAATGTCATGCTGCTGGCAGAGTATCGGCTTTTAACTCCTGAGCGGAGCGATAACTCCTTATAACTCCTTTAACTCCAAAGAAGTTGAGCATTTGCGAAACTTAAATTATTCAACTATTTGCCATACGGACAGGATGTAAATTGTCATATTGTACATAGTAAATTGTAAATGAAAAGATGGAAATACAAGTTGGAAACAAGACCTTGGAAGTGACCCTGTTGAACAAGGAGGGCAACCAAGTGAAGATAGACATTGACGGAAAGGTGTATGATGTGGATGTGGCGATGCTGGAAAATGGCACTTGCTCCCTCATCTACGATGGAAATTCGTACAATGCCGAACTCATCCGAGAGAGTGGGGAGAAGCACTACCGTGTGAACCTCAACTACTCGACTTATCAGATTGATATGCTTGATTCGCAGGCGAAGTATATGAAGATGCGCCGTGGAGGCTCTCAAGACTCTGTGCAGGCAGATGTCATTACGGCACCCATGCCTTGCAAGATTGTCAACATCTACGTGAAGCCCGGTGACACCCTCAAAGCCGGCGACACCGTGTTGACGATGGAAGCCATGAAGATGCAGTCGAACTATAAAGTCAATGCTGATTGTATCGTGAAAGATGTGTTAGTGAATGTGGGTGACAGTGCTCGTGTGGAACAAGCGCTGATTAAATTGAAAATTGAAAATTAAAAATGATGAAACTTACAGCAAGAGAAAGAATAGAAACGCTGCTTGACCGTGGCACCTTTGTGGAAATGGACAAGCATGTGGTGCATCGTTGCACCGACTTTGGCATGGAGAAGAAACGCATCGAAGGCGATGGCGTCATCTCTGGTTATGGTAAGATTGACGGGCGTATCGTCTTTGTCTATGCCTTCGACTTTGCCGTGTTGGGTGGTTCGCTCTCGGCAGCCAATGCCCAGAAGATAGCCAAGGTGCAGGATCTGGCACTGAAGAACGGTGCCCCTATCATCGGATTGAATGATTCTGGTGGCGCCCGCATCCAAGAGGGAGTGGAATCCCTCACAGGTTTTGCCCACATCTTCAGGAGAAATGTGATGGCATCGGGTGTCATCCCCCAAATCAGTGCCATTCTCGGGCCTTGTGCAGGTGGTTCCTGCTATAGTCCTGCTCTCACCGACTTCATCCTGATGGTGAAAGAGCAGAGCCAGATGTTTGTGACGGGTCCCAACGTGGTGAAGGCTGTGACCAACGAGGATGTGGACAAGGAAACCCTCGGTGGTGCCATGACTCATAACTCGGTGAGCGGTGTGAGCCACTTCATCTGCAACAACGATGAAGAGACCCTCATGACCATCCGTGAACTCATTGGGTTCATTCCCTCCAACAACATGGAAGATGCCCCCGTACATCCTGTCACTGACGAGGTGGACCGCATCTGTCATGAACTTGATACTGTGGTGCCGACAGATCCCAATATTCCTTATGACATCCGCAATATCATCGAGCCAGTCTGCGACCAGCAGTACTTCTTCGAAATTCAGCCTGAATTTGCAAAGAATATTGTCATAGGTTTCGGACGTATGGCAGGACGTACTGTCGGTTTCGTAGCCAACCAGCCCAACTTCTTGGCAGGAGCCCTCGACATTGATGCTTCTGACAAGGCTGCCCGTTTCATCCGCTTCTGTGACTGCTTCAACATCCCCCTCATCGCCGTCGAGGATGTGCCAGGTTTCTTGCCCGGTGTGCAGCAGGAGCACAACGGCATCATCCGTCATGGTGCCAAGATTGTCTATGCCTTTGCCGAGGCGACGGTGCCGAAAATCACGCTCATCACCCGTAAAGCCTACGGAGGTGCTTATATCGTGATGAACTCCAAGTGCATCGGGGCAGACGTGAACTTCGCATACCCCACTGCTGAGATTGCCGTGATGGGAGCCGAAGGAGCCTGCAACATCCTCTATCGCAAAGCCACTCCAGAAGAGCGTGCCCAGAAGATAGAAGAGTACAGGGAGAAATTCGCCAACCCCATGCCAGCCGCACAATTGGGTTACATCGACGAAATCATCCAGCCTTGCGACACCCGTCTGCGTCTTATCCAGGCTTTGGAGATGTCACGCAACAAGAATCAGAGCAATCCACCTAAGAAACATGGCAATATGCCATTGTAATGTTAAGGAAATCTCTTATCTTTGTATTCGTTTTGGCAATGAGAAAACTCTTGATAATTGTAGGCTTCAGTATCGTGACGGCGCAATTGTCGGCACAGACAGACACCACCTCACTTCGTCTCAACGAGGTGCAGGTGGTGGATAGTCATAAACACCACACAATGACCTCTACTGCTCCTCTGTATGTGATGGATCATGGCGAGATGTTGCGATTGGGTGTGACCGACATGGCTGATGCTCTGCATCGTCTGCCTGGTATCACATTGCGCGACTATGGTGGGGCAGGGGGCATGAAAACTGTATCTGTGCGTGGTTTGGGCACAAAACATACTGGTGTCAGTTACGATGGAGTCATGCTCAGTGAGTGCCAAAATGGTGAGATAGATATGTCTCGCTATTCGTTGGACAATGTGGGCAGTCTCTCGCTGGTTATTGGTGATAATGATGACATCTTCATTCCAGCCCGACAAGTCACCACACCAGCCACAGTCCAAATTCAGTCCATGCAGTTGCCGACCGACGATGTGCGCCCACATCTCAAGGCACAACTGAAGGTGGGTTCTTTTGGCTATGTGTCACCCTTCCTCAAATATGAACAGAACCTAAACGGGCACTTTGCCTTCTCTGCCTTGGGCGAATACACCTATGCCGAGAACGACTACCCCTATACCATCAAGAACGTGACGGAAAAAGTGAGTGACTATCGCAAGAACAGTCGCATGAACTCAGGGCATGGCGAACTGAATTTTGTGTGGAACATCCGCCCCTCCGACCGCTTGACAGGAAAAGTTTATTACTACGACAATGACCGTCAGTTGCCAGGGCAAGTGCACTATTATTCCAATATCAGTCGTGAGACCCTGCGCGACCGCAACCTCTTCGGACAACTCATGTACCAGACACGTCTCACCACCAAAATCTCCCTCAAACTCAACGGCAAGTTCAATTGGGCAGCCTCACTCTATGATGATGGCATGGTGGCGAGTCAGATACAGGATGCCGACTATTGGCAACGTGAATACTACACCTCTGCCTGTCTGCTCTATATGCCTATGCAAAATTGGGCATTCGACTATTCTATCGATTATTCCTTCAACAACTTGAGCAGTACACTTGACACCGATGCCCATCCTTTCCGCAATACTCTTTTGCAGTCGGCTACGGCCAAATTCCGCACCCACCGTCTTACGGTGATGGGACGATTGCTCCATTCGCTCTATTTGAATGATGCCAAGCAGGGGGATGCGGCTGACGACATGCGTCGCCTCTCGCCCTCACTCAGCATATCCTATCAGTTGTTGCCCCAATGGCATGTACGTGCTTCCTATAAAGAGATATTCCGTGCCCCCACGTTTAACGAGAACTATTTCTTCCATTACGGTTCCAAAGACTTGCAGCCCGAACGCACCGAACAACTCAACATCGGCACGACATGGCAGGGCGATTTTGGCAAGACTCACGTGCAGACCACCCTCGATGGCTATTACAATTGGGTCAAAGACATGATTGTGGCAGTGCCCTTCAATATGTTTGTGTGGAACTGCGTCAATGTTGGCAAGGTGCGTGTATATGGAGCCGACATCACGCTCAATGCCACCCATCAGTTCAACGAGCGCCATCTGCTCACCGCATCGGGGTGTTATAGTTATCAGCGGGCACAAAACCGTACTAACCCCTCCTCGCCCTATTACAGAAACCAAATAGCCTATATGCCCGAGCATCAAGGTTCTTTCGCATTGGCATGGGAAAATCCGTGGGTGTGTTGCGCAACCCACTTGACAACGGTGAGTGAGCGTTGGGCAACCAATGCCCATCTACAGGGGACACGGGTGGATGGCTACTACGAATTGGGTGCATCAGCCTACCATCGTTTCCACATCGGGTATGGTGTTATGGAGGTACGTTTGGATTTGAAGAATCTGACAGATAAGCAATACGAGATTGTGGGAGCCTATCCCATGCCTGGCAGAAGCTTTCAATTTTCACTTAGTTATAAGTTATAACAATAAATCATTATTTTTCACGTTTAACAATTAAAACCTAACAAAATGAAAAAAAGTCTTTTGAGTTTTGCAGTACTGATGATGGGCGCAGCCCTCTTTACTGCTTGTAGCAACGACGATGACACTCCAGAATTGAAGAAAGTGGACGTGTCTAATGGTATGTTCGTGGTGGGTTCTGGTAATAAGAAGGCCAACATTGATGGTAATGTTAGTTACATTGACTATCAGGCAGGTGCGGTGACTGCCAATGCTTTCCAGAAGGCAAACGGCAAGTCTCTTGGTAAGACAGCCAACTATATTGTAGAGTACGGAAGCAAACTCTACATTGTGGTGGATGCCGAGGCAACTATTTGGGTGTGCGACAAGAACACGCTGTCTGTTGTGAAGCAAATCAACACCATCGACCTCTTGGGCGAAAAGGATGGCGTCAGCCCTCGTGCCGCAGTGGGTGAGAACGGAAACCTTTATGTCACTTTCTATGGCGACAGTAACAATGGCGGCAATGGTATTGTGGCAGCCATCGACACTGTGAACTTTGCCAAGCAAACCACTTACACTGTTGGTTCCTATCCAGACGGACTGACCATTGCCAATGGTTGCATCTACGTGGCTAACTCAGACTACGGCAGTTGTGTGAATCCTTCCATCTCTAAGATTGACCTCGGTAGTGGCAAGGTGGAGGAAATCAAGGATGAGGTAATCACGAACCCTATGCAGATTCTCACGATTGGTTCTGATGTCTATTATTTGGATTATGGCACATACGATGCTTCTTGGAATCAGACGGGTGCAGGTGTCCGCAAAATCACTGCATCTGGCGAGGTGACAAAAGTGGTGGATGGTACTGCTATGTGTACTGACGGCAAGAAAGTTTACACAGTGAATGCTCCTTATGGTGCTGCTGAAACCACCTATCTTATCTACGATGCAGCAACAGGCACCACAACCAGTTGGAATCCTGAGGGCATCTTCAGCCCTGCAGTGATTGCAGCAGACCCAGTGACTGGCAACATCTTCATCGTTTCCTATCAGGAGAATCCAGAGACAGGCTATCCTGGTTATGCACTGCCATCCTACACGAACCAGTATGATGCTCAGGGCAAATTCGTGAAGAAGTATGAGAACACTGCCACAGGTCCTATCTCAGTGGTGTTCAACACGGGTGTAGAGTATGTTAAATAATTAGATCAGACTATGAACAGAACAAACATTCTGTTTCTCTTTCTTGTTGCCTCCGCACTCTTCTTGTCGTGCGGAGGCAACACTGCTTCTTCCCTCCAAGGTGAAGGCGACACCATTCCCATGCGTTATGCCAAGAATATCACGATGGTGCGATATGGTAACAATGTGGTGGAAGTGAAACTCAAGAATCCTTGGGGAGAGGGATTGTTGGGATCTTATGTCTTGATGGAGGGCCCTAACTCTCAACTCTCAACTCTCAACTCTCAACTCTCGGACGGAAACTCTCAACTCATCCATGTTCCCCTTAAGAATGCACTCGTCTTTACTGCTGTGCATTGTGGACTTATCTGCGAACTTGGTATGGAACAGAGTATTGGAGGTGTGTGTGAGAAAGAGTATATCCATGGACTCACTAAAGAGGTGGTGGATTGTGGCAATGGTATGTCGCCCAATCAGGAACGCATTATCCAACTTCATCCCGATGCTATGCTGGTGTCACCTTTCGAGAGCAACACGGGGCATGACAAATTGGGACAACTCGGCATGCCCATCGTTGAGTGTGCTGAATACATGGAGCCGACAGCATTGGGACGAGCAGAATGGATGAAGTTCTATGGACTCCTTTTGGGGAAGGAGAAAGAGGCGAATGCCATGTTCGATGCACTGGTGGCGCGTTATGACAGCCTCAGTGCATTGGTGAAGAATGCTGCCACGAAGCCCCGCATTCTTTCTGAAGAACTCTATGGCAGTGTGTGGTATCAACCTGGGGTGCACAGCACCATCGGACAACTATATGCCGATGCAGGTGCACAGACCGCCTTCCCTGAATACAAGCAGAGCGGCTCCGTTCCTCTTTCTGCCGAACAAGTCTATGCCACTGCCCACGATGCTGACATCTGGTTGATGCGTTATGACTCTGATGCCACCATGACCCTTGACCAATTGGGTACAGAAATAGAAGTTTATAGGCGTTTCGATGCCTTCAAGAAAGGTAACGTGTGGGGGTGCAATACCCGCACTTCCTTCTTCTATGAACGTTCGCCTTTTCATCCAGATCGTATGCTTTCTGACATCATCCAAATCACCCATCCGGAAGTGCAACTTCATGAACCCATGTATTTTTACCAGCGACTAAAACCATAACGAAAACCCTAACCTTAACTGTCAACTCTCATGAGATTCCGTATCTGCCTGTTGATTGTTGGTGTTGTGGCACTCTTTATCCTCAACATCTTTTTCGGTTCCGTTCATATTGACGCTACCGATGTGCTGCAGACCCTTTTGCATGGAGGGGAGTCTGAAGATGCCATATCTTACATCATTCTTGGTTCCCGACTTCCTACCGCTCTCACCGCTATGCTGGCAGGTGCAGGACTCGCCACTGCAGGTCTTCTCTTGCAGACCTCCTTCCACAACCCTCTTGCTGGACCTTCCATCCTCGGTATCTCCTCAGGTGCCAATCTTGGTGTGGCCATCGTCATGCTTGCCTTCGGTGGCACCATCACAGCAGGGCTTTACTCATGGAGTGGCTATCTGGCGATTGTGGGTGCGGCATTCCTCGGCTCCATGCTCATCATGGGGCTATTGTTGTTTTTCTCTTCTTTGCTGAAGAATAACCTCATGCTCCTCATTACAGGTATCATGATGGGCTACATCACCTCTTCCGTCATCTCCTTGCTCAATTTCCTTGCTTCTGTGGAGAACATACAGAGTTTCCTCATTTGGGGCATGGGCAATTTCAACAGTGTCTCTATGCAGCAGATGCCCATCTTTGCCACATTGTGCATCGTGGGGTTAGTGCTGGCTTTGTTGCTCATCAAGCCTCTTAACGCCATTCTCTTAGGTGAAAACTATGCCGTCAATCTGGGTGTGAACATCCAGCGCACACGCAATCTGCTCCTCCTTGCCACAGGTCTGCTTACGGCTGTCATCACCGCCTATTGTGGTCCTGTTGCTTTCCTCGGTTTGGCGACCCCTCATGTGGCATTCCTCCTGCTCGGCACGTCCAACCACCGTGTGCTCCTTCCTTTTACCATGCTTACCGGTGCTGTGCTGGCGCTTCTCTGCAATCTCCTTTGCACTTTGCCACCCACCACCGTCATTCCTCTCAACGCCATCACCCCCATCATGGGTGCTCCCGTTATCCTTTACATCATCTTACGGCGTAAGTAACTGTCATTTTCTGTTTACTGCATGTTGTGGTTCTGCAAGCGATAGTTTGCCATTTCTTCATACTTGGTGCCAGGGCGTCCGTAGTTGGCGTAAGGGTAGATGCTGATGCCGCCGCGGGGAGTGAAGATGCCTGTGACTTCAATGTATTTGGGATCCATCAGTTTGATGAGGTCTTTCATGATGATATTGACGCAGTCTTCGTGGAAGTCACCGTGGTTGCGGAAAGAGAAAAGGTATAGTTTGAGGGATTTGCTTTCCACCATGCGTTGGTCGGGCAGGTAGGAGATGCGGATTTCTGCAAAGTCGGGCTGTCCTGTGATGGGACACAGGGAGGTGAACTCGGGGCAGTTGAACTGCACCCAGTAGTCGTTTTCGGGGTGTTTGTTCTGAAAGGTTTCTAACACTTCAGGAGCATAGTCTTGACGGTATTCAGTCTTTTTGCCGAGGGCGGAAAGCCCTTCATTTTCACGTTGATTCATGATTGTTAGAGTTGAGGGTTTAGAGTTGAGGGTTGGGGAGTTTAGAGTTGAGGGTTGAGGGTTGAGGGTTTAGAGTTTAGAGATTAGGGTTATTTTGTATAAGTTTAACTCCTTTCACTTCTTATTCTTAAACCCGAATCGGTCATTAAGAAACAAATTACCATAATTAAAATAATTTTATCCACAAATTATCATAATTATAGAAATTAGTGGGTGAAATTATGATAAGTAGGTGAACAAAAATAGTTTATATGATGCGGCAAGCCGCATTTTTCTCGGACAATAATTTCCAATAATTTCCAAAAATTGGTTCCAATAATAATT
>ONFA01000001.1 GCA_900316975.1 uncultured Prevotellaceae bacterium | reverse complement strand
GGATGAGAGCCTCGCACGGCTCTTGCAACCATCCGGATGGGCTTTCGCCAAGAAAGCGGAAATCTGCTGAATCTGTCATAATCGGGATAAATAAATCTGTTAAATCTGCTAAATCTGTGGTTTTATTACTTGCGAGTGTATTTTGTTTAAGACAGACACAGGTGTTTACGAGTGAGCCGTTAATTCATGATAATTTATGTTTAAAACAAAACACGAACCTTTAACGTAGCCAATGCCCATGAACCTTTAGCTCGGCGTAGCCAATTAGCCACAAATTCTTCATGAATTATTTTTGTCAGTTTGTCAGGATTTATCGGCACGGTGCGCGTGACATTTCACGCTGTCAGCGCGAAATATTTCGTTCTTCCAGCGCGTAATATTTCGTGCTGGAAGGCGGTAATTGGGGTTCAACGAGTTACGGGAATTGGGGTGTACCCGAAAAAATTGCACGGGGCGAGAAGTCTTATTTTGTCCTACTATTTATAAATTATGTCCGATGGGGATGAGGAAGAAATACGTATCTTTGCAAACAAAAAGGATTTGGATATGGACGGATACGTGCAGAAACAGTTTGAAGGCAAGACCAAGCGGTATGTGCAGACGTTGGACTTGCGAAATGACCCCAACTTGATTCGGGAATACCGAAAATGGCATTCAGAAGCGCACCATTGGCGCGAAATTCGTGAGGGCATCCGTGCTGTGGGCATTTTGGAGATGGAAATTTATCTTCTCGGCACACGTCTCGTCATGGTGGTCGATACGCCCGAAGATTTTGATTGGGCATCAGCCATGCAAAGGCTCTCCACCCTGCCCCGACAGGCGGAGTGGGAATCTTTCGTGGCAAAGTTTCAAGGCTGCGACGCTCATGCCACCAGCAGCGAGAAGTGGCAGATGATGGAACGCATTTTTCATTTGTACACGGAATGAGGAGTCAAACTTGAGTTAAAAAACCATTAAATGAATATCATGATGAGAATAGAGTCTGTTTGTGCGGCATTGATGTTGATGGCATCGATGGGAATGAAGGCGCAAGAATATAAAATCCCTGTGCTGGAAAATGATGAACCGATGGCAACGGGGCAGTTCACCCCCGACTGGGAATCGTTGCGCACCTACGAGGTGCCAGAGTGGTTCCGCGATGCCAAGTTTGGCATCTGGGCACACTGGGGTCCGCAATGTGTGGAGGGCAGCGGTGACTGGATGGCGCGCAAGTTGTATATAGAGGGTGAGTACCAGTACAACTATCATCGAGAGCATTACGGACATCCGTCGGAGGTGGGATTTAAGGACATTCTCCCACTCTTCAAGGCTGAGAACTGGAATCCTGAAGAACTGGTGAAGTTCTACAAGGAGGAGTGTGGCGCACAGTATTTCTTTGCGCTCGGCAACCACCACGACAATTTCGACTTGTGGGATTCCAAGTATCAAGAATGGAACTCCAAAAACATAGGTCCCAAGAAAGACATTCTCGAAGGATGGGCAAAGGCTGCCAAGAAGGCAGGGCTGCCCTTCGGCATCTCGTTCCATGCCGACCACGCATGGACATGGTATGAGCCTTCACGACGTTTCGACTTGAAGGGAGAGAAGCGAGGCGTGAAGTATGATGGGTGGCTGACGAAAGAAGACGGCTACAAGCCCAATCCCGACGGCTCGGAGAAATGGTGGAAAGGTCTTGACCCTCAGAAACTCTATCAGCAAGACCACGACTTCAGCAACAACACATGGGACAACGGCGCCATTCATCGTCAGTGGGGCTGGCAAAATGGTGCAGCACAACCTTCGCAAGAGTTTGTGACCAACTTCTACAACCGCACCCTCGATGCCATCAATCGCTACAACCCCGACCTCATCTATTTCGATGTGACCGTGCTGCCCTTCTACCCCATCAGCGATGCGGGCATGAAGATTACAACACACATGTATAACCACAGCGCAGCCACCCATCAAGGCAAGAATCAGGCGGTGGTGTTTGGCAAGATACTGGAAGACAACATGAAGGATGCCCTTGTGTGGGATGTGGAACGTGGGGCACCCAACAAGATCATGGAGCGTCCATGGCAATGCTGCAACTGTCTGGGCGACTGGCACTACAACAACAGCGTGTATGAACGCAACGGCTACAAGAGTGCCCACACAGTGGCGAAACTGCTGGTGGACATAGTCAGCAAAAACGGCAACATGCTCCTCTCTGTGCCCTTGCGCGCTGACGGCACTCCCGACGAGAAGGAACTTGCCATCATGAAAGAATTTGGCGCATGGATGAAGGTGAACAGCGAGGCCATCGTGAAAACTCGCCCTTGGAAAATATTCGGTGAAGGCCCTATCGCCAATGCCGACATCAAAATCAACGACCAAGGCTTCAACGACGGACAATACACCAAGGCTGGCAGTGAGGAAATCCGTTTCACACAAACGGAGAAGGCACTCTATGTCACAGCACTTGCATGGCCAGAGAATCACACCCTCACCATCAAGTCGTTGGCAGACGGATCTTCCCTCTACCCTGCCGCCATCAAGTCAGTAGAACTGCTCGGCTACGGCAAGGTGAAGTTTGAGCGCACGCAAGATGCCCTCGTGGTCACCTTGCCAGAGAAACTCAACAACATCATGCCCGCATTGAAAATCAAGAACCTAAAACCATAAATAATTGAAACATTTCATATCAGCTATTGCCCTGGCACTGAGTTTATCAGTTCAGGCACAGGAAAGCATGCACGACTGGGAGAACCCTGCCGTGCTGGGCATCAACAAACTACCCTACCACAGCACCTTGCAGCTGCCTTCGAAGGAGTCAAAGTGCAAGGAAATCGTGTCCCTTGACGGAGAATGGAAGTTCCGTTGGGCGAAAGACCCCGAATCACGCCCCATTGGTTTCGAGCGTGAGGACTTCGACGTGAGTGCATGGGATGACATCACCGTGCCAAGCAACTGGCAGATGGAGGGTTACGGCAAACCCATTTACATCAACATGAGCTATCCTTTTCACCGCGACCGCCCTTACGTGACCGGTGAGCCTGCAAAAGATTGGTATGCTTATGACCACCGCAATCCCGTGGGTTCGTATGTGACAACCATTGAGGTAACGAAAGAGATGCTTACCCAAAACCTCATCCTTCATTTTGGCGGTGTACATTCCGCATTCTATGTATGGGTGAATAGCAAGAAAGTGGGATATAGCCAGAACTCCATGTCGCCAGCCGAATTTGATGTGACCAGCCATCTGCGCGAAGGCAAGAACAGACTTGCTGTGGAGGTGTATCGCTGGAGTGACGGCAGTTATCTGGAATGTCAGGACATGTGGCGGCTCTCAGGCATCTATCGTGAGGTGCAGCTGTGGGTGCGCCCCTTGACACACATTGCCGACTATAAGGTGGAGGCTATCCCCAACAAAGATTTCTCACAAGCTCAGGTGAAGGCAGACATCACGCTGTGCAATACCGGCAAGAAAGTTGCGAAGGACTTCAAGGTCGTCCTCAGCATCAACGACAGGAAACTGGAGGGAACGCTGAAAAGCCTCGCTTCTGGAGACACCACCCACCTGCAACTTGCCTGTCAGCTGGACAAGCCGCTGTTGTGGTCGGCAGAAAAGCCCAATCTCTATCCTTTCAGTGTGGAACTGATTGACAAGAAGGGAGCAGTGGTGGAACATTTCGACTACCACCTGGGCGTGAAGCGAGTGGAATGCGTGGGCGAAGTGCTGAAGATTAACGGGAAGAGTGTGAAATTGCGTGGTGTGAACCGCCACGACCATCATCCGCGCACAGGACGTAAAGTGGATGATGCCACATACGAAAAAGACTTGAAGATGATGAAACTGGCAAACATCAATTTCCTGCGCACCAGCCACTATCCCGACCGTCCTTATCTGTATGAACTGTGCGACCGCTACGGCATCTATGTGATGGACGAGGCAAATCAGGAGAGTCATGGCTATGGCTATGCAAACAAGGTGATGGGCGAAGACCCTGCATGGCGTGAAGCCCATGTGGATCGTGCCGTATCGCTGGTGCAACGCGACAAGAATCATCCCAGCATCATCTTTTGGAGTCTCGGAAATGAAGGGGGTGTAGGACCCAACTTCAAGGCGATGCATGATGCCGTGGTTGCGCTCGACTCAACCCGACTTCCTTTCTGCGACACCGACCGCAGTCAATCTGACATATACGATGACAGCTATCTGACTCCCACCAAATTGGCAGAAGAGGCAAGGAAAGTGACCGACCGCCCCTTCATGATGCGTGAATATGCTCATGCCATGGGCAACTCGGTGGGCAACTTCCAAGAGTATTGGGATGTCATCTACAACGATTCCAGCATCTGCGGAGCAGCCATCTGGGATTGGGTGGATCAGGGCATCGCAAAGCCCATAGACGGAAGTCCACTGCGACCATCCACCAAGCTGTCTTTGGAGCCTGACGAGTTCTGGGCATACGGTGGCGACTTCGGTGACAAGCCCAACGATGGCGCCTTCTGCCTCAACGGGCTTTTGGCACCCGACCGCACAGAGCACCCCCATTACTTTGAGGTGCAACATGTCTATCAACCCATCACATTCGTCCTTGCCGATGACAAACAGAGCATCCGCCTCATCAACCGCGACTTCTTCACCGAACTCGACGAGTATGACTACACCTACGAACTGCTTGCAGACGGAAAGGTGAAAGCATCAGGAGCACTGACTCTGCAAGGAGAGCATCTCGTCTTCCCATCCATCCAGAAACCCGTGGAGGGTGGCAGTCCTTATCCTGAACTCGCCCTCAACATTGCCGCACGACTTCGCAACGCCACCACATGGGCAGATGGGGGGCTCGCTGTGGCTCGCGAACAGTTCATCATAAGTCCATACCAATTCCCTCAGTCTGCTGCACCTAAAGCCAAACCAACCACCAACAATATCACGATTGTGGGCAATGCCCTCACCTCCTGGATTGTTGATGGCAAGGAAATGCTGCAAGCGCCTCTGGAACCCTATTTCTGGAAACCCGAAAACGACAACCAGCATGCCGCAGGGTTTGCCCGTCGCACCGCTGTATGGAAAGAAGCCACTGACGTGAAGGTGAACTACACCATCTTGAGCGAACGCCGCATCTGGGTGGATGTGGATTATCGTCCCACAGGTGGCGAAAAACCAGTGATGCCCAAGTTCGGCATGAGGATGAGAATCCCTGCCACCTACAATCAAGTGAATTATTACGGCAGAGGTCCTTGGGAGAACTATCCCGACCGCAAACGTGGTGCATTTATAGGAAACTACAAGATGCCTCTCAAGGAGTTTGAGACAGAGTACCTTCATCCCCAAGACAACGGATGCCGCACAGATGTCCGATGGTTCGAACTCTTCGCTCCCGGCTCTTCGCTCCCGACTCTTCGTGTTGAAGGCAGCCAGCCTCTCTGCATCCGTGCATGGGACTATGGAGAGGAGGATCTGGAAAAGGCTTCTCACCCTCATGAGTTGGTACGTGGAGCATTTGTCAACCTCAACATTGACCTGAACCTGCACGGTGTGGGCGGTGTCGATACCTGGGGCAGCCGCACCCTACCCCAATACACCATCGACGGAAACAAGCCCTACCATTACGCTTTCATCCTTGAATGGGAATAGCAGGGCAAGCCGAGATGGAGGAATAAAAAAATGCTACCGCAATTGTATGTCACAACAACTTACAACTGCGGTAGCAATGATTATTTAAGAATGTTTGTTCAGTTCGTCTTTTTCTTACCTGCTGTTACATAGAAGAAACGTGGGAAAGAAGCAATAGAGAAGATGTAGGTTTCGCCACTCTGCTCGTCCTTCACCTCGAAGGTGTCTGTACGAGGACGGTCAAAGCCACCTCTGCCTCTTCCGAAGCCACCTCTGCCAAAGCCTCTACGATTCCTGCCCATACCAGCACCTGGAGCACCTGGACGCCCAAAGCCTGGAGGTGTGGGCTGAGCACCATTCTGCGGAGCATTGCCCTGCGGTGCATTTGCCTGTGGAGCACCACCTTGTGGCTCTCTCTGTTCCTCATCCCTCACTTGATAGGGACGCAAGTCACGATAGAGTTGCATGAGAGAACCTTGCGGATAGATCATGTCGTTGCCGACTGCAAAGTGTATTTCGTGAGTCTCTGAGTTATAGAGATAGGAGTTGACACACTTGGCATAGGCAAAATTGTCGGGGCTGCCGTTCCAATAGGAAATGATGTTACCTCTTGGCATCTGGAGGCTGTAGTGGTTAGCCTCCATGACAGTTTTGAACTGCTCCTCGTTCATGGCGAGCAGGGTGAGGAAGTTGGCTACAGTTGGTTTGATGACGGTCATTTCGCTGCCATCATTGCCGTATGGTTTGGTGCAGACCTCCAACTGCTGCGCTTGGACATAGAGTCCGACTGCCAGCATGGCACATAGGAAGAATAATTTTTTCATAAGCATCATCTTTATTTGATAGGTTTGTAATAAAAGTTATATTTTGGTGTCCCAAAGTTACGAGTTTTAATTGATATTTGTTCCTTGGTCTTTGATATTTTTTCACTTTTCTTCCCTTTTTCTTGTTTTTTTTCTTAAAAATACATAAAAAAGAGCGAAAAGTGAAAAATCCATTTTACCTGCCACCCAAATGGAGGTTACTTAGATTTTTTCACTCTTCACTCGTCACTTTTCACCCACTCTCTTCAGTCATCGATTACCAAATCTTCACCCGCTTCTCTTTGGGCACAAACATCGGGTCGGATTCGGTGATGCCAAAAGCATCGTACCAAGCATCAATCAGAGGAAGGGCACCGTTCACACGCCACTTGCCGAGTGAGTGTGGGTCGGCTGTGGTTTGGTTGCGAATGGCTTCTTCGGTGATGTTTTCTGCCCATACACCTGCATAGGCAAGGAAGAAACGCTGTTCGGGGGTGAAACCGTCTTTCACGGGCAGCGGATGATCCTTGGTGGCATTCTTGAAGGCTGCATAGGCGAATTTCAAACCACCGTGGTCGCCAAGGTTCTCACCACAACAGAGGTCGCCGTTGGCATTGAGGTCGGGCAGCACCTTGATGGCGGAGAAGAAATCCTTGATGACTTGGGCGCGTTTGTTGTACTTGTCGCCATCGCCATCTGCCCACCAGTCACGGAAATTACCGTCCTTGTCGAACTGACGACCTTGATCGTCAAAACCGTGAGACATCTCATGCCCAATGACCACACCGATGGCTCCGTAGTTGAAGGCATCGTCGGCTTCCATGTCGAAGAAGGGATACTGGAGGATGCCTGCCGGGAAGCAAATTTCGTTGGTGGTTGGGTTGTAGTAGGCATTGACAGTCTGTGGGGTCATGTGCCATTCGTCGCGGTCAACGGGTTTCTTCCATTTGCGTGCCAGCATGTCGGCATGTGCCCATTTCGCCACTTCCTTCATGTTCTCATAGAGTGACTTCTGAGGGTCAATGTTCATCTTGGAGTAGTCGCGCCACTTGTCGGGGTAACCCACCTTCACATAGAAGGCATCCAGTTTCTCGTGGGCGGCTTTCTTTGTCGATTCGCTCATCCATTCCTGAGCATCAATGCGCTCGCCAAGGGCTGTCTGCAGGTTCTTGATGAGTTCCTCCATGCGCGCCTTGTTGGCTGGGGGAAAATATTTCTCCACATACATCTGACCGACCGCTTCGCCCAGAATACCGTTAACGGCAGACACACTGCGCTTCCAACGTGGGCGGGGTTCCTTGGCACCTGTCAGGATGCGTCCCTCAAAGTCGAACACCTCTTCATACACCTTGTCGCCAAGAATGCCGCCAGACGAATCGAGAATCTGCCACAGGAAGAAATCTTTCAGCACTTCCACAGGCGTGTCTTTCAGCACGGCAAGGGCTTCCTTCACCGCTTCGGGCTGACCCACCGAGAGTGAGTCGATGTCGGTCATTCCCTGCATGTCGAAATAGGTCTTCCAGTCGAAGCCTTCATAGTCTTTCTGGAAATCGGCGAACGACATCTTATGATAGTTCGAAGCAGGATCGCGCAGTGCCACGTTGTCGCGTCCGGCTTTCGCCATGCGCATTTCCACCTTCAGGACGTTCTCCATCTTCTGCTGTGCAGCATCGGCGGTCTCGCCCACCAACTGGAACATCTTCACCACATGCTTTTTATAGGCTTCCAGAATCTTCTTATGCGCCTCATCGTCTTTCACATAGTAGTCGCGCTCTATCGAGTAGCCACCCTGCGAAAGTTCTAACAGGTTCTGAGTCGAAACCATCATGTCAGCCCCGACATAGTATCCCCACAATTCGCCGAATGCCACACCTTCAGTGTTCATCTGGTTCAGCAAGGTCATGAGCTCTTCTGTTGTTTTCACTTTTGCCACACGCTCCATATCTGCCAAAACAGGCTTCACGCCTTCTTTGTTCTGACGAACAGAGTCCATCCGCAGCGCATAGAGGTCACCTATTTTCTGTCCCAGTGAGCCTTGTTCCTGTGGCTTTGACGCCAAATCCTCGATTAGTTCGCGGATGCGCTTCTGATTTTCCTCCACTACCACGTCAAAGGAACCATAACTCGAATACTCAGGTTTCAGCGGATTGTTCTTGATCCATCCGCCACAAGCGTACTGATAGAAGTCCGTACCGGGCTTCACAGTCGTGTCCATGTTCTCCAATTTAAGGCCTGTTGTTTGTTGGTTACAAGCCGTCAAGGATGCTGCCATTGTCATCATCAGTAAAATTTTTTTTGCTTTCATAATATCTTTTACTTTTGAGGGAACAAAGTTACACAATTATTTTGATATTTCAGGAGCGCGTTCTAAAACTTTTTACTTCTCATCGTAAAAAGTTTTAGAACGCGCTCCTGAAATAGACGAAACATGGGGTTACTCCTTACTATCGTATTTTCTTTCCAACAGTGTCAGCACCTTGTTGATAAAATCCTTCTGGGCAAATGCCGAGCATTCGTGACTCCAGTTAATCAGTTGTTCGCGTACAGCTGCGTAGGTCTTGGCATTCAGGCTCATGATTGCTGCGAATAAAAGTGCGGCATAACGGATGTTTTTGTTTTCATATTCTTGCTGTTTTTGAATCATTATATTTCAATACTGTTTTTACACTCTTCAAGGTAAGCCTCATATTTTTTGTTCCATGCCATCGTGGCGGCATCCAATTCTATCTTTTCCACCAAAATGACTTGTTTGAGTTGCAAGAGCATCTCCTGTGCCACGTCCTCTGCATCGTCCGCCGAGCCGAAGAACAATACAAGAAATCAAAAAAACGGCTTACCCTTTACCCAGAAACTTTTCTTAATAATCAAGAATGGGACACAAACTCTTGGTAAAGGGAGAAAAATTTCGTATCTTTGCACCCAAACCCTCAAAAACCATCCTTACTATGGAACAAGAAACACAACTTGACCAACTGGAACGGCTTGTCAGTATGATTGCCGATGACAATGAACTGCTCAATCGTGCCAACGATTTCATGCAGCATCTCGTAAACACGAAGTTTAACTATCGTGGCAAACAGGATCTCTCTGCTGAATTGACAGAGAAAGACAAAAAAAAAGAAGAAAAGCATCAATGAAGATAATGATGAACAGATGGCTGACATCGCTACTTGCCATCACTTTTGCCCTTAGCACACAGGCGCAGGATGTGGAGTACACCCAAGCGGACAGTGCCTTGGTGGTGAAGTTGTTGAAGGATGCCCAGACACAACGCGGCAAGGAAAACCGTGTGTTCTATTTCGGAAAGAAATTTCTGGGAATCCCCTACGTGGCACACACGTTGGAGTTGGGCGACAAGGAACACCTCATCGTGAACCTGCATGGGCTCGACTGCACCACGTTTGTGGAAACGGTGGTGGCACTTTCCATGTGTGACCAGCAGAATCAACGCACCTTTGACGATTTCTGCAAAAACCTCACGACAATCCGTTTTCGTGGAGGCAAGATGACAGACTACACGTCACGGCTCCACTACTTCACATGGTGGGCTGAGGACAATGAGCGACTGGGCATCGTGAAGGACATCAGCATCGATGATGCCCCGTTCTACGGAGTGCAAACCATTCACATCAACTATATGTCACAGCACCCCACACTATATAAACAGTTGAAGAACCACCCCGAATTTGTGCCCACTATCAGAAACTATGAGCAAGCCACCGAAGGCAAGCAGTTCCATTACATTGAGAAGAAGGACTTGTCATGGCAAGCAGGAACCCCTTTGAGCATGGTGCAGGACGGCGACATCGTGGCGATGCTGACTGACAGCGACGGTCTGGACACACGCCATATCGGCATTGCCTTTTGGCAGAACGGACAACTTCATCTGCTTCATGCATCAAGCCTCTACAAGAAGGTGCTCATGAGTAAAGAGACTTTCTACGAATATGAGATGAAACAACCCAAGCACACGGGCATCCGCGTGTTCAGATTCATGGAAAAATAATTGTAATTCGTCTAATTGCATATAACAACGTGATTTACTGTTTTTCAGGAACGGGCAACAGCCAGTGGGTAACAGACAAGCTAAAAGGGCTAATGAAGGATGAGGGAAACATGTTTGGCATGGTTTTTCCTGTCTATGCGTGGGGCATTCCGAAGGTGGTGAAAGAATACATAGAAAAGCATCGGGAAGAAATCAAATCCGCCCAATATGTGTATGCCGTGATGACTTGTGGCGATGACATCGGCTATGCGGACAAGATTCTGAACAAAACCATCGGGAAGGAGGTTGATGCCGTGTTCTCCGTACACATGCCCAACACCTACGTCTGCCTACCTGGATTCGATGTGGACAAGGACGAGGTGGCACAGGCCAAGGTGCAAGAAACCCTCAAGCATCTTCCCTCCATCGCCGAAAGCATCACAGGCAGAGAGAAAAAGACTGAGGTGGTAAGAGGTGGGGGCGCATGGATCAAAACCTATATGCTGAGACCTCTCTTCAACCGTTTTCTCGTCACCGACAAATACTTCCACACCAACAAGGATTGCATCCAATGCAAACGCTGTATACGTGGATGTCCACTCGGTAACATGACAATGGACAAGGACGGGCACGTGATCTGGAAGCACGAAAACTGCACGGGATGTTTGAGATGCTATCACCGATGCCCCAGCCACGCAGTGCAGTTCGGACAGTTCACAAAAAACAAAGGACAAAAGATTCATGATTTCGATTGATAAATTAGGAGTTGAGTTTTCGGCAACGCCTCTTTTCTTGGACGCCAGTTTTGTGGTTAACCCTAAAGACCGCATCGCCCTTGTTGGCAAAAATGGTGCAGGCAAAAGCACCATGCTGAAAATCATTGCAGGCATGCAGGAACCCACTTACGGACAAGTGGCTCGACAGAAAGACATCACTATCGGCTATTTGCCACAAGTGATGGTTCTGGCTGACAGCCGTACGGTCAGGGAAGAGGCTGAAACGGCGTTTGCCCATATCAGCGAAATGCAGGAGCGATTAGAGAAGATGAACGAGGAGATTGCACGGCGCACTGACTATGAAAGTGAGTCGTACATGGCACTCATCGAGAAATTCACCCATGAGAATGACCGTTTCTCCATGATGGGGGGCACCAACTATCACGCAGAGTTGGAACGAACCCTGCAAGGATTAGGATTCCAACGCAGCGACTTCGACCGTCCTACAGCCGAGTTTTCCGGTGGTTGGCGCATGCGTATAGAATTGGCAAAGTTATTGCTCCAAAGGCCCGACTTGCTACTGCTTGATGAACCGACCAACCACCTTGACATTGGCTCTATTCAGTGGTTGGAGCAGTTTTTGGCACAACGCGCCAATGCCGTCATCTTGGTGAGCCACGACCGCGCTTTTATCAACAACGTGACTAATCGCACCATCGAAATCACCTGCCACCGAATCAATGACTACAAGGTCAAATATGACGAGTATGTGAAACTGCGCGATGAACGCCGCGAGCAACAAATCCGTGCTTACGAAAACCAGCAGAAGGAAATTGCCGAAATCAAGCAGTTTATCGAGACCTTCCGCTACAAGCCCACAAAATCGAACCAAGTGCAGTCACGCATCAAGATGCTGGAGAAAATCGTGCCCATCGAGATAGACGAAATCGATACCAGCAGTCTGCACCTGAAGTTTCCACCCTGCTTACGAAGTGGCGACTATCCCATCATCTGCGAAGATGTGGCGAAGAACTATGGTGCTCACCGCGTATTTGCAGATGTGAACCTAACCATTAAGCGAGGGGAGAAAGTGGCATTCGTGGGAAACAACGGTGAAGGTAAATCGACCTTAGTCAAGTGCATCATGGGGGAGATACCTTTTGAAGGAAACTTGAAGATTGGGCACAATGTACAGATTGGCTATTTCGCACAGAACCAAGCCCAACTGCTGGACGGCAACATCACTGTATTCGACACTATCGACCATGTAGCCAAGGGGGACATCCGTCTCAAAATACGTGACATCTTAGGTGCTTTCATGTTTGGTGGCGAAGCATCAGACAAATATGTGAAGGTGTTGTCAGGTGGTGAACGAAGTCGTCTTGCCATGATACGCCTCCTTTTGGAGCCTGTCAACCTGCTCATTCTTGATGAGCCGACTAACCACCTTGACATGCAGTCGAAAGAAGTGCTGAAACAAGCCATCAAGGAATTCGACGGTACAGCCATCATCGTATCCCACGACCGCGACTTTCTCGACGGGCTCGTGGACAAGGTCTATGAGTTTGGTGGGGGTCAAGTGCGTGAACACCTCGGAGGCATCTATGACTTCCTACAAAAGAAACAAATTGAGAGTCTCAACCAACTGGGACAGCATTTAACCAGCACTGGTAGCCCATCTCATACAACTGAGAAAAGTTTTAAAGTCACAGCATCTCCCCAAGCAGCAACCGTCCCTTCCTCATCAGCAGCGGGACGGCTCGACCTCACCAACAAGACTCAAGCCCTGCTTTCTTATGCCGAACTAAAAGAACACAACAAATCCATCAAGAAAGCAGAAAAAGCCGTTGAAACGGCAGAGCAGAGAGTCACAAAACTCGAAGAACAAATAGCAGAGATAGAAACAAAACTATCCCTGCCCGAAAATGCCAGCGACACCACCCTCTTCAAACAATACGGAGAACTGAAGAGCCAACTCACCATTGCCGAAGACGAATGGACCGAGGCAAGCATGAAATTGGAGGAATTGAGAGGAAATTGACCAACTCAAGAAGACAACTCAATCTTTCTTTTCCAGCACCCACAACTCCACAGGCACCACTCCATCGCTTATCATGTTCAGTTGAGCAGCAGCCTTGTTGCTTAAGTCAATCACACGCCCTTTTGCAAAGGGCCCGCGATCCCTTACATCCACAATGACTTCTTTCCCATTCTTTTTATTCACCACACGAATCCGAGTACCAAACGGCAACTTCTTATGGGCACAAAAAAGTTCATTCTTATCATAGCGAGTACCATTTGCCATCATCTGCCCATGCGTCTTAGCTGAATAATACGTTGCCATGCCTGTTTCATACAGAACACCCCGTTCTGTTTCCTCCAGCACCTGTTTTGTTTCCAAACCCGCCTTAGGTATGCTCGGTTCCCTGGTTTTTTCTTTCTGTTCTTGCTGCGTACCCATCTGCGAAACAGACGGAAATCCAATCCATCCTTCCGGGTTCACGGAAGAATGCAAACCCTCTTCCACCCCCCAGTGCATCACATGGGTCGGGTCTTGAGACGAATGCAAAACTTGTCCCTCACACCACCCAAAAGGCAATGAGAGACTCAACACAAAGAAGAAAAAGCGTTTCTCGAAGAAGGTGTGTACAGATAGTAAATTCATCAAAATCATCAGTTTTGGTGGCATTCTATTTGCAAAGTAAAGGAAAAACTTCCACTTTTGCAATTTTAGGAATAAAAACATCCGAAAATCCCTTCGATTTCATCAAAAAGCGCCGCCTTTAGACCCTACTGGCTGTATTTTAAGGGCAAAAAACAAAAAAAGTTCCCTTTTTATTTTGTATTGTCCCCAATTTGTCGTACCTTTGCACCCGCAAATGAGAAAGGAGATATTCCTTCTTATTGCAGAAACATCACATCGCGGGGTGGAGCAGTTGGTAGCTCGCCAGGCTCATAACCTGGAGGTCGCATGTTCGAGTCCTGCCCCCGCAACCAATTCAATTGAAAATTGACAATTGAAAATTGATAATTGCCACTCGGCTTATGAACAATGCAGCCTAATTATCAATTATCAATTGTCAATTATCAATTTGACTGATACCGTGCCGGAATGGTGGAATGGTAGACACGAGGGACTTAAAATCCCTTGGGCATTGCGCCCGTGCGGGTTCGAGCCCCGCTTCCGGTACCCATCCACAGCCAACCCTCTGTAAACAAGTAGTTTACAGAGGGTTTTCCATTTCTTTCTCATATGTAACATTTCCTTTCACTTTTGTTACATCTACAAAAATGCAACTTTAGTGACATAAATAAAAGCATTTGAAACATAAAATAAAACACGTCTTCTAAAAAGTCCGTAACTTTGCACCAGAAAAAGTTAGTAAAGCATAAATAGGTTAATAATTAGTTAGTTAGTTAATTAGTCGAGAAAGCCGCTCTTCGTGAGAAGGGCGGCTTTTCTATTTGTACATTTGAAGTAGATTGTTTTACAAAGACCTGTGGTATAGATTGTTTCGAAGAGACCTGTGGTATAGATCGTTTCGCAAGAGGCCGTATGGTATAGATTGTTTCGCAAGAGGCCGTATGGTATAGATCGTCTTACGGGAGCCTTGGCGTAGATGGTTTTGAAGAAGCCCGCGGCTAATTTCATCAAGATTTGAACGGAATCTAATCGAGACCAGGATTACAGACCCTTCGTATGATCGGAATCTGCACTATTCTTCAGCCACTCTGACGGAGTCAAGCCATATAGTGCCTTGAACTGGGTGGAGAACGCTGAAAGTGACTTAAAGCCAGTGGCAACACTGACACCTGTAATGTCGTATTTCTTTTCAGCCAACAAGCGGGCAGCCTCTTTCAGCCGCACATACTTGACGAAGTCGCGGGGAGCCTGTCCTGTCAAATCTTTCATTTTACGATAGAAATGCACACGGCTGATACCGACCTTATCAGCAATGATTTCAACAGAAAGTTCCGAATTATCCATATTCTCATTGATGACTTTCATCACCCGTTTCATCAGATGTTCGTCAGGAGACTCCATCTCCACCTTATCAATATTCTCATCCGATTGCTTGTCACCATGATACTTTCCTTGTAATATCTGACGGGTCTTGAGCAACTGAATGACCGTTGTGCGCAACACATCGATATTGAAAGGTTTCGACACATACGCATCAGCCCCATTCGAGATGCCAGCAATGCGGTCAGCATCGCTACCCAACGCAGTCATCAGCACAATAGGAATATGGTTCGTGTTGAAATTCGATTTCAATTTTTGGCACAACGTCATGCCATCCATGACAGGCATCATGATGTCGCTGATGACGATATCCACCTTACCTGGATGTGACACAATGTAATCCCAGGCTTCCTGTCCATTAGCACATGCCTGCACCATCAGTTCTGGCGACAGTTCATCTTGCACATACTGCCGGATGGCCTCATCATCCTCTACCAACAGCACATTTTTTCGATGTGCATCGTTTGGTGCATCGACGGAGAGCAATTCAGAGATTTCTTCGTCCCCCACTGTCCGAGCATCCTGCGAATCTTCCACCATTTCTTGTTTGATGACCCTCAACGAATCATCGCCCACAGGCATATTGACCACAAACAACGTACCCTTTCCCTCCGGATTATCTTCGATGGTGATATGCCCCTTGTGGAGTCGCACCAGTAAGGAAGTCAGATTCAGTCCGATACCTGTACCAATATAGCCATTCTGATGCTTGGCTGAATAGAAACGTTCAAACACCCTTTGTTTCTCTTCATCAGGAATGCCAATGCCTGAATCAGCCACCCGCACTTCAAAATCACTTTCTCCGCCAATCAACTGCAACGTAATTTTGCCACCGTCGGGCGTAAACTTAAAGGCGTTAGACAGCAAGTTCATCACAATCTTGTCCATATTGTCAGGATCCACATAAACAGGCAACCTGTCCACATCATGCACAAACTCATACTGGATGTTGCGACTCTGCGCATTGGTGGCAAACACATCATAAATATTCCGCAGAAACTCCACCAATTCCACCGAATGGTAATCCAGCAGGAATTTTCCCTGTTCAATTTTCCTCACATCCATCATCTGATTAATCAAACGAAGAATACGATTTGAGTTTTCCTTCATCAGCATGTAGTTACGCTGATGCTCAGGGTCTTTATCCTTGCCCATCATTCTTTCCAATGGAGCCAGAATCAGCGTCATGGGCGTACGAATTTCATGGCTGATATTCATGAAGAACTGAATGCGAGCCTCGTTCAGTTCACGCTGCTGACGGTTACGTGCCATGATGCGACGGAGTCTCACCTGACGCATCACATATTCATAGACAAACCAGCATAAGGCAAGGAAGAGCAAGAAATACACTATCTTCGCCCACACCGACGCATACCATGCAGGATGAACAACTGCCACCAGTTCGCGTTCTTCGCTGACTGTGCCCAATGCATGGGCACGCACCTTGATGTGATAGGTACCAGGCTGCAAGTTATCGAAGATGATACGGGCATTATTTGCGCCCTGGTCTATCCATTTGCCACCATCAATGCTGTACTCATAAGTGACGTGCTGATTGTTCATGCCTTCCACACACAACTCCAGAGCAAAGTGATTATCGGTATGACACACATCCAATCTGCCACAATCATCAATCAATCCTTGTAACATCTCATAGTTTCCTGAGAAATCGCCTTGATGAACCGTTTTATCATCAATCAGCACATCCACGAAACGCAAGCGCAGCGTACGTTCCTTTCCCTGCCACGCCTTCATCGACTTTGTGTCGAAGTAGGTGATGCCGCCTATGCCGCTGAAGTACAGTTTTCCGTCTTGTGACGACACGGCACCACGACTGAACTCATTGTCCTGCAATCCGTCGTCGCTAAAGAAATTGGTAAACTTCTCTTTCTTCACATCCATGCACGACAAACCAAAATCAGTACCAATCCACAGTTCATTGCCATCCACACACACCGATGCGATGCTATTGATGGGGAGTCCATCTGCCGTCGTATAGGTGTGCGTTTTCAGCGATTGACAGTCAATCTTCACCAGTCCTTCGGACGTGGCAGCCCAAACCACAGAACCGTCTGCCGAAGCCGCAAAATGCCGCACAGCAATACGTTCCAGGAGTTTGGTACTTTCCTGCTTGATGACCCCCTCACGATCTGGACGGCAAACCAACATGCCATCTGCCGTTCCCACAAAGAGCTTGTCTCTCACTGGCAGAATGGTATAAACATACGGATTACCGATGATATGGACACCATTATCAGGGTTTGGCTTGTAATCAAGATGCTTTCCCGTCGAATAATCATAATAATAAAAGCCCTCGCCCATCGTGGCAATCCAATAGCAATCTTTCTGCACTGCTGGACGAATTTCAAAAATCCAATTAAAATCCTTCGTCAAGTTAGAGAAACGTCCATCCTTCATCTGCCACAAACCATTGTAGAATGTGCCCAACAACAAGCCAGAAGGAAAGGCATCATATATGGTTGTAAACGCATGAGGCATGCCAGGATTGGTCTCCACGCTCCAATGCATGGATGCCGCACCATCGGCTGAAACGAGATACAAGCCGTCGTTGTCTGCCGAAGCCCAGAGTCCCTTCTGATAGGGTGCAGCATTGACAGCCTTCGAGATGGCAAAGACCGAGTTCTTGCCAATGGTGTTCTTCGTGATGGAATTCTGTCCAATATAGTCGAAAGCCGACTGATTGATTGGTTTCATCACCACGCCTTTCATATACACACCCACCCAGACATTGCCAAACGAATCGTATGTCGCATCAGGCACATTGCTCGTCGCCATGTCAAAATCTTTCACCGAGATGACATTCTGAACCAGTTGCTTGGTCTGCTCATCATAAACACGCACACCTCCGCCATCTGTACTGATGAACAAACGTCCCAACGTCCAAGGCTTGATGTTCAGCACGGCGCCGCCCAGTTCTGCTGTCGATGCCACCAGTTCATAGCGGTCTTCACCCGAATTATAGACATAAAAACCATTATTGTAAGTGGCGGCATACAACTTGCCCGACGAACTTGCACAAATGTTTCTGAGCAGACTCAGTTCTTCATATTTACGGAACGCCTTCGATGTTTGCCTGTATAAATCGCCCCGTCCATTGATAACCCAAAGCGTCTTTTTCGGATCCTCATAGAAACGCATGGAACCTATGCCGTCGGTATCGAATTCCGTTGTATGTTTAATGTAGAACTGCCCCTTTTTATCCTTCAGGAGTTCGCCATTTCCATAGCCAGCATAGCAGACCAGCACCCGCTTTTCTTTGACACGATTGATGCTCATCACATGCGCCTTGATTGTATCGCCGCCTTCCCTGACAAAAGGAATATTCGCAAACTTGTCTGTCGCATAATCATACATCTGCACACCAGCACCTGTACCGACCAGCATCTTTCCCTTCTCATACTCAAACACGCACGTGCTCTCATCGCTCAGCAACGAGGACGGGTTGCCTATTTCATGGCGATACACATTCATCTTCACTCCATCATAACGATTCAAGCCATTTTGTGTTGTCACCCAGATGTTGTGCCGACTATCCTCCGTGATGTTACGGACACGCGAGTTTGACAGTCCTTGTTTGGAACTGAAAAACATTACATTTTGGGCATCCACACCAAGTGAATCCAACATGAGAAATATGATGGTCAGAATAAAAAGCCTCATTATTGGTTAGTCAAGTTTAGTTTAGTATCATAGAAACCCTTGTTTCGAGTGCAAAGGTAATGAAAAGGAACAAAACGGCAAAAAAAATATAAAAGAATGTACTGAAAAAATATTTTTCACGAAGAAGAAGGCGGGGATGCGTCCTGTGACACATCCCCGCCTTGGTTATCTATCCTAGTTCGGATTCGTTACTTATTTGAGCAAATACTTCTTGCCATTCTTGATGACGATGCCCTTGTAGCTTGCGTTCACCTTCTGACCTGCAACATTGTAGAGAGCGTTGTCCTTAGCAGGAGCAGCCTCAACAGTCTCGATAGCGGTTTCGATGTCGTTAGCCAGCTTCTGAGCAGCAGCTTTGTAGTCATAACCCTCGAGAGGAGCAGTGAAGTAAAGAACGGCGTCTCTTACCCATGTGTTGGTATCCCAGAATGCAGCTGGCTCGTAAGCACCCAGTTCGTCATTCCAAGTATGAGTAGAAGCCTTGCCAGAAACCAAGTGCTCTACTGCACCGATAGTGAGTTTCTGACCGTCCTTGATCTTGATGTCAGTAATGTAAGTTGGGAAGCCATTCGTGTTGTAAGCACCAACAGTGAACGGAACCATGATAGGTGCCTCATCATCCACCTGAGCGAAGATGTACTTATCCCAAACACCGTTTTCATCTTGAGCGTTGAAGAAGCCATAGTTGCCATCAGCGTCTGGATTGCTCTTCGATGCTGTACGTGTGTTGATGTTGATGGTATAAACACCTGCAGGAATATTCTCAACCACCTGATAGAACTTGTACTCAGCAGACTGACCATAAGGATTGAGAGAAGCAGTAACCACTGGGTTGTCAGCAGAAGCAGCGCCTGTCATCTTAGCAGAACCAGTGTGTGTTTCAGTCTCACCTCCGTCATTAGTTGTCTCATATTCGAGTGGCTCAAATGTCCAGCCAGTGAAATCAACTGTATTAGCATCAGTGTTAGTAGTGTAGAAGTTCGGATTTCTGATGTAGCCAGAAGCCTTGATACCAGAGAGGAGAAGTTTGTGACCATCAGCATCGTGAGTGGCAACAGATTCAGGATTGGTTTCGTCAAAGCCTTCCTCATCCACCTGAGAGCTGTACTGCTTTTCCTTCAAAGGTTCGAGATCCACACCGTCAACAATAGCCTGATAGAGTGCGAGAGTAATCTGCTTGTTAGCAGCCTCAATGTCAGCAGTTGCATCACTAGCAAGAGCATCCAACGCATCGATTACTTCATCCTCAACACCCAAGTTAAGCGCGAGTTTAGAGGCCTGGATAGCACGGAATGTCAGAATGTCAACGATAGACTTAATATTGTTCAAGATACCTGGAACGCCATCCACATCCTTAGATGCAGCAGCCAGTTCTTCGTCAGAGAAGTTCTTAGGATCAACACCATCATACTTCTTGATGATAGCCTCTGCGTCCTGTACCTTTTCGTTCGTCTTGTACTTGCCTTCGAGCGTTTCGATAGAGGTCTGAGCGTCAGCAAGTTTCTTCACGAAGTTGTCGTAGTTAGCCTTGCGATCTGCGAGTTTCTGACTTGCAACAGCCAGTTCCTTCAGCATGTCGTCAACCTCCATAGGATTAGTGAATGTACCCTCCTTAGCCTTCTTGATAGTTTCAGCCAAAGCAGTCTTAGCAGTACCATCGTACTTCTCGTCAGCACCATCCAGATTCATCTGAGCAGTCTCGATACCATCCTTCAGACGCTTGATGTAGAATGCAGCGGCAGATGCTGGTTTTGTTGAAACTTTAAGAGACCTCAACAGCCAAGCCTCGTAGCCAAAATGTGCTCCACTAAATCCTACATAATAGTAACCAGGAGTGCTGATAGAAAATTCGTGCTCAGTAACAGGGATATCATCTTCTTGGTAAGGTGGTTGGGGGCCAATTGTTACTGTAGGCTCAGCCTCGTCCCATTCGTCGATGGCTGTTTCATCTGGATTGTACACACCCGATTTAAATGGTTTGGAAGAACGACTTGTATCCCATGCTGCCATTTGGAATGAAAGGATGTAATCACCTTCATCCAGCCAAAGAGCCTCTTCCGGTGTGATTTCAGCAGGAAGAACTCCATCTACTGCCGCTTGTGCTGCATATTTTCCAAATTCAAGAGAAACTGCGTTACCATTAGGACGAGCACACATATAAATTCCCTGATTCTTATCAGAAGAGGAACCCATCAAACGAGGAGCAGATCCAGCGCCGCTATATGGCTCTAATGGAGTACTCATATATTCTGTACCATCAGCTTTTCCACTGAACCCGTATGGAACATTAGGTTCTGCGATGCTCCAATCAGACTGGTAAGCAACCACTTCTTCAGCATCGCCCTGAGGCTCACCGATTTCGAATGTGATGATAGCATCCTCAGCAGTAACGCTCTCCTCTGCATTCATAAGACCTTCGATGATGAACTCATATTCGCCATCTGTAAGACCAGACACAGGAGCGGTAACAGTCTTGCCGTCCTCTGAAAGTTTGATGTCAGCAGTAAGATCAGTCTTCTTTGTACCCTTCTTCAGAGTTGCCTTAGCCTTCTTCGTGCTCACTGCAGTTGTGAAAGTCATAGAAACTTCCTTCACATCCTCTGGCTTCAGATTGAATGATTTGTTCATAGGCACAGAACTTCTCACAGTGGGCTGACCCCATGCTGCAAATTCTGTATCAACGAGTTCGTCCCAATAACCCTTTTCGTTCTTGAATGGGAACACCTTCACCTGACCCTGAGTGTCAGAACTTGGACGGTCAGCAGAAGCGTAAAGCAGATCGTCAGCACCGTCGAAACTTACGACTACGTCAGACTCTTCATCCAACATGGCATCAACAAGGATATAGAGGAAACCATCCTCCTTACCTTCCAGATAAAGCACATCTGTCTCTTCGCCATCAACTGTAACCTTCACGAGGTCAGTATCAAGAGAGAAAGTGCCCTTGTTCTGCTTGGCAAGATTTGCGATGTTGGTAGCATAGCCGAAGTCAATCTTGATGATTTCATCGCTGTAAGTCACTTCCTTCACAGTCACGCCCTCTTCAATCTTGATATCGTCAAGATAGTAAGTAACAGGGCAGAACATATTGGCAATGAAGAAGTAAACCTCAGGAAGTTTCTCATTGAAGTGAGATCTGTAAGTTTCACCTGCCTGACCGCCAAATCTTGCTGGATATTCACCTGTACCCTGCCATGATGGAATCGTAGCGTCCATTGCCTCTGCCGTTGGGTTGTAAACCACATACGACATGTGCTGCCACTCACCGTTGAATGGAGTCTGTGCGTTAGGACCTGTCGCCTGATTCAAACCATAGCTCAAGATAGATTTGTCATAGTTCTCCATACCCTTAGAGAGCCAAGAAGTAAGTTTAGTTGCCTCTTCAGTTGGGTTTCCATCAGCGTCAGTTCCCTCATACGTTGGATCAGCCTTAACCCAGAAGCTGACACGATAAGGAGTTTCCAACTTCATGGGGAAACTCATCTTGAAACCACGGTCCCAAGACATTCCTACAGCACCTGTGTTGGCTGCCATGAAACAGTACTCACCGCTGTGTGGGTCGTCGGTTGACTTTTCAGTCCACTCGTCGGTGTCTTTGTAGTTCACCCAGTCGCCATAGGTACCAAGCTCTGGGGTCAAGGCATACTCTGTCTTGAAGGCTTCCTTTTGAGTGTCGTCCTCAAAACCGAGTTCTGCCACAACAGTCTGTGCCTGCATTGAAGCAGTGCAGAAAAGACCAGTTGCAATCAGTAAGTAAATTCTTTTCATACCTAAAAAGTTTTTGGTTAAATGAAAATTGGTTAATTGTTTGTTTTAATAAAGTTTTTGGTTAAATATAAATTGGTTGTTTGGGGTCATATAATATATAATGTGGCTTTTTGAAGGTCATCACCGCACTTCCATAGAGTCCTTGCGGCAATTTCGCAACAAAATCCGTTGCAAAGTTATAGAAATTGCAAAAAAAGGATTTTCGACGATGTTACATGATTTTTTCAATAGGTTACAAATGTATCGGGAAGCATGGCTACATTACGATTTCAGGATGTTACAGGAAACAAAAAAAGACCCCGAAAGCCTTACAACAGACTTTCGGGGTCATTTTGTTGCAAACGTGGCTGAAGCAGAACTTCAATGCACGTTATTTACCCATTATTTGAACAGCAACTGAGCCATTTCCTTGAGGCTGCGACGCCAAGTGAGGAACTCATGTGCTGTACCTTCAGACACATAAGAGAAGGCATTGAAACCGGCAGCCTTGAGGTCTTCAACCGACTTCTTCACACCGTCAGGATTCTCTTTCGAGCCGCAAGAAGTGAAGATGAACTTTGGCTTAGCCTTGCCCTCGAAGTCAGCAGGAGCGTAAGTGCCACCGCTGAGGAGTCCGTACCAGTCAAATGTCTCCGGACGAGCCAAAGTGATGTTCTTGGTCTCCATGCCACCCATTGACAGACCAGCCATAGCGCGGCTTTCCTTCTTGGCAATCGTGCGGAAGTGGCTGTCCACGTATGGAATCAGTTCGTCAACCAGCACCGTCTCGAAGTTCTTGTAGTTGAAACTGCCCAAAGTGCCGAAGCCTGCATCGTTGGTCATACCATAAGTCATCACGATGATGAATGGTTTGGCCTTACCCTCAGCGAGGAGGTTATCCATGATGAGACCAGCGTGACCTTGGTTGCTCCAAGCGTATTCGTTCTCACCCCAACCGTGCTGGAGGTAGAGCACTGGATACTTCTTCTTTGGATTCTTGTCATACTCAGCAGGAGTATAAACAAAGGCGCGACGCTCAGCGTTAGTGCTTGGTGAGTGGAAGAGAATCTCAGTCACGTTGCCGTGTGGCACATTCTTGAGTGCGTAGAAGTCACGGTCGTGAGCAGGAATTTCGATACCGCTCTCCCAACGGGTAGAACCATAGTAGTTGTTCGTGCCTGGGTCGTTCACGGTTGCACCGTCAATGGTCATGTGGTAGTAGTGGAAACCTTCGTCCATAGGACCGTCAGTGGTACCAGTCCACACACCACCTTCACCCTTCTTCAGCACCGTGCCACCGTTGCCGCCAAGCCCGAGGCTGACAATGACACTACGAGCCTCTGGAGCCTTAATCTGGAAACGAGCATAGCCCTGAGAGTTCACCTGAGGATACTCCTGGCCAGGCTGGTTCAGTTCGTTGGGCTTGAAGTCCTCGATAGGAGTCACGTTATCCATAGCAGGATCGAAGTTCTTGATAGCATAGTAAACAGGCTTTGGACGGAGATTCTCGTCGAATGGCAGTGGGTGATTGTTTACACCTACCCAAGAGTCCTTATCAGACACGTTCCAGAAAGTCACGTTGTCGATGATGTCCTTATACTTACGATAGAGACGGAACAACTTGATGTAGCGGTCGGTCTGCATCGTCACGAGGTGAGCAGGAGCCTGACCAGCCTGACCACGGGAGAACTGCAACTGACCACCCATCTCCTCATTCAGACGGATGTCAAGTTCAGTCACATGGATGTGCTTCACCAGTTCTGAATACTTCTTGATGGCGGCTTCCACCTCTGCCTCGTCTGGACCATATGAGTTGTAGTGCCCCTGCATGCCGATACCAGTGATTGGCACGCCAGCATCCTGCATCTTCTTCACCATGTTGTAGATGCGGTCGCGCTTAGCAGGCTGGAAAGCATTGTAGTCGTTGTAGAAAAGGATGGCATTGGGGTCAGCCTCGTGTGCATACTCAAAAGCCTTGGCAATGAACTCGTCGCCGCAGAGTCTGTAGAGTTGGCTCTCACGATAAGGGTTAGGCTGCTGACCGAAACGAGCGGCACCCGCATCAGACATGGCTTCGTTCACCACGTCCCATGCATACACCACATCCTTGTAGCGGTTCACCACCGTATGGATGTGTTCACGCAGACGCTGGTAGAACACTTCCTTCGTCACAGGCTTGCCATTCTTGTCGTTGAACATCCAGTTGGCAAACTGAGAGTGCCAAACCAGGCAGTGACCACGCAACTTGATGCCGTTCTGACGGCAGAAGTTTGCGATAGCATCGGCATTCTGCCAACGCCACACACCCTCTTGAGGATGCAGTTCACCCGGCTTCATGTCGTTCTCAGCCGTAATGCTGTTGTAGTTTTTCTTGATGATTTCCACCGTTTGAGGGTCGTTGATGTTGCGCATGTTCACTGCCACACCTACGGTGAAGTAACCCTGGTAAGTGTCCTTGTAACCCTTGTCAGGGTTGGTGTCTGGATTGCGCCCGAACTGAGCCGAAGCCGTCAGAGCCAAAGATGCCAAAAGTACAGAAAAGATAGTTTTCTTCATCATTGATTGGTTTTAAAGATTTAGTAATATTACCATATATAATGTGTCGTGATAATGCCATTACTCTCTCCCGCATTACAGCCCCAGATTCACTTGTCCGCCCACTTGCTTGGTTGCATAGTAAAAAGCAGCATAGCGAGTACCCATAAAGAGACGGCGGTAGTCGAAACGCATCTTGTAATTGGCAGTGCCAATCTGCGTGAAGTTCTTACCGTCCAGGCTGTAGTAGAAGTTTGCCGTGTCACGCTTAGGACTGAAATCGCCGAAATCGCCATCAATGCGCAGATAAATCTTACCCGCCTTGCCCTTAGGCAGTTTCACGGTTTCCACCTCTTTCACCTTCACATCAGTGATTTCCTTCGTGTTGTTCGACAAATTCACATTCTCCTCACTCATGGTTAGACTATACTGCCCCCCATTAAGTTTAATCGTCAATACACCAGAATCACCATTTAATGCTGCAAAACCCGCACAATCGCCCTCTTTCATCTTTCTGGCATCGATGCAAATGGTGTCAGAACAAGTGGGTCCCCATGTGCGCCAAGTGAGCGTGTTGCGGGCATCATAAATGCTCTTGCACAGTTGCGAGGTCTTCAGCACCAAGCCTTCCCACGAAGAAGTCTGGCGATAAGTGGCAGCATCGCGCATCGGCTTACCGAACTGAGGTTTTTCACCCTTCTGAGGCATGGGAGCAATGTCAGCCTTGATATAATTGTGGTTCCACTGATAATCTTTTTCAATCACAGCATAGGCTGGTTCCTTGTGGCACTCACAGTCGCCATCCAACGACACGACCTCAGGAATGATGCCATCGCCCTTGGTGCCCAGCACTGGCCAACCGTCAATCCACGAACACGGCTCGACGGTGAGCACACGCCCCACGCCATCACGGTCCTGGAACATCACGCCATACCACTCTCCATGCTTGCCATCCACGATGGTGCCTTGACCTGCAAAGTTGAAACCACCCAGTTTGCTCTTCAGAATCACCTTCGAGTCGTAGGGACCCTCGATGTTCTTGCTGCGATAGGCAATCTCCTCACGACCCGAACCTGGCCAGGCAATACAGAGCAGATAGTACATGCCATCGTGTTTGACCACGCGGCTACCCTCATGCAAACCCTGCGGCTTACCTCTCAGTTCCAACTTCTTGCGGATACCACCAGGCTTCTCACCTGTCAAGTCAGCGTTCAGCTCCACCAACGTGATGTCGCCACTGCCCGAGAACACATACACACGGTCGTCGTCATCGAAGAACAGCGACGAGTCGTGATAAGCAGGCAGACGGCTGTGCAATTTCCAGCCCTTGGCAGGGTCGTCCGTCTTGAATACCATCGACTTGTGAGGGTCATCGTTCGCTACGAAGAGTGCCCAGAACGTACCTTTGTGGTAACGCAACGAGGTGGCCCACTGTCCGCGACCATACACCGTGCCCTCCTTCAGGTCATAGCGAGGCGTGTCTTTGATTTCGTCAAAGAGATACGACACCGTCTCCCAATGCACGAGGTCCTTGCTACGCATAATGGGACCACCCGGGAACACATGCATCGTTGTCGTGACCAAATAGTAATAGTCACCCACACGGATGATGTCAGGGTCGGGAGCGTCAGCCCAGATAAACGGATTCTTCACTTTGATTTTGGGTTGGCTCGACACCTCTGGCAGGGGGTCAGAAGCCGATGTTTGTGCTGAAGCCACTGCGGCCAACAGAAAACAGATAGCAGATAGGATTTTTTTCATATTACATATTACGTTTTGGAAAAAGCATTTTGTGCAAAGTTACAAAATAATTGACAACAAGATTTGCACTAATGTTGCATAAACTTTTCTTTTTGATACATCCATCCGTTCAAGACCGCCATTTCTCCGCTAAAAACGCAAAAATAAACCTATTTGAAAATAATTGAAACGTCACAAAAAGTCGTTTCGGCAAAAAGTCCGTAACTTTGCACCAGAAATTGATAATAAATAGGTTAGTAAAAAAAAGTTTAGTATTAAAGATGGAGGACTTCTCTTCGTGATGAAGGGAAGTCCTGTTTTTTTCATCATCTTCATTCGACCCACCATGCAGCACCAACCTCCCCATCACCCCCCTATGCATTTTTGTGGGCAAGACTTACATTCGTATATGAGGAATACTTGCATGTGCGAGTGGAAGTCACAAGAGAGCGTATATGGAAGTCACAAGATGCGCACCGTGCACGAAATAACATGCGCTGTAAGAACGAAATATTTCACGCTGTAAGAACGAAATGGTATGCGCTGAGTGCGCCTTTAGGGAGTAAAGCACACACCAGCATCCTACTCCATCCCACACCCGTATCCACCACCATCGTCATTCGGGACCTTCCGCATTGACCAAACAAGACATGGCGCATTCACCATACAGTACACGTCGCCATCACCACGTCGATGGTGGAAGATTGCAGGTTTTCGCGAAAGAATGCATTGTTTTTCACTCAAACACGAAACGGTAAATTGGATTGGAGGGTATGGCGGGAAGCAATACGAATAACAAGAATTTCGCCCCATAGATTGCACAGATGGACACAGATGTTCTATCTTGTCATGCGTTTTTCTCACACAGATTTTTCGGATTACACGGATTATTGTCACCGCAAGCGACGATGACTGATGTGCAAAACATCCCGCATGGCAGGAGCCGTCGAGGCTCCAAAAAATTGTGCAATCCGAATCCGTGCGAGAAAACATCTGTGAACATCTGTGTAATCTGTGGGCAAAAAAAATACATACGAAACTTCAACCTGTAAACAAAACATATAATCCAAAGACTGATTGGGGTAAATGAAATAATCTTTTCACTCAAGTTTCGCAAGTGCTCAACTTCTTTGGAGTTAAAGGAGTTAGAGGAGTAAAACTTGCGAAAGTTGAATCTCTTTATCTGTAAGCATACAACGGGCACTCGGTCGTATGCTTACGGCAGAATCGGCTGTAACAAAAAACGGCACCAACACAAGGTTGATGCCGTCCACATAAAAAAACAAGGTACTATGACGATGAATCACCAAAGGTTTATTTCCTCCGTTTCATCGAACAAACGCTCAGGTGCTTCTGCATTCACATCTGGTTGTGAACCGCCTCCTGAAAGGCAAATCATCTCTTCTACGTGGGTCTCATAGACCTCCACTATTGGCTTTATATACTCTTTCATACTATCTTCAATATTATTTTGCTGTTTTTTCATTTAACGATAACTTTCTTCACTACTCCATTGCTGAACTTCACCACATTGACACCCTTCTGGAGCGATGGCAACTGTGCGCCACCCAGAGAATAGATGCTTGCCACGGTCGCAGTTCCTTCGTTAGAGAGGGCATTGATTGCAGTAGCATCATCTTCCTCCGCAAAGCCAAGACGAAGGCTTGCCGGCGAAGCGACTGTGTTCACGAAGTATGCACGGAAGGCAGGGAGATTGATGCTGTTTGTAGCCTGAACAAACTGGTTATTGGAAATCGCATAAATGTTCTTGCTTGCATAGTCAGAAGCCAAAATTGTCCTTGCGTCATAAGTGCCAATCAGTTCCAAGTCACCCGTTGGAGCACCAGCCTGAGCAAGCGCACCAGAACCCGCAGCAGTGATGGAAGAGCCAGTCAACTTCTCCACGATAGCAGGCGTACCAGCTGCAAGTGTAGCCTCTTCCTGCAACGTGAGTTCATCACCGTCAAGGCTCTTAATCGTGTAGTATTTAACGTTTTCGTCAGAAGAAACTGCGTATGGCAAGCAAATTGTACCATACTTGTTCGTCATCGGACGAGTGTAAGTGGCAGCAGTAGCGGTTGCACCAGTTGGAATTGACAAAGGATAGCCATCTGTGATGTTCAGATTGGCAATCGTTGTACCGACCATCACGTTTTCCGTGTTGGCAAGAACACCATCATTTGCAAGGAAAATACAATTAGGGTTCGCAGAAGTAAAGGTAATGCCTGTACCTGTCACACCTGTCGCATCAATAAGAGTCGCTTTAGCATCAGCAAGAGCAGCGACTGTAGTAGGAGTGAAAGTTCCATTTCCGGCAAGAATATAGTTTGCAGAACCCTCTGGAGTCTTATAAACAGTGATGTTATTCACGATATCACTCGTGTCATATGTTCTTGATTTAATTGTGTTCAAATATATCTTACCATTATACTTCTCCACCTTTGAAAGGTCTATTACCCAATACTTTTCACTTTCATTCCATGAAACAATCTCTGTAGTATTATTATCAATCTGATTTGTTCCATTTCCTGCTGCATTGATAAAGAAAGCACGGAAAGCTGTGTTATCATTACGATGGATGCGTAACTCCTCATATTCCGTCAAATCCACATAATTGGTAGCGCCACTTTCACCACTTCCATAATATGTGGCAGAGGAAGTACCAACATTCCATGTGGCAATATCTACAGTACCATCCATTTTATAATACTGTAAGGTATTCAACACTACAGGAGCACCTGGTAATGTACATGTAAGCACATTTGCTTTCACAGTAATGGAAGAAATGGTCATAGTACCAGCCGTGTTGTTCCCGTAGAAATTAATCACATTCACATTCGTTGCAGTGTTGAACTTCATAGCATCGCCAGTGGTAAAGTTCACCCCGTATTTACTACCCCAAAATCCATTGGAAATAGAATTCTTTTCATCTTTAATCTCAGAGTTGTTAATCACATCATCTCCAGAACGATTAACCGTCAAAGATGTGAAGTTACTAAAATCTATTCCTTCTGATGGCATATTGATTGACAATGTACCTCCCGTACCATCATTAGTCAACACGCCTGTTTTATCATCGAAAGAAAGACCACCAGTAGCCACCAAATCAGACAAATCAAAAGAAGCATTTCCTGCATCATCGAACAGAAGTTCAGCAGGTTTAGCTATATAAAAATCCGTAATGACAGCAGAGCCTGAAGCGGAGTTTGTATTGAGTCGCACAGCCGAAACACTCTTCAGATCCTCTGTGGTAATTTTTGTTGCTTCCCATTGTTTATTAAAGTCTTGGAGAATATTCAAGACTATCTTTCCATTTGCATTGATTCCTTTACCTGTAAATGTTTTTCCATTTGCAAGAATATCCACACGAAACACATTCTCAATATTTGCAACAGTCAAGCCAATCATTGTGTATTCGCTCAAGTCACCAGAGAAAGAACCACCCGGAACCACCATATATGCATAAGAATCTTTTGTCCATGCAAAAGTATTTGATGCAGCAGCCCATGTGGCATTTCCCACAGCTGATGCACCACTTAAATCGGCATAATACTTCTTTGCCCACAAATTACCCCCCCCCAATCACAAAGAGGGCAATCATTAATAGTAAAATTTTTTTCATGATAAATGTGTGTTTTTAATAGTGCATGGGGCAGCCTCTTATGTGATGTACACAGAGGTATGCCCCATGCCACAAAGTTATTAACTAAATTCAACTGTTTTCTATCTTTTACTGCTTAGAACATCGGCAGCCCGTTCTGCCAATCAAAGTTGAGCAGTTCATCGCTATTATCGAAGTCCGGCATCTCGGGAGCACCCAAAATGAGGTCATCACTATCCGTGATGCCTTTCGATGCATTCAGCATCTGTGTCAACTTCATCTTGTAGATGTCCATCTTAGGCTCAATATATATTTTTTTCATAACTCAAATTCCTCCTTTTTACTTTTGTAAATACTTTTTACCATTCTCATCAATCACAATACCCTTATAATCAGCCCCCACTCGCTGACCAGCAATGTTGTAAACAGCACTAGTTGCAGCCTTCTTTACATTGACATCAGCAATGGCCGTAGCCTCATCCTCAATCTCAATAGAGAGACGGGCTGGAGCCTCACCACCGCTCTTTTCTTTCAGATAGAAAGCGCGGAAAGGCTTCAGCGTCAGCTTCTTGGTGGCATGTACAAGATTCTCGCCCGAGATGCCATACACATCATAGTCCTTGAAGAAATCGTCGGTCGTTACGTCTTCAATCACCTTTGACACCATCGACTGAGCCTGATACCAACCATCACCAATGAGAACAAGATTGTAACCATTAATGGTTGCAGAAATGGTTGTCCCCTGGAATTTGACATTGCTGCCTGTTGTTTGATAAACGAACGGAGAATTTGCTGGGATAATTCCAGTTGTCACTTCATCGAATGTGGCAGATGTTTCCGTTGCACTCTTGAACACATAGAATTTTGCTGCACTGCTATTATCATCCACATTCAAAGCGAATGGCAACACTGCGGAGCCCCATGCACCTGCTGCACCAAGGTCACGAGTGTAGGACGAAGCAGTTGACTGGATGTCGAAAGGAGCATTGAATGGCTTGTCATCCACCAATTCAATATTGCTTGAAGAATAGTTGACACCATCATACGTCATCATATTCTTGGTGTTGCTCAACTTGGCAACATCAGCCACTAAAAAGAGCGCATTGGGATTAGTCGTATTCAAAGCAACAGCAGAGGTATTAGTCAAACCTGTCGCATCGTAAAGAGTGGCTGTTTCGTCTGCAAGAGCGGCTGTCAATGAAGCCGAACCAGTAGATTCACCTACAAGTTTATACTGGTTTGTACGTTGATATTCTACAGGTTCACCTTTACACATGTATGCCATAGACACCCATATAGAAGGAGCCCCCCAATCGTTTGCAGCTTTCACTCCCTTCAGATTCTTGTAGCCACTTATTTTGCATACATATGTACCAACTCCTGAAATACGATATGGTTGTGTATAATCAGCGGTCTTATAGTCTGCAATAGGATGAGGATAGAATGTTTTAACACCATTTGTTCCATCATCCCAAATCCATACACGAAGTGATGGACTATTTGTAGCTGTGCTAGTAACATAAAAAGCAATGTAATCATAGCCTGTTACGTCAACATATTTGTTATTAACAGGGTTATTATCACCGTTTCCATTACCAAAAGCTAGACCTTGCACTGCTAATTCTTTAGGATAGACAATGGTTTCTGTCCATTCTGTCCCTTCATAGTTGTGTACATCGGCAGAACTCTTAAGTTCTTCCAAACCAAAAGTACCTTCTGGTTTTTGAAAAACCTCTGATGCCTGAATAAATACAACATCCGGCTTTTCCAAATAAACTTCTTCCAATTTGACTGTAGCAGGATTATCTGTATTGATGGTATGAGATTCTCCATTCTGCCATGCACTTCCCAATAATCTAATCCACTCCACCTTAGTCAAGTCCATGGGATTGTCTCCTTTCTTAAATGCTGAAAGATTGGTCTTGTGGGTTCCATCGCCATTCAATGCAATCGCATCACTTTCCACGCCATTTGCTTTCATCTGAATGCGGACACCTGCAGCATTCGTCAATGCAGAACATTTAATAGTGATAGACTCATAAGTTGAGAGATTAGCAATTGAGATTCCAAAATCAAAATTGGAAATCATGTTGTTAGAGGTTTGTGTCCAAGTCATTGTGCTTGTTGCTGCATCCCATTTTGAGACTGGACCATTCCCCAACTTACTCAGGTCGGCATTTGTCTTGTCACCAGCCCATGAATTTACCCCCCCCATTGTAAAGAGTGTAACTAACAAAAGTAAAGTTTTTTTCATTTTTTGTTTTTAGTTAAATAAGATTGTTTTTATAAATTGGAAAAGATTAATGTAAATCTACTTGCAAAGTTCGGCATTTTCGGATTTCCCTGCTTGTTTTCACGTTACATTTCTTTTTCGATAGAGTACAAAAAACGCACTGTTGAGGACGGTCTCCCACTTTTTAACAAGAAAAGGATGGATATGTTTCCTTTCCTCTTTTGCGAGAACAAAGAAGACACAAAAAAAGTGCCTCCGAACATTGTCGAAGGCACTTCTTTGGAATTAATCACTGAGTCAACTGGAAAAAGTGGAATCAGTGATTAGTTTTAAAGATAAGCACGAAATTACCCTACCACCAACGAGAACTTTAATCCTAAAGCCCCTGCCATTGACAGGAATGTAGAAAGTTGCATGTCTGTCTTACCCTGCTCAAGGGAAGATATGTATTCACGCTTCTTACCCATACGCATGGCAAGTTGCTGCTGAGTCAACTTCTGACGTTTTCGTTCACCTTTCAGTAGTTCAGCATAATACCACGCTTCGGCTTTCGCTTCAAACTCCTGACGGCTGGGTGAACCTACAGGACCATAAGTTTCAGCCAAGCGATCTGACATCTTTGGCAATTTTGCCCATTTTTCGTCATCAATCTTAATCATAAACTTTCCTCCCATTGTTTTAGTAATCGAGATGCTTTCTTGATTTCTGCATGATATTGCTTGGATCCTTTTTCCACAAACGAGTTGAGCATCACCATCCTACGGCATTCCATGAAGTTTTCAGCATCGATGGCAAAGAGCACGGTACGATATTCGTTGTTGCCTAATGAAACACGCATCTCGTAGAATTCCGCCTTCTCTAACCTCTTAACGAACTTGGTGCTAACCACATATTTTGTGAACATAATGCTAAACACATAATCGTATTTTTCTTTCACTTTGGGTGGCAACGCAAGATAGTATTCTTCAAACTCTTTCGTATAAGTTGCTTCTCGAATTCTTTCGTTCACGATGCAAAGGTAATCAATTTGTTCCAAACAGACAAATAAATGTAAGTAATTTATTTCAACCTGCTTGTTTCGATGCACTAATTGATGAAGTAGTTCTTGGTCTGACCCTTGTAGGTTGCCTTCACAATAGCACGTCCGTTGGATACAGCACCAATCTGGAAGGTCACGGCTGGATCGGAGGCTGTAGCCTTGATGACAGAATTGTCCTTGAGCGGTGCGTATGCCTGATAGTTATTTGCCATCATGAAACCGTTGTCGTTGGTGGAGAACATCGGAGCAGCAGGCAGTTTGATGTCCTTTCCATCGACGGTGATGGTCACGGTTGGAACAACGGGAGCCTTCACGCCTGCACCCTTGCCAAAACTGATTCCGTGGAGGTCGAAGAGTCCTTGTGGACGCTGCTGACCCTGCTGTCTGCCACCACCAAATTGTGGACGGCCCTGTGGCTGCTCGGGCTGCTTGATTTCATCGCCTTCCACCACAAGGTAGATGGCGTGCTTGCCTGTGAGACCTTCCACTGCGGGAACGCTCACACGGTAAGCCTCTCTCTTATTAGCAGAAACTGGCACGTCGATGACACCAATCTCCTGACCCTTCCAAGGATTGTCCAACTTGACATGAATCTTGAAAGCACCCTTGCCAGCAGGCGTCAGGTTCAGTTCCAATGTCGTGTTGTCGCCTTTCTTTGTGCCTTCGAAAGCCTTCACGCCCTTGGCATCCTTTGCCAAACCACCAAAGCCGAAGTATTTGAAGCCGATGATACCACCATTCTGAATGCCAGCGAGATCCATTGAGTTGTTCCACACATCGTGATTGTCCTGCATCCACTGGTTGCTGTTAGGTCCATACATGAAGCAAGCAAGACCAGCAGAGTAGTAAGCATAAGGAGGAAGACCGAAAACCTGGAATCCTTCAGAAGTCACCTCGGCACCTGTATATTCGTTGCCATCGCTTGCCTTTGCTGTCCACTCGTTGTTCTTTGTGTAAGGATCGTAACCCACGATGCGAACCTTACCGCCATCAGCCACTGACTTCTTGTCCCATTCAATCTTGACCGGAGCCACCATTGCCTGGCGTGCATTGCCGAAACCACGTGGAGGACGGTGATAGAACACATACCACTGGCCATTGATTTCCTGGATAGAACCGTGGGTGTTGTGACCAGCATTGGTCGTAATCAACTTGGAACCATCTTCGTTCACCACAACACCACGAGAATCAACCAACACACCACCACTGCGCCAAGGACCCAGTGGGGAGTCGCCGTAAGCATAGCGAAGGGCTGAGTTGGTGTTGCCCAATCCGTATTCCTTACCGCTATAGCCAGAGAACACCATCACGTATTTGTTTCCCACCTGACGGATGGAAGATGCCTCGAAGAAGTTGAAATCGAGTGGGTTCTGACCCTTGTAGAGTGCCTTGTACTCGCTACCCGCTCTGTCAAGCAGACGACCGTCGGCGCTGCTGGCAGGAATGAAGGGGTCGATGGGGTCTGTGCCCTGACGCTTGCTGTACATGGTCTTCTGATCGAGTTCGACAGCGGTAGAGTGCTGGAAACCATAGAACACATAAGCACGATAGCCGATGTTATAGTCGGGGTCCTTTTTGTCAGTGATGTTCTCGATGAACACTGAGGGGTCGAAGTCAATAAGCGAACCTTCCACACACTGACGGCCATCAGGAGTCAGATTGACTGGAGTGAAGGGACCATTGGGACGGTCACCCTTACACACCATAGGAGTGCGACGCCAACCGCGAGAGTGAGGATAGAGCCAATAGGTCTTCTTACCTGTTGTCTTGTCCTTCACCTCCACGAGGTCGGGGGCATACATGGTGTCCCATCTGCCATCCACATAGTGAGAGAAGATAGGACCTTCGTCGCGCCATTGGCTGAGGTCCTCAACGGGTGCTGACCACATGCGCACATCATTGCCGCAATAAGCGGTGTAAGTCACATCGTGCGAACCAATGATGTAGGCACGATACTTGCCTGGATTGTCGGGGTCTTCAAAGACACGAGGTTCGCCATCCGGCAGATGCTCCCACAAAGGGAGGTAAGGGTTCTGGGCATTCATGGAGAGTGCGCAGAACGAGAGAATTGCAAAAAATAGTTTTCTCATTTGTTTGTTTTATATGGTTTGTTTTTAATGTTTCAATTCAACAATTTGTCCAGCCTTGACAGCCATTTCATACTCGTTGACACCATCGTGAGTGGAAACAAGAGACAAGCCCTTGGCTGACAACGTGTCTTTGCAACGAATGCGGAGTGTACCATCCTGCTGTGCCTTGATGGTCGCAGTCTTGAGGGTGCCGTTTGCCCATGCCTCGCTGACTTCGTAACCACCACGGGCACGGAGTCCGCTCACACAACCCTCTTTCCACGCATCGGGAAGGGCTGGCAACAAATGAATGGCTGGCTTCTCCACTGTAATGGGGTCGCTCTGCATCAGCATCTCAGCAATACCTGCCGTCACGCCGAAGTTACCGTCAATCTGGAATGGCGGGTGTGCATCGAAGAGGTTCGGGAAAGTACGTCCATTGGGATACTCTCGTTCACGTCCTTCATTAGGAAGGAGACGAAGCATATTACTGATGATCTTGAAGGCATGGTTGCCGTCGAGCATACGTGCCCAGAAGTTGGTCTTCCAGCCGAGGCTCCATCCTGTGGCTTGGTCGCCACGCTGCTGAAGGGTCACACCTGCCGCCTTCCAAAGGTCGGGAGTGGTGTATGGAGAAATCTGGTTGGAAGGATAAAGTCCGTAGAGATGGGAAATGTGTCGATGTTCGTCCTTGGGGTCATCCAAATCTTCACGCCACTCCTGCAACTGTCCGTACTGACCTACCTTCATCGGTGGCAGCATACGAATAGCCCTTTCAAGTTTCTTCTGGAAATCAGCATCTTCGCCCAATATCTTAGCAGAAGCCAATGCCTGAGAGAGCACATCGCGTGCAATCTGGTTGTCCATCGTACATCCTGCCGTTACAGGTGTGCTCTTGCCTCTGCCACCATGCTCAGGAGAAACACTGGGCACCACGAGCAATTCGCCGTCACGCTCCACCATATAGTCGAGGTAGAATTGGGCAGCACCCTTCATGATGGGATAGAATTCGCGCAGGAAGTCCTTGTCGAGCGTATATTGATAATGCTCCCACAAGTGGGTGGTGAGCCAACCGCCACCATTGGGGAACATACCCCAAGGAGCACCATCCACAGGACCAGCTATGCGCCAAAGGTCGGTGTTGTGATGTGCCACCCAACCACGGCATCCATACATGACACGGGCTGTCTCCGCACCTGTCACGCTGAGGTCACGGGTCATGGAGAAGAGTGGTTCTGCCGTTTCAGACAAGTTGCACACCTCGGCTGGCCAGTAGTTCATCTCAGCATTGATGTTGATGGTGTATTTCGAGTCCCAAGGTGCATTGCGCTTATCGTTCCACACACCTTGCAGGTTGGCAGCCTGACCGCCCTTCTGAGAAGAAGAGATGAGAAGGTATCTGCCATAGTTGAACAGAAGAGCCACCATGCCCATATCGGTGCTGTTGTAGAACTTGTCGAGTCGCTGGTCGGTAGGCAAATTCTGGTTGTCTGATGATGTCAACGACAGATGGACACGACCGTACTGCTTCTGGTACTCAGCAAGATGACGTTTCAGAAGTTGATCGAATTTCATGGTTTCGGCTGCGGAAAGGAACTGGTCGTTCTTCTTGGCTGCATCGCCTGACACATCATGGTAATTAACGAAATTGGTAGCGGCAGAGATGTAAAGCGTGGCTTCCGTTGCACCTTCCACTTTCAAGGTCTCGCCATCGACTTTCACAGAACCATCCGCTTTCACGTCTGTGCGGCACTGAGCTGTCAGGGCTGCAGGAATGCCTTCTTGCTCTACACCTTGAATGGTGGCGACCAAGGTGTTGCCTTCAGCCTTCACCGTAAGCGGGAACTGGCATTTGTGTGATGCAACAAAATTCAGGGCACCTTTCTTGCTCGCCTTCACATTCACCACCACGATGCCATCTGCCAAAGAGGCAATGACACGACGAGTGTATTTCACATTATTATATATATAGGAAGTCGTGCTCACGGCTGTCTGCAAATCCAATTCACGCACATAGTCCTTGACTTCCTTGTGCCCGAACTCCATCCGCAGGCTACCCACTGTGAGGAAACGCATGCCATGAGGACCTTTGACAAACTCACGATTGATGAGGTCTTCTGCCTCCTTCTCCTTACCGTCAAAAATCAGACTACGCGCTTCTGTCAAGTGCTGCAGCGATGTGGTGCTGTTGTTATTGTGGGGTCCCCCACTCCAGAAGGTCTCTTCGTTCAACTGGATTTCCTCCGTTTCGGTGCCGCCATAGACCATGGCGCCCATGCGGGAATTACCAAGAGGAACAGCCTCGAGCCATACTGTAGCGGGACGGTCGTACCACAGTCGCTGGTCATTATCAGGTTGTACGCCTGCTTTTGCAAATAGCGAGAAACTCGCACATAGAAGGGTCATCAAGACCCATTGCCCAAAGTGATTTGTTTTCATGTTGTGTTATTTATATGTTATCTTTTGTATCATCTGTCCAGGATCGCCAATGATGAACGAAAGCGTATGACGCTTCTTGCTACGATCTATCGGCAACGTAACAACAAAATCTTTTCTATTCTCCAGCACCTGCAGTTTCCAACTCCATCCCCATTCGATGAACTTATTCTCACACACTACAGGCTGACACCTGTCCACACTCACGCCAAAGCGATTGCTGCGGTCGTAGTTGACAGGCCAAAACGGAACAACGGAGATGCAGAGCGTGATGGAATCGTTGTCTGCCATGTCGTTATCCAACTTCAAATCTATATGCTGAGAGGACAAACTGGCTGGGTCCTGAACCTTGTCCAATGGTTCGCCCAACTGCAACACTTGCCAGTCGGTGCCAAGTCCTTCAATCCATCGGAAAGGTGCATTTGCCCTTGTCTTGCCCAGTTCCAGTTTCTTGGAGAATTCCGTCCGTTGTTGGTTCTTCGGCAACTGATATGCTGCGGTTGGCGCCTTGACCAATGCCGGCATTTCCTGATACTTGGCACAAATGCCTGGAGGAACTTCTGACATCATTTGATTCCACTTGCCATCCAACTGGGTATTGTAGATATGGGTCAACGCCACGATGCTGTCAAATGCTGCCGTTGCTTCACGTGCCGCCTCTTCACTGCCTGTCTCGTGATTTTTCTGTGCCATCAGGAACTTACGGTTCATCTGATAAGCCCCTTTCACCGAATAGCCCAACATCTCAAAGAAGGCAGGTCGGAACTCGGCTGGTAACGTCTTCTGAATGACATCCACACGGTCGGAGATAGCCTTATAGTCAGCCAGACGCTGCTGAGCCGTTCCGTTCTCAAATGAGAAGTCCGTATCGTGCAACCGATTGTTTTCATCGTTGTCCCATTCCATCTCGTAACCCATAAACTCAGGCTTACGTTGCCATGCCAAACGATAGTATTGGTCAAGAATCTGCTGAAAATCCTTCTGATGCTGCTTGCCATACAGCGAAGCGAGCCATTGTGGCTGATAACGATTCACATTCTCATAAGTGAATGCGGACAAATCCCATGCCATATCGAAAAACTGCTGCATTCCAATCTCCATAGGCTTAATGTCGCCAACATTCAAGAGCCAATAACGGTCTGCCCCTGCATCGTAAGCCTTCTTCAATTCTTCATACATGAGCATGGGTGGCGCCGTTGAAATCCACAAATAATCATGCGGTGTTCCTAAATAACTCAAGTGATAATAAATACCCGATCCGCCCTTGCGCTGACGCTCCACATCATTACTCACACGTTTCATGTAGCCATAGTTATCATCGGGCCACACCAAGGTGATGTCATCGGGCACACGAAGCCCGGCATCGTAGATGTCAAGCGTCTCCTTGTATGGAACAAAAATTTGAGGAATTTCCGAGGGATTCTTCTTTTTATGTGTTTCCAAAATCTGACGTTGGTCAGTCATCACTTGCTCCAAGGTGCGTGCCCTCACCTTAGGGTCAGCCGAGCCTTTCATCGCTTCGTCGTGCAGTCCTCGCATTCCAACGGTATAGATGTTGTCATACTGCGCTGTTTCCCTAATGCGGTCATCGAATTTCTTCCAAATGGTTGCCTTGTTTGTTAGATAGTTCCACTCGCCATCCCGTTCCTTGTTCCACTCGAAAGATGCAGCATTATTGAAAAGCATCGGCTCACAGTGGCTCGTCGTAATCATTATACCCCACTCTGCTGCTTTCACCTGACTCTCAAAATGGCTGTAAAATGCACCTGTACATGAATGCATGGCAGGAGCCAACATGTTGCCTTTCAGACGCAAGAGCAACTCGCACACCTTGTCATACGTTTTAGGACCAATATCTTCCAGTTCTTTCTCAAAATTCCGCGAAGCCCATGTCTTTAGCCCCCAATCCTCATCGTTGATGAAGATGCCACGATACTTGATAGTAGGTTCCGCCGATGTATAGTTTTCTTGATAATCCAGCACAGGCTTCTTCTGCACTGGCACATCGGCAAACCAGTACCAAGGACTCACGCCAATCCGTTCACTCACATGCAAAGTCCCGTATGCAGTGCCACGGGCATCACTCCCAACTACATACAGTTTTTTACCCTTTGTCACAATCTTAAACTGCTCCCATCCTCCTTGGATATCTCTCACATCCACATCGTCAGAGAGTCCCAACAACCGCATTCCCTCCACCGTGGCTAAAATAACGGTTGACGGGGAAGAGTTGAGAGTCGAGAGATGAGAGTCAAGGGAAGAGGCAACAACATCAACCACTGGCAGCACTCCCGTCACCCGCTCCACATCCTCCGAGAGCACCTTTGCCACTTTCTTTACCAAAGCGGCATCACCTTCTGCCACCACTACACGACATTGTTTCAAATCGACTGCAACAGCCGACATGAAACAGCAAAACATAATCAATAAAAAGAAACAAATTCTCTTCATCTTTCTCCTATCATACAATGGTTAATGGGTAAAAGTCCGTAGCGTTTGCAAATTTACGAATATATTTCCGAAACGACCACACACTCATGTATCATTTGTTTCAAATCATGAAACATTTCTGTCAGAAAAACGAGTCTTCACCCATCTTCCTCATTTAATCCACACCTTCTTCCCACCTTGAATGTAGATGCCGCGCTGAGGATTGGACACCTTTCTTCCCTGCAAATCATAGACTTCATTGTCCATGTCGAAGGATGGATGCTGCCGCGAGTTTATTCCTGTTGACACATAACTGTTAGCCACCAAAATAAGTTGTCCCAAAATACAATCGCTCCATTTCTCCGCTGCGGAATAGAGTGCAATGACATAGTCACCCTGCTCGGTAATGTCAAATTCAAAAGTCTGTTGTTTCAGCGTACCAAAATTATTGGATGCAGAGTTGCCGATGTTGATGGTAGGTGTATAAATCTGATTGGCTATGCTCACCCCACCCACACGCTTCTCTATGTCCAGTTCAACAGGTGCAAAATCGGGCTTATTCCAGTTACAAATTTTATATTTCAGCGTGTAGTGACCTGGAGCCAAACCGAGTGTTGCACCACTATCAGAGAGTCCATACTTAGCCCACCCTTGGTGTCTTTTTCCTTCAATATTGCGAAAATAGAGACCGTAGTCCAATCCACGAGATGAACCCGTGAACTGCAAGACACGACAGCCTTGTGAATATCCACTGCCATACCCAGTGCGCCGATCCGTACCATCGTAAGTGGTCCAACCCGCTGGTAGTGCTCCCCCTTCGGTAAAGGCAGCCGAGAGGGTGAGCGTTGTCGGCGTTTGCAGCGTCACCTCGACAGAGGAAGTACTTGTTTCACCATCATTGTCGGTGGCTACGGCTTTCAACGTATGCTTGCCGACCTTGGTGCTCATCATAGTTGCCGTATAGGGCTTGGTTGTGCAGGTAGCCAGCAATGTTGCACCATCATAAAATTCCACCTTTTCAACAGTTCCGTTCGGATCATCTGCCGTAGCACTGATGGTGATATCGGGAAATGTGGACTCACCTGCAGGAGCGAAACTGATATACCTGCCTCCTGTAGCCGGCGCCGTAATCTTGACATTGGGCGTCGTCTTGTTCAACGAGTAACGTTTGCAGAAATTCCAAATCTCCTTACCCGTGTACACTTGGGTCTCCTTGCATATCCAATGCCCTTTATCTTTCAATTCCAGCAACTTGACTTCTACACCGTCGTTGCCTGGTCCCCAAGTATGCATTTTGGCGCCACCGAAACCATTATAATTATTTTGAACCTTGTCAGTTGTGGAGCAACCATTGTGCTTGATCCAGGGGTTCAGTGCTGGTTGTACCCCCCCGAAGTTGTCGGCGGTTCCTTGGATGTGCAAAATAGGCACTGGACGTGTGGTAGCCTTGGGGGTTACAACCGAAGGACCGCTACATGAAACAAAAGCAGCAATGATGTTGGACATCTTGTTGATGGCGTTGTAGGTCAACATTCCTCCCATCGAGAATCCTCCGAGATAGATGCGGTTACGGTCAATCTTATGCTGCGTCACCATCTTTTCAATAATAGCCTTGATGAAATTGATGTCTCGATCGCCACCAATATCCCAAGCCCTGTCAATGCCATTGGGGAATACACAAACAAATTTAGCAGTGTCGCACACGGCTTCCATGCTCACTTTGTCATTCTTGAATTCGCTGTTCTGCATCCAATTGGCATCTTGGTTGTAGCCATGACAGAATATGAGCAACGGGCGATTCTCGCCTAAGTTCTTGGGCACAATTACATTATATGAACGGTTGGTGCCGTTAACGGTGATGTTGTCTGCCTTCAGGGACAGGCTCCCCACGATGAGCAGGGAAAGGAGAAAAATAACTTTTTTCATATAGTTCCGGTAATTTCAAGTGTATCATTTAAAATAAATCTTTCTTCCATTATAGATATAGATGCCCCGCGTCGGTTGAGCCACTTCCTGACCATTCAGTGTATAGTACTTGCCTCTCTCCAACTGACGCTGTGCGATAGAAGGAGCAACAACGGGCAATGCTTCATCTGACGGTATGAGATATGCACCGCGAAGGATTAGCGTCTGGTTCCAATCGACCTTCAAAGCGTTAAGATGAACGAAGTCGTCTTCACGAACTTCATTATCAGTGTTTCGCATCGTACGTATCTCATCTAAAGGAATGACAATAGCCCCCATTTGAGCATCCCAATAGGGATCTTTTTCATTGAAGGAAACAACAATCTGCTTCCAAGCCCCATGCGGCACAAGACGATTGGCAAGAATACGAAGTCCTGTGCCCGAACCACGCAACACGAGTTTGTCATACATACTGAGGTCCGCATACTGATTGTGATCCACATTCACAAAACCAGCCACGGCTGTGCCTCCACTTGCATTCCGTCCCACGTTCCAATTCACATTCACGTCAACATCAAGCGGTTGTGCATCAGCATCGACACCATCCCATTCGTGGAACATATTAGAAACCAATTCCACCCAATCCTCTGGCGCTTCGAAGTCATCCACATCCACCAGACTTACAATACTATTGAGCACTCGTGCTGAGCGTTCCGGGAAATACTGAGTGAGAAGCCTATTTCGTTCTCTCTGATAAGTATCATCTACTGTATATAACTTTCCTTGGGTTTGATAGGGGTGTACATCACGGCGATAATCCCCCCATCGAGCAGCCTCATCATAGAGGGCGAGAGCGATGGTGTTGTAAAGACTGTCAAACACTTCCACTGCACTTTCTTCACCCAGTACACCATCTTCCGCCAGCACGGCTTTGGCACGTTTCAGATAGCGGCGGGCAAACTTTTCATTCTTGAGCAGATTCTGAAAGATGCCTGTCGGATATGAATTCCCATTATTCGTGTTCAGCACATTCTCTGTGGGATTATCAAGAATCAGTTCTGAATCCCAACAAAGGAAACGGAAGCCTTGACTATCAACGCCACGACGACGAATGGCATACCAGTTATGATGATCCCAATCTGTATTTCCACCATACTGGTTGATCAGCATATAGTCAATGAAGGCATCCACGTCAAGCAAGGCCTCCTGGTCGGGATCGTCGTTGCCATCTGCATCCTTACCCTGCAATTGGTAATAATAGTCATCATCTTCAGCCATTGCTGCCACCTGCACCATCTGTTCCCATGCTTCCATGTCACCTTCTGTGGCTTCAAGATGATTGCCGCCATCTTCTTCCACCTTTATGACATCAATATCGGCTTTCGTACCACCCAAATGGTCTTTCCCGAACTGGTCGTCCACCCGTTCGGCAATGTTGTAAAGTCCCCAATACATTCCATTGAGGAACACATGTACATAAAGAGCATTGGCACTCGTCCACCCCATCTTACGCTGCATACGACGTGCCCATACATCACGGGTATATTGTGCTTTAACACGATTGGACTCCGACCAATGCTGCCATGAGTTCCCGAAATGGCAACGCAGCACAAGTTGGTCGAATTTGGCTGGCTCATTCTCCCCGAAAAGAGGGTATTTCAATGTTTTCTTCCCATATTGTTCTTTAAACACCAGACGAAAAGAGTGCTTTGGATTCTTCTCTGCCAGACGACCATGACCACCATGAAGACGAAGTCCACAAGTGACTGAGAAATCAAGTTTCCCTGCTTGTGATGAGGGACTCCACAGTTCTACACTGGCTGGACGCGTCCAACCATGTCCCGTCGGGTCGCCAACTGGAGGACCTGTAAATATATAGATCCCGCCCGTTTTTGGATCATTTTCATGACTGAAAAGGTTATCCTTATCTGTCACGATGCTCACTACGGGCAAGGAAAGAAAACCCTCTCGGATTTTTTTCGCCAACACGGGATTTGAAGTCATTTCCGGATCCATCTCATAGTCCGCAACGGCTGTGCCCCAGGTGTCTGTATAGTTTCCCCATTTAACCGGATAGCCCTCTGGTTTGTTTGACTGCTTCAACACATCATCCATGAAAAGATACGTCACTGTGGCGATTGGCGTGACGCGTCCCGTGTCAGCAAGTGCCACAGCACGCAGAATCGAGTTTCCTTTAATGTGGATGGGGGCTGAATAAACAGGGCTATTATCCGTTGGCTCACTACCATCCAGCGTATATCGAATAGGCACTTCAACAGGTAATTCCTCATCGCAAATGATTTCGGTGGAGAATGCCGCATCATAAAAACCATGTGGCTGGCTAAATGTCAGTGTCTGTGCGAAAAAGGGTATCGTCGCTGTCATCATAAACAAGACAGAAAACAAGCGGTAAAGGATTTGTTTCATGAGTTTGTGGAAATAGATTGAGTAAAAGTAATTTCGTTTGCAAAGTTACACACAAAAGCGTCAAAAGGCTTTGTTACACGTTACTTTTCTTTTTCTCCATGTTACGAGGTTCAGATTAAAAGCATTCGAACCTTACAAGAATGCGGCAAGACCTTATCACAAAACCCTACAGAGCAAAAAAAGAGAAGGCTCGCATCCCTGCGAACCTATCTCTCCAATCACTCTTTTTCATGTAAAAGAAATCATGTTTTTTTGTCGTGTTCTATTTTTATTACTTACGTTCGGTATAGAATTCTAAATGAGAAAATTTATTGCGCTCACTTAATCATCACCTTCTTTCCACCATTGATATATATACCTGACGTTGTGGGAATCCCATCCAACTGCGCCCCGCTCATAGACATCCAGCGGCCACTCTTCTTTTCTTCTTGCGATGGTGTATTTTCTATGCTTGACACCAAGTTTTCAGATGCTTGAACCTTACGTTGTCTCGCATCAGTATTTCTGCCAGGATGGAATGAGCGCTTAGGTTGGGGTTTACACTGCTGCATCCGTTTCATCCGCTCATTTTTCATGCGCTGCAGATGCATCTTCTCGAGTTTCAACATCATGTCATACTGCTGCTGAGTGAGAACTGTCAAGAAACGCTTGTAATAGTTCTCTTCCACGTCAATCGTAGCACGGCTGCGAGCAAAACGGTTGGCGTTTATCTGTTTCAGTTCTTCTTCTGTAAACCGGTGCTGTTTTCCCCCTGCTGCAGGTTTTCCCATTTTCGGGTGAGATGAATACTTCTCCCACACTTGTTTCAGGTCATTGCGGTATTCCACATAGATTGGCGTGAACTTGGCTGTCTTGTCTTCATCAAGTTGAAGGTGACGCGCCATTCGCAATGCCAACTTTTGGGATATTTGTTCCTCTGTCAATCTGGGGGGTCTGTTCCCCTGCCTTGTTTGAGCCATCAGTGTGCTTCCTGCCATCAGGAGGATAGCCACTGCCATAGTAATGATTCTTTTCATCTTCGTAAATGTTTTTAAGGGTTATAAAATCGTGTTGTCAATATTCTCGTAGATAGCAATCCACTCATCAAGCGCATCGTCTGTCATATACGCCTCAACACTCTCTTGTTGATCTGCCAAAAGCGGTGCATCCGTCTTTTCCGTCTGGCGGAGGGCATAGAACGACACACCTGCTATAAGCAGCACGGCTGCGGCTGCCGACATCCAGAATCTCCTTGTCGATTGACTTCTGGGGGCAGGCTGAAGCATGCGAGAAGACGTCATCAGGCGCTCATGCATCTCTTCAAAGAAACCGTCCGGCACCGTGTATGGCATCCGTTTGTTGCTGTCGTTAAAAAGATCTTCCATATCTCCCTATTTTAATAGTTCCTTTTTTATTTTCTCTTTAGCGTGGTGATAAGCCACTTTTAGTGTTGATACATTGCTGCCCGTCACCTCACCAATTTCCTCATAACTCATCTCGTCGTAATACCGCATATTGAACACGGTTCTTTCTTGCTGGCTCAGACGGAGGATTGCCTTTTGCAAACGAACCCCTGCCACATCATCAAAATCGACATATTCCGAAGCGGTCAGCCGCGCCAACAACACATCCTCCTCACACACCTCTGAAACCGCCCGCTCACGCACCTTGGCAAGATGGCGAAGGCACTCATTCGTGGCAATCCTATACACCCAGACCTTCAGCATCTCCTTCTTCCTAAGTTTCTCCAACCCCTGATACACCCGGATGAAAGTCTCCTGCATGACATCCTGCGCATCTTCATGACTCACCACCATGCGTCTGATGTGCCAATAGACAGGGCGTTCGTACTGTTTCAGCACGGCTTCAAACGTCGGCATATCATCAACTTGCCGTCCTATCTTGAACAGTCCCATGACCAACCTTCTTCTACGTTATTCATATCTAAAGACCTCATTAAAATATAAAAGTTAATGCAGGAAAACAATTTTACACAAACAAATTTTCCTGCATTAACTTTCACGTCTCTCTTTTTTTCACTTCACAAAGATTGTTTTGGAAGCGTTAGGACCTGTCTGAACAATATTAAAGCCTTTCCGTAGTCGTGAGGATGGGACACCTGCTAAGTTATAATACCTTGGTGTATCCATAGAAGATGCCTCCAATGCTGAAACGGAAGTCATTTCCTCTGCCGTGGCAGAATGAAGCGCAATGTTGGTAACACTGATGTTATCGGCATTATCATTGCGAGTCAAAGCAAAGATATATTCACCCCAACCATCCTCGACCTTAAAGCAGAAGGCGGCATCTTCGCCCACTTCAGCAGTCGTGTCAAGTACATAATCTCCACCTATCTTCTTGATACGCACCAGGAATTTCTTACCCACATCACCAGAAGATTTAAAGGTCAGTTTGTAGTTACCCTTGTCAAGTTGGAACGAGCGATACACATTGTGGTCGCTATTGTCGCTGGCATGCTTGGCACCACCATAACGAAGGATGGATTTACCGGTGTTTATCCATCCGTGCTGAGCAGGCTTATAGCCTTCTTCCTCCACACGTGGCATCCACTTGAGCGTGGCATCACAAGGAGTGTCCAGCGTGTACTGCTTGAAGTGAGCCCACATGGTCTTGGCAGAATTACCTTCTGGCGTGTTGTTTGTCATGTCGTTATGTCCCATTCCGTCCATTTCATAGTACACGTATGGGAAGCCACCTTCGGTTGCCTCATAAACACTCTTGGTGTATTTGCCAGGAACGGTCGTCTTTACTGGCACAGGATTTGCGCCGATGCGTGCCACCATTTCGTCCACAATGGTGGGCATCAAAGAATACTTCACAAAATCGTCTGCCTTTCCATGAATGTGCAGGAATGGCACAGGGCGTGCACCAGTGTGGCGGAAGTGGAATTCATTCATTTGGAATCCACTAATGGATGCAAATGCTGCAAAGATGTCAGCACATGTATTGGAGAGCGCATAGGTCATCATGCCGCCATTAGAGAATCCACAGCAATAAATGCGTTTGCTATCCACTGAATAATTCTTTTTCACATCTTCAATGATAGCTTTTATAAACTCGACATCAGCATTGACTTCCCCAGAAGACACCCAACCCGTCGTGTTCATGCCTGCCAAATAGAAATCGACAGTCTTGCCTTGTGGATAAACCACGATGAAGCCTTCTTCATCAGCCACCTCTGTCGTCATTGGACGGTTAGCCAACTGATTGCCATTGGCACCATGAAGGGAAACCACCAGCGGTGCATTATCCTTTACATTGTCAGGCACATAAAGCCTGTAAGAACGCGACTCTGTTTTACCTTTATCATCTTTTACAGAGATGCTTACAATTTTGTCAACTTTGAGTGCAAATGCTGCTGAAACGGAAAACAGCATCAAGAGTGATGTTAAAAATAACTTTTTCATAATGGAAGATTATAGAATATTGTTTATCATTTAAGTTTCTGGAGTTCTTTTTTTCAACAACGAACCTTTAGCTCGGCGTAGCCAATTTTCCGAATTGTTTTTATGGGCAAGCCCGCCGAATGAAATCCTTCTGATTTCTCCGAATGTGGAACGCCTTCCATTCGTTTTCCTTCGTTGCCGCCTGCGGCATTGAAAAGAAAAATTCGTAAAATTAGGGAAATTCGTTGTTAAAAAAAATCCGTGTAATCTGTGCAATCTGTGGTTTTTATGACTTCCGAAAGTTGAGTTTATCATTTATAATCATTAACAAGTTTCCGCTCCTCCTCGGTGAAGTCAGAAGTGTCCTGATTCCAGTTGGGATCAGGCATATACCACCAAAGCGACTTGAAATAGGCAGCCAATTTCTGGTCTTTGAACACATACCCACGATTAGCGTAAGGAAGATTACGCAAGATGCGAGAGTTTGGGATGCCATTGGTCGTGGTATTGGCAGGAATCCGAGGGTCGTCATCCGTCTCTTCCATCATTTCGTAAGGCACCAACATATTCATGGGGGCTGTACGGTCATAAAAACGTCCCAATTTGAAATCCTCACGAGAGAAAAGAGCCCCTTCTGCAGAATCAATATGGATGTCATCCGTTGGACGGAAATTCTTAGCGTGCCATTCATAAGTGCCATTGCGCAAAGAAAACTCATAATACTCCATGTCATATCCGCCATTAACGACATGCATCTTACCCGTTCCCTCAGCCAAACGCCATTGGGCAGCGCTCCACATCGGATCTTTGGCTATACAGAACTGCTTGGCTGTTTTCTCTGCCTTGATGCGAAGTGTGAAATCATCTATCTGATGGTTTGCCCAACGCATGGCTGGCTTCAACCAATAGGGAATGCCGAAATGGTTATAGATACCCCCTGACATCATATATCGGTAAGTGTGATGAACCACATTCTTGCCCTCCTTGAAGTTGGCCTTGAAACAATAAGCATAGGAATAGTCGATATTCTCTTGCGTCTGTTTATTGATGATGCCCGATAGCGCATCATCAGTATCCTTGATGTCGCGCCACTGATTGAGGTCAAGCGGTACAAAATCGGTGGGTTCATCTTCTGAACTATGATGCACCACATAGTTGCGAATAGGGAGTTTCGTTCCATTCATCTCAACGGTGAAGTCGTAAATGTAAGGATGTTTACCCATCTTATCCAACTTGTCGCCCGTATTGTAAGGTGCCGATGCCTCAAAACCCACATCCACCACTTTCGCGGCTCCACGATTCGTGAATTCATACAACACGTCCACTGTAGCATATCCGTCATCTTGTATACTGATAGTCAGCACTTCCTTTGTCACTGCCACATCCGTTTCCTGCAAGGGAACAATCTGGTTACCATTTACATAAAACACACCATCATTAGCACTTGCCAACATGGTGAGAATCCACAAAATGGATGCTGTCAAAAATCTCAAGTTCATTGTTAATCTGGTTTTGATGATGCAAAGATAGGAAAGAACAAGGAAATGAACACGAAAAATGGGATTTTTTTTGTTAAAAAGATTGGTTTTTCATCACCAAAGCAACAATTCCTAAATTCCAATTCCTAAATTCCTAATTAAAATCACTATCTTTGTACCGTTTTTATTATGATACAACGTCTTATACTCTCATTTCTCTTGCTTCTTGCCACAGGTTGGGCATGGGGCATTCCTGCCAACGTGAAGCCTTTCACTGTGACAAACAGCGATGGCACCATGTTAACCATCACGCTGTTCGGTGATGAATGTTGCCATTTCTATGCTACGCTGGACGGCACGCCCATCGTGAAGGAAACAAACGGAGACTGGCGATTGGCTCCCGAACTGGCTGACTCCATCAACAAAGCTTGGAGCGAAAAAAGCACCCGACTTAACCTGCGTCGTCAACAGCGAGCAGCAGAAAACAAAACCCGTCAGGCATTTGGCTACCCCTCTGCCTATATTGGTAAAAAGAAAGGCATCGTCCTTCTGGTGAAATTTCCCAATCTGGCGATGAAGAGCAAACATACACCTGAGAAGTTCTACAGGATGTTTAACCAAGTGGGGTATAACGAGGACCACAATGCCGGCTCTGTACACGACTACTTCTACGACCAGTCCTACGGACAATTCGACCTGACGTTTGACGTATTTGGTCCCATCGAAGTCAGCCACGCAAACACCTATTATGGCGAGAATGATTCCAATGGCGAAGACAAAAGGGTGGGAGAATTAACCACTGAAGCATGCAGATTGGCAAATCAGAAATACGATATCAATTGGGCTGATTACGATTGGGATGGAGACAAAGAGGTGGACCAAGTCTATATTATCTATGCTGGCTACGGAGAACATGCTGGAGCCGCTGAAAGCACCATCTGGCCACACGAATCTTCACTCACATTGCTAAGGAAATACAATGATGGTGAAGGCCCTTTCAAATTGGGCGGATACACCATTAACACCTATGCCATGAGTTGCGAATTGAGAGGAACAACCAGCAACATCATGGACGGTATCGGAACAGCTTGTCATGAATTCAGCCATTGCCTGGGTCTGCCCGACTTCTACGACACCCAATACAATGGAGGTTTCAACATGCAGCATTGGGACATCATGGCATCAGGAAGCGGCTGTGGGGCAACAGGATACAGCGAAAGCCCCACTGGATTCACAGCCTACGAACGATGGTTTGCCGGATGGCTCGACCTGATAGAACTGAACGAACCCACCACCATCACCGATATGCCCAACCTTCATGATGAACCTGTAGCATACATCATCTATAACGATGGCAACCACAACGAATACTTCATTCTCGAAAACCGACAGTCCAAAGGCTGGTTCAGGTATGTAGATTACAACACAGGCATACACGGGCTGCTCGTCATTCACGTGGACTATCAGCGAGAGGCATGGGTTACAAATGGGGTCAACACCATAAAAAAACATCAGCGCATGAGCATCATACCCGCAGGAAAAAAATACGGCAGTTACTACAACAAGACATACAACATCAACGCTGAACAATACCAATCCCATCTCTTTCCAGGAAACTCCCATGTGACCCAACTCATCAACGGCTCACACGATTCCTACGGAGGGGCACTCTTCAACAAAAACACCGACGGGACAAAGAACATGAACAAGCCCATCACCGACATCCAAGAAAATGGTGGACTTATTTCTTTCAAGTTCATGGGCGGTGCTGATGCCATGACCATCGGTGAGATTGCCAGCAGCCAGACTTCCACTGCCACCTACTATACGCTAAATGGCATCCAAGTGGCAAAACCCACACAACCGGGCATCTACATGATGAAAACAGGAGAAACAGTCCGAAAAGTGGTGATTCAATAAATCTTTTCTATAGCGTACCCCTCGGGTACGACACTGCGTACTCCTCGACTACGGCACACCGTACCCGAGGAGTACGCCCTTTCTAAATCATATCCAGTACAGGCTGCGGGGTGCTGTCCCGATACCAATCGGCATACATGATATAATGCTGGGCAATGCCGACATTAAGTTCTTTTGCTTGCTCAGGGTCCACCTTCTTGATGAACTTGGCTGGCACCCCTCCCCACAGTTCGCCATCACCCACCTGTGTGCCTTTCAGCACCAAAGCCCCAGCAGCGACAATCGCACCTTCACCTATCACAGCGTCGTCGAGCACCGTTGCACCCATACCGATGAGCGCACCACTCTTCACCGTACAGCCATGCAGCGTCACGTTATGCCCGATGGTCACATCGTCACCAATCTCAATGGCAGCCTTCTTATATAATGTATGCAGGCACGACCCGTCCTGTATGTTCACACGGTTGCCTATCTTGATGTAGTTCACGTCTCCTCGCACGATCGCATTAAACCACACCGTACACTGGTCACCCATCTGCACATCGCCCACAATTGTAGCGTTTTCACTGAAATAGCAGCCTTCGCCCCATTTCGGAGTCAAGCCGCACACTGTCTTGATTAAAGCCATTTAATTTACGATTTAGCATTTATGCTGTAAAGGTAGGAAGAATTTGTGAAAGTTTCCATCTTTCGCCAACTTTTTTAGGATTAGATGGTGTTGTTTCAATATTTTTTTGCAATTTTGCATCATCAACCTATTGTACAATGGAACAAATCAAGGGAAAGATATCACAGATTATTGGTCCAGTGGTGGACGTGCAGTTCTCTGCCGAGAAACTGCCGCGTATCCATGATGCCTTAACCATCGAGCGTGCAGAAGGACGACGCATGGTGGTGGAGGTGCAGCAGCATCTGGGCGAGAACACCGTGAGATGTGTTGCCATGGAGAGCACCGATGGACTCCGACGAGGCATGGAGGTGGTGGCGTTGGGGCGTCCCATCACGATGCCTGTGGGTGAACAGGTGAAGGGACGACTGATGAACGTGAGCGGTGATGCCATCGACGGCATGGAGGAGATGAATCGCGAGGGAGCACTACCCATCCATCGGGAAGCACCGAAGTTTGAAGAACTGAGTCCTGCACAGGAAGTGCTTTACACAGGCATCAAGGTCATCGACCTCATTGAACCTTACGCCAAGGGCGGTAAGATTGGTCTCTTTGGCGGTGCCGGTGTGGGCAAGACTGTGCTGATTCAGGAACTCATCAACAACGTAGCAAAGAAGAACAACGGTTTCTCAGTTTTCACGGGTGTGGGAGAACGCACACGTGAGGGAAACGACCTGCTTCGCGAGATGATTGAGAGCGGCGTCATCCGCTACGGCGACAAGTTCAAAGAAGCGATGGAAAAAGGGAAATGGGACTTGAGCCTCATTGACAAAGAGGAACTGAAGAAGAGCCAAGTAAGCCTTGTGTTTGGACAGATGAACGAGCCCCCTGGTGCACGTGCCAGCGTGGCATTGTCAGGCTTGACGATTGCAGAGTCGTTCCGTGACGGCGTGAGCAGTGGCAGGGGTGGCGACATTCTGCTGTTCATCGACAACATCTTCCGTTTCACGCAGGCTGGTTCGGAGGTTTCAGCCCTGTTGGGACGTATGCCTTCTGCCGTGGGTTATCAACCTACGCTTGCCAGTGAGATGGGACAGATGCAAGAGCGCATCACATCGACAAAGAACGGCTCCATCACCTCAGTACAGGCCGTATATGTGCCTGCCGACGACTTGACCGACCCTGCTCCAGCCACAACGTTCTCGCACTTGGATGCCACAACGGTGCTGAACCGTAAGATTGCAGAGTTGGGCATCTATCCAGCCGTTGACCCACTGGATTCCACTTCGCGCATCCTCGACCCTAACGTGGTGGGTGAGGAACATTACCAGACGGCACAACGGGTGAAGCAGATTCTGCAAAGGAACAAAGAGTTGCAGGACATCATCAGCATTCTTGGCATGGAGGAACTCTCCGACGAGGACAAGACAACCGTGAACCGTGCCCGCCGTGTGCAACGTTTCCTCTCGCAACCATTTGCCGTGGCACAGCAGTTTACGGGTGTGCCAGGTGTGATGGTGAGCATCGAAGACACCATCAAGGGTTTCAAGATGATTCTGGACGGCGAGTGTGACGACCTGCCCGAACAAGCGTTCCTGAATGTCGGCACCATCGAAGAGGCATTTGAGAAAGGACGAAAGTTGAAAGAGGAATTAGGAGTTAGGAACCTTTAGCTCGGCGTAGCCAATTAGGAATTATGCATCTACAAATCATCACACCTACAGGGACGACCTACGACGGGGATGTGGAACGCTTTCAGTTCCCATCAACAACAGGACTCATGGAGTTCTTGCCAGGTCATGCGCCCATGATTGCAGAACTGAAGGAGGGGAGCATTCACACGGAAAGTGAAGAAATCAATTGTGGCAATGGTGTGGTGAGAATAGAGAACGACGAAATAACAGTAGTATGTGAGCCAGTCCGTATGCTGGGTGAATCATAAAGACATGATGAAGAAACTCCTTATATATATTATATGTGTGTTAGGATTCGCTGCACCGATGAGAGCAGAGGAAGGTTTGGACGTGTCCAAACTCATCTTCGAGCACTTGGGCGACAGTTATGAATGGCACATTGTAGAAGGGGCTGTAATTCCCCTACCCTGCATCCTCATTGGAGAACAGGGTGTGGATGCATTCATGTCGAATAAACTGGAACATGGTGCCACCTATCAAGGCTATCACATCGCCGAGGAGGGTGATTATGAGGGAAAGATTGTCAATGCGGCAGGTGAACGTCCCTTCGACATCAGCATCACGAAGAACGTGTTGGAACTGTTCATCGTGTGTACCCTGCTCTGCTCAGTAGTGTTAGGTTTGGCACGATGGTACAGGAAGAATGGAAGCAAGAAAGCACCAGGTGGCTTTGTGGGTATGATGGAAGCAGTCATCGACTTTATTGACAAGGATGTGGCGAAAGAGAGTATCGGACATGGCTATGAACGGTTCTCGCCCTATCTGATGACCGTGTTCCTCTTCATCCTGACGAGCAACCTCTTGGGACTCCTCCCTGTATTCCCTGGGGGAGCGAACTTGACGGGCAACATTGCTGTAACGTTGACCTGTGCCGTCTCCGCCTTTATCGCCATCAATTTCTTTGCGCCCAAAGGTTACTACAAGAGCATCTTCTGGCCAGACGTGCCTATTTTCCTTAAAGCACCGCTACCCATCATGCCGACCATTGAGTTCATCGGTGTGTTCACCAAGCCCTTCTCACTCACCGTCCGTCTCTTTGCCAACATCATGGCAGGACACATCATCATTCTCGCTTTGACCAGCGTGGTCTTTGTCACCGCAAAGATGGGCACCGCCATGTGTGCCTCGATGACCGCAGTCAGTGTCCTTTTCTGCATATTCATGAATTGCCTCGAACTTCTCGTGGCATTCATCCAAGCATACGTGTTTACCATTCTGACCGCCAACTTCATCGGATTGGCGCACGATGAATAAATAGTAACTCAACTTTCGCAAGTTGAGTTGGGGGGAGTTAAAGGAGTTATTGGAGTTATCGCTCCGCTTAGGAGTTAAAAGCCGATACTCTGACACCTGCATAACATTTGGCTTTAACTACTTTAACTCCAAGAAAGTTGAGCACTTGCGAAACATAAGATAGTAAATAGTTAAATTGTAAATAGTAAATAGTTAAATTGTAAATTAACATTATGATTCTTGAAGCAGTAGAAGCAGGCATGAGCCTCGCACAAATCGGAGCAGCCATCGGTGCTGCCATCGCAGTGATTGGTGCCGCTTTCGGCATCGGTATGATTGGTAAGTCAGCCACAGAGAGCATTGCCCGTCAGCCTTCGGCAGCAGGCAACATCCGCACATCCATGATTCTGACCGCCGCCTTCATTGAGGGTGTGGCACTCTTTGCCATTGTGGTGTGCCTGCTCGTCGTACTAAAGTAATCAACCATGAATCCACTCACACCAGACCCGGGACTGCTCTTCTGGATGGTTCTCTCTTTCGGCGTGGTGTTCTTCCTGCTGGCGAAGTTCGGCTTCCCAGTCATCGTGAAGGCCATCAACGAGCGTAAGGAGTTCATCGAGATGTCGCTCCTCTCAGCCAAACAAGCCAACGAAAAGTTGGCTACGATTCAGGCTGAGGGCGAGAAACTGTTGGCTGATGCCAAAGCACAGCAGAAAGACATCATTGCTGGAGCCATGCAGGAGAAGCAGCAAATCGTTCGGGCGGCACAAGAAGAGGCGCAAGCCTCAGCCAACCAGATGATAGAGGAAGCACGGCAAAGCATTCTGGCGGAGAAGGAACGTGCCTTGCAGGACGTGCGAAAGGAAGTAGCAACCCTCGCTCTCGACATTGCCGAGAAGGTGATTGGCGAACGGATGAAGGACGATGAGGTGCAGCAGAAAACCATCGAGCAACTCATCGGCCATCTCTAAACCCAAAACTCAAGCCCTAAATTCTCAACGCTCATGATGAACGGAAGCATTGCTAAACGGTATGCCACAGCCTTGTTCGAGGAGGCAAAGGCACAGTTCGTAGACCAACAGGTCTATGAGCACTTGGGCGTGCTCCATGACAGCATGAAAGCGGAGCCAGACTTGCAGATGGCACTCATCAATCCGCGTGTGACAAAAGAAAAGAAATACACGCTGCTTGTGCTTGCATCGGGGCTTGATCCTGAAGCCACCACCTTGTACACAAGATTTCTCCGTTTGCTGTTGGACAACCATCGTGAGAATCAGATTCGCATGATTATCTTCGTCTATCAAGACCTTTATCGCGAACATCATGGCATTGACCATGTAGTGTTCGAGACAGCAATAGAAGTTGATGACGGCACCATCGACCATCTGACTCAACGCATCAAGGCACACCGACATCGCGAAGTGGAGTGCGAACGCAGGGTGAACCCCAAACTCATCGGTGGCTTCCGTCTCCGCATCGGTGACCGCCATTACGACTACAGTTACAAACATCAATTGGAACTCATCAGAAAAGAATTATGTCCGATTCCATAAAAGTAAGCGAGGTGACGGCGATGTTGCGCCAGCAACTCGCTGACATCGACAATGAAGAAAATACCCTCGGCAACGAGATTGAGGTAGGCACTGTGCTCACAGTCAGCGACGGTGTGGTACGTGCATACGGACTACGCAATGCGGAAGCAGGTGAACTCCTCGCATTCGACAATGGCATGGAAGCCATCGTAATGAATCTTGAGGAAGACAATGTGGGAGCCGTGTTGTTGGGTCCGACCGACAACATCGAGGAAGGTGATACCGTGAAACGAACGGGACGCATAGCCTCCATTGCCGTGAGCGAAGGCATGGTGGGACGTGTGGTCGATACCCTCGGACACCCCATCGACGGTAAGGGAGCCATCACTGGTGAGACATTCGACATGCCCTTGGAGCGCAAAGCCCCAGGAGTCATCTTCCGTCAACCCGTCAACGAGCCGTTGCAGACAGGTTTGAAGGCGGTCGATGCCATGATTCCGATTGGCAGAGGTCAGCGTGAACTTATCATCGGTGACCGCCAGACGGGCAAGACCGCCATCGCCATCGACACCATCATCAACCAACGTGCCAACTACGAGGCAGGCAAACCCGTCTATTGCATTTACGTTGCCATCGGACAAAAAGGTTCCACTGTCGCCACCATCGTCAACACACTTCAGCAGAAAGGAGCGATGGACTACACCATCGTTGTGTCGGCAACCGCCAGTGACCCTGCTGCCATGCAGTATTACGCTGCTTTCGCAGGTGCCGCCATCGGAGAATATTTCCGCGACACAGGTCGCCATGCACTCGTGGTGTATGATGACCTCTCGAAGCAGGCTGTTGCCTATCGCGAGGTGTCGCTTATTCTGAAACGTCCATCAGGACGTGAAGCCTATCCTGGTGACATCTTCTATCTCCATTCCCGTCTGTTGGAACGTGCAGCCAAAATCATCAGTCAGCAAGAGGTAGCAGAGCAGATGAATGACCTGCCCGATTGCTTGCGTGGCAAGGTGCGTGGAGGCGGTTCGCTCACCGCATTGCCCATCATTGAGACGCAAGCAGGCGATGTGTCTGCCTATATCCCCACCAACGTCATCTCTATCACCGACGGACAAATCTTCTTGGAGACCGACCTTTTCAATCAAGGCGTTCGCCCTGCCATCAACGTAGGTATCTCCGTCTCTCGTGTGGGTGGTAACGCTCAGTTGAAAGCCATGAAGAAGGTGGCTGGTACCCTAAAGATTGACCAAGCCCAATACCGTGAGTTGGAATCCTTCTCAAAGTTCGGCAGCGACATGGATCCTGTCACCGCATTCACGATCGACAAAGGTCGCAAGAACGCCCAATTGCTTATCCAAAAGCAGTATCAGCCTATGCCCGTAGAAGAGCAGATTGCCATTCTCTATTGTGGCACTCACGGATTATTGCGCGATATACCCGTAGAGAAATCACGTGACTTTGAGGCAGCCTTCCTTGACCTCCTTCGCACCACTCATCAAGAGGATGTGCTCACACCGCTTCGAGAAGGTAAGATTGATGACAACATCACCGCCATCATCGAACAAACTGCCTCCAACATCAAATTGTAAATTGTAAATCGTCAAATAGTAAATTCTCTTGGCTTCTCTCAAAGAAATAAAAAGCCGCATCGCGTCTGTCCGCAACACGCAGAAAATCACCAGTGCCATGCGCATGGTGGCAAGCGCGAAACTCCATCACACACAGGGGATGACGGAGGCATTTTTGCGGTATAAGAACGAGTTGGAGAGGATTGTTGGCAGTCTCCAGACCCTCCCCTCACCCTCCCTGAAGGGAGGGAGTAGTATCTCTGCCAATGAGTTAGAGACAATCGAACAAAGTATATACTCCTCCCCTGCAGGGGAGGCGGGAGAGGGGTCTGGATCTCTCCTCATCCCCATCTCTTCCAACAGCGGTCTGTGCGGTGCGTTCAACAGCAATATGGGCAAGGCCACCCTCAGTCGCATACAGGAATTGGAGCAGATGGGCAAGCAAGTACACTTGTTACCTATCGGCAAGAAAATTGCCCATGAACTGAAAAAGACGGAGAGGGAACTTAACACAGATTTTGTTCAATTGCTCGACAAGATAGGAAAAAACAACGACATCACGGGTGTTTCGGCTCTTGTAGCGTATGCCATCGAATTGTATCAACACAAGGAGATTGATGAAGTTGAGTTCATTTATCACCATTTCAAGTCGATGGGTTCCCAAGTCATTCAAGTTGACAGTTTACAGTTGACAGTTAACAGTTCCATGCGGGCTGATGACCAACAACAAGACGATAGCCAACTCTCAACTCTCAACTCTCAACTCTCAACTTACTTAACTGAGCCCTCACCCGAAGAACTCCTCACATCTCTATTTCCACGTCTGCTCAACGCAAAAGTCTATGGCATCCTGCTCGATTCCCTCACCAGTGAACACGCAGCCCGTATGTTAGCAATGCAGACCGCCGATGACAATGCCAACGACCTGTTGAAGGAACTTACCCTCCTCTACAACAAGACCCGTCAGCAAAGCATCACCAACGAACTCATCGATATCATGTCGGGAAAAATAGGAGAACATTAATCATGCTTTTTCAACTTGACAATAAAAATGCCGCTCAACAGTTCATCGTTGGGCGGCATTCTTTATACAAACACAAAGTCTATTTCACCATTACCTTGCGTACTGTTCCATCGGAAGTGCGCACAATGACGAACTGACCTTTAGCAACGTTGGAAAGGTCTGCGATTCTTCTGCCCTGCAAGTCGTAATACTGCTCCTCACCTAAATGCAAGACAGACGCCACATTTTCAATACCTGTTTCTGAAAAATCAAACGGGATGAAATCCTCTGTGGATGCCAATTGTGCATAGACATCAAAAGGCTTCATGACCGAGGCTGACGTCTGGCGAACCCACGCCCATTGTTCCTTTTTTCTCAAATCCGACATCATTTACGTTACATTTATTTATTCTAATGTTACCTCTACCATAACACCAAAGGGCTTGACATTCTGATTTCCTCCGTTGAGAGCTCATTTACATACATATAGGCAAGGAGGATATGGGGTAGAGCGTATCAAAGCTACTCACGTTTTACAATAAAACGAAAAATAGACTTTTTCCCTTTGTATTGTGCTCACTTATTCGTAACTTTGCACGCTTTTCACATAACACAACTTCTGAAGGATGTTTTTTGACAAATACGAGCAACTGAGCGAGGATGCACAACGGCTTTTGTGCTTCTATGTAGACACTGGACTTGGCTCCAATAAGCGGATGGATGAGCACATCTATCTGTTGGGGCACTATTGCTTTACGGCATTCGATGGCACTGCGGCACTGGAAGAACTCTTGCAAAAAGGCATCTTCAAACAGGAAGGAAAAGATTGGTATTCCAACATGCCGCGCTATAGCGTGAATGCCGATGACATCGTTCCAACCTTGTGGTACCTTTACGAATGTCGAAAGGATTTGTTGCTGGCATTCCAGAAGTTGCAGCATTTCAGCGGGCAAACCCATATGTTCGTGCGGTACGCCATCAAACAATTGGTGGAAAGCAACTACCAACTATGCAATAGCGCCAACGTGATTGGAAAAGACCAAGTAAGCCTCTTCTACAGTGTGGCAACAGAACCACGATTCCAGTCCCTGTTTGAGAACCTGCCGGCAGAATCCTTCATGCATTATTATGAACATCTGGCTGATTACCTCATCATCCATGACCAGGTGGTGGATACCACGCTGATATTGACCATCATCGGAAATTACAATGCCATCACCGAATCAGCCCGATGCCGTTTGGTGGCGGATGTGGAACTCTATGAATACATCGCCACAGGACAAACACCCCAAGGAGGCATCTACTCCAACATCGCAGCGGGCTACGCCTTGGGAGCCTTACGCAACCTCTGTGCCAACAAGAATGTAGAAGCGGTACAATGGTTCGACATGGCCCTGAAGACCCAATTGAAAGAAGGAGGTACAAGAGGCTATTTCCAAAATGCGCTGCAAACCTTCTATCTGGTGCTGTCATACATGGTTGTGGCTGCTGAGGAACAACAGACAACAGACAACAGACAACAGGCGACAGACAACGAGAAAATTGCATCAGCATGCCGTGCCCGACTAAGAGAACTTGTGGCAAATATGGAGGTGAGAAGCAATCCGCAAATGCTGCCGGCGAAACTTTTGGCTGAAGATTTCTGCAACATCAGCATCTCCCTGCACAAAGAACAAGTGCAGAAAATGTATGAAGAAAGCGTCACCGGTATCCTTCCCCCCATCTTCCGTCATCTGTCCTTCCTCATTGCCAACTATTTAGGCTATTCAACAGCCAATATGGACATCAACCTCTGCATCCCGCACCTTGCGATACTACAACACGAGATGTCAAAATACCTTCCCTTCTACGACCACGAACGTGAATCGCTCCGCCATCGGTTTGGCAACCACCCCACCCTTGTGAACATCTACCACAAAGCAGAATGGGAATCGGTGCTTGAAGGATTGCTTGACGAGGCTGATGGCTTCAAACCTGCAGAAGAAGAACCTGAGACGCGCTTGATGTACATCCGCGAGTCAACAGATTCACATGCCATCCAAGTGAGGGAACAAACACGGCTTAAAAACGGTGCATGGGGCAACGGCAAGCGACTGAGCGATGCCCGATACAGAAAAGGAGAGGTGGAATGCATGAACAATGCTGACCGCCGCATCCTCGCAAGACTGAACCATAGTGACCATTGGGAACTGCAATTGGAACACGTGATAGAGGAAATGGTGGACGAAAGCCGCCTGTATGTCGGACGTACAGCACCTTTCGAACTGGTGAAGGTGGATCGAGACAAACCCTATCTGATTGTGGAGAAAGAAGACGAAAGATTTGTGGTCAAGTCAAACGTGCCATTAGGACATGCCAAAGACGACCTTGTGATTGTGGAAGATTCACCCACGCATTACAGCCTCATCAACATCCCCAATGACATTCGTGGATATTATGTAAAACTGCTACAATTAGGCAGTCTTCCACTTGAAGCGGAACCAACGCTACGAAGCCTGTTAGCAAAAATCGGTGGTAAGGTGGAACTGCACTCATCACTCATTGAAGGCGGTAGCACCCTGCCCATCGTGGATGGACAATGGAGCGTGGGCTTCAGACTTAGTCCCAAGCAGGGAGGCAATTGGGAAGTGGAAGTGTTTGTGCGCCCCTTGCAAGGAGGCAGAAAGACCTTCCGCTTGGGAGCGGGAAATGATATCATCATCGATGAGAATGAGAATGGGCGTGTGAGGGTGAAGCGCAACATGGAAATGGAACGGCAAAACCTCGAGTTGGTCAACGAGTTCTGGAACAGTGAGGGAGAAGATTTCAACGAACATGAAATCTATTCGCCCGACTTCATGCTTGACCTCGTACAACTGATTCAGGAGCACCCCGACACGTTCTATGCCGAATGGCCTGAAGGACAAGGATTCAAGATTCGTTCGCTTGCAAAAGGAACGAGTACATGGAGCGGCATAGTGAAACAGCGAGGACAATGGTTCGACATCGAAGGAGACGTCAACATTGATGAACAAACCCGCATCAGCATCAGCGAACTCTTGGAGTTGGTTGGCAAAAGCAAAGGAAAGTTTGTGAAGATTGGCGATGGTGAGTTTCTTGCATTGAGCGAGAAGTTGAGAAACCAATTGAAGGCGCTCGACGCCATTGCCAATCGTGAACGAGGAAAAATCAAGATATCCCCTTTTAGTGCCGCTTTAATGGGTGATGAGATCCTACATGGGGAGATGGAGTTAGAGATGGACGAAAAACTCATCGAAATCCGACAACGCATCCTCGACGGTTCCAACTATAGCCCAGACGTACCCAAAGAATTGAATGCGACCCTGCGTCCTTATCAGAAGAACGGCTACCTGTGGATTGCCCGTCTCAACAGCTGGGGAGCAGGTGCTTTGCTGGCTGACGACATGGGATTGGGAAAAACCATCCAGACCATTGCTTTCCTGCTACTGAAGAAAGAAGAAGGTCCATCACTTGTCGTGGCGCCAGCCTCTGTAGCCCCTAACTGGAAAACAGAAATGGAACGATTCGCTCCAACTCTGAACGTAAAAATCCTCAACTTTGCCACCAACCGCTTGCAAGTCATCTTGGACGCCAAAGCAGGCGACGTGATAGTGACCACCTACGGCATCCTACTGAGCATTCAGGATTTCATCACAAAGAAGCATTGGAACGTGGCATGCTTGGACGAAGCACACATCATTAAGAACCGAGGCGCCAAGACCAGTGCGGCTGCCATGAAGATTCAGGCAGACAACCGCGTGATGCTGACAGGTACACCTGTACAGAACCACTTAGGTGAGTTGTGGAGCCTTTTTCAGTTTGTCAATCCCGGACTCTTGGGCAACTACGAGCATTTCTCCCAGAAGTTCATCATACCCATCGAAGGCTACCAAGACCAAGAGAAACAGGAGCAACTGGAGAAAATCGTGCATCCATTCATGCTGCGGCGTACAAAGCAGGCGGTGCTGAAAGAATTGCCCGAAAAAATCGAAATCTACCATACCGTCGAACTAAATCAAGAGGAACTCGCCATCTACGAGAGCATTCGCATCAGAGCCGAGAAATTGTTACAAGCAGCAGGAAGCAACATCGACATGCACGTGCTGGCAGAAATCACTCGGCTGCGTCAAGCCGCATGCAGTGCACAGCTCATTGAGCCCAAATGGACGGGTGAATGTTCGAAAATCACCGCATTGGTCGAACTGCTGCAAGGTGTCATCGAGGGTGGCAACCGTGCATTGGTATTCAGCCAATTCGTCAGTTTCTTCGACATCGTAAGGAAAGAACTCGACCGCCTTGGCATCAAATACTTCTATATTGACGGTGGTGTACCACTGAAACGACGCACGGAGATGGTGGAAGCCTTCCAGAACGGGGAGAATCCGCTTTTCCTCATCAGCCTCAAGGCTGGAGGACTGGGCTTGAACCTCACTGGAGCCAACTATGTATTCCACCTTGACCCATGGTGGAATCCCGCCATTGAGCAACAAGCCACCGACCGGACCTACCGTATCGGCCAGAACCGCTCCGTGACCGTATATCACCTCGTCAGCAAGAACACCATCGAAGAGAAGATCATCCGTCTGCACCAAACCAAACGCGACCTCGCCGAGAACATTTTGGCAGGAACTGATGTCAGTTACAAACTTACAGGCAAAGATTTGCTTGAAATGGTTACACAATAAAATGATTTTTACTAACTTTGATGCATCTTTTCTATCGACTTTATAAAAATGACAACAATAACTAACACCCTATTTATGAAAAAGTCAATCCTTACATTTATCTTCGTGACACTTGTCACCATGGGCTTTGCACAACGTTTCACAGACAAACTCGACCGAGGGCTTGTGGCTGTCCCCTGTGACAACGGCAATCTTGTCAGTTGGCGCGTCTTAGGTGAAGAATACTACGACGTGACCTACAACCTCTACTGCAACGGTTCACGCATAGCAGAAAATCTCCAAGTGTCTAACTACACCCACTCTTCTGGTAATGCCTCCAGCAGTTATCAAGTGGCAGCCGTTGTACGTGGAGTGGAGCAACAGAAAAGCAAAGCTGTGACCCGATGGGAAAACGGCTATTTCGACATTCCCGTAGCCACTGTGCTTGACCGCAATGGCAACGATGTGACCTCCCAATACATCATCAACGACGTGTCCTTGGGCGATGTTGATGGTGACGGTGTGGTGGAACTGATGGTCAAGCGCAACTATGCAGGCGACATCCTTAACGCTTCCAATACAACCAAATTCCATCATTACGAATGTTACAAACTCGACGGTACACGACTTTGGTGGATCGATCTCGGTCCCAACCTCATGGCTGGTCCTGACGAACAGTGGGACCTCATCTGCTTCGACTGGGACATGGATGGTAAGGCGGAGTGCCTTATGCGCGGTGCCGACAACATGATTATTCATGCTGCAGATGGCACTGTCATCAAGGTGGGCAACATGAACTATGTGGCGCCACGTGATGAATACACGCGCAACGGCGCCGAATATCTACTTTACATGAACGGAGCAACATCAGTACCTTACGATTATCAAAATCAATCAGCGATTTACACCCCGATGGCATATCCGCTTCCACGTTTCGAGAGTGATGAAAGTGACTATGCCACCGTTTGGGGAAAGAACGATACCGGACACCGCTCGTCCAAACACTATTTCGGTGCACCTTATCTCGACGGACGCAAGCCCAGCATCTTTCTTGGACGCGGTTGCTACACCCGCCACAAGATGTGTGCCCTCGATGTAGATCCCAACACCCACCAACTGACTGAGCGCTGGCGCTGGAACGCCTACGATGGCGGCAGTCCATGGTTTGGCAACGGATTCCACAACTTCACCATTGGTGATGTCGATTGGGATGGACGCGATGAGATTATCTTCGGTTCCATGATGATAGACGACAACGGCAAGGGACTCTGCACCACCGGACTGGGACACGGTGATGCACAACATTGTGCCGACCTTGACCCTTATCGCAAATACTCCGAACAGTTTATCTGCAACGAGACTCAACCTGCCTGCACTTACTACAACGCCACCACAGGTGAGATTTACTACCGTTTCAAGTCAAATGCCGATGACGGACGTGCCCTGTGCGGCAACTTCTCCAACGACTACATCGGCAGCATCGGCAGAAGCACCCAAACAGGTGTTGTTTCCACCGTCAAGGACTTAGTCATCGCTCCAGCAACCAACAGCGACAAAGACGCATTCTATTGGTCCCATCTCAACCAACGCATCTATTGGGATGGCGATCTCTGCGACGAAGTATATGACTCTCCTGGAAGTTCCGATGACGGGCGCGCTGCCGCCATCTACAAATACCCATCAGGACGTCTGTTCAACTCCGATGGCTGTCTGACCATCAATGGAAAGAAAAACAACGCCTGCGCTATTGCCGACATCTTTGGCGACTGGCGCGAAGAAGTGGTGATGCGCACCTCCGACAACACCAAGCTACGCATCTTCTCCACACCCCATGCCACCACCTACCGCATCCCCACCCTCTGGTCTGACCACCAATACCGCAATGCCATGGTGACCCAACCAGTAGGTTACAACCAGCCACCCCACAAGAGTTACTTCCTCGGTGAGCGAGAAGGCATCACCACCGCTCCTCCCACCAACACAATGACAGGACGCACCGAAGTGAAAAACGGTGGCACCATCAACACGACCGACGACCATCTGATTGTGTGTGAAACGCAAGACACAAAAGTAAGCATCCAAGATGGTGCAAGCCCTTATATCGTGACCTTCAACATTCCTTCATGGGTACAGGGAAACGCATCAAGCGGCACTTCAGCAAAGCCAGCCCCAACCTACCACTATTATACCTGCAATGTTGCAGGTGGTGCACTGGCTGGTGCCACACGTCTCGTGAAACAAGGCAATGGCATTCTCAACCTCCCCAATGTGACAATGAAACACACGGGCAGTACCGACATTTGGGCTGGAACACTCAACTTCGATGGCACCTTCGAGCACTCTTTCCTTTGGCTCAACCGCTTTGCTGAACTGAACTCAAACGGAGGAAAATTCTTGGGTGGCATCAAGGCAGACTACGCATCCATCATCCGCCCTGGAGGCGAGAACTCGATGGGCAGCATCACCACCACAGCCTATACATTGGGCTTCGGTTCCCGCCTCGTGCTTGACCTCTATGCCGACGGACTGAAAGCAGACCAAATAAACGCCCATCAACTCACCATCGAAACCAAACTCACCGACAACGTCTGGATGGATTACGGTCCAGCCTACTTGCAGCCCGTCATCGAGGTTGTGGAGCATTGCAAAGAGGGAGCCAACATCCTCGAACCAGGCGATTACATTATCGGCAACATCGACGATGTAGAAGGTTCACTCAATGATATTTTGATTGAAGGTGTCACCGACCGCCGTGCCACACTCTCCATCAAGAATCAGAACCAACTCGTATTGACCATCAGCGCTGTGCGAGATGCCAGCGAAATCGTATGGACAGGTGCGCAATCTGCCACATGGGATTTTGGCAAGACTGAAAACTTCCACCTTGCAGACGATGCAGAAAAAACTGCCGATATCTTTGTAAAAGGCGATGTAGTGAACTTCACCGACAACGCCACCCTGACCCATATCGCCATCACCGAGAGTCTCGCCCCTGGAGCCATCAAAGTGAATGCTTCCAAGGACTACACGTTCTCAGGTAATGGCGCTATCACCTCAGGCGCTCTAATAAAGGAAGGGAAAGGCACACTGACCTTCTCCACCGAGAACTCCTATACAGGTGGCAATGCTTTGAAAGGCGGCACGGTCGTAGTGTCCTCCCTTGCCAACGAGAATAAGACAACAGGCAACCTTGGCAGTGTCACCACTTCAGCCGACAAGTTCACCATGGAAAACGGAGCAGTACTTCAGACCGCAGCCACCGTCACGAATGGCTCCCCTATCAAGTTCGTAGGCGAGCAAGGAGGCGTCATCAGCGCCAATGCCAACAAAGACTTTATCCAGAACAAAGCATTCTCAGGAACCCTTCTGACCAAAAAGGGAAGTGGGTGGTTAAAGACCTATGCAAGCGGTGAAAGTCTCGGCAGAGCCATCATCGTGGCAGGAGCCATTGACAACTTCTCAGGCAATGCAGCCAAAGTAGTTGAGTTCCAAGGCGGCACCCTCATCGACGAAGTTGGGACCAACAACGAATTGAACATTCCGAAAGGCAAGACTGGCACATGGAACACCGCCAATCGTGCCACCTACACCAACAAGGTGACAGGAGAAGGTTCTCTTGACATATACTGTGCAGGAGAACAAGGATCAGGATGGGTAGCCACCCGCACCCCTCTCCAACTCAACCTCACAGCCTTCAAGGGCACCATCGTTCCACATGCCACCATTGCAGCCGACGGTCGTTTCACGCTCGACACCAACAATGGTTCCGAACACTGTACCTTCAACATTCCAGAGGATGTCTATGTGCAGAACTCTGGCAAGACCTTCCGCATTGGCAAACTGACAGGCAAGGGAAGCCTCGGAGGTTTCTGTTCTTTCCGCAATGGTGTCACAGCCCAAACCAACACATGGCAAGTGGGCAACGACAAGGACTTCAAGTTTGAAGGCATCGTCACCAGCAACGACAACTTCACCAAGGTTGGCACTGGCGAGATGACCGTCACAGGTGCATGGACCAGTACAGGAGCCATCAACATCTCTGCAGGTGGCATCCGTCTGGAAGCAGGAGGATCACTCGGCACAGGTGCACTGACCGTGGCCAACAGCGCTTCGCTGACAGGTGTAAGTGATACAAAAGTCGCCCTGACAAACAGCAGCATCACCATCAACGGAACCCTTCAACCAGGCGAATCAGCAACTGCCACATCGGGCAACATCAACTTCGGAGGAAAGAATGTCACAGTAAACAAAAATGCCAAAATCATCATAGGCATCCGCAGAGGTGCCACCGACTATTCCATCAGCAACTCCTACCTCAAGAATATCGGTACCCTCAAGTTGGCAGCAGGCACTACCATCAGCGCTGTCATCAGCAACAACAACATGAAGAATCTCACCACCGACGAGGCAGTGGCAGACTCCTTCTATGTATGGACTGACGTGCAGAAGGTCAGCATGGCAGGTGAACTCAACTACAACTTGCCCGAACTGCCCATCTATAACTATTGGGACACCAGCCGCATCAACGAGGGCATCCTCTATGTGCGGTGCGATGCAGCGAAATACCAAGAATACCAGACAGGAATCAGTGCCATTGCTGCGGCTGAAACTGTCACTGTGAAAGTGGTCAACACCGATGGAGCCAGTGTTGAGACATTCACATGTCCGATGGGCAACGTGTCTGCCACCTTTGCCAAGACATCACTTCCGCAAGGCATCTACCTGCTTCGCATCCAAAGCAAAACAGGCAAGAGAGCCACCATCAAACTGATAAAATAAATAGTCACTCAACCCTAAACCCTAAACCCTCAACTCTAAACTCTCAACTCTAAACCCTCAACCCTAAACCCTCAACTCTAAACTCTAAACTCTCAACTCACATGAAATCAGACATTGAAATCGCACGTGAATGCAAACTAAGCCCTATCGAGGACATCGCCAAGTACATCCAGATACCCGTGGACGAACTTGAACGCTACGGCAAGTACATTGCAAAAGTGCCTAATCACCTCATCGACGAGCAGAAAGTGGCAAAGAGCAACCTCATCCTTGTCACCGCCATCACCCCTACCAAGGCAGGCATTGGCAAGACCACTGTCAGCATCGGACTTTCCCTTGGACTCAACAAATTAGGGAAGAAAGCCGTATGCGCCCTGCGCGAACCTTCATTGGGGCCATGCTTTGGAGTGAAGGGTGGAGCAGCAGGAGGAGGCTACGCACAAGTGCTGCCTATGGAGAAGATCAACCTCCACTTCACCGGTGATTTCCATGCTGTCACCACTGCCAACAACATGATTGCCGCCCTGCTCGACAACTACATCTACCAACACCGCGACGATGGTTTTGCCCTCAAGGAAGTGCTATGGCGACGAGTGCTCGACGTAAACGATCGAAACCTACGCACCATTGTGACAGGACTTGGCGCCAAGGTTGACGGCATCCCTGCCGAAACGGGTTTCGACATCACCCCTGCCTCCGAAATCATGGCAATCCTCTGTCTTGCCAACGACCTCGACGACCTGCGACGCCGCATCGATAATATCATCCTCGGCATCAAAATGGACGACACCCCCTTCCGTGTCAGCGACATGGGAGTGGGTGATGCCATCACCGTCTTACTGATGGATGCCATCAAACCCAACCTCGTACAGACCACCGAACAGACTCCAGCCTTTGTGCATGGAGGTCCCTTCGCCAACATTGCCCACGGTTGCAACACAGTCATTGCCACACGCATGGCAATGACCTTCGCCGACTATGTGGTGACAGAAGCAGGTTTCGGTGCTGACCTCGGAGCAGAGAAGTTCCTCGACATCAAATGCCGCAAGAGCGGACTCCATCCTAAACTCACCGTCATCGTCGCCACCACCCAAGGGCTCAAGATGCATGGCGGAGTGCCTGTCGAGCATCTCAAGGAGCCGAACATGGAGGGACTCACCAAAGGATTCGAAAACCTTGACCGCCACATCCGCAACCTGCAAGGCTTCGGACAAAACGTGGTGGTTGCTTTCAACCGCTTCGACACTGACACCGAAGAGGAAATAGAACTCGTGCATCGCCATTGCCAAAGCAACGGGGTGGGATTCGCCATCAACAACGCCTTCCTTGAAGGAGGCGAAGGAGCGAAAGCATTGGCACAGTTAGTGGTGGACACCATCGAAAAGCATCCCTCCCATCCGCTCACCTATACGTATGCAGACAACGACTCCATCAAGACGAAGGTGGAGAAAGTATGCCGCAAGATTTACGGAGCCGCCAGCGTTTCTTACGGCAAGACTGCAGAGGCATCGTTACTGCGCATCCAGAAGTTAGGACTTGAGCACTACCCTGTTTGTATCGCCAAGACCCAATTCTCCTTCTCAGCCGACAAGAAACTGTATGGCAGTCCCACAGGGTTCAACATCAAGATTCGTGACTTCGTCATCAATGCAGGTTCCGAGATGATAGTCGCCATTGCAGGTGACATCATGCGTATGCCTGGACTGGCGAAATCACCGCAAGCAGAACGCATCAAGATTGTTGACGGACAAATAGAAGGATTGTCGTAGGAGTGAGGTTGAGGAAGGGGGCTTCCTTGACCATGAATCTGTCTTGATTAACGTCAGTTCGGTATAAGGAGTCGCTTCGCGAGCACCTTCGACGGAGTCAAATCCTAAAAATCCTCCTAATCTTCAAATCATCCGCAACGCGGATTAGTTATATATAAAACTAGACCGCAAGCGGTCGATTGGAAGATTGAGAAGATTAAAAAGATTTAATCCGCTCAATCCGTTCCATCATCCCGAAGGGGTATGTTTTTTATTTAAGTTTCGGATGTTATATTTCTTTGGAGTTAAAGGAGTTAGAGGTGTTAAAGGAGTTAAAGCCAAATGTGATGCTGGTGTCAGAGTATCGGCTTTTAACTCCTGAGCGGAGCGATAACTCCTTATAACTCCTTTAACTCCAAAGAAGTTGAGCAACTTGCGAAACTTGAGTGTTTTGTATCACAAGTTCCCACGGAACGATGGAACGGATTGAGCGGATTTCTTTCAGCCCCCTTTGGGCTTCCTTGACCAGAATCTGTCTTGATAAAATTCATAGGTTTAGGCACCTTGAATCTCGCGGATGACATCATCTACTATGTACAAATCACCAAAGGTGTATAATAAAGTAGAAGGATCATGAAGCCGCTCATTCGTCTTGGAAGTATAGAATATATCCAGCGCTCTTTCAGGTGAGATGTCAAGACGTTCGGAAAGCAAAGTCACAATACGTCCAATTTTGTTCCACATCAACAAATCACTTAACATAGGCTATTTGACTGTTACTGATTTCTGGAATCGAAGATATTTTTCAACCACTTCCTGTTTGAGGATACAGATTTGATTGTTCGGTTGGTGTTTAGCCAGTTCCCGCAAAGCATTCTCTTCACTGATCTGCCCAGCCTTAAAAGCTTCCACCGTGTCAATGACCCTGTCGTTTGCCACGCCAACTTCAATGATGTCATAGCCTTTCCACACTTTCTTTCCATCACGACAGTCCACAATGAAATGAAGCCATTCAGCGTCATACTTTTCAAACTTCTTATATCGAAATTCGTCGATGGCATGCTCGAAGTCAAAAACATATTCATTGATACGGCCTATAGCATCCATCATGTATCTACTTTTAAGTTCAGCCCAAGTCTTGGCCTGACTCCTAATGTCTGTCACATAGAAGCCCTTACCAAAGTCAAGATGATCACGCCCTACATGCACCAATGGGCTAACAATCTCCTGCACTGCCCCATGATATACTTTTCTCATAACTGTCCCCTTTTCTTTTCTTCCCATACGTCAAGGGCACCAAGCACATCCTCTGTGACATGCTGCCGGCTCTGGGTGTGCAGTCCTTCATAGCATTTCAGTATAAAGCCATCAATTAGTCCGACACGCTTCATTCTCTGATACATCTCTGTTGTGGAGATGTTTCTCTTTCGTGCCGAAGCCTCTATACAAGAAGAAGCAAAAATCATCCTACTTTCTCGTTTGTCCCTTGCCTTGCTTTGTTTTTCCATCAAGATTGTCTTTTAGTTTGAGTGCAAATTTACCGTTTATTCTTGAATCATCCAAGTTTTTCTACAATTATCTATAAAGATTCATTTGACTCAAGATTAACTTCGCTGAACTAAAGTGAACAAAAATTCGCTCAATCCGTTCAATCATCCCGAAGGGATATGTTTTTATCACAAGTTCCTGCGGAACGATGGAACGGATTGGGCGGATTTCTTTAATCCACGTCAGTTCGGGTATAAGAGCACTCACGGTTCGGAAGTCCTTTTACCGGTTCTTGCTGTGCAAGCGCTTCGCGATGACGCGGGCTTTAGAAAAACAAAAAAAATAAAGAATTGACGTTTCGGATGCGTTTTTTTGCCCACAGATTACACAGATGGACACAAATTTTTTTCTCAGACAGATTTTTTCGGATTGCACAGATTGCTGGAGCCTCGATGGCTCCTGCCATGCGGGATGTTTTGCTCATCAGTCATCGTCGCTTGCGACGACAATAATCCGTGCAATTAGATAGAAAGATGTGTAAGAAAAACGCATGACAAGACAGAACATCTGTGTAATCTGCGGGGCGAAAAAACATTCCCGAAGTTGAGTTTCTTATTTTCTTTTGTTTTTTCTTGTTTTTCTAAAGCCGCCAAAGACGTAATACTTATATCGAACTCACGTTACATTTAACACGAATGTCCATGTAATGTCCACGAATGACCATGAATTTTGTGGCAATCGCTCCATGCCACCCCAAAAAGGGGGTGGAACCGTGCGGTTCCGCCCCCTTTTCATATAGAGTGTTTGATGAGTCAATTACTTGATCTCAACACCTGCAGCGTTAAACTTCTTGCCGCCCTTCACGATAACGATCTGGCCGTTCACGAAGTACTTGCCGTCCTTAACAGAAGCACCTTCTGCAATGCCGTTGATGGCAACAGGATCAACGATAGTTGGGAGAGCAGGCTTCTCACCTACATAACCGAGCTTCATATCTGTAACTGTAGTCTTAGCCCAGTTAGCACCCTTGATTGAGTGGAGGTGAGCATAACCCTTATCAGCCACGAGAGCAGCGATGTCAACAATGTAAGTGGTAGAACCATCACCATTATCCTTAGAAGTGAAGTACTTTGCAGACCAGCCACCCTTAGTATTATCAATCAAGTGAGAGTCAGCCTCATTCTCATTCCACTGTCCGTCATTCACATCACGGTTGAAGAGGAAGCGAGGAGTACCTTCAGTTGTAGTAACTTCAAGAGTTGCATACTCTGAAAGATCTGCATAGTTAATCACACTACCGTCACCATAAGGCATGTCAGTAGATGTACCAACCTCGTAAGCACAACCAGCCTGAGCTGTAGCATCAGCATCTGTCCAGGCAGACCACACGAAGAACATTTCCTTGGTCAGGTCTGTATAAGCAAGTTCTGGCTTTGCCTCTTCGAGACCTGCGATAGCGTCCTCGATAGCCTTAGCGGCAGCAGTGAGAGACTCAGCAGTAACCTCGGCTGCGTCTTTCTTCAGTTCAGCCTTACCTGCAGCGATAGCGTCTTCGAGAGCCTTCACGCTTTCCTCTGTGTAGTTCTTGCCTTCAGTCTCAGTGGTACGACCTGCGTAGCAAGCCTCGTTGAGTGCGAGAGTCTCAGCCCACAGAGTAGCAGCGTCAGCAGTAGCAGTAGCTTCGTCAATAGCAGCCTTGTCGTCGTTAACAATCTGAACCTTCATGTTAGAGAAGCCATAAGAAGTAGCGTTAGCAACAGCGAGGTTGAATGCGATTGTGCGCATATCCTCTGGAGCTCTCAGGTACTTCTGGAAGTGAACGACACCTTCACCAGATGCGTCAGTCTTCACTGAAGCCAAGTTGCCCTTGTACTGACCAGGTTCTACGTTAGCCTGGATTGCAATTGTGTTCGATGCCTCAGCATAGATATCAAACTCAAGATTGAAGAAAGAACCCTTAGGCAGAACGTATGGCAGACGGATGTAGAACTGAGCATCATAGTCATTGCCACCAACTTCACCTTCTTTTTCACCAGCTGGACGTGCAGCTGTCTCAATGTCGATTTCGTATGCACCTTCGCCGATTGCAGTCTTCTCTGCAGTGAGAGTCTCAGGATCCTCGACATCGTTGTTCTTCACAAAGAACTCACTCATGTCGTCACTCTTGAGGTCACCATTCTTAAGAATGTTGTCGCTCCAAGCCATTCCTGCATAATCAGGTGTAATGTCGAATACCTCAACCTTCTCAACAATCATACGGCCCTTGATAGCACCGCTTTGGAAGAATACGTTTGCATTAACATCCTTTGTCCAACCCAAAGCTGTGTGTACCATCTGAGTGTAGATAGGACCAGCAGCAAGTGGATAAACAGCCTGGTTGTTAGTTGACCAGTCACCAGCCTGCAGGTTGATCTGCATGTCACCACCTTCACCGTCATACTTCAAAGTATAGCGAACAGCATAATCCTTATCTGCCTGGAGTGGAACGTCTTCGATGATAAAGAACTGTGATTCCCACATGCCCTGATCCGCGTTATTCACGATTTCAAGACCTTCGCCTACAATAAGCTTATCGGTATAACCTTCCTTATTGCTTGCCCAGCTTGGATTGTGAGTCCAAGAAGTAGCTGTAGTGAAGTCTCTTTCCTTAACGAGTGTACCCTCAACAGGAATCTCAACGAGCTTACCATAGTCAATTGGCTTATAGTACTTCTCGAATGCAATCTCGTCGAAGTCGAATGTGCCTGCTGCTGGCAGAGTCAGATCATATGTAGCGCCAGCTGCCTCAACGATGATTGAAGCATCAGCCCATGCAGTAGTGTAGGTAATATCAGTAGTAGCATCGTCTGCTGCAGCCTTAACCTTCATAGATATCTTCACATCACCGCCCTGGAGCGCTTCTGGAATACCGAAGGTGAGCTTCTTGCCACCAGCTACCTCTACATAACCACCTTCTTCACCTGTACCATAGATGTAAGGAGCCTCTTCTCCATCAACTGTAAACACATTGCTGGTGTACCAGTCTTCAGCAGATGGTTCGAATTTCAAGTTTCTGAATCTGTAGATAACGCCATCACCTTCGTTCTGTGCATCGTTGGAGAGATCAAGGCAATAGTAATCAACCTGCATATTCTTGTAAACACCGTTGCACTTAACGTCCTTAGTGTTCAGGATGCGAGTGATGTCAATCCACTTGTCAGCTTCAGTCACAAGACCTTTACCTTCATTAATTTTAGCGCTTGCGCCCCAGCCCTTACCAGTAGCAGTAGCGTGGTAGCTTTCAGAACAGGTCACAGCCTCGTCAGCCCAAACCTGCATGGTCATCTTAGTGATCTTGCCAACATACTCTGAAGGAATGCCAATCCAAATCTGGCTATCCCATGGGTTATTTCTCTTTGCGTTGGTAACAACCTCAACATAGCCGACACCGTCATCAGCAACGAAACGTGCCAATGGGTAAGGATTGTCAGAATCAGCATAAACAGGATCTGGATCTTCTGGATTATCCTTCTTGAAGTCCTTAGCGTGGATGTCACCGTAGTTTACATACCACTCAGAACCACCTCTACCTTCGATCTTTACGTCGTCGAAGTAGAATGTTCTAACTGTCTTGTTTGTCTTATCTGCCAAGTTGAGACCGAAAGAAGTAAACAAATCATCTGGTGACATGCAAACATAAGAAACTGTTTGCCATTCCGTTGTAACCTTCAGGTTTTCAGCGAAATAGGAAATATGGTTCCATGCATTCTTATCATTCTTAGCGGTTGTGCTACCTTCCTTAGAACGATAATAACCAGGCAATACTTCATATTCACCGTCAGCCTTCACTTTGAAAGTAACCTTGAATCCAGTGCCCTTTGCGAATGCGCCCTTAGACAAATCATTAGCATCAACAGCTTCAGCACCTCTAATCCAGAACTGAGTATTGTGATCATCTTGAGTTTCTGCACCAGCCTTTATGCCAGCTACAATCTTGATACAGCCGTTAGACACATCCTTTGGATCAGCAGTCCAATTAACCTCTGTATCTCTATCTACCATATTGATTGTTTTATCCTTATAGCAGAAGAGGTTCTCAGTGAACCAAGTTTCCTTTTCAGGAACCATTGCGAGACCAGCCAAACGAACAACGTACCAGTTACCAGCATCAGCAAGGTTCTTGACACCATACTTCAAAGTACCATCAGTCACCTCAGCTTCTAATGCGTAGAAATTTTGCTCGCCTTCGGCAACCCATCCTCTATCAACGATAGGAAGGTTTTCTTCTTTATTATTTGCAAATGCAACAGCAAGTCCGTCGCCGGTAGGACACTCGAAACCACGACCAGAAGTGTATGAACCAGCAGCCTCAAGCTTAACGATATACTTACCATTCTTCAAGCCATCAATAGTCTGAGTCATCACTTCACCAGCCTTGAGTGGAGCATTAGCACCATCAACATACTTTTCCTTAGCAGGATTAGCAAGGCCACCATAGGTGCCGCCTTGACCAGCCCAATCTGCAGGAGCCAAAGCTGAGATGTCTTCACCAGCCTTGTAATTCTCCTTAAGCCATGCTGCATAGTCCTTCTGATACTGTGCATAATCCTCATTATACTTCTTTACAGCCTCCTGATATGCAGGAATTGCCTCTTGATAAGCAGCGTAGTCAGCTTCAGAAACTGCAATCCACACATTCTGAGCTTCGTCTGCTTCTGACATGTAAAGCTTTGTATCATTCTTGGATGGAAGAACAGACAGGAAACCTGCCACATTGGTGTTACCCAACTTGAAAGAGTTGTCCTCTGCAATAGTAACAGTCCATTTTCCATCACCTGCACGACCTGCACCGTCAACCCAAATCTGGTCAACACCTTGACAGTCCGCAGCGTTTCCACCCTTGGCCTCATTAGTCAAGGTGAAAGTCTCACCATTGGCGGTCATCTTTACCCAATAACCTTTTTCAGTAGAGATAGAGGCACGAGTGCCCCAATCATTGGCACCAATGAAGAAGCCCTTAGCTCCAACATTGTACAAATACTGCTGAACACTACCATCGGTAACGAGAGCAGATGCTTTTGGTGCTGCTGGTGCATCTGGAGCCTTTGGAGGCACAGGAGCATCACCAGCTTTTGCAGACACTAAGCCCACTAACATGAGCATAAGCGCCAATAAAGATTTTGTAATCTTTTCCATAAGCGAATTAATTTAAGTTAATAAAAAAGTTGATTAAAAAATGTTTATAAAAACGTTATATTGATTTCTTTGTTTCGGCTGTTATATATATTAATAATGTATATTTGTAAGATTAGTAAATTTGATTGGTTGGATGGCTACGGTTTCCTTTTCCCATGTTGGCTGGCATCCTTTCAGGAGCACAGAACAAACCACGTGCCATTTCGGCGGTAAAGTTACGCTTTTAATATTTCATAACATTACAATCATGTAACTTTTTTTTTAGATTTTGATACTTTTTCTTCATTTTTAACAATTTTAGGGCGTTTTGAAAACAAAATCGGGTAAAAAAAATAAGTTTTTAGAGGGAGGAAGGAATAAAGGAAGAGGGAGGAAGGATAAAGAAAGGGGAGGACACTTCGTCGGCACGGTGCGCGTGACATTTCACGCACCCAGCGTGAAATATTTCGTCCTTACAGCGCGTGTTATTTCGTGCACGAAGGGAGGGAGGAGGGAGGGAAAGCGGGGAAACCGCTTTGCGCAAGGGAGGAGGGCTAAAGGGAGGAGGGAGGGAGGGTGGCGACGGTGAGGATGTAGCCTTTGTCGATGTGCTCTTCGGTGTGAAGCGACACATTATTATATTTAAAGAGGAGATTGGGGAGGTCGTCGTCGATGCCGCGACCTGTGAGTTTGACGATGGCTTCTTTCTGTGTCCAGAGGCGGGTGAAGGGGATTTGGGGGTCAGGAGCGGAGGAGACGAGGGCGAATTCCTCGGGGGAGAGGACATGGCGGGCGAGGGACTCGTTGTAACGGCCGATGCACTCGACGTCGATGCCAACGGGACGGGAGGAAAGGACACAGGCAAGGGCGGAACGACAGTGGGAGAGGTTGAAATGAAGCCCCCCTCTTATCCCTCCAAGGGGGGAAGAGGGAGGAGAGGAAGGAGACAAAGCGGGGAAACCGCTTTGCGCGAACGAGAGTTCGGGTTTGCCGTGGGCGCCGAGGGAGAAGGAGGGTTGTTCGGTGATGCCATAGACTTCGCGGAGGGCTTGGCAGAGGAGGAGGTAGGAGAAGGCGCATTCGAGGCGTCCCTGGCGATGCTTGAAACGGAGGGCTTTTTCGCGTCGCCACGAAGGAAGGGAGGCGAGGGCTGCTTCCAACTCTTCCGAAGTGATGGCATCAAGATTGTCTAAAATGAGAAGACCCTCTCCCCTGCCCTCCCCCATAATGGGGAGGGAGATCGTACTGGATGTTTTCAATGGGCGGACAAGCCGGATGGCTCTCCCCATTATGGGGGAGATGTCCGCAGGACAGAGAGGGTCTTTATAATCTTTCGCCACAGTGTTTGCAGTAGTTGGCTTTGAGGTCGGTTTTTTCGTTGCAGCGGGGGCAGCGACCGTTTTTGCCCTTGCGCTTGGTCTCGTCAATCATGGTGGCGGATACGATGCCGGTGGGGACGGCGATGATGGTGTAGCCGAGGATCATGATGAGCCCAGAAAGGATGCGACCGATGGTGGTGACGGGGGTGATGTCGCCATAGCCGACGGTGGTGAGGGTAACGATTGCCCAGTAGATGCTGGTCATGATGTCGGTGAACTGTGTGCCGGGCTGTCCTCCTTCGACGATGAACATAAGGGTGCCGAGGATGGTGACGAGGATGAGGACAAAGAGGAAATAGACGAGTATCTTGCGGAGACTCAGACGGATGCTCTGAAGGAGGAGGTAGCCTTCGTTGATGAAGGAGAAGAGTTTGAGCACGCGGAAGATGCGGATGAGCCGGAACACACGCAGGATGAAGAAGTAGCGCGCGGAGGCAAGACAGGGGATGAAGGAGAGATAGAGCGGGAGGGTCGCCACAAGGTCGATGATGCCAAAGAAACTGAAGGCATAGTCTCTGGGGCGTGGCGAGCAGTAGAGGCGGAGGATGTACTCGATGGTGAAGAAGAAGGTGAGGACATACTCGAGGATGGTGAGCACGTCTTTGAAACGCCCCATAACGGCTGGCTTGGTCTCGATGAATGCCACAAGGAGGCTCAGCACAATAGCCACCATAACGGCGATGTCGAATATTTTACCGGCTCTGGTGTCGGAGTTGAAGACGATGTTGTAGAGGCGCGGTTTGTCTTTGAGAAGTGCAAAAAATCTTTTCATGGGGCAAAGATAGTGAAAAGTTAGGAGTTAGGAATTAGGAATTAGGAGTTTTTTGGGAGGAAGGGAGTTTTTTGTGTGCTTCGCACAGTCTTGGAAGGTAAATGCGGAGTAAATACGGAGTAAATTTATTTGAGTAAATGACAAGTTTTAATTTACTGGTCTAAATTTACTCCGTATTTCTTCACTCATTATTGATCCTTATAGGTGTTCAGGCGAACAAGTTCGGAGTCCCTTCCGAGATAGCGCCCACGGCACGCACTAAATCCTAAGCCCTAAACTCTAAACACTAAAAAGCACAACTTTTGCACATCTTTTTTAGGGGTGTGCATTTTTTTTGAGTGATTTTTACACACAAAGTCAAAGTGTGTGTAAAATGCTCATTTTTATGTGTTTTTTATTTGTTCAAACCGCAATTTGTCTGTAATTTTGAACTCGAAAAGCAGCACCTCCTGTGTGGAGTGTGCATTTTTCATGGAGTAAAGAGAAAGAAAGAGATATGACCAACACAATGCTTGACAGGTTCCTGAAAAAGTCAACCTTCAATTCTCAAGAAGATTTCGAGAAGAACTTTGAATTTGTGATTCCCGAAAACTTCAATTTTGCCTACGACGTGATGGACGTGTGGGCAGAGGAGACGCCCGACCGCTTGGCGCTGCTATGGTGCAACGACAAGGGGATTGAACGCCGATTCACTTTTGCTGACATCCGCCGCGAATCGAACAAGGTGGCAAGTTACCTGCTTTCATTGGGCATCGGGAAGGGTGACTTTGTGATGCTGATTATGAAACGCCGTTACCAGTTTTGGTTCACGATGTTGGCACTGCATAAGATTGGTGCGGTGGCGATTCCGGCATCGTTTTTGCTGACGAAGAAGGACATTGTGTATCGCGTGAAGGCCGCAGGTGTGAAAGCGTTGATTGCCACTGGCGACGAGGAGATCTTGCGCCACGTGAACGAGGCGCATGCCGAGTTTCCCGCACTGAAGCACCGCATCAGCATCGGTCCTGTGGTGCCCGAAGGATGGGATGACTTCAAGGCTGGTGTGAAGGTGGCGCAGGAATACAAGGGCGAGCGTGTGACGAAATCTTCGGATTTCCTGCTCATGTACTTCACTTCAGGCACGAACGGACAGCCCAAGATGGCGATTCATGACCACACTTATCCATTGGGACATATCGGCACGGGGGCGTTCTGGCACAACCTGCACATGGGCAGTTTGCACCTGACGGTGGCTGACACGGGTTGGGCAAAGGCTACATGGGGTAAGATGTATGGGCAGTGGATTGCCGGGGCTACATTGTTTGTGTATGACCACGAGAAGTTCCACGCTGCCGATATTCTGGAGAAGGTGGGACAGTACCGCATCACCAGTTTCTGTGCTCCTCCGACGATTTACCGCTTCATGATTCGCGAGGACTTGAGCCGTTTCGACCTCAGTTCGCTGGAGCATGTGACGACGGCTGGCGAGGCGCTAAACTCGGCGGTGTTTGATAAGTTCAAAGAGATTACAGGACTGGAAATCAAGGAGGGTTTCGGACAGAGCGAGACGACTTGTCTGATTGCCACCACCCCGTGGATGAAGACGAAACCTGGGTCGATGGGTAAACCGATGCCTCAATATGATATCCATCTGCTGACTTCCGAAGGGAAGGAAGCCAAGGTGGGCGAAGAGGGACAGATTGCCATCCGCACGAGTCCGAAAAAGCCTATCGGTCTGTGTTGCGAATACTATCATAATGACGGGGAGACGAAGAAGGGATGGCACGACGGATTCTACTTCACAGGCGACTTGGCGTATAAGGATGAGGATGGTTACTACTGGTTTGTAGGTCGTGCAGATGATGTGATCAAATCATCGGGCTACAGGATTGGGCCGTTCGAGGTGGAGAGTGCGCTGATGACCCACCCTGCTGTGGTCGAATGCGCCATCACGGGTGTGCCAGATGATATTCGCGGCATGGTGGTGAAGGCAACGATTGTGCTGGGCAAGGAATGGAAAGATAAGGCAAATGAGGACTTGGTGAAGGAGTTGCAAGACCATGTGAAGAGGACTACTGCCCCTTATAAGTACCCTCGTGTGGTGGAGTTTGTGGATGAACTGCCGAAAACTCATTCGGGCAAGATTAGAAGAGTGGAAATTAGGGAGAAGGATGCGAAGAAGACAGAGGGATGAGGGAGACCCATGCGGCAAAACCGCAAGGCACACTGGCAAAGAGAAGAGGCTAAGGTTAAAGTCAAGGTAAAGGTCAAGGTTGAAAGACCGCGTCAGCCTCTCTAAACTCTAAACACTAAACTCTAAACTTTACAAGATGACTGAACAAGAATGGATAGCGAGGGGGAAGGAGGCATACGCCAGGATGGACTGGAAGGTGTGTCTGGATTCGTATGGTGAGGCCATCAAACTGAACCCGAGTTCGGAGGCTGTGGAGTTGAGGAAGATGACAATGAGTGTCGTGGAGTTCTACAATAAGGATCAGTATAATCCATAGACCCTCCCCTCACCCTCCCTGTGAGGGAGGGAGTGGTTACCAAGAGGAAAGAGGGGAAGAAGAGGAGGGAAAGGAAATAGGGAAAGGGATAAGAGGACAAAAAAGAGTAAAGGTAAAAAAGATAAATATTAATAAGAAGTAGAATCCTCCCCACTAACATTCTACTCTCCCCCGCGCCGGGGGAGCGGGGAGGGGGTCTATATGGCAAAAATGAGAGGCGCTATCGTTGTGGATATTGAACGTTGCAAAGGATGTAACCTCTGCACGATAGCATGTCCATTACATCTTGTCACACTGAGCAGCACCGTCAACCATAAGGGCTACAATTATGCTGAGCAGACGAACTGGGAGCAATGCAACGGTTGCACTAGTTGTGCCATTGTATGCCCTGACGGGTGCATCACGGTTTACAGAAAAAAGGAGGAGTAAAGATGGACAACACAAGCAAAGACATTGTATTGCTGAAAGGCAATGAGGTGATTGCCAAAGCCGCTATCCGCTACGGCTACGACGGTTTCTTTGGCTATCCTATCACCCCCCAGAGTGAAGTGCTGGAGACACTCGCTGCTGACAAGCCTTGGGAGACGACCGGCATGGTGGTGCTTCAGGCGGAGAGCGAGTTGGCATCTATCAATATGCTGTATGGTGCAGGCTGTACGGGCAAATTGGTGTTCACATCCAGTTCGTCACCAGGTATTGCGCTGATGCAGGAGGGACTGAGTTACATGGCAGGTAACGAACTGCCTGGTGTGATTGTCAGCGTGGGTCGTGGAGGTCCTGGTCTGGGCACCATTCAACCAGGTCAGGCTGACTACTACCAGGCGGTGTATGGCGGCGGTAACGGTGACTACAACACCATCGTGCTGGCGCCCAACAGTGTGCAGGAGATGTGCGACTGCATGGGCAAGGCTGCCGAACTGACGTTCAAGTGGCGCATGCCTGTCATCGTGCTGTCAGACGGTGTGCTGGGTCAGATGATGGAAAAGGTGGAACTTCCACCCTATCGTCCCCGCCGCACCGACGAGGAGATTGCGAAGCAGTGTCCTTGGGCGACTAACGGCATCGGACTGAAGAACAGAAAGTATAACTTCATGTCCACCTTGGAGTTTGACCCTGCCATGATGGAGGAGCGCAACCAGAAGATGGCTGCCAAGTACCGTCAAGTGGAGGCTGAAGAGGTGGATTATGAACTGTACAAGGTGGATGATGACACGGAATACCTGATTGTGGCTTACGGAATCTCATCACGTATCAGCATGAAAGCCATCGACTTGCTCCGCGAGGCAGGTGTGAAGATTGGCATGCTGCGTCCCAAGACCCTGTGGCCTTTCCCCAACAAAATCATCAGCCAACTCTCCGAGCGCATCAAGAGCATTCTCTGCGTGGAACAGTGTGAGGGTCAGATGATTAACGATGTGCGTCTTGCCACCGAAGGTCAAGCCACCGTGTTCCACTCTGGACGCTCCGGCGGCATGGTGTCCTCGCCGATGGAAATTGTGGAGGACTTCAAGCGCATGGCACGCGAAAAAATGAGTAATAATTGGCCGAAGGGCTATTGGATGAAGTGAGACAGACCCTCCCCTCACCCTCCCTGTGAGGGAGGGAGTAGTTACCAAGAGGAGAGAGGGAAAGAAGAGAAAGAGAATAGTAAAGATAAAAAAGATAAAGTATTAATAAGAAGTAGAATCCTCCCCACTAACATTCTACTCTCCCCCTCACTGGGGGAGCGGGGAGGGGGGTCTTTATGACACGCGAAGAACTTATTATACCCGAAAATAGAATCTACGGCAAACCGACGTTGATGAACGAAACGCCGATGCACTACTGCCCTGGTTGCAGCCATGGTGTAGTTCATAAACTGGTGGCTGAAATCATCGAGGAGATGGGCATGGAGGAAGACACCATTGCCATCTGTCCGGTAGGCTGTGCCGTATTTGCCTACCGCTATGTGGATGTCGATTGGATTGAAGCCAGTCACGGACGTGCTCCTGCCTGTGCATCAGCCGTCAAGCGACTCTGGCCCAACAAACTCGTCTTCACCTACCAAGGCGACGGCGACATGGCTTGTATCGGTACGGGTGAAACTATCCATGCCTTGAACCGTGGTGAAAACATTGCCATGATTTTCATCAACAACGCCATCTACGGTATGACAGGCGGCCAGATGGCACCTACCACCCTGATGGGCATGAAGACTGCCACCTGCCCCTACGGCCGTCAGGCTGACCTGCACGGATACCCACTCCACATCACCGACTTGGCTGTGAACCTCGAAGGCACCTGCTACGTGACCCGTCAGGCAGTCAACACGGTGGCGAACATCCGTAAGGCGAAGAAGGCCATCCGTCAGGCATTCGAGAACTCGATGAACAAGCGAGGCACCTCCCTCGTCGAAATTGTCTCCACCTGTGCCTCTGGCTGGAAGATGACTCCCGAACAGGCCAACCAGTGGATGGTGGATAACATGTTCCCCTATTATCCGTTGGGAGACTTGAAGAATACGATAGAATAATTAGGAATTAGAAATGAGGAATTAGGAATGGAAACTTGCCATTCGGATTGTCTCACATTCAATTCCTCATTCCTAATTCCTCATTCCTAATTGTTTACAACTATGACTGAAGAAATCATCATATCAGGTTTTGGAGGACAGGGCGTCCTCTCGATGGGCAAGATTCTTGCCTACGCTGGCATCATGGAAGGCAAAGAAGTGAGTTGGATGCCGGCATACGGTCCAGAACAGCGCGGTGGTACTGCCAACGTAACTGTCATCGTAAGTGACGAAGTGGTCAGCTCCCCAATCGTCAGTGCCTACGATACAGCCATCGTGCTCAATCAACCTTCGCTGGAGAAGTTTGAGCCACAAGTGAAGCCCGGTGGCACTATCATCTACGATGGACATTCTATCATTCAGCCACCTAAGCGCGATGACATCAACGTCTATCGTATCGATGCCATGGAAGAGGCTGCCCGCACGGGTAACTCGAAGGTGTTCAATATGCTGGTTCTCGGCGGTTTCTTGAAGGTACGCCCCATCGCCACCGTGGAAGACGTGGTGAAGGGTCTCCACAAAGCGCTGCCCGAACGCCACCACAAACTCATCCCCATGAATGAAGAAGCCATCCGAAGAGGGATGCAACTCATTCAGAAAATGAATTGAGACAAAAAAAGCCCCATGCTATCTTCACAGACAGTCATGGGGCGGACAAAAAACTTCATCATGCTATGCACCATTTGACACGATTTTCTGGAGAGCGATGACCAGACGGTCAATCTCTTCTTTCGTGTTGTAAACCGCAAAGGTTGGACGCACAGACATTTCATAGCCGAGGGCTCGGAGGGCTGGCTGAGCACAATGGTGACCAGCGCGCACTGCAATCCCCTCTTTGTCAAGCATCTGACCCACCTGTGGGGCAGGGATGCCTGGAATGTCGAGCGAGATGACACTCACTCGTTTTTTAGGATTACCCATAATAGTGATGCCAGGGATGCGACTGATTTGTTGACGAGCATACTCGGTCAGTTCGTGTTCGTGACGTTCGATGTTACGAATGCCTACACTCTGAACGAAGTCGAGCGCGTAGCCCAAGCCGATGGCATCGGCAATGTTGGGCGTGCCAGCCTCAAAACGGGCTGGCGGCACATTGAACTCGGTATGCTCGATGGTCACATCCTTAATCATATTGCCACCTCCTTGCCAAGGGGGTAATTGTTCCAACCATTCCTTTTTGCCATAAACGGCGCCTATGCCCGAAGGACCATATATCTTATGTCCGGAGAAGACAAAGAAGTCGCAGTCGAGCCGCTGCACATCCACCTTGGTGTGCGCAATGCTCTGTGCACCATCGATGAGCACGGGCACATTGTAGCGGTGGGCCGTGCGGATGATGCTCTCCACATCGTTGATGGTGCCAAAGGTATTATTCACATGCCCCACACTCACGAACTTTGTCCGTGGGGTGATGAGTCGCTCCAGTTCGCTGAGGATGAGATCACCATTCTTGTCAATAGGGATGGCGCGCAGTTCTGCCTTCTGCTCTTTGCACATTTGCTGCCACGGCACAATATTGGCATGGTGGTCGAGAGTGGAGACGATGACGTTGTCGCCCTCTTCCAGAAACTTCTTGCCGAACGTCTGCGCCACAAGGTTGATGCCTTCGGTGGTGCCACGCACGAAAAGAATGTTTTCCTTCGACGGGGCATTGATGAACCGTGCCACCTTTTCACGAGCCGCCTCATATTGGTCGGTCGAGCGAGCCGCCAAGGTGTGTGCACCACGATGGATGTTCGAGTAGTCGGTCTTGTAGAAGTGGCTCAGACCATCAATCACCCGCAGAGGTTTCTGGGTGGTGGCTCCGTTGTCGAACCACACAAGGTCGTGACCATTCACCTTTTGATGGAGAATGGGGAACTGCTTGCGAATCTCGTCCTGATTGAGCGTGTCCGCCTCCTCATACTGAAGATTCTTCACAATCTCTGTTTCGGGAATGCCGATGCCAAAGCCATTGGCAGACCCTCTCCCCAACCCTCCCCCGTAATGGGGAGGGAGAGCCTCTGGATTGTTGGTCGTCAGGGAACTCTCCGGATGGTTCTCCCCATTATGGGGGAGATGTCCGATAGGACAGAGAGGGTCTTCCTCCGCAAAGTATTTGGCAATGACCCCTTTGAACAGTTCCGTGACGGCAGGAGAAAGGCTTCCTATCTGAGGAGCATCCTCCACACTGCCCACCAGCGGCACGTCACCCCACCCTCCTGCAGGGACAGCCACCTGTGGGGCTGTTCCCCGACTCGGAAGGTCAAAGTGGAAATTATCTAATTCGTTCAAGTACATCTTTTTCATTTACAATTTACCATGTACAATGTACAATTTACCATGCGGCTTGCGCACATCGCGTCAGCCTAAATTGTACATTGTAAATGGTACATGGTACATGCCTTCATTTCTCAATTTTGTTTCTGTGCTGGTAATCATGGTAGTAACCCACCTCCACGTTCTCGAGGACAGCAATGGCATCGTCGGTGAGTGAGGCAAGGCTGAAGTATTTTGTGAGCAAGTAACTTGCCACACCATACTGATCAAGCCCCATCAGACGTGCAGAAAGGCTTGGAGCAATCTCACCGGGGATGCCAGCCTGATGCAGACCGACTACACCTTGCTCTTTCTCACCCACACGCACCAAGATGATGTCGGTGGTGCCTACGCCACGGTTGGTCAGATACTGCCCCTTCACCTCCACCTTGTCTGATGGGATGATGGGCACACCCCGCCAAGTGATGACCTTCGTGCCGAAGAGGTCAATCGCCACTGGAGGCACACCACGCCATGTGCATTCACGTTCGAAGGCAGCAATGGCACGTGGGTTGGCAATGAAGAAGGCTGGTTCTTTCCATACGAGAGAAAGCAATTCGTCCAAATCGTCGGGTGTCGGTGCTCCATAGCGCGCACTCACCTTGTAGCCAGGAGCAGCCTGAGCCAGCAGGCCGAACTTCTTGTTGTTGATGAGTTCCCACTCCTGGCGCTCCTTGATGCTCTCGATGCTGAGACGCAACTGCTGTTCGAGTTGGTTGTAGGGTGCATTGTAGAGGTCGCTCACACGGGTGTGAACTCTCACCACGGTCTGCAAGGTGTTGAGCGAGTATTCAGTAGGATTCTCCTCGTAGTCGATGTAGGTTTCGGGGATGACGTTGTCTTCCTCATGGCCACTCACAAGGTCGATGTGTTTCTCGCCATGCTCGTTCACCGTGGCTTTAAGGCGCAGTTGCTTATCCACAGCATTGTTGAACTGTGCACGGAAGTCGGGAATCTCCTCGATGAGAGACTCCAGCACAGGGGTGTCGAGTACGAGGAATACAGAGTCAGTCACCGAACGTACGCTCACCGTAGAGTCGGCGGCACTGAGCAAGTCTGCCTCACCAAAGTATTCGCCTGCTCCCAACAGAGCGATACGCAGTTCCTCCCCATGCGTGCCAGTGCTGATGACCTCAGCCTGTCCACCTGCTACAATGAAGAAACGCTGTTTGTCTTTCCCTTGCTTCACAAGATTCTTGCCACGTGCCACTTCCACTGGCACAAAATTCCTTGCCAGCCGTGTCACAATCTCCTGATCGATATTCTGGAAGAGTGGAATGGCACGGAGGTTCTTGGCTGTAAAACTGGGCACTCCGCCCAAGTACTGAATCTCGATGCGTTCTGCTTTCTTCAGTTCCACCTTGGTACGGTTGACACGATAGGTGCCGCTCTCCACCTGAGTCCAAGGAAGGAGTTTGAGGAGAAGTCTCGGTGTGATACTGCCCATCTGAGGGGGCGTTTTGGTCGTGTTCGCCAGTTTGCGAGCCGTTGCAGTCGTAATGCTGCGCTGAATGTTGTTGTCTGCCATAATTAAAATTACGATTTGGTGATTTACAATTTACAATCCATTTTATTTACAATTTGACAATTTACAATGTACAATTTGCCATGTGGCTTGCACACATTACGTCAGCCTAATTGGTACATTGTAAATGGTCAAATGGTACATACCATTATCTAAGTAGATACTTTTCCTTCACTTCACCATCTACAATGCGGAAAGCATTGAGCACTGGCTCTTCTGCTGCCAACGAGAGAATGAAGTAGAGGATGTTGGGGTCGTAAGCCAGTCGCTTGTCCTCCTCCGACGGACGCGAGGGTGAGGCAGGATGGCTATGCCAGTTGCCGACGATGTGGAGACCGTTTTTGCGGGCATACTTCACGGCGGCAAACTGCTCCTTGGGGTCGAAACTGAAGTGTTCCTCCGAGTGATCAATGTTCGTCATCGGGAAGTTCTCCGTGGCGGTTTCTTTGTCGGGACCCAACAAGTAGCCACACGACTCCACAGGTGCATCCTTCCGTGCCTGTGCCAAGATGGACTGATAGGCCGTTTCTGTGATGGTTACGCTCATTTTTGTATCGTTACTTTGTGTACATTACCCTCCACGTGTTCCACCGAAAGGACGTTATAGCCCTGTTCTGTTGCCGAACGAGGCACATTCTCTAAAGGTTCACCTTCGGTCAAGAGAACCTCAAGTGTGTCACCAGCCGCAATCTGCGCCAGTTTGAGCTTTGTCTTCACGAAAGTCATGGGACAATGCTCTTTGGTGATGTCAAGTGTGTGTGTTGCCATTGTTTTTTGTTTTTGGTAATTATCTAGAATTTCTAGAATCTCTAGTCTTTCTAGCCATTCTATAAATTCTATGACTTCCTGGTTTTTCTATTCATTTATATAAATAGGGTTCTTCCTCCTTCGCTGATTTGCAGGAAGGTGGCTACGCCGAGCACGTCCTTCACTTCGTGGATGAAGTCCTTCTTCTCCAGTCCAAGCACGTGCATCGCCATCTCACAAGCATAGAGGTTCACGCCAAGCGCATTGGCGGCATCCACCAGTTCTTCGAGGGTGGCCACGTTGTTCTTCCGCATCAAGTGCCGGAAAATCTGAGGGCCGATACCCAAGAAGTTGAACTTGCTGTTGGGTGCCACGCTCAGACCGCCCATCATGAAGCCGAAGATTTTGGTGAGCCAGTTGCCCCCGATGAAACTTCTGCCACGCTTCTGCTTGATGGCATCTAAGCCCCAGAAGGTGAAAAAGATGTTCACCTCATAGCCTACAGCCGCTGCTCCAGTAGCAAGCGTGAACACAGCCGTGAGTTTGTCGAAGTCGCCCGAAAAGGCTATCAATGAGAGTTTCTTCTGAAGACCCTCCCCCTGCCCTCCCTGCGAGGGAGGGAGCGGGATGCCTGTCGTACCATTTTGTTCCATACACTATCTTTATTATATCTGTTTTAGAAACCACCCCCCTCACAGGGAGAAAGTCTATTTATGCAGGTCGCAAGCAGCCTGTTCGTAATCAATCAGTTTCGTCACCGTAGGGTTCGTGCCACAGATGGGGCACTTGTCGGTCTTCTTCACGCTTATCTTCCGGAAGTCCATCGTCTTGGCGTTGAAGGTGAGCAGTTTGTTAGTCAGCAGTTCACCCACGCCCGTCAGATACTTCAGTGTTTCAGCCGCCTGAATCGTACCCAGCATACCGGCAATGGCACCCAACACCCCTGCCTGACTGCACGTAGGCACTGCACCTGGTGGTGGAGGACTCTTGAACATACAGCGGTAGCAAGCCGAGCCTGGCACATGCGTGAATGTCTGTCCCTCAAAGCGCAGGATGCCACCGTGGCTGAACGGTTTGCCAGCCATCACACAGGCATCGTTGATGAGAAACTTGACGGGGAAGTTGTCTGTGCCATCCACCACAAAGTCATACTCCTTCACCAGGTCGAGGGCATTGTCTGCCATCAAGAACTCACGGTGGGTTTCCACTTTCACGTGTGGATTGATGGCATTGATGGTCTCCTTGGCCGACTCCACCTTCCACTTATCCACATCGGGCGTGGTGTGAATGATCTGTCGTTGCAAGTTGCTCAAATCCACCACATCGCCATCCACAATGCCGATGGTGCCCACACCAGCCGCTGCCAAATACATTGCCACAGGGGCACCCAGTCCGCCTGCACCCACGATGAGCACACGTCCTTCGCGTATCTTTTCCTGTCCTTCCACGCCCACGTCCTGCAAGAGGATATGGCGCGAATAGCGGTTCAGTTCTTCTTCTGTAAAATCAAACATAATTTTATTTACAATTTGACAATTTACTATTTACAATTAATTGAGTTTACAATTTACCATGTACAATGTACAATTTGCCATGCGGCTTGCGCACATTGCGTCAGTCTAAATTGTACATTGTAATTAGTCAGATGGTAAATCCTCCGCCTCCTCCCATAAAGTACAGGAAATCCACCTCGTCACCCTCATTGAGTTGGAGGGTGGCGAACTCTTCCCTGTCCACGAATTCTTCGTTCACTTGCACACTCACCATGTCGGGTTGTGCCACATTGTTCTGTTGAATTAAATCTGCCACAGTAGCAGGGAGTTGAACCTCCTGTTCATCTCCATTTACATAAATCTTTGCCATAATTATGAAGTTTTTTGCCAGCCCATGCGCTGGGCGATTTTTAATGAACATTGAATAATTAACAATGAAGCCATGCGGCTTGTTTTTCCAATCATCAATTATCCGAGAAAAGTGCCGTGCTCAGGTATCGTTCTCCCGTGTCAGGCAACAGCACCACGATGGTCTTACCTGCATTCTCCGGGCGTTTGGCTATCTGGAGGGCTGCATAAGCCGCTGCGCCACTTGATATGCCCACCAGCAGTCCTTCCGTTTTCGCCAACTGACGACTGGTGGCAAAGGCATCCTCGTTCTTCACACGGAAGATTTCATCATACACCCCCGTGTTCAGCACCTTGGGAGCAAATCCAGCCCCAATACCCTGCAACTTGTGCGGACCAGGCTTACCACCAGACAACACAGGAGAGTCCTGTGGCTCCACAGCCACCACTTTCACTTTAGGATTGCGACTTTTCAACACCTCACCCACGCCTGTGATGGTTCCACCTGTGCCTACACCCGCCACAAAGATATCCACCTCTCCGTCTGTGTCAGCCAAAACTTCTTGGGCTGTTGTGGTGCGGTGAATCTGCGGATTGGCATCATTGTCAAACTGCTGAGGGATGAAAGCATTTGTTTCGGCAGCCAGTTCCTGTGCTTTGCGGATGGCTCCAGGCATGCCCTCGTAGGCTGGAGTAAGCACCAATTTGGCACCGAGGCTCCGCAAAAGTGCCCGACGTTCAACGCTCATACTGTCTGGCATGGTGAGAATGAGTTTGTAGCCACGCTGTGCAGCCACCATTGCCAATCCCACACCTGTGTTACCACTGGTGGGTTCGATGATGACCGTGTTGCGGGTAAGTACACCCTCACGTTCAGCCTTCTCAATGAGTGCCAAGCCCACACGGTCTTTCACGCTGCGTCCGGGGTTCAGGTATTCCAACTTAGCCAACACCCGTGCCCTGAGGCGTTCGTTCTTCTCGGTCTTCGATAGTTCCAGCAGCGGTGTCTTTCCAATCAGTTCCACCAGACTGCTTGCGATTTTCTTTGCCATAGTTACATAAAGTTTTTTGCCAGCCCATGCGCTGGGCGATTTTACAATTATCAACACCTATTTTCCGATGCAAAGTTCGTTGTTTTCCATCTGCCGCACAATCCCCTCTCTGTGGCATTCTGCTACCACTTTTATGGTAGAGCCTGCACAATATCCTCATAGATGTCGTCCACATCCTCCAGTCCCACCGAGAGCCGGATGGTCGTGTCGCGCACATCCATCGCCAGTTTCTGACTGCGGCTGAAGGGGCCGAAGATCGTGCTGTAGGGATGGATGGCCAGAGTCTTGTTGTCAAACAGATTCGTCACACGCCGCACCAGCCGCAAGTGGTCGATGAAGTGGAAGCAAGCCTGCTTGTCGCTCAGGTCGATGGTGAGCATAGCCCCAGCCGTAGGACCAAACTGCTTCTGTGCCAAGGTGTAGAAAGGATTCGTCTCCAGCCCCACATAATTGGTCTGCACAATCTGCGGCACATCAACCAGTCGCTGCGCCAAATCCAACGCGTTCTGTGCCTGTACCCGATAGCGGGCATCAAGGGTTTCCAAACCCAATGTCTGCATGTAGGCAGCATGGGGAGCCATGTAGCTGCCAAGGTTGTAGAGCAGTTCTGCACGGATACGTTGTGCCACCTGAGGAAAGGCACCATATTCTATCAGCAATCCTCCCAATGAAGTGGCACCACCAGAGATGTATTTTGTACTGCTCACCACCTCTATATCGACACCCAAATCCTTGGCACTAAATTGAGTGAAAGGGATGATGGTCGTGTCGGCAATGAGGGGGATGCCACGCTGATGGGCTATCTCGGCCAAAGCACCGAGATCAGCCACTTCCATCTGGGGATTGGTGATGATCTCAAGGAAGATGCAAGCCGTGTGTGCATCCACAGCCTGGCGAACAGCATCAAGATCAAGTAAATCTATAAAACGTCCTTCCACCCCAAGTCGTGCTAACGTGCGGTTGATAAGTCCCACCGTGTTGCCGAACAAATGGCGTGAGGTGACGATGTTCTGTCCGTGTTCCACCACTGCCAGCAATGCGTTGGTGATAGCAGCCATGCCCGAGCAGAAGGCAAATACGTTGGCTGCACCAGTCAGTGCTTTTACACGATCCTCAAAATGGGTTACGGTAGGGTTTGTCACCCTCGAATAACTGGGTGCCGCCGAACGACCGCAAAAGGCATCAGCCATCTCCTTGGCGGTGGCAAACTCATAGGCTGCCGTATGATACACCGGCATTCCCACTGCCCCATAGGCATCAGGGAGAGGGTATCTTGTTTGAATCGCTATCGTCGATTTTTTCATCATTCTTTATGGGTTTAGAGTTGAGAGTTGAGGGCTTAGAGTCGCCAAGCGCTTGGGCTTGCGCCCAGCGCGTGGGCTGGTTATATATAGTACTCCACCATCTCCACCAGTCCAGCCCTCAGAGCGTACTTCGTAGCTTCATAGATGGTGTTCACGTTGATTTTGCGGAAGATGTTCTTCTTGTGGGTCGTGATAGTATGGATGCTCGAATTGCGTTCGGCTGCAATCTCCTTCACCGATTTACCCAAGGCAATGAGCCTCAACACCTCCTTCTCGGTGGCAGTCAGTTGGTCACGCTCCAATGCCGACTGTTGGGGTGAGGGGGTAAGCAACAAATTGGTCACTTGATGACAGAGGAAACGGACTCCCGTAACAGCACACTTCAGCGCTGTAATGATTTCCTGCGCTGAATCGTCCTTCAGAATCATGCTAAATTGGAGTTCTACACTGAGTCGACGCATCAGTTGCTCGGTTAAATCAGCAGAGAAGAGCACCCACAACACAAAGGGAAACCGTTCACTTAGATTGAGCAACTCATCGGGACTGCCGAGATCGAAAAGTGTGTAGTCGATAATGACCACCGAATCGGGGTTTTCCTTCAGTTCGGCAATCAGTTCCGCCCTGTGCCCCAGTTCCTTCACCTCCAGTCCCTCCACGTCTTTCAACGCTACACGCACCAGGGTTTTCAACCCCAACCGTGTGATGTCTTGATTGTCAGCAATGATGATGTGTTTTTTGTCCATTGTCCTTTGTCCTGTTTTGTATTCCGAGTGCAAAGGTATGGCGACTTAGCATTTTTACCAAGAAAAAAGACCTTGTTTGGTAAATTTATCTAAAACACCAAACACCCATAGATGAATATTCTGCTGATAAAACATTTTATAGTTTATATTCTCAATCAGGCAAACATCCTCTTTCACTTCCGAAACTTAAAATAGGTGTTTTAAGTTTCGCAAGTTATATTTTTTTGAAGTTAATGAAGTTACCGAAGTGAGCGCTACGCTCGAAGTGATCGACGTTTGCTTAGTTGACAGTTGGCAATTAACTGTCATATCCCGCATGGCAATTCCTAATTCCTAATTTTCATTGACTGGGTATCGTCATTAACTCCTTTAACTTCGATTACTTCGTCACTTCCGAAAGTTGAGTAGGTATTTTAGCACATCTGTCACAAGATTGTCCTATTCTTGGATAATATTATGACACATCACAAACTCATAGTTTCGTACCTTTGCAAACAAAAATACCAAAACATGAGAAAACTAAAAACAATCTTGATTCCCCCATTAGTAGCATGTACCACCTTATCAACATGGGCACAAACAAAGCGTTCTGGTTTATTCATGCTGGTCACGTTGGTCTCCATCATGCTGAAAGCGCAAGTGGAGCCCTGTGGACCAGTGCCCACTGAAAACCAGCTGCGGTGGCAAGAGATGGAGATGTATGCGTTCATCCATTACTCGCTGAACACTTACACAGACCAAGAATGGGGTTTCGGAAATGAAGACCCGAAATTGTTCAATCCTTCCAGTTTGGATTGCCAGCAGTGGGCACGTGTGTGCAAACAGGCAGGCATGAAGGGTATCATCTTCACTGCCAAGCATCACTGCGGATTTTGCATGTGGCCTTCTGCCTATACGGAATACTCGGTAAAGAACTCGCCCTGGAAGGATGGCAAAGGCGATGTGGTGCGTGAGCTGGCTGATGCTTGTCGCAAGGAGGGTTTGAAATTCGCTGTCTATCTTTCTCCGTGGGACAGAAACCATCCAGATTATGGGAAACCTGAATACATCACTTATTTTCGCAATCAGTTGCGTGAATTGTTGACTCAATACGGCGACATCTTCGAGGTATGGTTCGATGGAGCTAATGGTGGCGATGGCTGGTATGGTGGAGCAAATGAAACACGCCGCATCGATGCCAAGACTTACTACGAATGGGGCGAGACCTTCCGTATGATTCGGGAACTGCAACCTAAGTGCGTGATATGGAATGATGGTGGAGACCGTGGCGACCTGCGCTGGGTGGGCAACGAGGCAGGTAGTGTAGGTGAAACCAACTGGAGCCTCCTGAACAAGGAAGGGGATGTGTCCGGTAACATGTTACGCTTCGGATTGGAAAACGGTGACTCATGGGTAGCTGCAGAAACAAACACCAGCATACGCCCCGGATGGTTCTACCACGAGACGGAGAACGAGAACGTGAAGAGCCTATCAAAGTTAATGGACACATATTATAAATCTGTTGGGCGCAATTCCACGCTGCTGCTCAACTTCCCCATTGCCCCTAACGGACGTATCCATCCCACTGACAGTTTGCGAGGCATCGCCTTCAAGAAGATGATAGATGAGGTGTTCCAAAAGAACATCGTCAAGGAAGTGAAACATCCAAACCTCGTCAACAGGTCGTTCACTCTCACGTTCAAAAAGCCAACCACTGTCAACCGTTTCCTTGCCGAAGAAGACATCTCCCTGGGTCAGCGTGTGAAGAAATTCACCCTTGAAGCCTTTGTCGATGGTCAATGGATACCATTGAAAGACGAACTGGTGGAGGGGCATGACGGCCTCACCACCATCGGGCACCGTCGCATCATCTGCTTTCCCACCGTCAAGGCCACTCAACTGCGTTTCACCATCACCGACTGCAAGGCTGAACCAGTCATCCAGAAACTCGGTTTATATCTGGCTCCCGACATCAGTCAAGACACTCCGAACGCTGGCGAGAAACATGCATCGGACTATTACATCTTCTTTGCCACAGACAACATGATGTTTGTCAACCTCGACCAGGAGACAACCGTCACTGCTTTCCGTTACCTTCCCCCACAAGATTCGCGCGATGGCATCATCACGCATTACCGCATCGCAGCCACTACCGACTGGAACCATTGGGAGACTTTGGGAGAAGGTGAGTTCTCCAACATCGTCAACAACCCCATCTGGCAGACGGTGCGATGCAAGCCCACTCGTGCGAAGGTCATACGTGTGGAGGGGGTTCGACTTGCACAGGGGAAACGAATGGCATATAGTGATGTGGAAGTGGTGAAATAGTTGAGAATTAATATTAGGGTTCAAGTCAAAGAAAAAGAGAAGGTTGCAAACATTGCAGCCTTCTCTTTTTCTCATGTATATACCACAAGTATGGTAGCAATATCCCCCATCAAAGTGATTTCGGGCACGGTGAAATGTCCGTACCTTTGCACCAGATTTAGAAATCAACTCGAAAGTTACACATATTAAATATAAAAGCATGAAGATGAAAGCATTTTTTACAGCAATAGCAGTGGCCGTGACATTGACGGCAAATGCAGCAACAGCGCAGAACGACGGTGTGATCACCGTGAAAGTGAACAAGGCAAGCAAAGCCTTGGTGGAGAAATGGATTGAGGGGTACAAGGCGGTGAACCCCGACGTGCAGATCGCCCTGGTGAGTGGCAAGAACGCTGACGCTGACCTGACGCTGGTGAGCAGTCATCAGGAGGGGGTGAATGTCACCTATGTGGGTCGTTATGCTCTACTTCCTGTCACCTCCACAGATAATCCTCTCTTAGGCGACATCCAGAAGAAGGTGTGGAAGAGCAAGGACATCAAGAGCCTCTTTTTCACAGCGGAAGACCTTGATGAAGAGTACGAAGAAGAAGTGGAGGGAAAGCACAACAAACTGAAAGACAAGTTGACGGTATATTCTGGCAGCAGTAAGACATCTCTGTCCGGCATCTTCGCCTCTCACTTCGGACGCACCATTGATGACTTGCGTGGCAACCGCATTGCAGGTGACGATCTCTACCTACTCTCTGCCATCAGCGAAGACAAGGCTTCGGTCACGTTCAATGCACTGAGCAACCTCTACGACCTCTCTTCACGCACTCTGCGCAGTGACCTTGCCCTCCTGCCCCTTGATGTGAAGGCAAGCCAACGTGAAGCACTCCGTTCTGGCAATCTTGACGAGGCACTTGAACTAATCGAGAATGAAGACATCGACCTCATCCCAGTAGAAAACATTGGTTTCACCTATAACAGTTTCGACACCGACATCGACCAGTTCCTCCAGTGGATTATCCGCGACGGGCAACAGTACAACCACGCTGCAGGTTTCCTTCATCTGACCAATAAAGAGGTGGAGAGCCAGTTGAGACTCTTGGCACAAAATAATTAAAGAAGGAGACAATGAAAAGATGATCGTTGACCATTGAGAATAAAAAACGACCAGCGCTTGGCTGGCACAAAAAACTTCATACAGCATGATTAAGGAAAGATTGTTTTTAGCGGCGGCACTGACCGTCGCTTCCACTTTTGCGACATGGGCGCAAACAGTGCAGGGCACCATTACGGATGCCGCAACAGGAGAAAGTATCATCGGAGCCACCGTGAAATATGGTGACGGCAAGGGTGTGACCACTGATATTGACGGACACTTCGCTCTGGATGTGAAGTCGCTACCTGTCAAGTTGAACATCAGTTTCACAGGTTACCGTCCACAAACCGTCACCGTATATGACGATGAAGAAGACATCAACGTGAAACTCGCTGAGAAGCGCAGTTACCTCAATGACGTGGTCGTGGTGGGTTATGGCACCCAGAGCCGCACGCAGTTGACAGGTTCGGTCGTGACAGTCAAGGCAGACGTGTTTGAGAACAGCACAGCCAGCACCCTCGACGGAGCCTTGAGCGGACAGGTGGCAGGACTGAACGTGACCGCAGCCAGCGGACAGCCTGGAGCGGAGAGCAGCATCCGCATCCGTGGCGGCAACTCGGTCAATGCCAGCAACGAACCCCTATATGTTGTGGATGGTTTCATCTATTACAAAGATGCATCTTCCAACGGAACAGGTTTGGGAGCCATCGAGAGCAGCCTCAACCCGCTTGCCACCATCAACCCCAACGACATCGAGAGCATCGAGGTGCTGAAGGACGTGAGTGCCACCGCCATCTACGGTTCGCGTGGAGCCAACGGAGTCATCCTCATCACCACCAAGAAAGGGAAACTTGGTGAGAAGAAAGCCCACATCTCCTATGGCTACAGCCTCGGGCTGAGCAGTGTGAGCAAGCACCTCGACCTGCTCAACGCCTCCGAATGGGCACAGTTTCAGAAGACCTATTTCAGCAACAAGGGAGGCTATACCGACGAACAAATCAAGGCACTCGGCAAAGGAACAGACTGGCAGGATGCCGTGCTCAGGACAGCCGTGCAGCAGGCACACGAACTCTCCATCAATGGCAGCACCGACAAGAGCCGCTACGCCTTCTCCGCCAACTACACCGACCAAGACGGCATCGTGCTCAATTCGGGGTTCCAACGCTACAACTTCCACACCAATGCGGAGTGGGAATTGCAGAAGAATCTGAAGTTCGGCATCAATGCCACCTACGGACGCAGCAAGCAGCAGGGTTTGACCACCACCGAGGAAAAGGTGTTCAACTCATCGCCCTACTCTGCCGGCATCACCAACAGTTTCGTCTATGCACTGCTCATGCCGCCCGTCATCAGCGTCCATAACGCCGATGGCTCCTACAACTTCACCAATCCATACGAGTACGCCTACTTCGCCATTGGCGACCATGCGGCAAATCCCGTCTATGACCTGAAAGAGAGTGTGGCTGAGAACGTGAACAACTACCTGCTCAGCAACGTGTGGGCAAGTTACAAACTGGGCGACTTCACCCTGAAAGCCACCGTGGGACTGAGCAGCGAGAAACTCACCCAGAACTACTTCTCGGGAGCCTACACCTCGTTGGGCTTGGCCACCCAAGGCATCGGTGGAACGGGAAACAGGCAGACAGACGTATGGCAACAGGAATACACAGCATCATACAACAAAGAACTCGGCATCCATCAGATTGACGCCTTGGCAGGCTACACCAAGCAGACGAGCACCTCGACCCACAGTGCCATCCGCACCAACCACTTCACCAACGAGACCCTGAAACAGTACAACCTCGGCGACGGAGCCAACATCTACACCCCACAGACAGGCATCAGCGAAAGCACCCTCAACAGCCTCATCGCCCGAGTCAACTACACACTGCTCGACCGCTACAACGCCACCGCCACCTTCCGTGCCGACCGCTCCAGCCGATTCTCCAAGAATCACCGCTGGGGCTACTTCCCGTCACTCGGACTCTCATGGAATGCAGACAAAGAAAACTTCCTCGCCCATGCACGGCACATCGACTATTTGAAACTTCGCCTCACAGGAGGACTCGTAGGCAATCAGGAAATACCCGACTATGCCTTCTCCACCTCCTACAATACAGGTTCCTATGGCGGTTCATCCTCCTATGCCAAAGCAAATACCGCCAACGACAACCTGAAGTGGGAAACCACCGCATCCTACAACCTCGGTGCAGACCTCGGACTTTGGGGCGGACGATTCAATGTGGTGCTCGATCTCTATTACAAGAAGACCTCGGATCTCCTGCTCGATGTACCGATGGGCTTTGCCAATGGTGTGACCAGCCAACTTCAGAATGTGGGTAATGTAGAAAACAAAGGTATCGAACTGGCTGTGAACGGCACCCTGCTCAAACGTCGTCACCTGCAATGGACAGCCTCTGCCAACCTCGCCCACAACAAGAACGAAATCACCAACATGGGCAAGACCAACAACGTCATCCAAGGGGCAGACAACCAACAGATTCTCCGCAAAGGTGAAGCACTCGGTTCCTTCTACGGTTTGCAGTTCGTGGGTATCGTACAAAATGGGGAGGATGTGAGCCAACTGCCGACAGTGAACGGACTCACCCCAAAAGCCGGTGATGCCAAGTTTGCCGATGCCAACAACGACGGGAAGATTGACGGTAACGACCGTGTGATTCTCGGCTCCATACAGCCCGACCTCACCTACGGTTTCTCCTCCCAACTGCAAGTGCGCGAGTGGGATTTCTCCGTCACCTTTGCTGGCAGTCATGGTGGCAAACTCTACAATGCTCTGGGCAGGCGGTTGGAGCAGACAGGTGACTCCTACAACGTGCTCTCCACTGTGAAGGATGCATGGACAGCAGAGCGAGGCGGCAACACCCTTCCCCTCGCCTCCACCTCACGACCCTTCTCCTACATCGACAGCCGCTATGTGCAGAGTGCCTCCTACTTGAAACTCAGGAATCTGACCATCGGCTATCGTCCCCGACTGCCCAAGTCATTTCCTCTCTCCCTCCGCATCTATGCCACTGCCACCAACCTCTTCACCCTCACCCCCTACAAGGGCTATGACCCCGAAGTCAGCGGTGGCACAGACAGTGGAGCCTACCCATCAGCAAGGACATTCACGTTTGGCGTGAACATTTCATTGTGAAGAGTGAAAAGTAAAAAGTGAAAGATGCGATTGAGTGAGTGCAAAGGTCAAACTGGTTTGAACTATGCCGAACGTGAGCATCTTCGGCGAAGCCAAAAGTGAAAAATTTAAGTTACCTGCCATTCGGATAGTGTGTCATTAGCAAAAGTAACTTATAGTTTAGATTTTTCATTTCAAACTATCACCTCTACCCTCTTTATGGTACTATAATAGCGCATGAAAGGTATTTCGGGCATAGTGAAATGTCCGTACCTTTGCACCAGAAATGACGAACGAAGCAAGAGCATTGTCAATCTTATTTGAACGATGCCTTGTAAGGAGGAACAAGACGAAGTCATTTAGAAATAACTACAAACATAATAATTATATTAAGGTAAAAAAAAGAAAGGAGATCACAAACATGAAAAAGAACATCTTCCTCGCTGCTTTGGCAGCAACGAGCCTCTTAGCAGGCTTTTCTTCGTGCTCATCTGATGACGACAACAGCAGCAGTAATCAGGTGACTGACGAAAATGTAGTGGCAGACGATGCCAGTGCCCTCTCATTGGTGAATGGTGTGTACAGCCATTGGCAGCCACTCAGTTCTTCATTCTCGTTCATCATCGAGTTGAACAGCAACAAACTCACCTCCTTCGAGGGTGAGGAAAATGAAGCAGGACCGGTGAACAGCCGCTTCGAGCAAGAACCTACCACATGGTATCAGGTGAAGATTTTCAACCACTTGTTCCTCGGCATCACACAGGCAAACGAAGCCATCACCACCATCAGTAACTCGCTCAAGGCGGGCAAAGTGAGTCAGGCGGGCTACAATGCCGCAGTGGGCAAGGCAAAGTTCCTTCGTGGTTTGGCATATCTGAAACTTGTGCAACTCTGGGGCGAAGTGCCTGTCTATACAGAAGAAGGCGGCAGCACCACCGAACGTCAGAGCATTGACAAAGTTTTTGAACAGATTGTCAGCGACTTCACGGCTGCAGAATCACTTTTGAAGGACTACGATGGTGACCCACGCATTCCTTCCAAACAGGCAGCACAGGGACTGTTGGCACGTACCTACCTCGTGTGGGGTGACAAGCCACTCTCTCAGGCTGAGGTGGCTGCCATCGCCAACACCCAGACAGACCCTGCTTTCAGCAAGGACGATGCCAAACTTCAGAAGGCCGTGGAGTATGCCGACAAGGTCATCAACAGCAAAAAACTCGCCCTCGACCCCGAATATAACAAGTTGTGGGGACGTGAGTATGAGAGCAACAAGCGTAAGACCAACGAGCACCTCTTCACCATTGCCCACGATGGTGACAAGAATGACGCTCAGGGCAACCACCAGACACACTGCTCATGGACATTCCCCTTCCAGAACGGTGAGAATGGTGAGGGCTACAGCCAAAACCACACCGAGGTTTCGGACGATGACCTTTACGATGATTGGAAGGCCGAACAGCCCAACGACAAGCGTCTGGCAGAAACTTACTTCGTGGAGATTAAGAACCCGGAAACAGGCAAGACCCACCACTACTACTCACCCATTTACACTCCTATCAACGGCAAGGGCGTAGATCAGAGTTACGAAAATGCTGAAAACCTCGAAATCACACAAAATTCGGTTGACCGCATCGAAATCCGCTACGCAGAAGTGCTTCTCATCAAGGCTGAAGCCCTTGTGCAACTGGGCAAAAACAGCGAGGCTGCTGAGCCTTTCAACCAACTCCGCACCCGTGCAGGCATCGCTACGGTCAGCGCACCGACCTTCGACCAAATCAAGCGTGAATGGGACTATGAATTCACCTATGAGCAATTCTCCGTGCTGAACTCATACCGCTGGAAAGACCTCATCTCGTCAGTGAAGAAAGTGTCCACCTACAAGCACTTCCCCAACGACTGGAAGACCAGCACTGGCAAGACCTACACGGCTGATCAGGAGGCTTACTTCACGAAGATTCACAACCACCTCGTGGCTAAGTACAATAATGTGCGCGGCAAGCACTACCGCCAGCCCATTCCAACGGGTCTGAAGGGTGAAGACCTCGGCATCAGCCAGAATCCCGGATACTAAGTCTGAATCTTAGCCATACTAAAGAGTATTCATCAACAAGGGGCTGGCATACAACAATGTACACCAGCCCCTCATGTATTCCAAACACAAAAACAAAATAAAACATGACACACAACAAAATCTTTATCCTCGCCACAGCAGCAATTCTTAGTGTGGCATCCATCTCTTGCAGCAAAGATGACGACGATTCCAAACAGGAAGATGTAAACACAAATGCTGGCAAAGCAGTTGCTATAGGCGGAACCGTAGGCGATATTGTCGATCTCGGTTTATCAGTCAAATGGGCCAACCAGAACTTAGGAGCATCTTCAGAAGAAGACTTCGGCAAGTACTTCGTCTTCGGCGAGACAGAGCCAAAGGCAAACTATACATGGGCAACATATAAATGGGGACAAGCCGATGCTCTGACAAAATATCAATTGTCTTCGATAGACAGTTCTGTCGGCAACGGCCTCCGCACTCTTGAACTCTCCGACGATGCTGCACGTGTGAACTGGGGCGGCAAGTGGCGCACTCCCACACAAAATGAGATCATAGAACTGATTGAGAAAACCACATGGACATGGAAGAAGGTGAACGGTGTGAACGGACACGAAATAGTGGGACCAAACGGAAATAGCATTTTCATCCCTGCCGCTGGCTATCAAAACGGTACAGAGACCTATAGTGTTGGCACAAAAATCATCCTCCTCTCTTCAACTCTATTTGGCTGGACCACTTACGATGACATAGAATATGTATCCATTGGAAGCGGTTTTGCCCCACAGTGGAGTTTAAATGACAGGCAATGGGGACGCACAATACGTCCTGTTTGGGAATAATTCTTATTTCTAATGACAAAGAAACTCATCCTCACTTTCTCAGGAAAGAAATAGGTGAATAAGTCAAATGAATTAGTTAGAATAGATTAATGAATCTTCTAATGACATAATTAAAAAATAACGAACGATATTAGATTCATCAATTTGAGCAGGGGTTCTTCGTGACGAAGCGCCCCTGTTTTTTTGTTTTCAAAGCACAAATAGCATTCTTTAACAGACATTTACCTCAACTGTTACAAGAAAAGTCGTACCTTTGTACCATAAAACACGACAATGATGAACACAAGACATCTTCTGGCTGGAGCCATCTGGATGCAGGGACTACTCGTCTCGGCGCAAATAGACACGTTGCAGTCGCAGAGTCTGGATGATGTGACCGTGACAGCTCGTCAAGGTGGCACCTTGCGCATGAGCGGTGCTGAAAATGGCATAAAAATCGGGCAGACAGAACTCTTCAAGGCTGCATGCTGCAATTTGGGCGAGAGTTTCACCACCAATCCATCGGTCGATGTGAATTATTCGGATGCCACGACTGGAGCCAAGCAAATCAAACTATTAGGATTGAGCGGCACTTATGTGCAGATGCTCACAGAGAACCTGCCCAACTTTCGGGGGGCAGCATCCCCTTATGCGCTCGACTATGTGCCTGGGACATGGATGAACAGCATTCAGGTTTCCAAAGGTGCATCATCTGTCAAGAACGGTCATGAGAGCATTACAGGACAGATAGACGTAGAGTATCTGAAACCTGATGCGGAGCAGGGTATGAGCGTCAACCTATATGGCAATACCTTGAGCCGTTTTGAGGCAAATGCGGAGGGGAACGTCCATTTGGACAGTCATCTGAGCACAGAACTGCTACTGCACTACCAAGACGATTGGGGACACCACGACGAGAACGATGACAGTTTTCTTGACCAGCCGAACGTACGGCAATGGAACCTGCAAAACCGCTGGAAATGGAAGGGAGAACGGTATCTCTTTCATGGAGGACTTTCTTTGCTGAAGGAGAAACGGGATGGAGGACAGACCCACCACACCGCTCCCAGCAACCACCACCGCTACACCATTGGTGTGGAAACCGACCGATATGAGGGCTACATGAAGCATGCCTTCATTCTCAATGCAGAACATGGCACCAACATCGCTCTGATGGGCAATGCCTCGCTGCACAAGGTTGATGCACACTATGGCAACAAGACCTATCAAGTGGACGAAAAGACGGCATACGCACAACTGATGTTCGAGACCAACTTTACCGAAGAGCACAATCTCTCTGCTGGTTTTTCCTTCAATTACGACTACCTGACCAAAGACGACCAAGAAAGCACCCCTGGCATCTACGCCCAGTACACTTTCAACTTTCACAACAAACTCGTCGCCATGGCAGGTCTCCGCACCGACCACAGCAACAGGCATGGCACATTCGTCACCCCACGATTTCATCTCAAGTACACTCCTGCTGACTTCCTCACACTTCGTCTGTCTGCCGGCAAAGGCTACCGTACAGTACATGCTTTGGCAGAAAACACCTACCTCCTCGCCAGCGGACGCACCCTCCTCATTGACGATTTGCAGCAGGAACAGGCATGGAACTACGGCATCAGTTCCGCCTTCTACATTCCTCTATGGGGCAAGACCTTGAAACTCAATGCTGAATACTACCACACCCATTTTCACCAACAAGCCATCATCGACTATGACAGCGACCCCACTTTGCTTCGTATCACCAACCTGCAAGGGCGTTCCTATTCCAACACGTTTCAGCTGGATGCCTCCTACCCCCTCATGGAGGGACTGGAACTCATGGCTGCCTATCGTCTGAACGACGTGAAGACCACCTATGACGGACGGCTGATGCAGAAACCGTTGACCAGTCGGTATAAGGGGCTTGTCACACTGAGCTACAAGACTCCTTTGGAACTGTGGCAGTTTGATGTAACCCTGCAATTGAACGGAGGCGGGAGAATGCCCCACCATTTCGAGACCATGGATGACGGCAGGCTGACAACCGACAGCCACACGTCTTTCCACGCCTACCAGCAGTTGAATGCGCAGGTCACCCGTTGGTTCCGACATTTCTCCATCTACATCGGAGGCGAGAACCTGACAGGCTTCCGTCAGCGTCAGACCATCATAGATGCTGAAACACCTTGGAGCAGCACTTTCGACCCCACATTGGTGTGGGCCCCCGTACATGGCGCCATGGGATATATCGGCATCCGCTGGAATATCAACCGTCTGTAATCACACAAGACACATATTCATTAACAACACATAAAAAACAAAGACTATGACACGTACAAAAGCATTCCTCATTGCATTGGCTGTTTCCACCGTATGCCTTGCCAAAGACATCCAGAAGGCAGTCTTCACCACCACCCCACAGATGCATTGCGAAAATTGCGAGAAGAAAATCAAGGGCAACCTGCGTTTTGAAAAGGGCGTGAAGAAAATCGTGACCAACATCGAACAGCAAACCGTCACCATCGAGTATGATGCCGACAAAGTCACCGTCAACCAACTGTTGAAAGCTTTCTCTAAAGCAGGCTATGAGGCTCGGAAGCTGAAAGAGGGGGAGAAGCCCAAAAAGAACTGAGAAGGAGAGCGACAGCCCTCTACCATGAAAAGGGTATTTTACAGCTGCTGAAAAGACCGTACCTTTGCACCTGATTTAAGAAAGGGCAAAAGCTTAAACTTGATGGATTGGAAAGCAGCTGTTTCATTCGTGCCGTTCACCCTTTTTGTAGGAACGGCCATCGGGCTCTCTTTTGGGGGAGCAATTGACATCAATCTCTTGGTGGGTGTGGGCATTTCAGCCATATTGGTGGGGACTTTTCTCACGAAAGAAAAGGGCACCTATTGGGAAACCGTCTTTGAGTTCATGGGCAGCAAGACCGCCATGACCGCCACCCTGCTGTGGCTCATCGTGGGGGTGTATGGCAGCATTCTGAAAGAAGGGCATATTGTGGATGGATTGGTGTGGGCTGCACATCAGTTCGACATCAATGCCACATGGTTCACCTTGGTCGTGTTTCTCTTCTCAGGCTTGTTCGCCATCTCTACTGGTTCTGGATTTGGCACCATCAGTGCCATGAGCCTGACGCTCTTTCCTGCCGGCATCGCCTTGGGAGCAGACCCTGCCTTGCTGGGGGGAGCCATCCTGTCGGGAGCCGCATTGGGAGACAGCATCGCGCCCGTGTCGGACACGGCAGTGATTGCAGCCACCACACAGGAATATACTGACGGGAAAGGAAGCGCTGACATCGGGGGAACAGTCAAGAAGCGCCTGCCCTTGGTGCTGACAGCTCTGGCTGTGGCATTGATTGCGTACGGCATGGCAAACGGGAATGATACTACCCCATCACAAGGTTTGTCCAATAGTTCCTCTACGCATCCACAAAGTTTGGCTTTACTCATTCCCACCCTGGTGGTCATTCTGCTATCCTTCCGAAAGGTCAACATTTTCGTTTCACTTGCTTTAGGATTGGCTATAGCAGTGGGTATCGGGTTGGCATTTGACCTCTTCACGCTGAGCAGCCTTATCAACATGACCGGCGGGAAGGTGGAGGGTGCCATCGTAGAGGGCATCGGAGGCATGGCAAACATCTGCATTCTCCTGATGGTGGTGGTGTCGCTTTCGGGGCTTATCATACGCAGTGGAGGGATGGATGGCATCATCAACAGTTTGAACAACCACGTCATCCGTTCACCAAGAAGTGCTGAACTCACCATCTTTTCACTGGTGTCGGTGGCAGGCATTCTGATGGCAGCAGTAAACACAATTGCCAACATCTGTGTCGCACCGTTTGTCAACAGCATCGGCAAGCAACACGAACTGCATCCCTATCGCCGCACAACGCTGCTTGCCACGGTCATCTGCACATTTCCATTCGTCCTGCCCTACGGTGGGTGTGTACTGCTGTTGCTGAAGGGCATTGAAGCATCGGGGGTACACATCACAATGCAAGCCACCGACGTGTTCTTCACCGCTTTTTATCCTTGGGCATTGCTTGTATGCAGCCTTATCACTTGTTTCATCAACCACAAACAGAAATGAAAAGACTTACCCAACTGATCCATGACGACATGCGCCCCGCCCTCGGAGTCACGGAGCCAGGAGCCATTGCTTTTGCAGTTGCCACAGCGAAGGGACACATAACAGGAGCATTGAAGGGCATTCGCATGGTGCTGAATAGTGGCATGTACAAGAACGCTTTCACCTGCGGCATCCCCAACAGCCATGAGGTGGGAAATGAACATGCCGCCGCCCTCGGCTATGTGGCAGCCGATGCAAGCAAAGGGCTGGAGTGTCTGGAAGGCGTGAAACCACACCATAACCAAGAGGCTCACGCGCTGGTGAATGCGGGATTGGTGAAGGTGGAATTGGGTGAAATCAGCAGCCGCATCTACATCTTTGCAGAGATAACGACGAATGAGGGAGCGGTCAACGTGACCATCCGCGATGCACACACCCACGTCACAAGAATCACGAAAGATGGCCAAACCATCTTCGAGAGAGACGATGCTGACACCAAAGATGAGGAAAGGCAGACACCCTTCATCCACCGATTCACCCTCCGTCAAATGCTCCATTACGCACAGAGTGTTCCCAGCGAAGAACTCCTGTTCATCCGTCAGGCTTACGACCTCAACCTTGCCCTTTTCGAACAAGCACTCCAAAACCGAAGAACAACGTTTGCACATTATTTATATAAAAAGAACGGGGAAAGAGTTATTTCGGATGATGAGCAGGCGTCGGCTTCCCTACTCTGCAATGCCGCCATCGAGGCACGCGTATTGGGACTTTCGCGCCCAGCCATGAGCATCACAGGAAGTGGAGCACATGGCATCATCGCCACCCTTCCCCTCTATGCCGCACAACAAGTGAACGGTTACACGGAGGAGCAGTTGCTCCGCGCCACAGCCCTAAGTTATCTGGTTTGCATGTACATTAAGGAGTACTCGGGAAAACTCTCCGCTTTCTGCGGATGTGCCATCGCTGCTGGCACAGGCATGGCATGCGGATTGGCTTTTCTGAGAGGAGGCACACACAAGACACTCACCTTGACCATTCAGAATATGGCATCGAGCATCACAGGCATGATTTGCGACGGAGGCAATCACGGGTGCACGATGAAGGGCATTGTGGCTGTGGATGCAGCCTATCGTTCCGTGGCTTTTGCTCAAGAAGGCATCGCCATCGGTCATGAGCACGGCATCAATGGCCATATGCCCGAAGACACCATGCGAAACATGGGGCTGATAGCCTCTCCCGGCATGGTGAAGACAGAGGGTGTAATCGTGGACATCATGAGGGAGAAAACAAAGCGCCTCAAATGACCAAACCTACCAGTGTGAAGCCGAAGATGGGTGTGTGATGAATGAGGGAGTGAAACAGTCTCCTTCCCGATGCCTCCACAACCTCAAAATCGACCTCGTCGACGTCGGTTAACCGATGTCGTCGAGGTCGACTTGCCGACATCGACGAGGTCGATTTTGAGGCTGTGGAAGTGCCCAACAAGGGGGAGCGGCGTTGCCCCACCCGATTCTACCCCGTTCGTGGTATGCTTATAGCGCATGAGGGGTATTTGGGGCATGGGGAAATGTCCGTACCTTTGCACCAAAAATAAGAACTAACAAAAAACTTCTAAACAAATTAAAGAGTATGAAGACAAAGGTATTAATGTTGTTTTTAGCGGTAGCATCGCTGGGACTCACATCGTGCAACAGCAACGATGACGAGACGGGAATTGTGATTGACGGTATTGACCTTTCGCAGGATGTGGATTGCTGCTCGGCTGAGGAGGCGCTGCAGGTGTACAAGTTCATCCAGACGGTCAAAATCATCCCCGAACTCTCCACCACGGTGGATGACAAGTATGAAGTGTGGGCTTATTCAAAGACGGGCACCCTGCACAAGGGGTACAACGACCTCTACTTCGTGGTGACCAAGAAGAAGACGGGCAACTACGTGAAGTTCTTCGACATCACCAGCATCACACCCCTCATGCACATGGTGAAGATGGACATGTGGCACAGCACCCCTGTGGGTGGCAACTTCGAGGTGTTCGACACGACTCGACCCGCTGTGAAGCGCGGATGGGTTTCGCTGCTGATGAACACAAGCGATGCTGGTTCATGGCAGTTCTCCTACGACATTGAGGTGCTGGGCAGCAAAGGCAGTGTGGCAAACAAAGCCATCAACGTGGATGCTCTCCCCGATGGGCAGGAATGGCTCAAGTCGTTCAAGGTGGGTGATGACACCTACTACCTCTCGCTGGTCAACCCAACCGATTGGAAGACAGGCAACAACACCATCCAAGCCTACATCTCCAAGAAGAACAATCCAGCCACCACGCCCTACGGTTTGGCAACGGAGACTTTCACCATCGAGATTGACCCTCGCATGCCTGATATGGGAAACCACACCTCGCCCGACAACTCTCCACTCACCAAGCAAAAGGACGGCAGCTATCAGGGCAGCATCAACCTGACCATGACAGGCTTGTGGCGCATCCACCTGACGGTGAAAGACACCAAAGGTAACATCGTGGCAGGAGGTGACGATTTGAAGGACGGGCTGAGTTCGCTCTTCTGGGATGTGACCCTGTGAGGAATCAGGAATGAGGAATCTACTTGAAGCGAAAAGTGAGAATTAATAATTAACAATTAACAATTAATAATGAACAATTAAGCCTTGCTGCTTGTTTTTCGACGGCCAACATCGCGCCAGCCAATTGTTCATTGTTAATTATTAATTGTTAATTGTCAAACTTTTAACCCAAAAAACTTCATCATGATAGCATTGGCATTAACAATATTACTCGCAACAGACACCATCGCCACCTCGCCGCACACCATTGACGAGGTGGTTGTGGTGGCGGCAGCAGGAGAGGGCAGGAAACGGTCGGCGAAGGGACAGGTGGCAAGCATCGACGAGCATCTGGCGGAACTGTCGCACGTGAATCTGGTGCGACGCGGCTCGTACGCGTGGGAGCCTGTGGTGAACAACATGCAGACGGAGCGTGTGACGACCACTATCGACGGCATGAAGATTTTCTATGCCTGCACCGACAAGATGGATCCTGTGACTTCGTATGTGGAGAGCAGCAACCTGCAGAGCATCTTGCTCAATTCGGGTCTGAACGGCAACCCGCAATCGACGGGCAACATCGGGGGGAGTCTCGACCTGAAACTGAGGAAGGCGGGGTTCAGCCCCCTCCCGACCTCCCCCAAGGGGGAGGAGTCCCATTCGGTTGGTTCTTCCCCCCTTGGGGGGATAAGAGGGGGGCTTTCCTCTGGCTACGAGACGAACGGACACTTGCAGGTGTATGGGGCTGATGCGTCGTTTTCCACGCAACGCTTCTACACCAACGGGGGTGCGTTTTATCGCCATGCCGACAACTACAGGGAGGGCGGCGGCAGAAAAGTGGAATTCTCGCAGTTTCGGAAGGTGAATGTCTTTGCCAATGCTGGGGTGAGGTTAAGCCCCCTCCCGACCTCCCCCAAGGGGGAGGAGTCTTTTACCTCCCCATCCCTCCCAACCTCCCCCAAGGGGGAGGAGTCCCATTCGGTTGGTTCTTCCCCCCTTGGGGGGATAAGAGGGGGGCTTGACATCTTGGAGGGCACCTTCATCTTCGACCGCGCCACCAACGTGGGCTATCCTGCCCTGAACATGGACGTAGCAAAGGCTGAGGCATTCATCACGTCGTTGGCCTATAAGCATCAATGGTTGGGGGGCTTTCTCAACTCGTGGGAGACGAAGGTGTACTACAACCACATCACCCACGTGATGGACGACACGAAGCGTCCCGATGTGGAGATTCACATGGACATGCCGGGCAGGAGTTGGACGAGCGGTCTGTACAGCCTCCTCTCTGCCTCGGACGGTCGGCACGACGTGCAGGCGAACTACGACCTCTACTACAACCGCCTGTTTGCCGACATGACGATGTATCCGGGTGGGGCGGCTCCGATGTATATGGTGACATGGCCTGATGTGGGCACGTTGAACACGGGGCTGGCTCTCTCCGACTGCGTGAGGCTCACGGAGGGACAGTCGCTGAAGGTGTCGGCGAAACTGGCTTGGCAGACGCAACGGCTGAACAATGAGGAGGGTTATCGTGCGCTGGAGGTGTTCTTCCCTGGCATGAGGCGGAGTTATCGGCAGGTGACGGGACGCGTGGCGCTGAATTATCAACTCTCTGCTCTCCACTCTCAACTCAACGTGGGAGCAGGTTGGGGAAGCCGCGCCCCCACGGTGACAGAGGCGTATGGCTACTATCTGAACAACACGTTTGACCAGTATGACTACATCGGCAACCCACGGTTGAAAAACGAAAGTGCCATTGAACTGAACGGAGCCGCCAAGTTCTCCATGCTGAACGACCGGCTATCTATTGGATTGGATGCCAACGCTTTCTTTTTGAGCAATTACATCATCGGGCAGTTTGAGAATCGCCTTAGCCCCATGACAGTAGATGCGGAGGGAGTGAAGGTGTATGGCAACCTTGACCATGCCACCATCGTGAACACATCCTTCACTGCCGAATGGAAACCGCTCCATTGGCTGGCTTGGAACACTCGGCTGAGTTATGCCATCGGACGTGATGACAAAGGTGACCCGCTGCCTCTCATCTCACCTTTCGCCTATACATCCAACATCACCTTCGCCTACAAACGCCTTCAAGGTAAGGTGGAACTCCGTGGCAACGGCAAACAAGTGAACTACGGGAAAAAATATGGGGAAACAGTCACTCCTGCATGGGTTATCGGCAATATCAGCGGAGAATATACATTATCCATTCATAAGTATGCCCTCACTCTTCGTGTGGGCGTGGAGAACATAGCAGATAAACGCTACACCACCTACTCCGATTGGTGTGACATTCCCCAAAAGGGACGGAACGTGTATGTGAACCTCTCGGTGCAATTATAATATGACAAAACTTTCGGAATTCATAAAAACCACAGATTAGCGGATTATTTTAACAACGAATTTCACTAATTTTACGAATTTTTCTTTTCAATGCCGCAAGCGGCGACGAAGGGAAACGAATGGCGGGCGTTCCACATTCGGAGAAATCAGAAGGATCTCATTCGTCGGGCTTGCCCATAAAAAACGATTCGTCCCATTCGGAAAATTCGTTGTTGAAAAAAATCTGTGAAATCGGTGTAATCTGTGGTGTGGAAAACTAAACGTGAACGGTTAAAAACTAAAAGTTAAAAAACTAACAATGAAGAATATCATCATTTGGACAAGTGCACTCATTGTGGGTGCAGTGCTCGGCTGGCTGGGAATCGGTTGGCTGAACGGGCTGCTGGGCTTCATCGCCACAGCCTACACACGACTGTTTCAGTTTGTAGCGGTGCCTACCATCGCTTTGGCTGTCATCACCACGCTCTCCTCATTAGGAGGACAGAAAGAGACAGGACACATCTTCCTCCACACACTCATTTACACGCTTCTCACCACGGTGGCAGCAGCAGCAGTAGGGTTAGTGCTCTATCTTGCCATCAGTCCCGAAAACTTACCTGCGGAGACTATCCAAAGCGGACAGGCGGATGTCCCTGAGAATTTGGAAGAGGTAACCTACTATGACCATATCCTCAGTGTCATCCCTAACAACGTGGTGGAACCATTTGCCAAGGGTAATGTACTGAGCATCCTGCTCATCAGTGCTGCTGTGGGTTTGGTGCTTGCATTCATCAAGAAGAATGAAAACGTAAAAACCTTGATCCGTGGCATCTATGGGCTGCAAGAAGTGCTCTATGCCCTCATCCGTGCCCTCATCTGGACACTGCCAGTGGGCATTGTAGCGTTTGCGGCACAACTTTCAGCAGAAATATCAACAGGAGTAGTGGTTGGCTCGTTGGGCAAGTATGTGGCAGTCATCTTGGGCGGTAATCTCATTCAATTCTTCGTGGTACTCCCCCTTTTCTTGTTGGCAAGAGGTCTCAATCCTTGGAAGGTCTTCAAGGCGATGTCACCCGCCGTATTGATGGCACTCTTCACGAAGAGTAGCGCTGCCACCCTACCTGTCACCATGCAGTCGGCTGAAACACGGCTGAAGGCGCGACCAGAAGTGGCAAGGTTCGTGCTGCCCATCTGCACCACCATCAACATGAACGGTTGTGCAGCCTTCATCCTCGTCACCTCACTCTATGTGATGCAGAACGGTGGTATGGCACTTGACATTCCGACAATGCTCCTTTGGCTACTCATCGCTGTTGTCTCTGCCATCGGAAATGCAGGAGTGCCTATGGGGTGCTACTTTCTCACCCTCTCCTTGATGGCTGGTGTGGGTGCTCCCGTCAGCATTATGGGCATCATCCTGCCCATCTTCACCATCATCGACATGGTGGAAACGGCAGAAAACGTGTGGAGCGACTCGTGTGTGTGCGCGATTGTGAATAAGGGAATAAAAGTAGTTAAGTGAAAAATCTAAGTTCTTTTTCAGTTTTTCACTTCCTCTTATCCACCATCTCGTAATTCTTATATTGATTACGAGGAAAGGTGAAGGTGTCATCGGTGATGCCTCCAGCCTTGAATTGGGACACATCTACATTCGCCCAAATGAAGGCGACCTTGATACGAAGTTGGAGGGGATCGCGTGTTTTCTTGTCAAGTAAGGCACGAATCTCCTTCATCCCTTTCATTCCCTTTTTCACACGGAGAGTAAGTAGATACCCCTTCGAATCAGAAGTGATATGGTAGTTGTAGTTGTTGGGCTCAAACTTAAAGTCATCGCCATAGCGGCTCTGTTTCGGGTCATTACTATTATAGATTTCCACCCGTTTCTTATCATCCTTCACCACATAGGAGGTCGCACCATCGTTCCAAGCCTTACTGTTTTTGGAGATGTATCTACTTTTCTTTCCCTTGTACCAAATGGTGCCCTCGGTCTTGTAGAGGTTGGCAATATTCACCTTGTAGTGAAGGGTTGCACCATGTGCACCAAACACTTTTTCGTACACTTCGTCAAACATTTTCCGTGCCTGACGAGAATTGGCGGTTTCTTGTGCATGCAGACCAAGCACGGACAGCATCAGCATCAAGCCCAGCATCAGTTTTGTCTTCATCATTTTCTTGTATAGAACAAAAAAGGACTTCTGCAAATCCATTTTTACAGAAGCCCTTTCGTGGTACCCAGAGCCGGGATCGAACCGGCACGGATTGCTCCATTGGTGTTTGAGACCAACGCGTCTACCAATTCCGCCATCTGGGCATTTTTCCTAAATGCGGGTGCAAAGTTATGACTTTTTTTTGATTCAGCAAAAAAAATAAGTGAAAAGTTTTTAGAAATGAGGAATTAGGAATGAGGAATTAGAAATTGCCATGCGGCTTGCCCCTAATGAGGAACCTAACTGAATAGCCAATTCCTAATTCCTCACTCCTCATTCCTAATTCTTACAAAGTCCTGCCTTCAGCGAACGGATAACTGCCGAGTTGAAACCTGCATGATCAAGTTCGTTGAGTCCCTTGATGGTCACGCCACCAGGAGTGGTGACTTTGTCGATGGCCTCTTCGGGATGCCAACCTGTCGCTTTAAGCAAAGAAACGGCTCCCTGCATGGTCTGGAGGGCAATCTGCTTAGCCTGCTGCGGATAGAACCCCATCTCACAACCGCCTTCCATCTGGGCACGGATGTAGCGCATCACGTAGGCAATACCGCACGATGCCATCATCATGCCTGGACCGACAAGATTCTCGCCCACCACAAGCGTGTCGCCATCGATAGTATAAAGGTCTTCCACCGCTTTCAGGTTCTCGTCAGTTACACTCGGAGCCTTGGCAATGAAACTCATGCTGGCACCAAACTCTGCCGCAATGTTGGGAATAACATAGAAGAACTGACCTTCCTCACCCAACTCCTCAGCCAGCATGCCTGTGGTGAAGTTGGCTGCGTCAGACACGATGATCTGCTTCTCAAGGTTAAGCACATGCTTCACCTCTGCCAACACCATCTTCATGAGCCAAGGTTTCACAACGAGCACTATAATGTCGGCATCCTTCACTGCCTCCACATTGTCGGTTGTGACGTTAAGTGCAGGGTATTCCTTCTTGAACTGGGCAAGAAGTGCCTCATTCTTGTCTGCAACGGTGATATTGTCAACCTTTCCACTTTTTGCCCATCCTTTGATGAGCGCGCCGCCCATATTGCCAGCGCCAATGACAGTAAGTTTCATTTTTCTTGTGTTCGTTTCAATTAAATTATGTAACTTTGCACAAAGTTACGACAAAGTGAGCGAACAACCAAATTTATTTGAGTTTTTCCGAGCAAAAGCAACTTGCACAGAGTGAAAGTCACGACTTACTCTTTTTCCCACAAAATAAATGGAGGTTTTTCTCGTTTATTAAGTTGATGAAAACAATACATTGTTATATAATAGGGTGTTTGTGGGCATTCATGATGCTTCTTCCCTCCCCTTCTGGTGTGGCATATGCCCAGAAGCGGAAGGTGATGAATCGTCCCTATGTGGATCAGCGCCTGTTCCACTATGGTTTCCTTGCCGGCATGCACCTGCAGGACATTGAACTGGAGCAGAACGGTTTTATCAATGAGGCTGGTGACCTGTGGTTTGCCGAAACACCTAACTACGAGCCAGGCTTTTCAGTCGGCATTTTGGGTGAGTTTTATCTGACAAAAAATCTCAGTCTGCGCATCATCCCCACCATGCACTTCGGTACAAAGAACCTCACGTTCCGCAACGAGAAGAATGGTGACAAGCAGTTCCAGACCATCAAATCGACTTACGTCACGATACCTGTTGATATAAAGTTTGCGGCAGAACGTTTCAACAACTATCGTCCCTACATGATGGCAGGTATCACCCCTGCACTCGACCTCACGGTGAAGAAGCAAAAGCAATACCTGCTCCGACAGACCGACCTTTATCTGGAAGCGGGCATCGGTTGTGACTTCTACCTTCCCTTCTTCAAGTTCATTCCCGAGGTGAAGTTCATGTACGGACTTTCCAATGTCATCAACAAGAACCGTTCCGACATCAGAGACGAAGCCGACCTCATTTTCACACAATCAGTCAACAGTGCCAAAAGCAAGATGATTGTCTTCACCTTCTATTTTGAATGATTCATGCCCACTAAATGCTTAACGAACATGGAAAATGAGAAATCGCGCAGCGCGTGGGCTGCCATGAAATACTCCATCATCATTCCCGTCTATAACCGTCCCGACGAAGTGGATGAACTGCTCGAAAGCCTGACCCGGCAAACGGTCAAAGACTTCGAGGTGGTGGTGGTGGAAGACGGTTCCACCGTGCCCTGCAAGGAGGTGGTGGAGAAATACCGGGCAGTTGATAGTTCACAGTTCACAGTTGACAGTAGCCATGCGGACGAGGAAAAACTCTCAACTCTCAACTCTCAACTCTCAACTGTCAACTCTCAACTCTCAACTATCCAATATCTGACCAAAAAGAACGGAGGCCCCGGCCCTGCCCGCAACTATGGGGTGGAGCACTCGAAGGGCGAGTATGTGATTATCCTCGACAGCGACTGTGTGCTGCCCGAAGGCTATCTGGCTGCCATTGAGAAAGAGTTGGCTGAAAACCCTTGCGATGCCTTCGGAGGTCCCGATGCTGCACATGAGTCGTTCACAAATGTACAGAAGGCCATCTCCTACAGCATGACCTCCTTCTTCACCACGGGCGGCATTCGTGGGGGCAAAAAGAAGGGGGCGATGGACAAGTTCTATCCACGCTCGTTCAACATGGGCATGCGCCGCGAGGTGTATCTCAAGTTGCACGGATTCAGCAAGATGCGCTTCGGCGAGGACATCGATTTCAGCTATCGGATTGTGGAAGCTGGCTACACCTCAAGGCTCTTCCCCGAGGCTTGGGTGTGGCACAAGAGACGGACGGACATGGATAAGTTTTTCAAGCAGGTGTTCAACTCTGGCATCGCCCGCATCAACCTGACCAAGCGGCATCCAGGCACCCTGAAACTGGTGCATCTGCTGCCGATGGTCTTTACCGTCGGCGTGCTGCTGCTCATTGCTGGAGCCGTATTCTTCCGTCTGTGGGACTACTACAACCAGACTGCCACAGGATTACTCTTGCCCAATGGCGGCTTCATCCCAGCCTATGCCCTCTGCCTCCTGCCTATCGCTCTCTATATGCTGCTCATCTTCGTTGATTCCAGCATCAAGAACAAGAGCGTGGTGATTGGCTTCCTCAGTGTCGAGGCGGCCTTTGTGCAGTTGATGGGCTACGGATTCGGTTTCCTCAAGGCTTGGTGGTTGCGCTGTGTACAGGGGAAAGACGAGTTTACAGCATTTGAAAAGAACTTCTATGACTAAGAGAGAGAAAGCCGCATGATTAGGAAAGATTTTCAGCCATTCAATGAGGAGCCAGTACAGAAGGTGAGAGAGGAGGTGGAAGAAACCTCCTACACATCCATCAAGCATTGGGCTGAAGAAGACCGCCCTCGCGAGAAACTCATGGCAAAAGGAGCGGAAGCACTCACCAATGCCGAACTGCTCGCCATCCTCATCGGAGGTGGCACCACCAAGAAGTCGGCGGTGGAACTGATGCAGGAAGTGCTCCACGATTGTGGCGACACCCTCAGAGGACTCAACCACATGACCCTTCAGGACCTGCTACGCTACAACGGCATTGGCGAAGCCAAAGCACTCACCATCATCGCTGCCGCCGAGATAGGTAAACGCCGCATGATGGAAGACAGCCGACAAATACCCCAGATGCGTACAGGAGCCGATGTGCTCAAGTTCATGTCGCCCATCATCCAAGACCTCAACCATGAGGAAAGTTGGGCGATGCTGCTCAACAACAATGCACGAATCCTCCATCTGTCTCACCTCAGCACGGGTGGATTGGCAGAAACCACGGTTGATGTCAGGATGCTACTCAAGGAGGCACTGCTTCACGATGCCACCTGTTTCATCCTCGTTCACAACCACCCCAGCGGCAATATGCGTCCCAGCCGCTACGATGAGGAACTGACCCAACGCCTCAATCGGGCTGCTCAGGCCATCAACCTGCGAATGATAGACCACGTCATCGTTACGGAAGGAGAATACTACAGTTTCTCCGAAAACGGAAAGATATAGTTGAGGGTTTAGAGTTTAGGGTTTAGAGTTTAGAGATTAAAGATATGACCAAATACGAAGTTGAAGAAAAGACCGTCGAATACCTGAAGACGGTATTCGACCCCGAGATTCCCGTCAATGTGTGGGACCTCGGAATGATATATAAAATAGATGTGACCCCCCACATAGCCCCCTCCGACTCCCCCAAGGGGGAGGGAAACCGTCCGGATGGCAACACCTCCCCCTTGGGGGAGGATGGGAAGGGGCTTGAGGGCTTTGACATCGACATCGACATGACCTTCACAGCCCCCAACTGCCCTGCTGCAGACTTCATCCTTGAAGACATCCAGCAGAAGATTGAAGGCATCCCTGACGTGAAGACCGTGAACGTGAACGTGGTCTTTGAACCCGAATGGAACAAGGACATGATGAGCGAAGAAGCCAAACTCGACTTAGGATTCATGTAAGCCCCCCTCGTTCCCCCCAAGGGGGGATGAACCGTCCGGATGGCAACCCCTCCCCCTTGGGGGAGTCGGAGGGGGCTTGGCTTCGAGGTCTAATTACAAAATATAATGCCCAACACCCCGAATGGCGTTCCTCCCCTATAGGGGAGGTTAGAAGGGGGCTAAATATGAAGAATATCTACTTTATCAGCGATGCCCATCTGGGCAGCCGTGCCATCGAGCACCGACGCACACAGGAACGACGTCTCGTCAACTTTCTTGATAAAATCAAGGAAAAGGCTGAGGCTGTCTATATGCTGGGCGACATGTTCGACTTCTGGTTCGAATATCAGGAGGTGGTGCCTAAGGGCTATACACGCTTTCTTGGCAAAATCAGCGAACTGACTGATTTAGGAGTGGAGGTGCACTACTTCACAGGCAATCATGACATGTGGATGGGTGATTACCTGGAGAAAGAGTGCGGCGTCATTCTTCATCGTCAACCCTGCACCCTCGACATACGAGGAAAGATATTCTATCTCGCTCATGGCGATGGTCTCTACGAGGAGGGCAAATCCACGCACTTCATGTTCTGGTGCTTCCGCAACAAGACCTTGCAGAAGATGGCACGATGGATTCATCCCCATTGGTTCATGAACTTCGGGCTTAATTGGGCAAAACACTCTCGCATGAAACGTGCGAATGGCAACCTTCTGCCAGACGAGGACGGACGTGTGATGACCAAAGACGGCTTCATGAACGACACCAAACTGGTAGGCTATGAAAGTGCCCCCAACAATGGCGAACAGCCCTACCAAGGAGAAGACAAGGAGGGGCTTGTCCTCTTTGCCAAAGATTACCTCAAGAGCCACCCCGAAGTCAACTACTTCATCTTCGGCCATCGCCACATCGAACTCGACCTCCTGCTCAGCCGCGAGACCCGCCTCCTCATCCTCGGCGAATGGATCACCCTTTTCACCTACGCCGTATGGGATGGCGAACACCTCTTCATGGACAACTTTATCGAAGGGGAGACGGAACTGTAAACGGATAGATGCCGGTTTTTACTTCATCTTATACAACTTATACTGGAATGTCAGCAGCACATAGTGGGGATGGCCTGAACTGCGGCTTTCGCTTCGTCCTGTGCCAGTTATGTATGCGTTGAAATTGCTTCGTTCCTGCAGAATGTCGTTCCATGTGAGTTTCATTAATCCTCTGTAGTCGCGTAGCACCTTATATTCAACACCCATATTCCAGATGAATTCTGTACGGTTCGCATCACTCATCTTGCTTCCTGCCCGTCCAGAGATGTTCAGGTCGGTCTTGAGGGTGAGCCTGTTTCCCAACCAATAATTCAAGGTGTTGTTGAGGTTATATGTATGACTCTTTTCAATAGAAGTCATATAGTTGCTTTCGCCCCATTGGTAGCGGTAGCTTCCATTCAGCGTCAGGTCGAAATGTTTGGTATACAGCACGAATCGAGGCGATAAGGAAATGGAGTGAACATCCGAAGCGCCCTTTTCACTTTCTGTCGCACCAAGAGCTTGCATGTAGCTTACTGAATGATTATAATCATAGTTGGTATTTACACTCATATTCGCGTGCTTGAAGTCAGTTTGGTAGCTGACATTACCATTCGCACTCCAGTTTCCGTTGATGTTCTCTGATGTGGAGATTGTTCCTCCTGTCTTTGTGTTATAGATGGATCGAGATGAGATGTTGTTACGTGAAAAAGAATAGCCGCCACTAAACGACCATCCGCCATTCAAACTAGAATTCAAGTTAAAGTCATGGTATTCAGGCTTCTTGAGGTTCGGGTTGGCTCTCCGGATGTAGAGCGGATTATTGTTTGTGGTAGGATCTACCAGGTTCGCGCCTCCAACCAGACTATTACGATACCGATAGGTCAAGTTGAAAGAATGATTCTGTGAGAATCTATACGAGAGATTGGTAAAGGCATTCAGCGTGGGTGCCTGTTGGGTGGTGTCGGCCATCACTCCGTCCTTGCGTTCGTAGTGGTAAGTTTCACGTGTAGGAGCAAACCTGACGTTTTGACTGAAGCCCAAGCGATTGAAGTGAAAAGAATAGTCGATGCTTATACCATGAGCATCCGTCTTTGTGCGTTGGTAGGTGCTGATGCTATCCAATCGCTGGTGGTTGTTTGTCAGGTCGTAATAGACACGTTCTGATGTACTATTGTTGTGTGAGAATTCATAGCTGAAAGTTATGTTCTGGCGGAACTTTTTCGGGCCGAAGGAGAAACCACCACTTGCCGACAAGTCGATGCGTTCCGAATGGTTAGGAGCGATGCTTTCTCGCAGATAGTGCCACACACTGTCGCCATATTGCAGATAATCCGTCTGTTGCAGTTCTGTTGATGATTGAAACCTGTTGTTGGTGTTCAGATTCATACGAACTTCTATGTGAGCATCTGCCTCTCCATCAAAATACGTGTAATAGTTGCTCTGCAAACCGAGCGACTGCTGATGCGAACGGTTAGAGGACTCACTGCTTCTGCGGTTCAGTGTGATGGCAGCCAGCTGTTCCTCTTCCATCAGTTCGTTGTTTTCGCCCACGAACGGATTGCCGTTATAAGTGGCAGAGTTCGATTGGCTATACGATTGAGAGTCAATGTAGTTATAGTTCACATTCGCGTTCAAACTACTATAATTGCCTAAGTTTATTGGCGTATTGATACTGAAATTATGGTACGTGCTGTTGTTGTAGTTCTTTGACTGAGATGCAGAAGTCGAATATTGTTCGTATTCAGGCATGAGGGTCGAACTGAAGGATTCCCGGTCGCTTCGTTGGTCAGTATAGGAATACTGGGGGCGATATTGTATATTGGTTTTGCCAAACTTTCTTCTGTAGCTTCCATCAATCCTGTTATTGCTGTTTTTCTTCGAGTTGGCATTGGGCAAGTCGTCCAATTGAACGTTTGCGTTCCACTCTCCCTTGTTGCCCTTCTTCCATTGCATACCTTGCATCTGGAAATGGTACGTGTTCTTGATGTTCGATGTTCCTATCTCAGGCTTCGTCAACTCCACTTTATTCACCGGATTTTTCGTAATCATATCTGCTACCCAATGCTTTGTTGTGTCCGTACTCAACGTGTCTGCCTGTGTCTTGTACACTCGGAACTGCTTCAAATCCGTATTTTCGATGTTATCCAGCGCGATTTTCATATCGTGGGCAAAGAACGATTCCCCATTCAGCCTGATCTCATGAATCACACTGTCCCTATATGTGAGCTGACCATCTTCATACTGCAATCCTGGCAAACGGCGCACCAGGTTGAGCAACACCGTTCCTCGAGGCATCTCAAAAGCATCCACATTAAACACCGTTGTGTCGCCACTCTCATACATCCGTTTCAACTCTCCGACAATCACGACCTCATCCATACTCATCGGATTGCTTTTCAGCACGATGCTGTCGAGATCTATCGTCCAACTTCCGCCATAACCCTTATTGTTTTCATCAAAGTAGCGATACGCCAGCTTCAGGTCTTGCGTGTATGTTTCATATCCCACATACGACACCTTCATCGCCACTCTGGGCACATCGTTCTTCTTCACACGCTTCTTCAGCACATTCATTCCATGAAGAAAATGCCCGTTCTTATCCGCCACCGCCACCGTCTTCACCGTCGTATCGTTCAGGCACACCAACTGGATGTTTGCACTTGGAAGCGGATAAGGCTTGGGATCCATCTCATCTGTACCGTATATGCGACCGGATATGGTCAGCCAAAGTTTCTCCCCCACCGTTCGCCGACCATCTGGCTGCCCACCACCAAGGACATACACATTCTGTGCCTGCATCACAATCGACATGCAGAGCAGCATAACAATCCATATTGCCTTTTTCTTGTCCATGATACTTTCGCCACCCAATCGTGGTGGAAAATCATCTTTTCACGAGTAATTGGAGTACAAAGTTAGTGGAAGTTAGGCGAAAAACAAAAAATAAATCATTCAAGTAGATGAACAAAAATAACTTTAAATAGAAATTGGTAATAATTGACGTTTTAAGTGGTGATTATTGACGAAGATTGACGTGTGAAGTGACGAAGATTGACGTGTGAAGTGACCTATAAGACCTGCCTTTCGTTATCACAAACACATGTATGAAATCATCTCTGTGATGCGTTGCCGTAAAGCACTGAACACTTTAGCGTGAACACTCAACTCACTTTAGCGTGAATACTCGTTCAACTTTGGCTTGAATACAAAAAGGAGTATTCAAGCCAAATTGATTAGTGTAATCAAGCTAAGTAAAAAAGTATATTCAAGTATAATACGTTGGAGTTATAGGCACACAGAACTCCTTGATGACGTCATGATGGCTATGGAGCAGACGAAACATGGCAGTGAAGAGATATTTTAGAGGCAAGCAAAGAGGCAAAAGGGAGAATGGAAGGAAAAGGAAGGTGTTTTTATGCATTTTATGCAAAAAATCTTGCATAAAGTGCTTGCTATATGCAAAGAAAGTGGTAACTTTGCAGCCGATTTGTGAATAATTATACAATTACATTTACCATTTGACTATTTACAATGTACCATTTGCCATGCGGCGAGGAAGGAATCGGAAATGGTCAAATCGAAAAATAAATGGTAAATTGTAATTTGTCAAATTGTAAATAACACGATGACAGCAAGACAGTCGAGACTCGACATCATCAAGGCGATTATCCAGACGCAGGAGATTGGCAGTCAGGAGGAGTTGGCGCAGGCACTCTCGAAGGAGGGGGTGAACATGACGCAGGCCACCCTGTCGCGCGACCTGAAGTTGCTGAAGGTGGTGAAGGGCTTTTCGCCTAAGGGACGCTCCATCTATATGCTGCCCGAGAATCCATACTACCGACGGGTGAGGGAGCATCGGCAGGAGGGCACGGCCATCAGGAACGGCTTCATGTCGGTGAAGTTCTCGGGGCAGTTGGCAGTCATCAAGTGCCGGCCAGGCTATGCCAGCGGACTGGCGAGCGACATCGACAATGCCCATTTCCCCGAAGTCATCGGCACCATCGCTGGCGACGACACCATCTTTCTGGCGTTGGAGGAGGGGTTTAACAAGGACACGCTGGAAGCGAATTTGAGAACAATAGTGCCTGTATATCCAGGACAGACCCACCCCTCACCCTCCCTGTGAGGGAGGGAGTAGTCACCTGAAATAAAAGAGCATTAACACGAATTTTATATATATAGATATAGCAGTAGAATACCTCCCCACAAACATTCTACTCTCCCCCTCGCAGGGGGAGCGGGGAGGGGGTCTGTATGATATACGAAGACGGAATCAAGGTGATTGTGGCAGATGCCACTCACGAGAAATATGTGGATTTAATACTCGACACCATCCGCGAGGCGGCAAAGAAGCGTGGCACGGGTATTGCAGAACGCACACATGAGTATGTGGCGACGAAGATGAAGGAGGGCAAGGCTGTGTTGGCTCTCGACCCCAGCAAGCAGACGGAACTGGGCGATGCATTTGTGGGCTTCAGTTACATCGAAACGTGGGGCAACAAGTCGTATGTGACCACGTCGGGACTGATTGTGCATCCCGACTATCAGGGCAGGAACATTGCCAAGCGCATCAAGGACCACACGTTCACGCTGGCTCGTGTGCGTTGGCCTCATGCGAAGATTTTCTCGCTGACGAGTGGCGATGCGGTGATGAAGATGAACACGGCACTGGGTTACGTGCCTGTGAGTTTCAACCAGTTGACGGACGACGATGCTTTCTGGCGTGGTTGCCGTGGCTGTATCAACCATCCCATTCTGGAGATGAAGAACAGGAAATTCTGCATCTGCACGGGCATGTTGTATGACCCGGCGCAGCATCATGGAGAGCCTACACCTGTGGAGATCTTCCAAGAAATCATGAAGGAGATGGTGAAGAGGGAGACCCTCCCCTCACCCTCCCTGTAAGGGAGGGAGTAATTACCTAATATAAAAGAAGCATTAACAATAAAGTAGAATACCTCCCCACAAACATTCTACTCTCCCCCTCGTAGGGGGAGCGGGGAGGGGGTCTGTATGGCAGAAAAGAAGAAAGTGGTCGTTGCTTTCAGCGGCGGTTTGGACACCAGTTACACGGTGATGTATCTGGCAAAGGAGAAAGGTTATGAAGTGCATGCAGCATGTGCCAACACGGGCGGTTTCTCGGCAGAACAGTTGAAGACGAACGAGGAGAACGCCTACAAGTTGGGTGCAACGAAGTATGTGACACTCGATGTGACGCAGGAGTATTATGCCAAGTCGCTCAAGTACATGGTGTTTGGCAATGTGCTTCGCAACAACTGCTACCCCATCTCGGTCTCGTCCGAGCGCATCTTCCAAGCATTGGCTATTGCGCGTTATGCCAAAGAGATTGGTGCCAGCGCTATTGCCCACGGCTCCACAGGTGCCGGCAACGACCAGATTCGTTTCGACATGACGTTCCTCGTGATGGCTCCGGGTGTGGAAATCATCACATTGACTCGCGACGGCAACCTCTCTCGTCAGGAGGAGATTGACTACCTGAACAAGAACGGCTTTGCTGCTGACTTCGCCAAACTGAAATATTCTTATAATGTGGGCATCTGGGGCACCTCCATTTGTGGTGGCGAGATTCTTGACTCCACGCAGGGTCTGCCTGAGTCGGCCTACTTGAAGCACCCCACAAAGGAAGGTCCCGAACTCTTGAAGTTGGGCTTTGAGAAGGGTGAACTCTGCTCGGTGAACGGCAAGCGCTACGACGACAAAATCGCTGCTATTCAGGCTGTGGAAGAGATTGGCGCAGCCTACGCCATCGGTCGTGACTGTCATGTGGGCGACACCATCATCGGCATCAAGGGCCGTGTGGGCTTCGAGGCAGCAGCCCCCATGCTCATCATCGGTGCTCACCGTTTCTTGGAGAAATACACCCTGTCGAAGTGGCAGCAGTATTGGAAAGACCAAGTGAGCAACTGGTACGGCATGTTCCTGCATGAGAGCCAGTATCTGGAGCCAGTCATGCCCGACATCGAGGCGATGCTGACTTCTTCACAGCGCAACGTGACAGGTGAGGTGACCCTCGAACTCCGTCCTCTCTGCTTCCAGACAGTGGGTGTCGATTCGCCCAACGACTTGGTGAAAAACAAACTCGGCGAATATGGCGAGACCGCCAAGGCATGGTCGTCCGAGGATGCTAAGGGCTTCATCAAGGTGACCTCCACCCCACTCCGCGCATACTATCTGGCACATCCAAACGAAGAAAGGTAAAAGCCCCCTCCCAACCTCCCCCAAGGGGGAGGGACTGCCATGCGGGATGTTTGCTTATTAGAATCCGAAGAAATGGAAAAGGACTATGAGTATTGTACGGCAGATATCCTTAATTATGATTTGCTGAAAGAGTTTGCCAGTAACAACAGGAAACATCCTACGGAGGCAGAATCCATACTTTGGAATTATCTCAAAAGGAGCGGTGTTGGGGCACCTTTTCGAAGGCAACATATCATAGGGAATTATATCGCAGATTTTGTATGCCTACCAGCACGGCTTGTCATTGAGATTGATGGAGGGTATCATCAGCTTCCACAACAAGAAGTTAATGATGAGGTACGTACAAAATGACTCAACGAACAAGGATTTAATGTGATTCGCTTCACCAACGAAGAAGTGATTGCTAATATCGAATCAGTATTACAAACAATTAAAGAACATTTATGACAAACATTCATAATGCACAAACGACCAACACCCCGAATGGTTCTTCCCCCCTTGGGGGGACACGAGGGGGGCTTAAAGTAGGTATATTAGGTGCTGCTGGTTACACGGGCGGTGAGTTGATTCGCTTGCTGCTGAACCATCCAGAAGTGGAGATTGTGTTTGCCAACTCTGAGTCGAATGCAGGGAATCTCTTCAGCGATGTGCATGAGGGGCTGCTCGGGGAAACCGAGCAACGCTTCACGGCAGAGATGCCCTTCGACCAGGTGGATGTGGTGTTCTTCTGCTTCGGCCACGGCAAGAGCGAGGCGTTCTTGAAGGAGCACTCGATTCCATCCAACGTGAAAATCATCGACTTGGCACAGGACTTCCGCATCAAGGGCAACCACGACTATGTGTATGGCTTGCCTGAGATTCACCGCGAGGAGATTGCGAAGTGCCAGCACTTGGCCAATCCTGGTTGTTTCGCCACTTGCATCCAGTTGGGACTGCTGCCACTGGCACAGGCTGGGTTGCTGACGAAGGACATTGCCGTGAACGCCATCACGGGTTCGACGGGTGCAGGACAGAAGCCAGGAGCAACCACCCATTTCTCGTGGAGAAACAACAACCTCTCGGTCTATAAACTTTTCACCCATCAGCACTTGCACGAGATTTGCCAGACGCTGAACGAACTGAAGCCTGCCACGGCTCCCCATGTGGTCGATACGCTCGATGAAGGCTTTGAGGCTGAGGGCATCACGGTGGATTTCATCCCCTACCGAGGCGACTTCGCCCGAGGCATCTTCTGCACCGAAGTGGTGACGCTGGAGAAGCAGACCCTCTCCCCAACCCTCCCCCATAATGGGGAGGGAGACCATCTGGATGGCTCTCCCCATGAAAAGGGAGATGTTCGCCAGGACAGAGAGGGTCTTGACATCGTCGCTCTATACAAGACCTTCTATGAGAAGGCTGCCTTCACCCATTACAGCGACAAGGCTTTAGACCTGAAGCAGGTAGTGAACACGAACAAGGCACTGGTGCACGTGGAAGTATTTGGACGGAAGGTGGTCATCACTTCGATGATTGACAACCTGCTGAAGGGTGCCGTCGGACAGGCCGTACAGAACATGAACATCATGTTCGGCATTGACGAAAGAGCAGGACTGAACTTGAAGGCCAGCGCATTCTAAAGAAGACCCTCCCCTCACCCTCCCTGTGAGGGAGGGAGTGGTTACTCAGATACAAAAATAAAATAATAAGATAAGTAGAATCCTCCCCACAAACATTCTACTCTCCCCCTCGCAGGGGGAGCGGGGAGGGGGTCTATATGCAACTATTTGACGTATATCCTCTTTTTGACATCGCCATCCAACGCGGCAAAGGTTGCCACGTGTGGGACGAGAACGGTCAGGAGTATCTTGACCTCTATGGCGGTCATGCAGTCATCAGCATCGGTCACTGCCATCCTCACTATGTGGAGGCAATGACCCAACAACTGAACAAGTTGGGCTTCTACAGCAACTCAGTACAGAATCCCCTTCAGAAGGAACTGGCTCAGCGTCTGGGCAAGGCTTCGGGCTATGAGGACTACCAACTATTCCTCATCAACTCAGGTGCTGAAGCCAACGAGAATGCACTGAAACTCGCTTCTTTCTACAACGGCAGGACTCGTGTGCTGTCTATGGAGAAGGCTTTTCATGGCCGCACATCGCTGGCCGTGGAGGTGACCAACAACCCCAAGATTATTGCCCCCATCAATGATAACGGTCATGTGACCTACCTGCCTATCAACGACATCCAACCTTGGAAGAAGGAATTGGAGAAGGGTGACGTGTGTGCCGTCATCATCGAGTGCATCCAGGGTGTGGGCGGCATCCGTTGTGTGACCAAGGAGTTCCTGCAAGAACTGCGCACCCTCTGCGACCAGCACAACACCGTGCTCATCTGCGATGAAATTCAGTGCGGCTATGGCCGAAGCGGCAAGTTCTTCGCCCATCAGCACTTCGATGTGAAGCCCGACCTCATCACAGTAGCTAAAGGCATCTGCAACGGTTTTCCAATGGGTGGAGTACTTATTTCACCCAAGTTTACACCCGTGTATGGTCAGTTGGGCACAACCTTTGGCGGCAATCATTTGGGTTGCGCAGGCGCCATTGCTGTACTTGACGTGATGGAAGAAGAACACCTCGTAGAGAATGCCGCTCAAGTCGGCACGTATCTCATTAACACACTCGAGGCTGAGCAAGCCGCTGGCAATCTGCCTCACGTAGTGGATGTGCGCGGTGAAGGCTTGATGATTGGTATTGAGCTTGACATTCCTTATAAAGGCCCACGCTTACGTCTCATCAAGGAAGAGCACTGCTTCACTGGCTGTTCAGGCACCAACGTCATCCGTCTGCTGCCCCCACTTTGCCTGTCAATGGACGAAGCAAAGCAGTTCATTGAAAAGTTCAAGAAGGTTCTCGGAGCGTAACACCCGAGAACCGACACTCCTGAGTCATCTGAGCTCTACAACCACACAAGAATGCCATCCCAAGTCTCCGGATGGCATTCTTTATATCCATTCATTGTTCGTTGGAGCAGGAGTCTGCTTATAACTTCACGGTGTTCTCCCCCTTTTTCAGTTTCACAGTCTTTACAGTTCCATTCACCGTTAGAGAAATCTTGCAGGATTTCTGGGCAGTAAGGGTGAGAGCGGTGACACGGCAGTTTGCCCATGTCATATCGACCGTGATGCCCCCACGGGCACGGATGCCGGAGAGGGAGCCGCCTTTCCAGTTTTCGGGAAGAGCTGGCAGAAGCTCTATGGATACCACAGGACTCAAACCAATCTTTCGATTTATCATCGCCGACTCCAGGTCAAAGTCGCTCTGCATCAACATCTCCACCACCCCGGCACAACCACCAAAGTTGCCGTCTATTTGGAAGGGGGAGTGGGCATCAAGCAGGTTGGGATAGGTGCCGCCACCTCGACGGGCATCCGCCCCTTTATAGCCATCGGGACTCACGTAGGAAAGCAGTTTGCGATACATGTGGTAGGCGTTCTTGGCATCATGCAGACGGGCATAGAGGTTCACACGCCAACCCGTACTCCAACCCGTGGTCTGGTCGCCTTTGAGTTCGAGGGTCTTAGCAGCAGCACGATGAAGCATTTCCTCTGAGTTCACACCATCGTTGAGGTTGTGCCCAGGATAGATGCCAAAGAGGTGACTCTGATGGCGATGATGCGGGTCTTCATCTTCCCAATCGTAGAACCACTCTTGCAGATTGCCCTTCTTTCCAATCTTGTAGGGCTGCAAACGTGAAAGCGCCTCGTCTGCTTCTGCCACAAAGCTGGGGTCAGCATGTAAGACAAGGGCTGCATTTCTGGCATCAGTGAGACATTCACGAATCATGGCAAGGTCTGCAGCACCACCATAACATGTACGTCCGTGATAACCGTCATCAGTGATGAAACTATTTTCGGGAGAGGTGGAGGGTGCTGTTATCAGATAATCTGTCCCCTCCACACCCATTTCTTTTGTGGAGACAAGCCAGCCCAGGCAGAACTCCGCAGCCCCTTTCAATACAGGATAGTAATCACGCAGGAAATCCTTGTCAAGCGAAAAGGTGTAATGTTCCCAGATGTGAGTGGAGAGCCATGCTCCACCCATGTTCCAGTTAGCCCACATGGGGTCTCCTGTGTGGAGTCCCACAGGACAGGTCATAGCCCAAATGTCGGTGTTGTGGGCAAGACACCATCCCTTATCTACCCCATAATAAGCCTTGGCCGTCAATTCGCCCGAACCCTGCAGAGCCTTCATGTAGGTGAAGAGCGACTGATGCATTTCAGGCAAAGCAGCCGTTTCTGCCGCCCAATAGTTTTCCTCCACGTTGATATTGCTGGTATAGTTGCAAGACCAAGGTGGCAAGATTGCTTCGTTCCATAGTCCCTGCAAGTTGGCAGGTACATTCGGAGTGCGCGAACAACTGATGAGCAAGTAACGACCATACTGGAAATATAGAGCCTCCAATACAGGATTGAAGATGCTCTCATCCTGATATTCCCTCAAAACCACATCTGTCGGTCGGGGATCCTCTGCATCCTTTCCTAAAGAAAGTTTCACTCTATCATAAATGTTCTTATAGTCGTTCATGTGGCGAGTCAAAAGGTCTCCATATGCCACCGCCGACAGCCGTTTCAGCCGTTCGTCAGCCATCTTCCGATAGGGTTTACCCTGCTTCACGGGGTCCTTGTCGTAACCATTGAACGAGGTGGCACTGACCACATAAAGTGTCACCTCCTTGCCACCTTCGACCACGATACTATTGCCATCTGCCTTCGCCTTCGTGGCTTCCACCTGCACTTTAGTGCGGAAATGAATGCCTCGTTGCGGGTCATAAGCAAACTTTTCTTTGGCATCGTAGTAACTGGGTAAAGAGGCATAACCGGCATAGCCGTCGTTCACAAGGAAATGTTCCTCAACCACACTCACTTCGCTTCTCAACAGACAACTGAGCGACACCCTTGCATGGATACCTCTTGGATTGTCAGTGGTCATACGAATGACGATGCCCGAATCGGGATGGGTGGCAAAGTATTCGGTGGCATACTGGTACAGTCCCCGATGATATATCGTGTGTGCCGTTGCATTGCCGATGTCGAGCCAACGGCGGTAGTTGCTGATGTTGCCCTCGGTGTCCAAATACTCAATCGAGAGCTGCCCCAAGGGTTGATAGTTCTGCGAGAAGTGTCCTTGCACCTCGCGTTGCAGGCGGTCAGCCTCCCGATAGTCAGCCCGCAGCAAAGCCTTCCTAATGGCAGGGATGGTCTTGTGCGCCTCGGGCGAATAGACGTTCATGTTGCAGGGTTCGCCCGTCCATAAAGTGATGTCGTTGAGCGAAATACGGTCGCACTTGGTGCCACCATAGATAATGCCTCCTATCGTGCCATTGCCAATGGGCAGTGCCTCCTCAAAGTATTCGGCAGGACGGTCATAATGCAGCACCTGTGCCTGCATGTTCAACAGAACAAACAAACATACAGTTGCCAAGAAAAATTTATTTATCATACAGCGTATTTTATGTTTTTGTTAAAATCATCCAAATGGTCAAGCGGCAATCGCACTCCCGGCGTTTCGTCACCATTACAGGAAGGGTGCCACTCTACATCGCATAATAATATGTCACGTCTCCTCATCTGCAAAGATAGCACCCTTTCTTCACATATCCAAGAAACAACATGCCCGATTGCCCCATTTCCATCAAATCGTTCAATAACAGCAAATAATTATTGACCTAAAAGAAGGATTCTCCATGCTTTTTTGACATCGCTCATATGCATTTCAATCTTTTTCCGTACCTTTGCACATCATTTTGCAGACAATGGATAAAATTATCATCAGAAACGCGACAAAAGTAGATGCCAAGGCGATACAGACAATCTATGCACCTTACGTGGAGAGGACTGCCATCTCGTTTGAATATGAGACACCGACGGTGAAGGAGATGGCACGAAGAATGGAGGAAGTGCAGAAGGGATTCCCTTGGCTGGTGGCTGAAGAAAATGGAAGGATTGTGGGTTATGCCTATGCCCATGCTTTTCGTGAACGCGCCGCATTCCAATGGGCAGTAGAAACATCCATCTATGTGAAAAGGGAGGAACAAAGAAAAGGCATCGGCAGAAAACTACACGATGCCTTAGAAACTGCACTCAAACAACAAGGGATTCTCAATCTCAATGCCTGCATTGCCTACATCGATTCTGAAGACGAGCATCTGACACAAGACAGTGTGCATTTCCACGAGCAGATGGGTTACATGAAGGTGGCGCACTTCCACCAGTGCGGAAAGAAATTCGGGCAGTGGTATGACATAATTTGGATGGAGAAAATCATCGGAGAACATTTGTAAAGACAAGCAGAATATGGCGATTGGACAAGTAATGCTGACATTGTTTGCTATTGTGGTAGTGGGGTACATTGCAGGCAAACTGGGATATATGGGCGAAACCTTCGACAAAAGACTATCGAAAGTGGTCATCGACATCACCTGCCCAGCACTGATTCTTTCGTCAGCGATGACGGGCGAACTGCCCGATCGCCGCTACATTCTGCCATTGCTGGGCATTAGCGTCCTCACTTATGCCCTGCTGACAGGTGTTGCATTGCTGCTACCACGCTTTCTGACCAAGAAGAAAGATGATGAGGGAGTCATCGGCTTCGCCATGATGTTTGGCAATGTAGGGTTCATGGGGTACCCTATCGTCGCTTCCATCTTCGGACACGAAGCCGTATTCTATGCTGCCGTACTCAACGTAGTAAACACCTTTACGGTCTTCACTATCGGCACCATGCTGGTTGTTGGAAAGAATCAGTCAACGGTAGAAGAAAAAGAAATGAGCCGGAAAAAGATGCTTAGGAAGGTACTCTACAGCACTCCCATGCTTTCTGCTTACCTGACCATGCTGATTGTGGCATTAGAAATCAAGGACATTCCTGAATTTATCAGCCAACCTCTCACCATGATTGGCAACATCACAGTACCTGCCGCTTTGCTCATCATCGGTTCGTCGATGTCACAATTGCCCTTGCGTGCGCTGCTCGGCAATGGCACCATCTATGCCACAACGCTCATGCGCCTTGCCATCCTGCCCGTAGGCATCCACTATCTGATGACGCTCTTAGGTTTTTCCTCGTTTGTGGTCGGAATTAACACTGTGGTCATTGCTATGCCCGTCGCCACCTACGGCACCATCCTCTGCCTTCGACACGGCAAGGACACCACTCTTATTACGGAGGTCACGTTCATCACCACCCTCCTTGCCATGATTTCCATCCCCTTATTAGTCACCTTCTTGCTCTAATCAGGAAAAAACAAATCAAAATTCCTAAAAAACGTTAAGCCATGTAATGTCTGGCTGAGTTTGTCGTATATGTAAGTGTATGAAACAGCAGAACGAGACAGACCAGCAAATCATTGACCGGGCACTACATGGCGGTCACCGCGCAGACTTTGCCCGATTGGTGAACCGCTATGGGGCACGACTCTTTGCCTTTGTCGCCACAATGGTGACATGTCGCGAGGATGCTGAGGATTTGACACAGGACTGCTTTGTCAAGGCATACACCCATCTGGCGCAATACGATGCCCAGCGCAGTTCATTCTACACTTGGCTCCGCCGCATCGCATATCGTCTTTGTCTCGACCATTCACAGCGCAGTCCTGGCATATGGTTTGAAACAGACGAGCTGACATTGCAGGCCATTCCCGATAATGAAGCCGACGGTGTGATGGAAACCGAGGATGACCAACGCATCCGTCTATTGACAGAGGCCATCCAGCATCTACCGCCCACAGAGCGCCTGCTCATTCAGCAGTTCTACTTCGAGCAACAGCCACTCGCCGTTATCGCTGTATTCACCGACACAGACGCAGGCACGTTGGCAACTCGCCTGCATCGCATCCGCAAGAAAATCTACCACTACATCAAATCGAAAGAACATGGAAAATCATCAATATAGCAAACTGAAAGCAGCCTTTGAGACCACATTGCCTCAGATGCCCACCAACTTCACCGACAGGGTGATGAAGCGGATTGAAGAACAGGATACCACTCCGCAGCCCAAACGACATCGCCTGTGGCTATACTCTGTTATCGGTGCTGTTGCCGCTAGCATCGTGCTACTGCTGATGCTTCATTATCATGATAATAATGTGGAGACAGAGAAGAATACAACTGTGGCACAGCAGACTGGATCACGAAACAGTACAATAGAAAAAAAGGGAAAGACTCCTGCTCCCATGATTGTCCAAGAAGAAAAAAGACATCCAGACAGGACATCCTCTCAAACACCTCTCATATCCAAAGAAGAAAAAAGACATCCAGACGAGACATCTTCTCAGGCACCTCTCTCATCCTCCCATGAAGAAAGAAACCATCCGAATGAGGCATCCCACCTTGGGGAAACAGGAGGGGGACTCTGTGAACAAACAGACATGGAGCCTATCATACCGCCAAAGTGTCAAGAACTCGTAGACATTTACCTTGCCGAAACCGCCTTGCAGGTGGCATACGAACGGCTTGCACAAATAGATGCGCTGAAAGCATATACCCTCAGCATAGAGGGAGAAAAAGAACCATCTTCACAACCCATCATAGCATTTTAACCCATCAAAAACAACCACGATTATGAAAAAAATGTTGAAACACATGTTTACGGTGACCTTGCTACTCGCCACACTTTCAGTATCTGCACAGCAGCCCAGCAAGCTGGAGAGCTGGATGAACGGTGAAATCAACGTGATGACCGACCACGGTATAGAGGTCACCAAAAGTCTCGGACAGGAACGTGACATTCAAAAGGAGGGAAGGCCTTTGAAATGGCGCTGCGACATCTACTCTTTCACGCTTCCCAAGCAACGACGTCACGATCTTCAAGAAATGATTGACGCTTTCGAGGATTTGAGCCACGAAGATCCAAACTGCTATGCCATCAACAGCATGAGCGAGTCCTCCGACGGCGACCGCATAGGCAATACCCGAAACCTGATGATTGGTGAAGACCCCAACAATTATGTCATCATCGGCAAGGACTACACCAACTTCATCAACATCAACGTCCTTGACACCGCTGACGCCAGCAAGACGCACCGCTATGCTTATGCCCTCGAATGGCGCGAGGCACAGAAAGGAAAGGTAGATGTACGCTATATCATCACTTATGCAAAGATTCCATCGGTCACTGCAAGGATCAAGGAGGAACAGGCTAACAGCAGAATGTTCACCTGGGAAAATTCGATTGCGACATGGAAAGACCCCCTCAATCACAACAATGATCCTGTGACCGATGTCATCGTTCACATGCAACAGGGCAAGCCCATCACCTCCGATGACCTCCTCTGCAATGAAAACATCCTCCTTATCTTCTCGTTGCTCAAGCAGCAGTTCATCCTCGGACATAACATGGAGTTCAATGCCATCTCCATCTACACCCTCTGCAAGCGAGCCCGCGAGTGTGGCTTCTTCACTTACCCCGATTCTGCAGTTGACGTTATCCAAAAGGCAGAACTTGACCAACTCAAGCGCGACATCATCCAGATGAAGAACAAAAGCAATGACGAAACTGTTTGCAACTACCTGCAAATGGCTCTCGCTGAATTGGAGAAAATAGTTAGTAATTAATAGTTAAAAAGATGTGTACACAACCATTCCATCCGCAGTGATGCGGATGGAATGGTATAACAAACCTATTCGACCTTACAGGGGATAATACGTACAGGGCTATTCAAGCCAGATGGTACAGGTTCCCACTTGTCGTAAAGCGTGTTTTTATAGTTAAGATCAACCACATTGATTTCTTTGAACTTGCGCCACTCTACACCATCGCGGTCGAGCTGAGCAATACGGTTGGCAGGAAGATTTGCCACCGAGATTTCGAGGATGTTCTTACCATCTACGAGGTAGTCGGTGATGTCAAGACGGAATGGCACAGCAAATAGCATGCCGGCGTCCGTTCCATTGACAAGGACATGGGCTGTCTCACGCACATCGCCAAGATCGAGGAGGTAGGCAGTATTGGGCTGCTTCTTAGTCAAGGTGAAAGTGGTCTTATAGACGCCAGTTGCCATCGTAGCATTCAGCATTGAGTCACCAAGGGCAGTCCACGATTTGGGATTGCCTTTCATTGTGTAAGTCCGCGTTATCTTAACAGGAGCAGACTCTTTGAACGAAAGTGTCCAATCAACCAATTGCATGGCGCTCTCGTTCTTCGGATTCAGATACTTGTGGGGCTTCAATTGTACCGAAGTGCCTTCGGTGAAGGTGCGGAGAATGACACTCTCCCCACTTTTGAGCTGAAGACGGACACGTCCCTGTGCATCGGTCTTGGCAAGGTCTATCTGGCCATTCATGGGATTGTAGAGCACCACTTGCTTGGCTTTCACACCAAGAGTGACGTAGGTGTCAATGTCACGCCCCTGAAGATTTGACATAAAGTAATGATAGCCCTCGGGATTGCTGCGGCGAATGCAACTCAGTCCCTGTTCGGTGCGCATGGGTTCGCGTCGAGCTGAGGAGAATTGGAGACCTGCAGCATAATCGGGGGAAGTGACGATGGAGCCCTGCCCCCAACGGATGGACATGGCTTGCTCTGGATGGAAGGAAGCCTTGCCCTGAAGTTCCTGAATGAGAGTCAAGAACTCTTGTTGCTCCGTTGCTTTCCCATATCCAGGAACGGACATCGGGAAGGACTTGACGAACATCACCTGACCACCTTGCTCGGCAATCGACAACAAACGTCTCAAGGTCGCTGCTGGCATAAAGCGAACATCAGGCACGATGATGGTGGCGTAACGACGAGTCACCTCATCGGAAAGAAGGTATCTATCGGACACATAATCGACATCGTAACCGCTCTTGATAATGGTCTGCACAGTCTCAATGAATTTCGGTGCACGTTTCTCCATCGAGTGGATGTCAAAAAGGGCAACAGTGCCAGGCTGGTCGTAGAGCATATCATAATATGGCAAATAAACAAGCACATCGTTGTCGGGGTCTCCCCACTGGAGGAAGGACTGGCAACGTTGAATGTAGCGAGAGAAGGCAGGCATAGCTGTCCACCAGTTGTTATAAGGGGTCATGTCCACACTGGCATAGAAACGCCAGCCTGGCCACCCAGCATCCTTGGGAGAATAGCAAGAACCATGGAAAAAAATGTGGTTCACACCTGACAAGAACATAAAATCAAGGTCGGGTTTGCACTGCGAGAGGGAAGTGCGGAAGTGCTCTGTGAGCCACGTGAAAGTCTCGCTGGAAGTGAACTTCTTTCCAGAAATGTGAGCAGCTGAAGAGGCATATTTCAGCATGGATATATCAGAGTCATTCTTCTTCGTGAAACCAGCATCTTTGCGAAGTCCGAGAATGCCAAAATCACTGAGTCCAAAACCTTCACATTCAGGAATATCAACAGCAGCATAGATATCCAGCAAGTTGGCAGGACTACCATGCGCCTGATTGCGTGTTATGCTTCCATGACGATGCGCCCAATCTGTCCACTGAGTAGTGAAGTTTTCCAAAAGCAGTTCGCCAAGGGTTTCACGGTAGTCACTGACAATGCGACGATCTGCATCAGTACGAAGCGAGTCTTTCTTATTCAATATATAGGTGAAAGGACGAAGATCATAGCCACGACGCTTCAGAAACTCTTCATACAACTTGGGCGTCCAGTCAGCACCATACACTTCATAGGAATCATTAAACATGGTATGAGGGAAGGGCACTTGCTGATGGGCAAAGGCTGTGTCAAAACGCTCAAGGTAACGAGCTACAGCATTGCGGTTGAAGTGATCAATCACAAACCCTTCGCCACCAGGAGCTGCACGTTTCACTTTCTGTTTCGTAAGTTCCATGGTGGCATCCTGGTTGACATCAAAGACAATCTTCTTTGCAGCATTCTCTTCCTTCACCAGAGGTCCCCCGAACGGCCAGCCTGTGCCTGTCGCCATATTGGTCTCAACACCCAATTCTGCACCTCGTGTCTCCACATACTTCAACATCTGCATCCATTGTGGTGACAAGTAAGGAATATCATTGGCATCGTTGCCCTTCACCCCATAGATGGGCGTAATCTCCACACCACCGATACCGACCTTGGCAAACTCTGTAAGATTGTAATCAAGACCCACCGAATCAACCGCACTACCTAGCCACCACCAACGGGTGTAAGGCTTTGCTTCCGGCGGGATAGGGATCCATTGCTGAGCCAGAACACCAAGAGAAAAAATGCTCCCATACAATAGCAAAAGTGCCTTTTTCAGTAATGAAGCGTTAGTTAATTTGTCCATTTTTATATACCGAGAATCTATTTCTAATGCGAAAGTACAACTATTTCGCGGGTTTCACAATTTTTGTGACATATTTTGCTTAACTTTGCCTCGTTTTTATGACACCACAGTATATAAATACACTCATGGAAAACGTAACAAAGACAACAACAGCATTGCGCCCATCGCCAGACACCCCACAATGGTTCGCCCTAAAAGTCAGCAGAAAAGAAACTCTGGCAACATCCATTCTAGAGAAAGCCGGATTGCGCACCTATTGTCCGATGGCTGCAACAGACACGACCATACAGGGAAAGAAGGTGATTGTGGAACGTCCCCTCATTCCCAACACTATCTTTGCATACGCTCCATTCCGCCACCTCAACTCCATCAAAAACGCCAACCCTTTCATCACTTATTGCTACAAGAAGGTCGAAGGCAAATATAAAATTCTGCAAGTGCCTGCACGGGAGATGGAACTGTTCATTGATTCGTCCACTAAAATGAAGAACGACATCACCTATTTCCACCCCGAGGAAGTAGAACTAAAACAAGGTGACAGGGTAAAGATTGTAGGTGGTCTGTTTGACGGCTACGAAGGAACCCTTCTAAAGGCAAAAGGACGTGCTAAACGAATGTTCCTCATCAACTTTGAGATGCTTGGTGCACTCGGCACACATATCGAGCCACAATATATTAGAGTCATCAAATAAGGACAAATAAAAAAGGGCACCCCCAATTGGGCGCCCCCTCTATATATCCTAAAGATTATACAAGCGAGTCTTAGTCGTTAATGATCAACGCTGAATCATGGCAGTTTCACCGTCCAATAACTATGCGTTGGCGTGATACGCCCAAATTTCCCCCACTTCGGATGTTTCTTAAAGTTCTGAAGACCTGCGGCAGGCACATTCAGACGAGTGACATGAATCTCACTGAACACGTCTTCTCCCAATTCAAAGGGCTGGGTGACACGAAGATTCACCTCCACAAGACTTGTATTGACAAACGCTTCATCATCAATGTACTCCATCGTGGTTGGCATATTCATTTTCTGAACAATTGTACCATCAAAAGCATGCTTGCCTATTCTCTTCAGACCTTGAGGCAGATTGACCTTTTCAAGTCCCCAACAACCCATAAATGCGCCATCTGGAATCTCCGCAATACCATCAGGCAAAACAATGGACGTCAACTTCTTACATGTACGGAATGCATAAGGAGCAATGGTTGTTGCCTGTGCTGGAATAACAAACTCGCCAGTCTTACCAGGAGGGCACAATATCAAGGTTTTGCCATCCTTTGAATAAACAACACCACCCACCGACTTGAAGTTTGGATTCTCCGCATCAACAGTAATATAAACAAGTTTGAAACAATGATCAATGACATTGTCCCCAATCTTTTCCACCGATGCAGGGATGGTGAGAGAAGTTATCTCCGTATTCTTATAATAAGCTGAATCAGGGATGGCAGTCTGTCCATCAGGAATAATCACATCACCAGAAAGGGTTGAATCGTCAATAGACACACCAACCTCATCCTGTGCTTTCATAGACAGGAACATAAGAAATGTGAATGCTAATAATATGTATCTCATCATTTTGTTTGCTTTAATTATTCGTTATCAATACTTTTTTCAGACTCAAGAATCTGGCTCTTACCTCCATCCCTGTCAAGGAAGAAAATAACGGCACGGTTCCACTCGTTCACTGACGTATATGGCTGAACTGTATCACCCTTATAATCTATACGAAGACGATTCGTGGGCACGTGGAACTCATTGACAAGCATGTCATAAACAGCCTGCGCACGTTTCTGTGAAAGACGCAAGTTGTAGGCTGGGTAGGCCGTCTCGATATCGGCATAACCCGTCACAATCAAGTTGATGTCAGGGTGAGTTGCCAAGAAGGTGGCAACACTCTTGACATTTTTCTTCTGTGCATCCGTAATGTAATAGCGGTCCACATAGAAAGATACGGTAGTCTGCAAAGCCTCATTGAACCTAATCTTTTCAAAAATTTCAGGAACAGCCATGTTTGCCTCTGCAAGTTTTTCGTTCTCGTCATCCTGCATTCTTGCCAATCGTTCAAGGACAGCCGCATTCAGATTCTTTACATAGTGGAATCGACGACGCCCATGACAATCCTTGAAGTGAAACTGAGCACCAATCAATATATCAAAATAGGTATCATATACACGGTCGTATTCATGTCCATTGTACTTATCATCCGTACCATTAAACGTGACTTCACCAATCACATCAAACATTGGACTGATTTTCCAACGTCCCTGAAGACCCACATGCGCCGCAAAATAGTTGCCGGGTTTAGTGTTAACGTCATATCCCATGACCCTATCACCAGCCGCAGGATTGTTGTATCGAGGTTTATGGTTAGCATCAAGACCTGCCGCCATAATAGCACACTTTGTCTTATCAAATCCAAAAGTATGATTATAACCCAATCCAATGATACCAATAAGATTGAACACACGGTCTTCCTTATATTTAAGTATGATATTCGTGAAGTTTACTAATCCATCAAAATAGCCTGAGAACATGTTATAGGTGTAATTTCCAAAAGTTTCAGGATATGCATCACTAAGTTCCCATTCAGCACGACCCACCTGCGGATGCAAACCACCCGTAAAGCGGATACCAAATGATGGATACAACCATTTACCCACTCCAATGTTAAAACTCAGTTTCTCATTGGCAAAGAAATTTCCGAAACGAGTGTTCTCCGACATTGAATGGCTCAAACCAATTTGTCCCACCAAGAATATGTTATCCAAGAAATGGTAATCGTCAAGATATGCCATTTCATCGTAATACAAACTATCCTGATCCAACTTTGTGTGACTATAGGTGGAGTCAACCAATTGATAACCCTGACCATATACCGCAATGCTTAAAAGCATAGCAGTCACCATTATATATATTTTTTTTGTCATCATATCCTAATAAACATTTATAATACCTTATCAAATCTTATCAATCGTTCACAATCAATTCGATATAATCGCCCACCGGTTTTATATCCTTTTCACTCGCTATCACCATAATTCTCGAAGCAGGGATTTCATAGCGCTCAAGCAGAATATCACGAATTGCCTCCGCACGCTTACGGAAGAGTTTATCATCTACTCCTGTACTATTCGTAATATAGATGATGCTTCTGGGAGATTTTGCCCATGCATATGCCGTCGTATAAATATTTGTCTGTTGGAGACGATCAATTGCGGTATCATTTTCATCAAATGCAATCAACGTGTACATTACTTGAGCATCCACATCAATCGTATCTGTCATTTCCTCCAATTCCTGCCTTCTTCTCTTCGTTCTATCACGTATATCATCAATGTCATTCATCTTCTTGATGTACTCTGTCATGTCATGACGGGGATAATAAAAGCCTGGAGCCTGACCACCTTTGTTGTTGAAACGGTAACTGACACCAATCAAATAATCGACGTGACCATCCCAAGTGTTGCTGGTTGTCGGGTTACTGTCATAGGAGTTATCCAGAATGTTACCAATAACCTCCATGTGGATGTTCCAATTGCGGGCAACCATGAACGTTCCTGCCACACCGGCACGAAGGCAGATGAGAGAGTGCTGGCGATTATCGTACTTGTCCTTATTATGCAACTGGTTGTCATGGCTGTTATAGTCATCATCACCTGTTATCTCCTTGATGGCATTGACGAATTTTCCCGTTGTATAGTTGCGCGACACCGAACCTCCGATGCCGACAATTCCCTGCAGATGGAACTTCCGATTCTCGCGGAAGCCACAAATCAAGTTGGTGAAATTCAGCAGGTAATCGATGCTCAATCCATAAGAGTTCCACTTGAAACGGTTATGTTCCAAATCGCCAAACCCTGTATCAATCAAGTCTCCCACTTCGTCAACAACAGTGCCGAACTGGTTGTCCGTCACACCCGTGTTACGGTTATAGTTAATCTGGAAACGTACACCACTGACGGGGGTGATTTCCTTACCAACTGCCAGCATGGCAGCAGGCCCCATCAGACGGAAGAACCCCGAGTGGGAACAGTCGCTACCAAAGTTGGAAGTAACACCTCCATACAAAGAAAGATACCAGTTGTCTTGGAAATTCGTATTTGCCACATACTTCTTCTCAACCAACGGGACTTTCAAATCATCGAACAACGTAACTGTCGAGTCACCTCGATTCTGCGCTGATGCTACTATGCTAACAAGCACCGCAGCCATTGTAATTACAATCCTTTTTACCATGCCCAAATTTGTGTATTATTAATTATTTATGATTATTATTTCGTTCGCATCTCATCAAGTTCCTTGTCAATCTCCTCATACTTTGAATTATTACTCCTAAACTCCGGCACAATCATTTTCATCTTTCTTACAACACATATGTCATCTGAAGTCTTTGACAATTCTTCCAATTCGTCAAACTGTTTGCAAACATCCTCATACTCATACTGTCTCACTTTAGCCACATGAATCTTAGGATGAACTGTCGGGACCTCCTCTTCGCCCTTAAAAAGAACTTCCTCGTACAATTTTTCTCCGTCGCGCAATCCCGTATATTCAATTTTCACATCTCGACGCCCGCTGTTTTGTATCAATCTCTTTGCCAAATCAGCAATCTTCACCGGCTGTCCCATATCAAATACAAACACTTCGCCTCCATTTCCCATCGTTCCAGCCTCAAGCACCAATGCACATGCTTCTGGTATCAGCATAAAATAACGGATGATGTCTGGATGAGTCACCGTTACAGGTCCGCCAGCCTCTATTTGTTTTTTGAACAAAGGGATGACCGAACCATTTGAACCCAAAACATTTCCGAAACGAGTAGTTACAAATTGTGTCTTCTTCGATGCATCGTCCGAAGATTTCACCAAATAAGCATTCAAACTCTGTACATAAATCTCGCAGAGACGTTTCGAACATCCCATGACATTCGTCGGATTCACCGCCTTATCAGTCGAAATCATCACAAATTTCTTCACATGATACTGTACTGCAAGATCCGCCAACACGCGGGTTCCAACAACATTGTTCTGTATGCTTATGCTCGGATTATCCTCCATCATAGGAACATGCTTATAGGCTGCTGCATGAAAGACATAATCTGGTCGATACTCCCTGAATATCTTCTCCATCCTATATTTGTTTGTTATGGAAGATACAATAAACAGGATGTCAAGTTCCTTCCACATCTCACGAATTTCCAACATCAAGTCATGCATTGGTGTTTCAGCCTGATCCACCAAAATCAACTTGGCTGGGCTATAACTCGCTATCTGGCGTGCCATTTCACTTCCGATGCTGCCAGCAGCACCTGTTACCAGAACATTTTTTCCTCGCAACAGATTGCCAATTTTCTCCATATTGACCTCAATCTCTTGACGGGGTAAAAGTTCCACCTCTTCGCGCACATTGTTGCGAACCAAATCAAACAAATTCTTTGCCACAATACGCCACAACCAAAGAAAAGCCGTTGCGCTCAAGAAGGTTAGGAAGAAAACGCGATAAGGAATCTGCGATGTGAAAGGAAGCATATCAATTGCCCATCGTAATGCCACACATAAAACCGAGCCTAAAAGTGTAGCAAAAGCCGTACGGGACAGATCCTTAAATGCCAATATCTTAGAAACATCCGTATAAGTGTGGAAAACCCGCATACCAATGCCATAAAAACTCAAATCAATCAGCAACGTATAAAGTACAATCGAGCCATTTGCCACCAACTTTGCAGGACCATACACCAATGAGTACATCAAAAGCATAGACAAAAGGATTAGCATCATATCCAAGACACTAATCACCCAAAAGGGGAATGCCTCTCTTGAGAAATACCAACTTGAAAACTTTTGAATGATGCCTTTATTATGATTTCCCATCACTGCTCGGTAAAAAACGGTGCAAAGTTACAAAAAAAGTCACACTTAGCAGAAAAAAACTATAGACTTTCTTCTCTTTTTACACTTATTTAGTCTAAATGTAAGTCTAAACGACCTAAAAAACGCAATTAATCGCGCATTCAGTTTCTTACCATCTCGAACACGACCCCATCAATCCACTCTCCTTTCATTGGAAATGGAGCTTGAGTTTCTTCATCATACCATGTCTCAAAACGAGATGAGTCCACACCGTAATATTTGACAAGCGCCTTCTTGACGGAAGCCACTCTTCTTTCAGCCAAATGCATATCAGGAGATTCAGTCTTTGAAGAGGCACCACAATACCCTCTCACAATCAAGTTCACCTCAGGATGTTTCTTCAAGAAGTCAGCCACAATACGAATATTCTCCATCTGATAATCATTCACGAATGTCCTATCCACATAAAAAGAGATACGTGTCTTCATCAACTCACCAAACGCAACAACCTCCGCGGACTCTCTTGCCTCATATTCCTTCACCCTTTCATCTTCCAATAAATCAGCGACCTTACTTTCTGCCGTCCTAAGCGAGGTTGCCTCCCAACGACGTACTTTATAATATCGGCTATTCCCATAGTGATCAGAAAGATGCAGCCGCACACCCACCACTACATCCACATACGAATCAAGTGCGAAGCGATTGGTGTGTTTCACACCGTTAAAATTGTCATTGACAATATTATAAGATCCTTGCAACGACAAATCAGCCGTATCGTTTAGTTTCCACATCGCCAACAAACCGGCCCTTGCAGCCCAGTTAACATGATCCCTTCCATCTACAGGATAACCATATCTTGCCCACCGATCCACTTTGTCATCAAAATGCCATGAATAATTGACACCTCCACCGATAAACATTTGCAGATCCAACTTACGCATCTCATTATATGGGCAGAACAATTTCGTAAGACTCAGCATCTCATCAACATACAAAACCATCACATGGTAAGTATAATCGCCATCACCCAACAGGGAACTGACCGCCATTGCCTGCTTACTTGCCCATCCCTTCTGATTCTTGTATCCAAAGGTAAATCGAGTTGTCCAAACATTGGAGAACTGTTTCCCCACGCCAAAGTCAAACATGGGACGACACAACTTTCCCAATCTATGTCCTTTCATGTTTTCCGCCAAAGAAAGGCTCACACCTCCATAGAAATCCAAGAACCAATTGTCCGAGACATTATAAGGTCTCCACACATCAATCACTTCTGGAGCCAGCTGCTTAGGAGCCTCCCATTTAGGTCGCTTAGGGCGTTTGGGAGCCTTCCACTTCTGCTGCTGCGCATATCCCACACAGGCCAAAGCAAGCAACGCAAATATCACATAAAATCTTTTCATCTCAGTATATCCTTTCTTTTTAGAGATTTTCAACGATGATACGGACTATATAATTAATTTCTTCTTCTCTCACATAAGGTCCGCTGGGCAAACACAAGCCACAAGAGAACAGACGTTCACTCACTCCATTCGTATAGGCTGGTGCATCCTTATAAACAGGCTGAAGATGCATGGGCTTCCACAACGGACGAGTTTCGATGTTCGCATCACTCAACTTTTGAATCAAAGAAAGTAATTCACCATCAACCGTATGCTTGCCATCCTCAAACCTGATTGTGGAAAGCCAGTAGTTGGGTTTCATATACTCTTCAGGGGCTGAATGAACAGTAATTACATCAATCTCCGCAAACGCCTTCTCATATTGTTCATGCACCCACTGATGGTGTCTAATGTGCTCATCCGCCACTGTCATTTGCCCTCGTCCAATGCCTGCACAAATATTTGACATACGATAGTTATACCCTATCTTCTCATGCTGGTAGTAAGGGAAGGGTTCACGTGCCTGGGTGGCATAAAACATCACACGCTTCTTCGTATCCGAATCAGGACAAATCAATGCCCCACCTCCACTTGTAGTGATCATCTTGTTACCATTGAAAGACATAACGCCATAATCCCCAAACGTACCACACACCTGTCCCTTATATACAGAGCCAAAGCCCTCTGCAGCGTCTTCCAACACTGGTATTTCATACCGTTTTGCCACCTCAAATATCTCATCAATCCGTGCAGGCATTCCATACAGATACACTGGAATGATGGCCTTCGGTTTCTTTCCCGTCTTGGCGATTCTGTCCTTAATTGCCTCCTCCAACAACTGCGGATCCATATTATAGGTGCCTGGTTCGCTGTCCACAAACACAGGAGTCGCTCCCTGATAGACCACAGGATTGGCACTGGCTGCAAATGTAAAAGATTGACAAATCACTTCATCCCCCTTTTCCACTCCTAACATGATCAATCCCAAATGGATGGCAGCCGTACCAGCACTCAAAGCTACCACCTGTTTCTGCAACGGTTCTGCCCCGTCACGACGATTAGCAAAAGCCGCCAAATCTTCCTCAAACGCATTCACATTCGGTCCAAGAGGCACCACCCAGTTCGTATCAAACGCCTCCTGAATGTATTGCTGCTCTTTGCCGCTCATGTGAGCCAAACACAAATATATTCTATCCATATAATACTATATAAAAGTCACGGTAATATTTCTTTGTAATAGTTCTTTAAGCATTGTCGAACAAACCCCTGCTCGTATCGGTCAGCCACCATCTTTCGCGACTTCTGCCCCATACGCTGGCATTCTTCTGGATGATTGAGCATCCACTCCATCGCTTCATACAAAGCAGCCTCATCGCGTGGCGGAACAATAAGTCCATTTTCATAATTCACAATAATCTCCCGAGCGCCATTGATGTCTGTCACAATGCTTGGAAGGTCCATCGCCCCTGCCTCTATCACCACATTGGGGAATCCTTCGCGATAACTGGGAAAGACCAGCACATCGCTCCGTTCGTAGAAGGGGCGCACGTCCGTCTGACTGCCCACCGCCTCTATGGCCTCACACTCGTCTATCAACCGCATGGTTTCGGGCATGAGAGGGTCAATCTTTTCTTCATAGGGACCGACCAGCAGGAGCCGCGTTTGAGGGTATTGTTCGTTCAACCGCACAAATGCAGCAACTAACTCATTGATGCCCTTCTCACGCACCAGGCGGCCCACAAAAATGAAGGTGACTGTCTCATGCGGCTCGGTTGGGGCCGTCCGCTTCCAATACTGCAAATCGATGCCTTTCACATTGCCGTAACCCAACACTTTCAGGGGCTTTCGGGTGATGCATCGCTGCAGGTCTTGCTTCACTCCTTCGCCTTCGGGTATTACGTGGGTGGCACAGGCACAGGTGAGTTTGTCGGTCAATATCAGAATCTGTCGAATCAAACCCGTGGAAGTGGGCCACACCAACCCCGTGAAAGTGTGTACCCGCACCGGCACTCCTGCCATCTTGGCTGCCATCATACAGAGCAGTCCTGCCTTAGGGGTCATCGAATGCACCATGTCGGGCTTCTCCTTCCGCAGCACCCGAATTAGCCGAACGAGGGAGACGAGGTCTTTCAGCGGACTTATGCGACGCTCCATCGGCACACCGATGGTTCTCACGCCTTCACGTTCGCCCACTTGCTGCAAATCAGCATCAGGACTGGAGAGTGCCACAACTTCGTAGCCTTCTTCGGTCAGTTCTCGCAAGAGTCCTCGACAAAAGGCATTCAGCGAAAGACCAATCGTTGCTGCACGAACAATTTTCTTACCCACAGACCGTCTCTATAATCAGTTTGATGTCACCCCACAAGGAGTGGTGATAATAATAGTCAAGATTAATCTTCACCTTATCTGGATAAATTACCTCATCATTATACTTCTGAGGGTCATCCACTTTTGCCAAAATCTCCTCTTCATTGCGATACTTCAACGAAGCAGGTCCCGTAATGCCTGGCCGCAATTTCAGGATCAACCTGTCTTCTCCTTCCAACTGGTCGGCATAGCCCGGCACGTCTGGTCGAGGCCCCACAAAACTCATATCCCCTATCAACACATTCCAGAGTTCAGGCAACTCGTCCAGCTTATACTTCCTCAACTTGGCCCCCAACGGTGTGATGCGGCTCTCACCTGCCACCGACACACTGCTGCCGCCATGCCCCACCGTCATACTACGGAACTTATACATGGTAAACAACTCCCCATCCTTCCCCACTCTCTTCTGCTTGAAGATGGCCGGTCCTCCCGGCATCTTCAGCCGAATCAACATCCACACCACCAACAACACCGGCCATAGAAACCACAAGCCCACGAAGGACACCACTCTGTCAAACAACCACTTCAGCATATCATTCTTACTGTTTTTTCACGCAGTCCTTAGGGAAGTCTTCAATCAGCACGTCTCCATCCTCCAACTCCTCCAATATCAGCACGTCACATGCTTTCTGACTCGCTTTCATCGAACCAATGTTTGCCTTATTGATACTCTCCAGCATACGGAAACCCGTCTTCGTAGCCAAGTCCATACCCACCTTGCAGAGCGTGGTGCACACACCCTTTCCCCGATGCTGCACATCCACCATCTTCCCAAGAAAGCTCTTGCCATTGATGAAGCATCGCAGGAAGGCATAGCCGATGATTTCGCCATCTTCCTCCTGCACAAAAACGATGTAAGACCTCCTCGTCAGCAAACGACGCATCGTCGCCTCGTCAAACGCATGCGGACGAAACCATCTATAACTCTCTTCGGGCTGTCGGGCAAAGAAGTCGGCCAGCCTACCCGCATCGTTCAGGTCGGCCAAACGCACACCATTCGGCAGCACCTCCTGCAACTTCCGCTTCTCCCCAATCTTAACGCCACATGCCACCGCGTTCAGCTCCTCAACAGCCTCCCACATCCACGGACATTTCGCCTGTAACCAGTGTGCCAATTCGTACAACATAACGTTTCTTCGTCAAACACTCATTCACGGGAAATGCTCAAACCCCGCTCTCATACAAACTCAAATAGTTTCGTACCATTACATTGATATCAAACATCCGAGCACGCTGCTGGCATCGTTCAGCAACTTGTGCAGCATATACTTTGTCTTCGCACACATGCTTAATCGACTCAGCCAGAGCATGTTCATCTTCATGAGGGAATAACACACCATATCCACCCACGATATCGCAAAGCCCCTCCACATCGCTGGCGATGAAAGGCCGTCCGCTGGCCATGCCTTCAAGAGAGGAAAGAGAAAGACCTTCATAGTGTGACGAGAGCACTACCACATCTGCCTCTTGCAACAATTGCGGCACATCTGTCCTGATGCCCAGAAATTGCACACGAGAGGATAGCGACAGATGCTCCACCAAATCTCGACAGTCTTCCATCAACGTCTCTTCGCCTGCACCAGCCAACAGAAGGACATAGTCATCAGACAACAAGCCCATCGCCTTTATCAGCGTCTTTTGGTCTTTCTGTTCACGAAAAGCTGAGACCATCAGAACGACCTTTCTCGATTCCGCAGCGACATCTTTCGGTGCGACAGCCTCAAATCGGCTCAAGTCTATCCCATTGTAAATCACAACACAACGCTGACACATACGCTCACCCACGTGCCGAAGTAAATTCTGCCGAGTCAATTCACTGATGCATACGATGCCATCGTATCGCCCATACATCCATCGATCCACCATCTTCCACAAAACGCTGCGCCGACGATTTTTTGTGTTATGTTCTGTCGTAAACTTCCGACACGAAGCAAAAAGACTGGCAAAAGCCACGCCGTATTGGCATGCAGTGTTGTGCGCATGCACCACATCATACTGTTGCAACAATGGAATAAGCCGAAACACATGCAACGGTGAATAAACGGAGTTCCCCAACGGAATAATTTTCACGCCATAGTGTTCCAACTCTTCATAGAAAGGAGTCCTGACACCATCGAACACGCACAAATCGACCTGATGGCCCTCACGCTGCATACGCGGCAACAAATCAACCATCAGTTTTTCGGCCCCACCTGTACGTAGGGATGTGATGACGTGCAGTATCTTCATATTCTTCTTCTACGGAACCATCTATCCCCTGATTCCATTTATATACATTTATTACAAATGGACTTTAGTACTTCAAGATTTGATGACAGCCTCGAACATATCCCTAAGTCCATATTTGGGAGTCCATCCCAAGTGCTCTATTTTCTCAGTTGACAGCGGAAGCATCATCTCCGGCAAATAGAAATTTCTATCATTTTTACGGACCACTACGCTAATTGAAGGGCTAAACGTTTCTTTAACAAACTCTGCCATTTCCCGAATAGAACAATACGTATCCCTATTTGCCACATTATATGCTTCCCCCATCACACCTTTTGTCAATAATAGTAAGATTGCATCAACAGCATCCGCTGTATGAAGGTACATGCGTTTAGTTCTTCCTTCCGTATTCAGGACAATGTCCTGCCTATCACGAGCACACCTCGCAAACTGTGCAAAAACCCGCATATCATGGGAAATATCCACCCCAGGCCCAAAAGTCTGTGTCAATCTCGCAATGCACACCGGTACAGAGTATTCCTTTGTATAACTATGACATAGAGTTTCGGCCAGACGTTTTGCAACAGGATAACTGCTCCTTGCATTCAAAAGAGGCACATACCCCTGCACAGACTCATCAATAGGACTATCATCCTGTACCGTCCCATACACTTCCATTGATGACAAAAACACCATACCCTTGACTTGAGATTTCCGGGCCACCTGTAACATTGTACGAGTTCCATTCACAATCGTGTCAATTGTCTCAACTGGAGATTCTGCCATATACTTAGATGCTGTAGGACATGCCGCATGAACAATATAATCAACATTCCCCTGAATATCCAACTGTGATCCTGACAAGAAATCATGTCCGATATATACGATTTGCCTATTTTGTCCAAATCGCCGTTCTGCCTTTTGTACATTGCGGACAGGAAGAATCAATTTATTTCCACTTTTCGCTAAAAGAGATTCCACCAATGCACCACCTATCAACCCTGTGGCACCTGTTATAATATATGTGGCCATATCAACATTTATTAAAGACCAAAGATTTGTTGATTCTCATGCACTTCCACCATAGCCCTAAACAAGAAGAAATCCGTAGGAGTGGTTATTTTGATATTCTCCATGGGTCCTATGATTGTGTGGATAGTGTGTCCATAATAACTCATGAGCGAGCAAGAGTCAATGAAATCGGGTAAGCCCTCCCTTTTAGAATTCCTATGAGCTTCAATTATTTCCTTCAGCATGAAACATTGTGGGGCACGAGCAATAAGAGAGTTGTCACGTGTAGGTATTTCAAACATTCCATCAGGTTGGCGTACGATAAAGGTCTCTGTTGCAGGAACACAGGTGATGCAATCCCCTTTTTCACGAGTCATCTGAATACAATCTGTGATGGTATCTTCCGTAATTAACGGCCGAACACCATCGTGAATCAACACAATCGGATTCTCTTCTCCCCTCTCTTTTGCATATTCTTCCGCCGCACACAGACCATTATAGATGGAGCCTTGTCCCGTCCCCCCCCCGGGAACGATTCGCACAACTTTGTTTATTTCAAATTTACGAAGCATCTTTTCCAAGAATGGAATCCAAGAATCAAGGCATGCTACCACAATAGCATCGATTTCCGGATGGACATCAAAGATTTCTAATGTATAAATGATGATAGGCTTACCTACCAATTCCAAAAACTGTTTTGGACGAGATTTCGTGTGCATTCTAGCACCAACACCGCCCGCAAAAATAACTGCAATATTCATACCCTATTAATTGAATCCTTTCCAATGTCTTAATTCATTCCAGATGACAGGCAAAGACATCGGTTTCTTCTCCACCACCTCAGCCTTTTTCTCTTTAAGAATCTCCTCTACACTCACCCTTTTTTCGAGATTCATATAATAAGCCGTATGATGCCCTGAACGAGAGTGCGTAGGTGGAGGAGTCATATAGTCATTATAGAGGTAAGTCAATATTTCATGGTAACCATTGGGAACAAAAATTTCCGTATCTTCAAACGGGACTGTGATAGCCTCCGCAAACCATTCTTTAGGATACTGTATGTGCTTCACGTCCCAATAAGGTTTATAATAATCCCCCTTCACAGAACATATTTTTTGATAGAATTTTTCCACTTGCTCATAGAATCGCTGTTTCTGCGGGGCATAATACAACTTTTTCACCAGTTTGATTGGACCTTCAAACCCGTTGAAAGACACGAAATCTTTCCATATTTCGCCCCATGTCTGATGAGAGATGGATTTTCTATACACCCAAAAAGCCGCATGTATGTCGTCATTCAGTTTTTCATGCTCTTTACTATGGTCATCAGACTCATCCAATGGGAACAAATCAATAAAAGGCCCCATAACAAATGGAAATTGTTTGTATTCCCAAAAGGTCTTCGTGGAATCGTAGAACTTTGCAAAAGGATAAGGATACCCATCATCATGAAAGTCTGCCACCATACAAACAGTTCCTTTCAATCGTTCTTTTAATGATAGTAGTTTCTCATAATCCTTTCGCAACAAGAAAACGTCAATATCATCATCCCATGGGATGAACCCCTTATGCCTGATAGCACCCAACAGCGTCCCCGAAGCAGCAAAAAACTGGATATCATTCTCTTTACAGATTCTTGCAAATACCTTAAAAGTATTCAGCAACACCTTTTGTATAGGACTTAACTCTTCATTCATCATATCTTAACATCAAATTATAACCCCAGAAAGTTATCTTTTCATCTGTTTTTGAATTGAATATAGCAATATAATGCTGCTCCGACTGGTGCAAGCATCATAGTCAGCAACTTCTCTGGTGATTTACGTAACCAATTTTTATCCTTGATTAACAAGCACGATGACACATAATGAATCACCGACCGACATTTGTCCTTCAGCGTATTATGTTTAAGCGTCATTTCCAACAATCTCAACTTGGCGAAACTGCGAGGGCTATTGACATACTGCCGAAAAATACCTTGTGACATACTGTCACCCCCAATCTGATATTCCACCCAACAAAGGTTCTCGTTCATCAGCAATAGGGGATATTGGTCACAGATTTGAATAGTCATATAAATTGGATTGAAGTTCTTCTCTCCCTCATACCCTATCATCGGAGACACTTTTTTCATCAAATCCGTCCGCAAGACTTGTTTCGTATCGCCTGAATGCAATTTCTTCAAATGAAGTTCATGAAGATAAATATCCTTCAACTCCTCTGGAAATTTTCCTCCAATAGGTTGTTTATCCACAACATTGAAGTCTAGTCCCTGTATGCCACAATAGTTTTTCCCTGTCACAGGAGAAAAATCTGTACTTCGTGCATCCTCAGGGTAATATTTTCTCCAAAAACCGACAATCTTTTCCACCGCATCATCAGGCATGTAATCATCGCTATCGATACACACACATAGTTCTGTGTCCACATTCGCATATGCGGCATTATACCCTGTGTACAATCCGCCATTCTCTTTATACAAATAGGTAATCTTCAAATTTCCTTCACCTCTCTCAAACGGCACCTCAATAGAAAAATGGCGAGGTTCGGCTTTCATTTGGTTCAGATTCGATTCATCAAGATTGCCTTTCCGTCCCATCCAATCTACATCTTTCACCTGACACGCGACTTGATGTCCCCACGCTTCAACCATTTCACGAGTACCATCCGAGGATCCATCATCAATGATAAGCCATTCCAAATCATGGCAAGTCTGACGACACAATGAGGCAAATGTTCGTCCCAAAGTATGCGCACGATTGTATGTAGGAGTAAAAACTGTCAGTGTTTTCATCTTTTCCTTCTGCTGAGAATATAAGACGGAATGGATTGATAAGCCTCGGAATGCACAAAGTCCCAGGCATCTTTCAGTCCTTTCAGATAATTATAGGGTATCTTCATGTTCAGTTTTGCCAAACCCAATAAGATATGCACATTCAACTGCCACCACACCTTCATGCCAAACAAAAGTGCCGACAGCCATCGCTTGTCTCGAACGGTGTATATCATTCGCCACCATGTAGCCATGATGCCAAACGAACGAGTATAGAATTTTTTATCATCATGGTGATACACACCGCTACTGGTTTTGGCATCCAGATTCTTCACGCCACTGTCATAAAGCACACCACTCTTGTAGCCATTGGCGAACAGTTTATAAGATTGAACGGCATCCTCACCATAAGGGAAGCCCATTCTATCCATCCATAATTCATCTGCTAAATGCGCTTCTTGAAAGACGCCTTTCTTTATCATCCAACAAGGACCGGAGAACGTCTCCGTCAGACAAAAGGCCTGATGCGGGCTTCCGTTATAAGAAAATGACCCATCACGCTTCTGCTTGAATGCCCAACCATCATCACGCCGTGGATAAACCCAATTGGTCACCCAAGCCATCATTTTTTGCATGGTCGTCATATCCTGGTTCTTGAACGTATCTGCCGCCACACAGTCCATCCCATGCTCGTCCATCGCTCGCAACATTTTCTCCGCACTATCTGGTGCTAACTCCACATCATCATCCAACATCAGAATGACATCCGAGTCAATTTCACGATATTCCAATGCTCGCTGTGCCACCATACCTTTCTTCACCCACACATATTCCTCTTTCCCAACTTGAAAAGATGGACGTTCAAACCCCTCGGCTATGTATATAACCACCTTGTCTGGTTGAAGCGTTTGCTGAAGCACACTCTCCAACTCCCTCTTCAACACATCAGGATTCTTCCCCAGTGTTCTAATGGCAACTGAATAGGTCAATCTGTCCCTTACCATATTACGCCTTGCCTAACATAAACATAATAATAGTGAAACCCGCATGTAATGCTAATATCAATCCCGCTTTCCTATCTTGATCAGGCCATATATGTAAACGTATCACTGCATAAGCAAGAACAACAGGATAGAGGAACCAACTCAAATAAGCAAAACGATTACTGAATGCAGCCTTAATCACCATTACCCAAAAAGAATTCGCCAAAATATAGGTTGTTGCCAAAATATTGAACACCCGCATACTGTGTGCATCCGCAATACGTCCAGCACCTGTAATTCCTGTTTCCATTTCCTCAATCGTGTCGCCATACGTTGCCCGTTCCGTTTCAGCCTTTTTAGTTACATACCATGTCAACCATACAGGCATGGCACTATAGGCCAAGAAGTCCCATCGAAAACCTGTAGAAGAAAAAGAGTCAGCATATTGGTCCATACTGTTTGCGTATGAGGACATTCGATCATCAAAACCCAATCCTGCAAAGAAATTAACCATTGTTCCACCAGCAACTAACGAGACTCCTATACTCAGTATCCAAAAATAAATAGCCCATTTAGGAGACTTAACAACGTATGTCGCAGCAATAAAAGCTGCAATCGGCAGCATGACGGATTTATGAATCCCTAAAGCAAATATTAAGACAACGCCCCCTTGCAACATCTTACTTATATTTCCATTGGCTGCTATTGCAAATGCTAAAATAACCATTGAACATGCCATTCCATTTCTCATTCCATTCACACCAAACTGATAAGTAGAAAAAGCAGACAAGAAAAAAAGCATGGCCATCCAACAATTCTCTCCAACCAACTTACGTACACCGACAAATGCACAGCCTATATACATAGTGGCAATGATAAAAAACCACACATTCATCGAAACTCCCGCAACCCTACACATATCACGTATAAATCTCCATAACCATTCTTTGCTCAAATCAATAGCAAAGGTTGTATTTATAGGATCAAAACGATATCCATGTGCATAATTAACCATGTCCCCAAAAATATAATGCAGGGGTCTTAACCCAATAAAAACCATGAGTAGTAAAGACAGCAGAAGTGCTGGCCACATTGAATTTTTTTGCAATAGTTTATTACAATTATCCGAGCCAGAATAATTAAAATACAAAAAAAGACACACAATAAAAACTCCCCAATAATATATTTGGGGTACAATACGTGGATCTAATGGTAATGGGTACATAATCTAAGTATCAAAACTCCTATTCACTACTAATCATCCATACACTATCCTATTTACCTGTTTTTACCTCATTGATAGGAAATCAGCCATATATCACTTTCAAAAGTCGTTGAGGACAAATAGACGACAGCATATAAAAAAGAACCAACGAGACGATGAGGACCAATGAAAAATCCAATATCGTTCCTCGTACTAAATAATAGTCAAACCAAAGAATAAGGGGGAAATGCCCTAAATAAATGGCAGTACTCCATTTCCGCATTGCCAAGGAATATGGGAGTAAATATTTATAGGCATGTTGCATGGCTATCATAAAGAGCAACACTGCAAGAGGTGCTTGCATCACTCGAAAGGGTGACACGGAATTATACCATGTCGCAGCCACTAACAACAATGCCAAGATCACAGGTGTTACCATTGCGGGGAAGGTAAAACGCTTCTGTGCAAATAAAAAACCTATACTCATATAAAATAACCCGACGTTCAAAAAGTTCCGCTCTGAACCAACACTAACATGTATCACATTTCCCACAGCGGTACCTTTTAGAAGTCCCCCATCATACAATACCCCTACAACAAAAAAAACTAACGCTAACATGTATAGTAGAGACTCTTTCCTCCATTTCACCGCATAATAAATAAGTACACTATTATAAATGAGAGCCAATAAGTACCAATAAATACCTATACTACCAGTCAAGAAGAAGCATCTGACTATATATAATAGTTTCAATCCAACACTATAATCCGCATGAGCAATTTCTAAATTCATCCACGCCACAGGAAGAGTCACCATCGTCCAAAAGACATACATATATATTATTCTTTTGATATAATGACTGAAGTATTCTTTTGATGCCATCGTTTTCTTCAATCCCTTACCATAGAGAAAGCCCGATACTATAAAGAAAAAAGGTACACCTATAGGGGTCAACGTCGTATGTATCCATTCACCCACAACTCCCCAATCATGATTATATGTATGCATAAAAACAATCAAGAGAGCACAAATCAACTTCATCAAATCAACACCTACATAAATTTCTCCAGAAACAGTCCTTGACTCTTTCATTTCTTTGAACAACAGAATTCCACAAACCGATGTAGCGGTCTTGTCAATTTCATCTTCCATACTGCCATCTTCCCATGTGGCGACTTACTGAACCAATGGATAGAAATAGTATTATTTGTCTTGTTCAGTTCCCCCGTTGCATCACGGAATGGGCACATATAGTCAATTGGCAAAATCACTGCCCCACAAACTTCCTGTTGGGTTCCATCCTGCTTTAATCCGAAGGGGAGCAATGCTTGTGTGTTAAGTTGTGGACATCCCTGCATCCTATCATACTGATATATTCCGTTCATCACCAAACCCTCATACATGGCAAGCATAGCTTTTACAGCAGGATGATGCGCATCCGCTGCAAATCCCAAGCCCGTATTGATATATTTGGGCGTTTCCCATCCGAAATAGGCACGACATGAAGCCAACAATTCTTCAGGCTTTTTCACCACTTCTACATCTGTGTCAAAATATACTCCTCCCTCCTTCTCCACAACGGCAAGACGCACATAATCACTCAAATAAGCCCAAAGCTTATGCTCGTAGCAGTATTTTGTATAAGGGAAGGCATCGACATCAAAGTTCTGCTCATTCCATTCCTTGATTTCATAATCAGGAAAGAACTTCTCCCAACTCTTCTTGCATTTCCTCGCCAATTTAGGCAAAGGTTTTCCGCCAAACCAACAATAATGTATGATTTTAGGAATCATGTTTCCCCACAGATTACTCGGATGAACCAGATGCTGGATTATACAAAGTACTATTTGAACTATAGCCTCTCCATCCAATGTGAAAAGAACACGTCACTAACAGTATATGTCGTACCATTCAGCCCTACATCATCGTTTAATAATCCTTTTTCAACAAGTGCTTCTGCTAATCGCCGCGACACAGAAGGGGATCCTATCTTATTGCGTTTCAGGAATGCAGATGCTGTTATCTGCCTGACGCTACCTTCTTTTGCCACTGCTATCAGATAGTTCCACTGCTTGTCTGTTAGCATTTGACGATATTGAAGATAGACAGCCTCCCCCTGTCTCATTAACTGTTCACACGAAACCTTTACTACGTCAAGAGTGACATCCTCATCACCATTGGCAAAGATAGTATGACAAAGTTGTTGAGTATAATAGGTATGACGCCTGGTCCATTCCAAGATGAACTGGATAGCATCATCGCCAATTTTTCGCCCATTTACATTAAACAGGTGACGTATGAATTGAGTATATGCCGTTTCTGAAATCTTTTCTAACGAGATAAACGTTGTGCTGGAATAAAACGGTTTCTTTTCGTTAGCAAAAATATCAGCCATCAAATGTTTCTTACTTCCACAGAATATGAAGGTCAGATTCTGAGTCTGTTGAATATAGGAGCGCAACAAGGCTTCCATGTTTTTTTCAGGATAATCACGAATCTGCTGAAATTCATCGATAGCCACAATGACAGGTTCCCCTTGTGCATTAAGAAAATCGAAAAGACCACGTAGCGTGTATTCTTTTTCATGCGCTGTCTGATAGGCAATCTGCAACTGCGGTTCACCAGTAATCGTGTCAAACGAAAGTTGAGGACGTAAAGATTTGACAAATGTAATCAACTTTTCACCGATGGAGGTTTTAGGTTGAAACGCTTTCATCGCTGCTTCCGCCAATAACTTAATGAAATCATCAATCGAGCGCGATGCATAGATATCCACATAAATAGTATGTCGGTATGCCATCGTCTCACGAAGTTCATCAAACAGTCGATGGATCAATCCGGTCTTTCCCATACGCCGTTCAGACATGAGGGTCATGTCGGTTTGATTGATGCATCCCTGCACCATCAACCGCAATTCTTTTTCACGATCACAAAATAAATCTTTTGATTCGTATGGTTTGATTACAAACGGATTCTTCATCATATTATTCTTTGTAATTAGGTTACAAAGATACGGACTTTATCGATATTACACAAAATGTGTAACACAAAATGTGTAATACTCTTGGCTTTTTCTCCCGCATATCTCCTTTTCTCCCACAGATTACTCAGATGAACACGGATTTAGGTGCATCGGGGCTATCATTTAATCCCCAATTCTTGCTTATTTGTTACCACACTTCCATCAGGGACCTCCCTGCGTATTATACATCCAGCTCCAATCACACAATTCTTTCCAATACATGCCCCCTTCAAAATGATTACATCAGAAGCAATCCAACAGTTATCACCTATCAAGATGGGGGCAGTGGTAAGTGCACTATCAACACCTGTTTCTGCTGAATACTTGTGGTTGTTATCAAAAATTTTCACACCTGGGCCAAACATACAATGTTTCCCGATGGTAACATGCTCATGTGCACTAATCATACAATTGCGGTTGAAATAAGTACCCTCACCTATCTCCAACACCCCTTCACCATGCACCTCAAAATCACAATATGCAGCAAACTCACAATTTCTGCCCACTCGAATCATACCACGTTGAAAAACTTTCAGTGCACACAACGGACTGATACGTTGCATCCAATGTACATCAAAGCGATTCCAATGCACCAACTTGTTCAGGGCAATACGCCACACATTATAGAAAATCAGAAACAATGCACGTATCATGCCCCTGCCAACTGATAAATCTTTTCAATCTCCGCCTCATTACCATAGTCATGAGACCGTAAATAGCCAACAATCCTATCCTGCAGCCCATTGTCTCCAATAAAGGTCGCGATACCTTTGGCACAATCGTCTATCTCCATCGGAACAATCACCCCATCCACTCCACTCTGAACCTGCGATGCTGCCGTCGGATAATTCGACACAACCACAGGCTTACACAAAATCTGGGCTTCCCGCACCGTAATAGACTTTCCTTCATAGCGGCTGGGCTGTACATAGACATCACAAGCCTTGATATACGGGTATGGATTGGCACGTTTGCCCAAAATCGTCACGTACTCCTGCATTCCCTCTTCCTCAATATTCTCCACAATTTTTCTTTCATCACCAAACCCTATGATGTACCAATGCACTCGAGAAGGTTGTTCCGATACAGAAAGAATCGACTGAATCCTACGGCAAATCGTTCCCACTTGGTCAAACCGTTTTGGATAACTGAATCTACCAATTGACAACAAATTGACACAATCTTCTTTCTGGGGCATATCTGTCGGGACGAACTCAATTGCCCTTCTGCGGATAAAAGACGAACAAAGAATATTTTCTATCGGTATAATTTTTCCTTTCAGCGTCGGGAATGTCTCCACAAATTTCTTCCCTACCTCATCACTAATAGTTGCAATATGGTCAAGCCGCTCCCATACAGGTAATTCTCGTTTCACATCCACATACACTGTCGAATAGTCCGTATGAATCCATCCAACCTTTTTCTTCGCCTTCACTTTACTTAAAACATAATTGTGTGGCATCAAAAAGGATATCGCCAAGTCATACTCCAGTGTTGGTTGAATCTTTGGAAGAAATGGCTCCACACAATCTGCGATTCTCGAAAAAACCCGGATATCATCCTTCCCCGTTGGCACAGGGCTTCTATCCACCGTTTGTCGGGCAAGCAATCGACCAAACGCCACCCCGATTTGCCCATTCCTCACACATTCGGCAATTGGACGTTCTATCATCTTGTATGCCCTCTTCTCTGGCAACAAGCGAACCTTATCCGTTGGGATGTATTTCAGCAGTTCACCTCTGTGGTCATAAAGAAACACGTCCACATCTACCCTATTGGGATCAACGCTCTGCAGAAGCCCGAGCAGAGCACTTTCAGCCCCACCCAACTCCATATAGTGCATCAATATAAGAATCCGTGGTTTCTTCATCTTTCGTTCTTCGGCAAACCTAAGATGGCTTGAATCTGATACACCTTTCCTATATAATTGGACATCATCTTTGCATAATGCTCCTTAATGCCCGCCTCGTGACCCAGCAGCCACTGAAAACCTTTCATCAATTCATCTTCATGTGTCAGCGACTGTACGGGTATCACATAATTCTCTTCTGTTCCAAAAATATCTTTTGCAATACCCCGCGCCTTCACTGAATAACCAACCACCAATGTCGGCACCTGCGTAGAATAAGCGGCAATGCTGGCATGTGTACGAGCCACCACCATCAATCGACATCGGGCAATATAACCTTTCAGTTCCTCTGCATTATGGTCTTCAATCATCACCACTCTGCCCGTATCCTTAAACATTTCATATAGTTGTGATAGAGGTTTGCGGTCATCGTTATGGCTCCACACCACATGTGGAATCAACGCCACCTGCATGTCTGTCTCCTCTATAATGTTTTTCACTAAATTCACATAGTTCTGTAAAGCCATCCCCTGGCTCTTCTCATAGCCAATAATCATCGGACTGACATTGATGCCCACCGTGTTGCCCTCCACAAAGCCTTCGGGTAACGGCAAATCTTTTCTATCCAATACAAAAGCAGGGTCTGGCAGGAGGAACGTCTGAGTCAGTCCCTTGTCCAACAAAGCCTCATACGTTAGCGATTCGCGTGCCCAGATTTTATAATAGCCACGCAAATCCTGCAACATCCGCTTATCTATAGCATTAGGCTCCACTGACGCTCCCCACAAGATGCGCTTTTTTTTAGCCTCATCCATCATCCGATTCACTAAATAGATGAACTCAGGCGTGTCATAGCAATAGTTATCGCCACCAATACCTAATACATAATCAGCGTTTTTCGCTGATTCTATAATATGTTGAAAAACAAGCCTATCGAAAGCATCTGTCTGTCTCAAGACTTTGCTACGAAATACTGCAAACAGATGGGACAAACTACCAGAACGTATTGGTTTCTCCGCTACGTCCAACTTACACAAATCTTGCAATCCCACCTTTCGGTCTTCTTCCACATGATTGGAGAACAACATTAAGTTGTTCCCTAGCAACTTTGCAGTACTCCGTACAATCGCTTCACAGCCATGGTTACCCGACCCGCCATGAGGGTACATCACACATCTCATCTAAAAACAAATGCTATTCTATGCAATATGCACCACTTAATCCATTTAGAACAATGGAACACATGCTGAAAATTTTTCAGATCCGTTATCTATGGTATGTCCAAGATTGTCCTGACTTTGTTGAGAATGTGGCTATGGGTAAATCAGTTCCTAATAATTTTGTCATTGCTCTAACTATTGCTTCATAACCATGATTCTCGGGACCAAAAGGATACATTACAAATTTCATTAAGCCACTATTAGAATTAGAATTCGTCCCACATAAACATTATTGCCAAACGCATTCTTTTATAATCACAATGAGACAATATCGACTGCATCATCCTCCCATAACTTGTCGATGAAACCATGCATTCCTTAAAATATTCTTCCAGCAACCCTTTGGATGCCACGACATATGCTGCCAATAACTTTAGATCATTCAATGCATAAATACGCTTTCCACTAATTATTAACTGTTTAAGAAACAATTCGAAAAATTCTTCATTCATCGGTAAATTCAAAGTCATAGTGTCCTCCATCAATCTCTTTGTAACCCAATACGTATCTATAGTTTTATATTGCCTCTTTGATACATTCGTAATGCTTTCTGCATTATTCCTATATCCATATATGACTTGAGGAATTATTGTAAACCTGCTAATTTTACGATATAAAACCATCAAATTCACCGTGTCCTCAAACCAATAACCTTCAGGAAAGCTGATATTTTGAAATAACGAAGCACGATAAAGTTTGGCCCAAGGCTGTCCATGCAAATTTGCAATTGAAAGAGGTTCTACTATCTTATGATTATAGACATTTAATATCCCATGATCATCGAACCATTGATATCCACCCTCAACTAATTCAAAATCACCCAAATAAGCCTCGTCTAGCAATTTTTCGACACAGTCATCCAATAAGATATCATCTGAATCCACAAACATTATGTAATTTGCTTCAATCCTCCGTAATGCACGATTCCTCGCCCCTGAAAGTCCCCTATTCTTTTGATCGATTATTGTAACTGATGCATTCTGAATATACTTCTCAAGTATCGCTCGTGAATGATCCGTTGATCCGTCATTTACTATAAATATATGATATGAATAATGAGTATCTTGAGACAAGATAGAATCTATACATCGTTCCAAATATTTCTCTGTATTATATACTGGAACCACAATCTGCAAATCATATTGAGGTTCCTCGACAATTTCATTATGTGATATAGACGAATGTCCCTGGTCTGGCGAAAGACCTTCCATATACAATTCGGCCTTCCTTCGGTTTGAGAATACACGATATCCATTCCCCCGATAAAGGAAACTCAAAACGTAGAAAACCAACCTCTTACAATTAAGTTTAGTTGCTATTTTAAGAATAAGAACAAGCATTATAAAGACATTTTTATCCCCAACCGCATGGCCCGATGATAGAAATCGGTTAAAGAAAATATTTCTTTCCCATTTGCGAAATGATCATAGTCAATAACCGGCGAGAAAGAACTATCACTTGTTATCTTCATGTTTCTTCTCAAAAAACACAAAGGAACATTTCCCATAAAAGAGGCCCACCTACTAAACGTGCTTGTCGGCCCTATAATACGATCACATAATGATAATGCATACAAATCATAAGATGCCGACTCCATTGTCTTTTTGCATATATTAAATTGACCATATAAATCCATTGGCAATGATTCATTAGACGACAAATAAAAGTAGACATTCTTCTCTTTATAAATTTCTACTATTTGTTTCATCCATTTGACATATTGATTATGCTCATAATAAAACCTTCCATTAAACCATCTTTTATAATCGCCTCTTCGAATATGCACGCCAACAATAAATGCGTTTTTTTCGTGTAAACTTGCAAAAAGCGTATCCACAGCTTCTCTTATAGGCAGATTCGGCAAAAATAATGGGTACAAATCGTCTTTCATCATGGGGTAATAATCATCAATATGTCTATCAGACCAACCATAATGAAAAATATCCAACCATTTATTCAAATACAATAGTTTTGCAATAATCTTATTCCTTGGCCAATAATGACGAATTCTATCTTGCAGACCCTCATCCCCATACTTCTCAATCCATCTTCTATTATAAAATGGGAATGAAACATATTCATTTTTGCGTAAAGCATCATAATCTTGAATACTTTTATCCCAAAAGATAATGTATACTTTACGATGGTGTTTAACAGCCCACGCAACATGATTTACATACGCCCAGAAACGATTACAGGTTTGCCCTGCCTCATCATGAATGACACGGAATGGCGGGACATACAAATTATGAGTGAACAATGGCATATACTTTTCTTTTAAGTCGTCCTACTATTGCACGGAAGTCGTACAAAGAAAACAAAAAACATATTTCCAGTTTATACAACCAAGGGCAATACAATAATTCGCTCGCAATTCTTCTATAATCAGTTCGTAATGTTGTATTTAACCTTGCCCTAATCAATGTTATCTTTATCGAAGGATGCTTTTTAAAGAAATTTTCAACTCTCTGCACTGAATACCCTCTCGCAAACAATTCACGAGTAACCATTATTACAGATTCCGCACACGCATAATGATGCAAATGAGTTACCACAGAATTATTTTCACAATTTAGCACATCATTCACAAGCCATAACCTACTAAAATATGCATCATAATAATCCAATGTCACATTATGAACTGCAGACGTCGCAACCATTCGATAATGCATAAAAAAGTTCCTCTTAATCATCACCTTTCGTGATTTCAACAAACATCGTAATATAAAACTTAGGTCCTCTGCGTATTTACGTCCTCGTTCAAACCTTATCGCATTATCTTTAACAATCTCTGTCTTTACGATAAAAGACCCCATACAAACCCGTATTTGGTCTTTCAAATATGCATATGGAATATTGTCTTCAATATCGCAGGAGTGAACCATTGGAGAAGATCCTCGATAATACTGTCCCAAAACCATATCATAATCACCCACCATTTGGAAAATATTAGGTTCACACCAATCGTCTGAATCCAAAAAATACAAAAAAGAACCACACGCCTTTTCCAGACCTGCATTTCGGGCAATGGAAACACCTCCATTTTTTTGATGGATGACCCGAATTCTCTTATCCTTCTCTGCCCAGTCATCACACTTCTGTCCACTTCCATCTGTACTTCCATCGTCTATAAGAATGCATTCCCAATCGTTCACCGTCTGTTTTACGATGGAAGAAACACAATCATCAAGATATTTTACAGAATTATAAACTGGTATAATTACACTAACCTTCATTTTCTAATGGAAATCGGAATTACAGTTCTTCGTTTAGAAACATATTCCCCCATGCTATAGATTCTCACGACACAAACCTTGAGACTCTGTGGACAGATTCACTCTTTAGACTTCTTGATAATCTCTTCGGAATCTATTGGATTATACAAGCATAAAGAACTTTTTATTTCCGGGAAAAGTTGCAATGCGCCCTGTCGAACCGTCTCAGAAACGCCTACTACGACATCGAACTTCCGATAACATGCTTGTTCTTCTTTCCGATGATGATAAGCGACATCTGTCCAATGATTATTTTTCAAATCAATATGAACCCATGCTATTTTTCTCGAGCGAGGGTTGGTAGAACCACTTACAATCCGTGTAGAATATCCTTCAATAAAAGCCACTTCGGTATCATACTTTCCTTTTACGAACAGTCTGTAAAACAATGAGGGAGAAAAATACTGATAGACAAAAGTTTTTAGATAATCACTCCATTTTCCATGCCCATAGATATATCGAAAAGTTATATCTGAAGGATAGTTGTCATCAAGTTTTTCCCGATGTAATGAATAGAGCGTTATTTCGAATCTCTGTCGGTCTAAGTAGCGAAGCAATGTCTGCAACACCTTTTCTGCCCCACCACCATACAAAGAATTGATGAAGAAAACGACCTTTCGTTTCATTCTGCAAGCAACGTCTCAATAGGTTTCATTAAACTTTCGATAGTGAAATCTTTTCCCCTCTCTATTGCCTTCTGACGATAATGTTCAAGCAAAGACACATCTGCAAGCAAATTTTTCAGACCTTGATAGAATGCTTCATCATCATTTTCTGTAATAATGCCACATTCTCCATCCTTCAGTAATTCTGCCATACCAGAGCAGTCTGTGGTAATAACTGGCAACCCAAGGATGAGAGCCTCGGTGACAGCGGTACTATACCCCTCACTACGAGAGGAACAGACAAACAAATCGCCTTGTACGATATATTTATACGGATTGGAGTGGAAGCCCAACAATTTCACGTATTCATCCAATTGATGTTCTTGGATGTATTGTTTCAAAGATGCTTCTTGTGAACCAACACCTAGAATCCACAATTCAAGGCTAAGACCATCCTCGACCAATCGATTGACTACGCGTACCAACCTATCATAGCCTTTCTGATGCTCCAAACGACCGACCGTGACAAGACGAATCACCTTTTTCTCCACATCTTTTCTTTCTGCTGCCATATTTTGTATAACCTGTGCATTTATTGGATTATAAATCTTTAAAACCGGTGTTGTGACACCTGAAAAAGTTTGCATGAAACCTTGAACTGCTGTATCGGAAACACATAAGATTTTATCATATCGGTTATAAGCGACTTCTTCGTCTTCTAGCGTCGGGTATATGCTCGCTGTCCAATGGTCTTTGTCCATATTGCAGTGCACCCAAGCATATTTCTTGGCTTTATTATTCATGGAATGGCTCAGCAATTTCGTCGCAAATCCCTCCACAAAAGCAACTTCTACATCATTCCCCTGCGGAACAAACAAACGATAGACCCACGAGAGGGGCAACCAACGATAAACAAGATGATGCTTCAACTTGTAAATCAAATTTTGAAAGCCACTTTTTCCCGCAGGGTCGCTCAATATGGCTCGATATGTCACCTGCTCCTTCACCACCTCCTCATACTTTCCTCCTCCGCTAATGGCACAAACCGTCACGTCAAACCGCTCCTTGTCAATGTGCTGCACCAACGTCGTGAGCACCTTCTCCGCTCCACCACCAGCCAGCGACTCTATGAGAAACAGCACCTTACGCTTTTGCATTTTCATCAACAAAAGAATCCAATTGTTTTGACAGCATTAGCACAAGTCCTTGCACAAAAGGCATGACAGAGAAAATCTGGGAATAATAGCCGATGCCGTAGGTGTCGCCTTGGCAGTTGTCTACTGCACCATTACGTCGGGTGGCTTTCATCAAGGCTTTTTCGGCTTGGTGGGCTGCATGCAAGAATGTTTGTTCATTCGATACCCGATAGGCAGAAAGAAACAACAAACCGATTAAAACCGTGGCGGAAGACTCCATGCGAGCCTGTGGGTCGAACACAAAACAGCCGAAACTTCCATCGCCTTTCTGATGCGGCAGCAATGCCTTTGCCAAATTCATGATACGCTCTTCCTGTCCCTCCATATCTGCCGTTTCTATCAATGCCAGAATATACCAGCCGATTCCACGCCCCCAGTCGCACACCCCTCGTGGAAGTTGCTTCTCCACATCATAAGCATGGGCAGGAAACACGCCATTCAGCAAGGCTTTGTCATACTCCTCCAACTGGCGTTTTGCCAAATCGTCCCACCCACAAGCATGCAGGAAAGGAAGCACCATGCCCAATGTGTCCACAAAACGGATGTCTTTCACCCATGGGCGGTAGTGGATGGTGCCTTGCTCCTTCACCGCCTGATATTGGGCTAATATCTCATTCTCAGCCTCGGGAGGTAGTGCGCCATTTCTTTTCAGGGCATACGCCAAGAGCAAATCTTCGGGCATGCCGTGTTCTGTTTTTACCCGATTCGGATGAATCCGCACATACTCAACTGCGGCTTCTTGTCCCAAACCCATCAGAAGTCCAGCATCTTGCCACGTCTGTATGGTTGCATTGCGATACCGTCCTCTGATGATGTCCCACAATATCAATCGGCCTTGCGCCGTCTGCCGCACCGTAGGGGCATGCTTCAGCCATGCCTTTGCCTTCCGCTCCACGGCTTGCTGCCACTCCTGCCGATTGTTCCATCTGCCGATATGAATGCGTGCTTGCCACTCGCCAAGGTTCACTACAGCATCCACCACGACAAACAGCAAACAAACCAACGCTACACCACCCAGCACAAAAGCAAGCACCATCTATCAGAAATAACGCTTCAAAACAGGCATGAAACAACACTTCATGCACAAATAGACAAAATACTCTTTCCAGTTATCAAAGATATTCCGAAAGCCGACCACTTTCATGGCATCTTGCATCATCGGAAGCAGAAGGACTTCACGAATATACTTCTCTTTCGGCTCACCATTTGCCTTGCGATTGAGCATCAGCATGCGACTATAACTCTTCACCGCCCTATTGGCTAAGTCAAAACTAAAGGGAGTGAAGTCATCCCAATGATTCTTTTGGATGAGTTCCCTTTTTTTCATGTATAAACGTGACAATGAAACATCCAAATATGGACGGAACCTCGTTTCATGCATAATACTGTGTTGACTGTCTATCCGATACCGATAAGGAGCATCATCGGTCAAATACACACTACTCGCATGAGAAAAAACCTCCATCATAAACAATGTGTCCTCACCCACACTAATCTGCGAATCAAATTTTATATTATTCTCCACCAAAACAGAACGCCGGATCATGTATCTCCAAGCAAATGAAAAATCATCAGAAGATTGTGGTGTTCGGGTAGAAGCCAAAAGTTGGGTCGGTGGAAGTACCTCACCAGTCTTCATAGAGAAATGCGACAAGACATTGTTAGGGTAGGTTCTATATGAAAATCCCAACATATCAACATTCGTTCGTTCGACAAGTTCCACCAATCTACCATACGCATCGTTCTCGATGAAATCATCGGAATCTTGAAAAAGAATGTAGGTACCACAGGCAGCCATTATACCTTTAGAACGAGCCACAGAAGGACCCGCATTGGGCTGAGAAAGAACTTTTATACGCCCATCTTTCGCTGCAAATCCATTCAACATGTCAAGAGAACCATCCGTACTTCCATCATTCACACAAATGCACTCCCAATCACTAAAAGACTGTGAAACAATACTATTCAAACAAACATCCAAGTATTGTTCTGCATTATAAACAGGAAGGATAACAGAAATCTTAGGCATCACTCAAAAACCTTCACTATCTGTGACTGATATTCTTCATTCACACTACTCTCATCACCTGAATACCCTCCCGCCTCATGAACATATTTGTTAGGAATTGGAACTTTGGTCAATGTCCCCATCTTATACCATTCATATTCAGTATCTACATTCCCGATGTCAATGGCCTGATAGTCTCTTTTTGCCAAATCGTAAGCAAGCACAGTCGCCGTCGGTCCCAACGCAAGTATCACCTGCCATTCATCTGCTGGATACCGTAACACCTCTTTCATGATGTCATCATATTTAGAGAAAGCACTCACCTGTGGTCCCAATATCCTCTTGATCTGTCTGCACCCTGCAAACAAATCATTCCCAACCCCCAAACAACTCTTCTGCCCTTCCACCAACAAGATATTCTTTCCTTCCCAAATCTTCTTCAACATGTCAAAATACTCACCTGCATGGCTCTTGTCCCTATACATCAAATAGCATCTGGACATGAAGGCATTGTAGTATTGCCGGTCTTTCAACAGATATTGATACCAAATTTTCCTGTAATAGGACAAATGCCACCTCAAGAATTTCTTATGGTGTTCATCATATTGGTCCAAATCGCCGAATGCATCAATCAAGCCAACAATATGGTTGGGAATGGGCTTGTTCAAAACTTCTTTCAGTTTCTCACACAATTCCTGAGAGTTTGTTTGATAACTGATATTGTCTTGATGCATCACCTTCATTTCCGCATCACCAAAACGACTCACAGAGCACCCTGTATCTAATATATATTGTATCGTTTCACGAACAGATGCCACTTTCGGTGCCTTATGAGTTTTTCTATAACAAAAATCATACGCCAGTTGTATCTTGTCTCGTAACTCAATAAATCGGTCAAAAGACCAATTCCAAATATCAACAAAAAGTTTTTTCATACCAGAGTTTTTTATTGCAATAAGGTGTATTTCTGCACATTATCATTCAACTTAAATTTCACACCCATGATATCCATCAACAAATAGATTAGATTTTCTGTTCCAAAAGCCGTATCTATATTCGCTTGTAAAGAAGACTCTATTCCAGGGAATCTTTTTTTATAACGATCGCTCATATAAACCATAAACGGTATCTGTTTGCCTTTTTTTACAGAAATCGGATTTCCCTGTATTGAATGCCCATAATAATTAGGGGAAGACTCGTATAAATCTAAAGCGTGGTCTGAGTAATACAAAACAACCGCTTCCTCTTCCTCATACAACTTGATAATCTCGCTCACAATAGAATCATTATATAAAACAGAGTTATCATAATCTGCCAGAACCTGACGCTGTTGAGAAGGGAAATCTTCATAATTCCCCTCTACAAACTTCACCCTTTCTTCGGGGAATCGTTCTTTGAAGACCTCATGAGAACCCATCAAATGTACAAACAGCATCTTCTTCTCATGAGAGTCCCTTTTCCCTATGTGCTGAAAAACTGCTTCATCGTAAGAGACATCCCCCATCTCTGCAAACTGCTTGCCGACGAAGAAACTCGCATTGCACAAAGCCGCATATTCAGCGATGGGATTCTCAAACATACCAGTCATACACTGATTAGACACCCATGTTGTATGATAGCCACTTTGTTTTGCAATTCCTATGATTGTCGGACATTTATACCACTCAACACTATCACCGTATTCAGGACAATAAGTACTCATCATACTTTTGAAGGCTTCTGTTGTATACGTTGCAGGAGATTCCACATGATTAAACACCAACAACTTGCCATTGTCCTTAAGACGTTTCATTTTAGGATTCGTATCTTTCTCATATCCATACAATGAACTATGAGATTTGGAAAAAGATTCTCCAATAATAATAACGATGGTAGATGGTTGTGCTTTATTTTCGATGAGAAGTTCTTGCTCTTCCTCATAATCTGATAGTTGCGGGATATTAGCAGATTCATAAAGCATATACATTTTCCCAAAAACAGACTCTTTCCATACTTCAGGAGACCGAAGTACACAATATATACTAAAAAGAAGTAAAAAGATCCAGACAATTGATAAAATCCGTATACTAAAATAAGTCTTGATTTTTTTATAGTAAGGGGGAATAAAACAGAACAATAAACAAATAGCCAACAGAATCAACACATAATCTATATTCACAAATGTAGATAAGAACTCTCTTGCTTCCGACAGATTTGTTCCCGCAATAATACTCGCAAAACCATTTCCAAAACGCGAATTCATATTTAACACACAAAACAAATCAACACAGCACATCAGAAAAGCAATGACATACCACACAAACTTGTATATGAAACAATAGTGTCCAAACAGTTTTGCCAAGAGAGAGATTACATAAGATATTAAAATATTAAATGTTAAGATAAAGAAAGAATAGAGCACTGCCCCATTTAGCAAACAAAATGTTACATCTACAATTGATAACAATAAAAATACTCTAAGAAAAAATACGGCAGGAACCTTCATGAACCAACCATAGAGTTTTATCCTATTCATAATGAATTATCCGTTTTGTACAAATGCTGCTATTTTCTCAAAAATCCCATATTTTCGGAAGACATCCTTAATCTGTACATCATTCAAGATTTCTCCATTACTATTCACATTCCTCAACGCGATTGCCTGTACATCAGGGTTACCGACACACTTGAACAATCCTGGTCTCGGATTTGCATACCGCACTTTTGTCCCCTTTTTCAATGACATTGCATTGAACCACACATCATCTGCATATTTACAGATATCAAGAAAAACATTCTCATTCAACACCTCTGCATCCAGAGAATGAGGAGGGTACAAAACACCACCAAAACCTTCATAAAACAAGAGAAGAGAGTCTTCCACTGCTCCTGTTGCCGTTGGCCAATCCAACAAAGACGTGTATTTCTCGTACAAATCCGCAGGGATTGTATGCACCCAATGTGCACAAATACAGTCATTTGCACCATTATAAGCATTCACTAAGTGCTCTAATGCATCTATGGGATAAAGGATGTCGTCATCAATCGTCACGATGGCACTATCGGGAAACTCTCTTAGGGCTGGCACCAATTTGGTATAAGAACGTATATCCTTACAATAACGGACTTCCAACCCTCTCTCCATCTGATTCTGCAAAGTGATGGGAAGTGGATTGTTTTTGTATTCGTCAGACATCCAAAGAATAATCCGATTGGGAAGCATCGTACCCTGCATGATGGACTCAATGGCAAGGTATACATCATTGATGCGATAACTATGGGTCGTCAACGAGACGATGACTTCTGTCGCAGCAATCTTTGAATCCGTAATTCCTTTCTTCTTGGAATTTATAGCATATTGGTTCAATTCGTCAACCTTATATTTATAGTACAACCTATTCACCACATCATTCGAACTGGACTCCACAATCATCTTGGTTGATTCCACGATTCCTTTTTGGAAATGCAAGAAAGACTTCAAATTATCTATCATGTCTTTTTACCGTTATATTTTTCTTTTCGTAACTTCTTATGACCTCTCTATAATGACCTTAACCGACTGACTCCAAACCTAAGAATCCTTCCCAACGAGCAGTCAATGGGTGCCCAAACTGATCAGTGCTGCCATCCACATGAATGTTCGCACACCGCTTTGCCCACAAAGAACGGGTAACCCCATTTTGCCGATGCTGATTCACTTCAAATTCCAATACATAATCCCCTTTACTAATGTATTTCGGCAAACGAATCTTGCGGCGGAGGGAGAATTTGCCAACAGGAACATCCTCCACAAATCCTTTGTATGCCCCCTCAGAATATGTTGCCATAGGCATATCGCTTTGATTGAAGAACTTAAGTTGGATATTGGCTTTGAACGGTTCGGTCGTCGTCCCCTCAAAGAGCACTTCAAGAGATTCTTGGTTGCAGGTGATGGTGCTGTCCGTATAGGGGGTACCATTTATTTCTATCTTGTCCACAGTCAGGTGGGAAGCCAACTCATCAATGTGGTCAGTGATAAGCCCCTGTTGCAACTGGAAGTTATTATTCAAATAGTAACTAACCGCCTCATCAGTGGTCCCATCAAAAGCCAAGGTGCCATTTTCCAATACAACACCTCGTGTACACAAAGTCTTTACCGCCGCCATGTTATGGCTGACAAACAGCACAGTTCTTCCTCCTCCTTGGCTCACATCTTTCATCTTGCCAATCGCCTTCTTCTGAAACTCCGCGTCACCAACGGTAAGAACTTCATCAACCACCAGAATCTCCGGTTCCAAAAATGCGGCGACAGCAAAACCCAGACGGACAGTCATCCCCGAGGAATAGCGCTTGACGGGAGTATCCAGATAACGTGCCACACCTGCAAAGTCAACAATTTCATCCAACTTTCGGGTAATTTCCGCTTTGGTCATCCCCATAATGGAACCATTCATGTAGATATTTTCACGTCCAGTCATTTCGGGATGGAAACCTGTACCCACTTCGAGAAGAGAGGCAATTCGCCCTTGATAGCGGATGGAACCTGTTGAAGGAGAGGTGATACGAGAGAGTAGTTTGAGAAGGGTCGATTTCCCCGCACCGTTCTTACCGATGATACCCACCACATCGCCTTGCTCTACTTTGAAAGATATATCTCGAAGCGCCCACACATAGTCGGAATGTCCCTTTTTGCTACGATCGTTCGTTTCCCCTATCCTTAAATATGGGTCTTCCTTGCGCAAGACATTCATCGTCCACCAACGATTGAGGTCATGAGAAAGAGTACCTGTTCCCACACGACCCAGTCGATACATCTTACCTACATTTTCAAATTCAATTGCTATGTTGCTCATATTTGTTTAGAGTTTAGGGTTTAGAGTTTAGAGACGAGTTACTTAATGTTGTACGAAGCTTTGATAGTTGTTTCGCAATTATAGTTATCTGATTCTCTATATCTTTCATTTGTTCTTCTGTTACATAATTAAGTTCTTTTGAGATTTCCATCTGACATAGAACCTCCATTAAGGAGCCGTAGGATATTTCTATAAAATGCGCTTTCTCTTTATCAGACGAACGGCTCATTCCTTCTGCAATGTTTGAAGGAACAGAGACGCTAGCACGTCTTAACTGGTCACACAATGCATACTGCTCATTAGAGGGATAGGCGGCTAAAACGCTATAAATTGTTTTAACAAGATCTCTTGAAGTCTGATAAACCCTTAAATCTCTAAAGCCAAATGAATCCATATTCCCACAAAAACGCCCAGCCCTAACTCTAAACTCTAAACCAACTACACCGTGTCCATGAAGTTGCGTTCAGTGCGGGAGAAGACGAGGACGGAGAGGATGAGGGTGATGCACATGAAAATGGTGCTGTAGAGGAGACCGCTCCAGTCGAGGGTGCCACAGCCTAAGCAACTGTATTTGAAGGCCTCAAAGATAGGGGTGAGGGGGTTAAGAGCAATGATGTTGCGGTATTTCTCTGGGGCAGCCGAGAGGGGGTAGATGACTGGAGTGGCATACATGAAGAGTTGGATTCCAAACTGAATCAGGAACTTCATATCGCGATATTTAGTGGTCATGGAGGAGATGATAAGTCCCCATGACATGCCATGCATGGCAATCAAGAAAATCAGGACGGGGAAAAGAAGGATGGATGCATTGACCTGGAGTGTGCCCGAGGGAAGGGTTATTACATAATATATATATATGATGATAAACATGCCCAACTGGATGAGCATCTTCAACAAATTACTGGTAATACCCGAAAGAGGAACGACCAATCGAGGGAAATAAACTTTTCCGAACACATTGGCATTGGTCCCGAAAACATCACTGCTCACAGTGAAGCATTGAGAGAAATATCCCCACAGCACAATGCCTGCCATGTAGAAAAGAGGCTGTGGAGCACCATCGGTGGAGATGCCAGCCAAGCCACCAAACACAAACATATACATGATGGTGGTGAACAAGGGCTGAATGACATACCACAAGGGGCCCAAGATGGTCTGCTTATACTGTGTGACAATGTCGCGACGTATATACATATAATACAAGTCGCGATAACGCCATAATCCCTTAATATCTATATCAAACCATTTACGATATGGCTTAATTTCTGTTGTCTGCATCAGTTTATAACCTTAACGGTATAGAGTTGAGGGTTTAGGGTTGAGAGTTAAGAGAGATATTCATTTATGCCTGGAACAGGGTCTCGTAAGGTACCATGAGGGCCTCGATATCAAAGTCCCAGCCACGTGCTTCGCCTTTCTGCCTATATTGTTCCAAAAGATTAGGATCATCGAGCAAACTCTTGATGCCCTTATACAGTGCCTCTTCGGTATTAGACGTTATCAAACCACTATCTCCGTTTTTGAGGATTTCCTTTAATTCAGGTGTTTCTGTTGCCAGCACAGGCATACCCAAAATCAATGCTTTCATCACACTTGAATGGTAAGCAGAACAAACGAACAGTTGCCCCTGAATCATGAAGCGATAAGGGTTGGGATGAGAACCAAATAACTTCACACGAGTCTGCAAATCATTCTCTTGAATATAACGGTCAAGCACTAAACGTTCTACGCCATCTCCAAAAACCCAAAGTCCAACGTCATAATTCTCTTTGACAAGTCGATTTATAACGCGGAGCAGACGAGCATACTGATATTGGGGCTCCAGTCGTCCTTGTGACACCAAACGAATCTTTACCGGATTTTCGTCAGGATTGCTGACATTCAATGATTTGAGACGCACAGACAACGAATCAATCGGGTCATAGATTGTTTCAACAGGTACTTTTACATCTGGGAATTGCTTCTTGAAAGCATCTGTGAGAAGATTCGTTGTACATGCCACTTTATCAAATTTGTTATAGGCTTCTGTCTCTTCTTTAATACTGCTAAAGAAGTCACTTGTCCAATGATTCTTTGCCAAATTTGTATGAACCCAAGCATATCTTTTTGTCTTTCCCTTCGAAGCACGACTTAACAATTTCGTCACAAAACCTTCTGAATACGCAAACTCGACGTCATTCCCCTGTGGCACATAGAACTTATAAACCAATGACAATGGAAGATTGCGATAGACCATCTTGCGCTTCATGCCATCAGGATCAGTTAATATTGCTTTGTAATTGGCATTTTCTCTAATGATGGCTTCGTACTGTCCACCACCATTGATAGCACATACCGTGACATCATACTTGCTTTTGTCAATATACTGCACCAATACAGACAAGGCCTTCCCTGCATCACCGGAATCCAATGATTCAACAAGGAAAAGAATTTTACGCTTTGAATTACTCATAGATGTATTGTTTTTTATGTTATTCGAATAGAGAGTTCCTTTTACACCGTATCAATCATCGTCCTTGGTGTACCCACCATACGCAGCACCTCCATAGTATCCGTACCGCGCACCATAACGATGAGAACCATAATAAGAGAATGAATCGGTGGTTCCATTAAGAATGATGGACATCTTTGGCAAACGGTTATCATCGTAATACTTCTGCACATCTGGAAGAAGATTCCGATCAAAATGTTCTGCACGAATGATGAACAATGTTGAATCCGTACAACGACCCACGATTGTAGCATCTGCAACAATCTCCACCGGAGGACAGTCGAGGAGGATGTATGCGTATTGATTACGCAATTCATCCAGCAACTTTCCAAGACGGTCATCAAACAACAGTTCTGTCGGGTTAGGCGGGATTGTTCCTACCGGCACCACATCCAGATAATCGTGGGTAGCATTACGAACTACAATATCATCGAAACTGTCCGTCACACCCGAAAGATAGTCTGCAATGCCAATCTTTGGCTTATCAACCATAGCGGAAAGAGATGCCTTACGAAGGTCAAGGTCTATCGCCAGAACTCGCTGTTTTTTGATGGCAAAAGAGGTGACAAGGTTCGTCACGACAAACGTCTTACCAGAGTTAGGAGAGAAGGAAGTCAGCATAATGACCTTACCTCGGCTTCCCTTGGCTGTCATAAACTCAATATTCGTACGAATCACACGGAAAGCCTCGTTGATGACATTTCGCGAATGGTCTTTCACCAAGATGTGCAAGGTCTTATCCTCCTCTTCTTGAGCGAGTCTCAACATCACCAAGATATTGTTCCACAACTTCTTCCATGGACCAAAAATCTTTTCTGTCAAAGTGCGATGGCGACGATGAACAGGAATCTCACCTATAAACGGAATGGAGAGTTCATTCAGGTCTTTGCGTCCACGCACCTGATTATTGATGGCTTCCAAGAGGAAGATAATCAAGGCGGGAACAGCGATACCGACGATAGCACCAATCATCCACACCATGCTGGGCACAGGGAAAGTAGGAACGTTCGACCCAGAAGCAGGGGTAATCACCCTGTTATTATAAGCGGTGAAAGCCTGTGAGAGTTCATTTTCCTCACGCTTTTGCAGAAGATACAAATACAGATTCTCCTTCACTTTTTGCTGACGCTCCTGATTCAACAAGTATTTGGACTGCGAAGGAGAGGAAGCAATCTTGCTGTTGGCCTGTCCACGAATGGACTGTGCAGAACGTAATTCTACATTCAAGGAAGCAATATGGTTATCGACAGAAGCAATCAGGGCATTACGAAGTTCAGCCAACTGAAGATCCTTCTCCTGGATGATAGGATTTTGCAAAGAACTGGCACTCAATAGGTTGTTTCGAGAAAGAAGCAACGTGTTATACTCTGCAATCTGACCGCTGATATTGGGGCTGTTCACACCCTGGTTGGCTGGAATCAACGTATATCTGTTCGCCTCATTCGTCAGATAATTACGCACATACCGGGCCATGTGCAACTGGTTGCTAATCTCAGTCGATTGGGCGGTGGCAGAACTAGCCTGACCAATATAAATGCTCGCCACATCGCTTTGACCGGCTGGAATCAGATTCTCGGATTTGAAATTAGAGATGTCAGTTTCCACATTACCCAATTCCTTCTCAATCACCTCCAATCGTTCACCGATAAACTCGGAGGTGGACACAGAGCGTCGGTTACAATCCTTCACCCAGTTCTCATTATACACGGCAATAATGGTGGAGAGCACATCCTCAGCCCGCTGTGGACTCTCATCATTGTATGTAAGTTTAATAATAGTGGACATATCACTGACCGCACTCACATCCAAACCCGACGTGATTTTGTTCACTGCCGCATGAATCGGTGTGCGTTCCACCCGAAGGATGATCTCTTGCGGAGCATAATTCACCGATTTATTCACCTCAATTTGTCCAATCGGTGTTCTTACCGTCCGTCCCACTTTTCCAGTGATAGAACCTGCCACTTTTTCACCACCACGAACAAAATCGCTCATCACATAGGTGCCATCATTCTTCAGATCGAACATGAATTCTGCAGACTCCGAATCATTCAAATCCAATGGGATAATCTGTACACTCAAGTTCGTACCATAAATGATTTCTTCATGAAAACGTCCTTGTGCATAACAATTCACTTCGAGATGAAGATTACGCACAGTAGATTCTGCCAAACTTGATGAACGAAGTGTGAACAACTCATTCTGGACATCCACGCTACCTCCAAACATATTGATGGCAGATCCGCCAGCAGAACCGCTTCCTGACTGCAAATCATTCTTAATCAGAATAGAAGCAGAACGAGTGTAAATAGGAGGCGTTGCTTGTAGATAGAAATACGAAGCCGCAAGCCCTAAGGCAAGACACAAAAGGAACCAATACCACTTGGAAACGAAAATCATCAACATTTCAATAACCTTCGCATAAGCAGCACCACCCTTTTGTGCTGACGGCACGGCTGTTGCTATTTGTGGATAGACACCAGGTGTTTGAGGATTATTAAGAGGTAGCATATTTGTTTAGAGTTTAGAGTTGAGGGTTTAAAGTTGAGAATTGAGGATTGAGAATTGAAAGCTACGGGAATGCTACTTGAACCATGCAATTGCACCAACAATAAATGTAGCAAGTCCAATCCAGAACGAAGGTTGAACAGTTGAATTACCCATCACTGTCGCATTGCGCTTCTCCTTCTTGTTCATCTCCACGTAAATCACATCATTCTGCTGCAAATAATACACAGGGGATGAATACAAATCTTCGGCTGAACAGAGATTCACTTCATACACCGTTTTTTTACCATAATTCTCACGAATCACTTTTACATTGGTACGTAAGCCATTGATGTTCAAATCTCCGCTTGAACCGATTGCATCAAGAATCGTAAACTTGTCCCTGTCAATCTGAATACGACCAGTACCTGCCGCACCAAGGACAATGACATACAAATTTGAGTAATCAACCGTCACTATCGGATCGCGAATCAATCCCTTCTCCATAATCTGGTCACGAATGGTTTCCTGAAGTTCCTGGCGGTTCAAGCCTGCCACATGAATTTTGCCCAACATAGGGAAACGAATGCACCCCTCTGAATCAATGGTGTAACGAGAGCCACCGCCGCCGCCACTTCCTCCCGAGGACAGACTAAACTGTTCAGCGAGTTCTTTCTTATCAGAGCTTACTTGAATTGTAACCTCATCGTCCGCTTTGAACTTAATCTCAACCGGGTTTTGAACAATGATTGATTTACCAGGATTAAAATCTTGGAAATAGGCAATGTCTTTAGGCACAGAGCATGAACTCAGCAGCGCAAGAATTGCCACTACGGTCATTCCAAGAAATAGATACGTCTTTTTCATATTTAATGTTTTTTAACTTTTCAAAATGTTTACATTTCCTAAAAACGCCCCAATCAAGGGCATTTGGCACATTCTCACAACAAAGCACACCTTTACTTCATCCTATCCGTTGCAACAGGATGTTTTTCAAAGCGTTAGAAACAAACTTGTGATTTATTAGCCTTGCTAAAGTCACAGATTCAGGTTGTTTTTTTACAAACTAACGTCAAATGTACGCATTTCTTAAATAATAAAAAAATTTTTGGTAAAAAAAATTCAAGCTCACTTTCCCATGGAAAAGCAAGAAGGATACGGGATTTGCGGGAGAAAAAGGCTGTAACAGCAAAAGACAAACAAATTGCCGTAGTCGAAAGGTGCGGCATGTCGTACCCCTCGACTACGGGACAGTGTACCCCTTGGGTACGTTCATCGTTTTCGTGTCAAAGGTCGTTAATGTAAGTCACAGGAAAGCATCCCGCTCAGTTCCCGTCTGGTTTTACGATGTCAATGCAAGGACCGTCATTCCAATGGAATGTGCGCCAGTCATCAGGCATTGAAGGATTGAATGGGATATAGTCTTTACGGACATGTTGGACAATAGGCAGATTCAAAGTTTTCATTCCTTCCACCATCATCTTGGCTATTTCGTATGCGCCATAAGGATTGAAATGAGTATTATCCTCGAATGCTTTCACCTGCCCGGGATAGGTTCCTGCAGGATAATGAACCAAAGCATGTTTACTACCCTCCACACCCAATGTCTCAAAGAACACACGGGTCATCTCATGGAGTTCTATCAAGGGGACATTCAAATCCTTCGCGACCCATCGCATCGCCTCCGGGTAGTTTGCATGTGTTTCTTGAATTTTTCCATCTTGTCCAAAAGAACGCCGTTGGGTTGGAGTGACAAAGATGGGAGTAACTTCTTTGGCACGAGCCTCATCTACAAACTGCTTCAATGCATAAGCAAAATTATAGAATGCCCCACTGCCAGACCGCTTTTCTTTTTGGTCATTATGTCCAAACTCCACCAAAACATAGTCACCTTTTTTCATTAATGAAACGATTTTCTTCAGCCTGCCGGCAGCCACAAAAGACGTGGCAGTTTCTCCACTCTCCGCATAGTTTGCGACAGCCACATCTTCCGTGAACCAGCGTGTAATCATTTGTCCCCATGAAGCCCAGGGCTCATAGTCTTGATCCACAACCGTCGAGTTGCCGCAAAGCCACAAAGTTGGGACGTCAGGGGCTGGTTCAACCTTTATTTCAGAAACAGCAGGGGCATCACCGTTCACCTCTATTGTCAGTTTATCATCCCAGTTCATCTTGCTTTCCTCACGTTTCTTAATGCGCACACGCTCCGTTTTCCCATCTGGAAGGTTAATAGTGGTGTTACGCTTATTCACGATGAAAGAACAAGCCTTAAACTCCCCCTTCTTCGTTTCCACGTTTTGAACAAAAAGGCGACGAGATTCTGCACGGACCGTCGTGTTTCCTTTTGCCTTCTTTGAGCCCAGCGTCACAGTCACCCTATAGTTGCCATCCGGCACCTTCACCGAAAAATAAAAGATGCCATCAGTCAGCCTGTAAGTATCATTTTGAGACTTTCGGGCTTCGGTTATAAATTCTTGGAAATCGTACCCATACCCAGTCTCCACCGTAAAGACATCCGTCGGCTTCACCAGAATGGCTTCTCGATTGCGCCCATCAAAAGAGAACGTCTGGGCTATCACTGGCATGCCTATCATCAACTCAACAGCGACCAGAAAACAATAGATTCTTTTCATCCTTATTACTTAGGTTTAGTAGGACTCACAAGAGCAGGCTTCAACTCGTCTGGCGAATCTTTCGTGTACATATTTATTTCTCCAGCCACTTTCGTAAAAAGGTCTGACACCAATTGTGCGTCAATCGTCCATTGAGGATTGAACCGGTCGGATTGCATGTAGTTGAGAATAGACTCCCGCATCTGACGCGCCACAATACGTGTGTCAAGATGATGGGTTATGTCCATCGTTGTCATCACCAATTTTCCCTTACCCACATTCGCCTCAAAGAGCATACCAATCTTACGTGAAACGAACCAAGTGTCGATGCTCTGCACCAATGGCTGAAAGTCTTTGGGAAAATCTGTAAACTGCATCACCTGTGCACGGTTCACCAATTCCCACCACTGCATGTCAGAGTGATAATCCGTTGGGAACAGGTCAAAAATCGAATGAGTATTCTCCACAAAAACACCTGTAGTGTGAGGAGGACGCATCTTAAACCAGGAAGTGTTCCAGAACACAGGAGTGAACTGCTGCACCACCTCCTTTCCATACGTCACTTTACCTGCGGCACAAATGAGGACATTGCCACCCCTCTTCAGCGTCTTCATCGCTTTCTCATCAAGAGAATCAGTCACATAGATTCCCTTAGGAAGTCCATTCTTCTCGTATTTCACCACATCAGATTTCGGGGTCGGATACACCCAAAACTCCCAACGATTCATGGCATTCTTCCATCCTGGAATTCGGTTATCCGACTCCGGGACATATTCTTCAGTATTAGGGATGCTCACACACAACCGCATCTTTGTCGCTTCCTTGATGTCAGCAAGAGGTACGGAAATCCTTCCAAGGTCTATGTTACCTCCAATAGGAAGGTCGCGCGTTGGCAATCTGCCTTCCGCATACACCTCTTCTGCAACAGGACCTTCCTTCGAAGCATTCCCCTGTTTGAAGATGACCCAATATGGGGTCACGCCCTTCAACTCTTCATCAGAGAACTGGCTTAGTTCCACATCCACCTCCAAGGTTTCATCCGCCCGATACGTGAATTTGGGGAACTTTGCCAGCGGAACAATCGGTGCACAGAACTCGCTAAACCTATCCTCATTGCAATACCCCTTGCTGTCAAAAAACACATCCGTCACACCCACCAATGCAGTTCCCTGCCCCGAATAATCATTCAACGAAAGCAATTGGAACCCCGCATAGTTCGGAGTTCGGAGGGTACGTTCTATCTCCGCCTTGTAGCAGAGCGCCTGCAACTTGCCCGATGCCATCAGGAAATCATGAGCACGCGAAACCATTCCGTTGTCCTTCAGCAAGTCGCGAAAAATCTCGAAGTTCTTCGCCTTGTTCACCCCCGTGTATTTCTTGATTTCGTCAAAATTAGGGAATGCACACCACTGCCCCGTCTCATGGCTCACAAAAGGCATTGTGATAGGAGTGTTTGGCATATCTTTTCCATTATAAGTGGTGATATTCTTCTCAAAAGTCGCCACCGATTCCGGAGCACTCCTCGCCCATTCATTCAGTCCTCTCGCCCCCGCCTTCACGGCATATTCACTGCCAGGTTGCCATGCCCAACCACCTCCGACACTGAATCCGCAATACAGATGTCTCGGGTCATACGCCTTCATTTCCGCCACATGCTCCGTCGACCAAGGCACCCAGTTGCCGGCAGGTTCATTGCCAAAGGCATAAAATGTGAATGAAGGGTGATTGCCGTATTCATTAACGATGGCAACACTCTCGTCCATCAGATACTTGTCAATCGGTTCGCCGCGTCCCAATCGCACACCATGATTCGGCCAAGATGGACCCTCTGGTTGCAGATAAAAACCCATCATGTCGGCTGCCAGGAAGGCTGCCTCTGGTGGACAATAACTATGGAATCGCATGTGGTTCAGTCCATAGGACTTGCAAGTCTTAAACACTTTCAGCCATGACTCTACATCCATGGGTGGATAGCCCGTGTTCGGAAAATCACAATTCTCCACTGTACCACGCAACAAAATCTCATGCCCGTTCAAGTAGAACATCTTGTCCTTTATCTCCATCTTTCGCATACCGAAAACGGTTTCCTTCCGACAAGTTGTTCCGTCTTTTGCCTTCACTTCCACTTCCAACCGATAGAGTTGCGGATGAAATTCATCCCATAAAAGCATCCCCTCTCCCATCTGCATGGTGATGTCGCAAGCCACCTCCTTCGAGTCGTTCAGCACCATCTCAATCGGCTTGCACTCCACCACATGCTGCTTGTCTGTATTGAAGGCCGTGGCCTTCAGAGACACCGTCACCTGCCGATTTGGCTTGCAGTCAAGCATTTCCAGATGCACACGTGCCGTCTTCGAATCCACATCAGGATAGACCTTCACCGCATCAATTGAATTGAATGGCCGCAACTCCACTTTCCCGACAATGCCGTTCCAATCGCCCTGCGTCTGGTCTGTCACCGAATGCGAGTCTTGTCCCACCTTCACCGTTTCAGGGTCATTATCCACACAGATGGCAATCGTGTTCTTGCCAGGTTTCAACAAGCCATACAGATAAAACACATGAGGGACAGAAAGGGACTTTTGCACACCCTCCACTTTTTCTCCATTCACCCACACCTCAGTCGTGATGTGTGGGCGTTCCAGATACAAAGTGTACATTGGCACAGCCTCATCTTCGGGCAAGGTCACTTCCCTCTTATACCATGCTTTCCCCACATAGTGCTTGTCGGGAGTCAAGAAGAACTGCAACTTCATGTCCTTTCCAGGATTGCGGTACTTCTCCATATACGGGTTGTAGAAATAGCTGGAGTCATAGAGCGAGCCGACCCATTGAGTCTCCACGCTGATGTCGTCGCCCTTCAGTTGTTGCGGCATCGATGCAGGAAGAGAGATGCTGTCATTCATCCGATAGTCTGCCTGATACCATTTTTCCGCCACGCCCTTACCTTCGCGGTCGATTTGGAACTGCCACACACCGCTCAAGTCAATCGTTTGAGCGGTTCCCTTCACACAAAGAAAGAGAGCAAGGGCAACAGTTCCCAAAACTCTTAAAATAAACAGGTTACTTTTCATCTTTAGTTAGCATATTGATGTGCGAAGGTACACAAAAAGCGGCAAACTCACAAGAGAATGCCGCTTAAAATCATAAAAAACGCACAGATTGTCCTCATTCTCCAGGAGCGATAGCACCTGCAGGACAAGCGTCAGCGCAAGTGCCACAATCCACACATGCGTCTGCATCAATAACATACTTGCCATCACCTTCGCTGATAGCACCTGATGGACACTCACCTGCGCAAGTTCCACACATTACACAATCGTCACTAATTACGTAAGCCATAGTTCAATTTACAATTTTATAATTTGTTATTTACAATTTTTATAAACATCTATTGTGAGTGCAAATGTAGGAAAACTTTTCCTTACATACCAAATTTTAGGTAGAGAAAATGCAACAAAAGCGATAAAAGGATACCCAATTTTAAGTATTTAAGGGGTTATGGTTGTAGGTTGATGGTTTGAAGCGTTGCTTCGAGTTGGCGAATCAAGGGGCGCTTTTTCGTATTCGGAGCAAAGACAAAACCCTCCGCAATCAACAAACGCTGACGCTTTTCATCAGGATAGACATAGCAGACAAAGGGTCCCCCCATCGCATCGTCTTTCATGTCCCAGAAACCTCTAACAGCCATCAAATCCTTTCCGTCCACCGTAACAGAGCCACTCAGCACCGACCTCCTGTCCGTTTCCATCCACTGACCTTCGCGTCCGCCTGGAATATTGATTTTCATCACAGAATCTCGGGCTTCCACCAATTTTTCAGCCGTCATCTCCCGCAATGGTAAAGTATATACGCAAACATTCAGCCGAAACTCCTGCTCACTGGCAGATGCCCACATAAAGTCCTTTCCCTTTTTGATATCATCCACATCAACTGGCGCCTGTATATCCACTCCAAACTGCTTCTGGACTTGTCTCGAAACCACTCCGCTGTGCTTTTTCTTCAAGAAGGCACGTTCACGCTTAAACTCATTGGCATTGAAGGCTTCCAATATAGACTCTCGATGTGCCATGACCAACTCTGCAAAAGACTTGTCATCAGGCGCCTCCAACGACAGCACCACTTGCGGTTGAGCATACACATTGGAAGCCCAGCCTAATCGTGCCTCCTTGTATTTCTTCCCCACATTCACCACAATGATATTAGCATACCCCCTGAACGTGCCCGAAAAGGCATGCGGATAGATATATGTCGCCCGAAAATTCGGCTCAGGCTGTGGAATCCCCTCAATCGGAGTTTCCGTCATGTTCACAAGGCTCTGACCCGCATCCGTCTTCAACCACTCCTTATCAGCCACCACCAGCAACTCATAAGGTGCACTCTGCACCTTCCCTATCACCTTCCCTTTTTTCTTTTCCTGTGTACATGATGCAAGAAGCATCAAGCACATACACATTATTATATATAAAGCATGTTTCATATCGCTAACAATTTAATGATTTCTGTTCCACAAAGCAAGAAGCAGCCCAAGCCGTAGTCTTCGAAATCGGGTTGCTTGCTATACGTCACAGGCTGCGAATCCTTCGGTTCCTTTCCCGTACCCTGCACATAACCCAGAAAACCGTTGGTGTGGAGGCACGTGTTCACCATCGACTCCCATGTGTTGAGTATTGTCGGCAGATACTTCCTCTTGGACAGATAGCCATGGCGCACTCCCCATGCCATACCATAGATGAACAATGCCGTGCCCGACAGTTCCACTCCGCCATAGTTCGTCTCGTCATGCAATGACACATTCCAGAACCCATCCTTCCGCTGACACTGCACCAATGCTTTCGTCATCGCCAGGTAATCCCTCCTGTAGTCTTGGAAATGGGCATCTTCGCCCAAATTCCTCCACGAATTCTCGCCCAATGGCTCCATATAGTCCGGCGCTTCTGCATGCTCTCCCACCAACATGGCATCCATTGCCCTGACCAATGCAGCATAGACCCAGCCGTTTCCACGGCTCCAATAGCAGTCTTCGCCATTCGGTTCCTGATAGGGCGGCACAAAGTCACGGTCTCTCCACCACAAGCCGTCTTTCGCATTGAACAATCCTCCCCCTATCATATTTCTTGATGTTTCATACATTCTCCATCCTTGTTCTGCATAGCGTTTTGCATTTTCATCACCCTCGAGATGGCGGATGCGTGTCAGCTTCGACAGCACGGGCAACCCCATCTGGATGGCATCTATCCAAGTCCAGTCCCCGCAGCTTCCTTCCGACTTCGTTTGTCCTCCCGACACCCAGGGCAGCTCCTGTGATTCTAACACGTTGTCCATGCATTCCACGGTCGGTTGCAGCATTTCGTCCCGACGCTCCTGCCAATACATGTCCAGATAGGTCTGGCAACAGCAATAGTCATCGGCATCCCTCGTCGTCACGCCATTTCGCGGCTTCCAACGGTGTGCCGCCCCCCAATCCTCTATATATTTCTTATAGGGCGCATACTTCGCCCCATTCGTTTGTCGCTCCACCTCGGTCAAGGCTATCAGCCCCTCAAAATACACGCCTCTTGTCCATAAGTTGGACGGACGCTCCTTCTTCACAAACGTCGGTTTGCCGGGATCGGGATTCTTGCTGATGAAATAGTCATTGGCAAGTTCCAATGCTGCAAGCACTTCCTGCTTTTGAGGTGGAGCCGCCACCAACATTTCAGGCAAGACCCAAAGGACTGAAAAAACCAGGGCACACACACACTTTATCATATGCTACGTCTATTTTGAGGACAAAGATACATAAAAATCCGTCAAAACACCGAAATTTAACTTTTTTTTTGTTTCATTCACATTTTTACCTTATCTTTGCAAACAACTATAACCACAAAAAGATGATGCTACAAAAACTCTTCGGCTTCGATCCTGCGAAGCACAAAGTCAAGACAGAATTGATGGCTGGCTTGACCTCTTTCCTGACCATGGCGTACATCCTCGCCGTCAATCCTAACATCTTTTCAGCACTCGCCGACCAAGGCATGGACACAGATGCCGTGTTTACAGCCACAGTTATTGCCAGCGTTATCGGCACATTAGTGATGGCCATCTATGCAAAGATGCCGTTCGGACTTGCCCCAGGCATGGGTCTGAACGCATTTTTTGTATATACGGTTTGCCTTACGATGGGATACACGTGGCAATTTGCGTTGACAGCAATACTCTTGGAGGGTATCCTTTTCATCATTTTGAGTATCACAAAAATACGGTCACTCATTGTCAATGCCATTCCCACCCAAATGAAGGCAGCCATCTCTGCTGGCATCGGCCTATTCATCGCATCTTTGGGGTTGAAGAATGCAAATGTAATCGTAGATAACGAAGCCACACTCACCACTTTAGGCGACATCACCTCGGGTCCTGCCCTGCTGTGCATCATTGGTCTTCTCATCACGGCTGCGCTACTCATCTACAAAGTGAAAGGCGCCATGCTCATCGGCATTTTTGTCACCACACTCATCGGTATTCCAATGGGGCAAACACATTTGAATGGTGTCATCGGCATGCCTCCCGACATAAGTCCACTTTTCATGCAATTTGAGTGGCACAACATCTTCACGCTCGACATGCTCTCTGTAGTCTTCACCTTCCTGTTTATTGACATGTTCGACACCATAGGCTCAATCATTGGCGTGATGAATTCAGCAGGCATGATGCGGAAAGACGGTTCCATTCCACGATTAGACGAGGCACTTCTTGCCGATGCCATAGCCACTACAGCAGGCGCTTGTGTGGGAGCATCCACCACAACCACCTACGTGGAATCAGCCTCTGGTGTAAGCGAAGGTGGCAGAACAGGCTTGACCGCTGCATCCATCGCCTTTTTCTTCGCCATCTCCCTATTCTTTGCACCCCTGTTTCTTGCCATCCCATCGGGAGCGACCAGTCCCATCCTCATCATTGTCGGCTTGATGATGTTCTCCAATGTGAAACAACTGAACTTCAAAAGATACACTGACAGCATTCCTTGCATCATCACACTGTTCATCATGGTGATGGCAGATTCCATCAGCGATGGCATCTTATTGGGAATCATCACGTATGTGGTACTGAATGCCATTGCGCGTCAATGGAAGAGACTTAACCCCACAATTGTCATCTTAGCCATCATCTTCATTTTGAGGTACCTCATGCCTTTATTGAAAGAACTCTTGTCGCAACTCTTCTAACGATTCTCTCATGGAAATACAATCACAACAGGGCATCCATGATGCTCGCACTTTAGGTCCTGTCAAGTTTGGCATTCTGGGCATTCAGCACCTCTTTGCCATGTTCGGTGCCACCATCCTCGTGCCAGCCATCACAGGACTGAACGTGTCAGCCACCCTACTCTTCGCAGGTATCGGCACACTGCTCTTCCATTTCATCGCAAAATGGAAGGTGCCCGCTTTCCTCGGCAGTTCCTTTGCCTTCATCGGAGGTTACTTGTCCATCAAGCAACTCGGTATGGACAGAGGGTTGTCCGAGAACCTTTCGCTCGACTACGCCTGTATCGGTGTGGCATGTGCAGGACTATGTTATTTCGTCATGGCAGGACTCATCAAGTGGTTCGGCAGCGAGCGTATTCTCCGCTACTTCCCGCCAGTGGTGACAGGTCCCATGGTCATTTCCATAGGTCTGTGTCTGTCAGGCTCCGCCATCACGAACGCCATGACCGACTGGCTCATCGCACTGACGGCAATCATCGTGGTGATTGTGAGCAACATGTGGGGGCGTGGCATTGTACGCATCATACCCATTCTGCTTGGAGTCGCGGCATCGTATGGGTTGGCAGCCTGTATGGGGAAGATAGATTTCACGCCTTTCCAAAATGCGGCATGGATGGGACTGCCCGTGGCAAGGGAGAACACCGTGTTGGCAGTGTTTGACAACCCTGACTACACGCTCATCACCTCCAGCATCATTGCCATCATGCCCATCGCTTTTGCCACCATCATGGAGCACATCGGTGACATGTGCGCCATCTCTGGCACCGTGGGAAAACCGTTCTTGGCTGACCCGGGCTTGCACCGTACACTCATGGGCGACGGTCTTGCCACGACATTGGCTTCGTTGTTTGGTGCACCAGCCAATACGACCTACGGTGAGAACACGGGAGTGCTGAACATCACAAAAGTGTATGATCCTCGCGTCATCCGCTTGGCAGCCATCTTTGCCATCATGTTGAGTTTCTGTCCCAAATTCGCCTGTTTCGTCGCCACGATGCCTGCTGCCACCATCGGCGGTGTGTCACTCATCCTTTATGGAATGATTTCCGCTGTAGGTATTCGCAACATGGTGGAGGCACACATTGATTTCATACAGATGCGCAATATCTTAATCGCTGCCCTCATTTTGGTCATCGCCATCGGCGTGAAGTATGGTGCCAACGACTCTGTCGCCATTGGCTCCGTCCATTTCTCCGGATTGGCATTGGCAGCCATCGTGGGCATCATCTTGAACGCCATCTTGCCCAACCGAATAGACATTGATATTGAACAATACACAAATTAAGAAATGATAAACATGAAAAAATTGATCCTTATGGCAATGATGCTTATTGCAGCCATCAGTGCCAACGCACAAGACATCCAAGTACATTATGATTTCGGACGCAACCTTTATCCAGACGAAGAGGCAGGCCGTCAGAAAGTGACCGTTACCGTCGAGCAGTTCAAAGCCGACCAATGGGGTTCTTGGTTCTACTTTGTGGATATTGACTTCAGCCGCAAGTTCACCGAAGGGGCTTACACAGAGATTTCACGCGAGTTCAATCTGGGCAAACAATCACCCTTCGCTGCCCATATTGAATACGATGGCGGTCTCAACCGTTTCGGAAGTTTTCAGCAGGCGGCTCTTATCGGTCCCGCATGGAACGGACATTCAGCAGACTTCTCCAAGACCTACTCCGTACAACTCATGTACAAGCACTACTTCAAGAGTTACGACTACACCCGTGCCTATGCCAGCGTTCAGTTGACAGGCGTGTGGAGCACCACCTTCGCCCACAGGGCATGCACCTTCTCAGGCTTCATCGATTTCTGGCGTGGCGAGAATGCCTGTGGTCACGGACAACTGGTGCTTCTCACTGAACCTCAATTCTGGTACAACTTCAACAGTCTCAAGGGATTGGAGAACACAAATCTGAGCATTGGCACCGAAGTGGAAATCAGCAACAACTTCATCTACAACACCTATAACAACAAGTCTTTCTTCATCAATCCAACTTTGGCATTGAAGTGGACGTTTTGATGAAAAAAATTGATAATATTTTTCGTCAAAACGGGGGATGGAAGTAGCATTTTACGAGGCAAAGAATGAAGCCGAAGGAAAATGCGAACGGACATCGGTGGAGGTTCTGAGCAGAAACACTATTGAGTGAAAAGTGAAAAGTGAAGAGTGAAAAATCTAAGTTACTTTTCACTTTTCACTTAAACCACTGAGCAGAAGGTCACTTCACCACCCTCTTCTCACCACGCTGATTGACATAGACACCACGCAGGACAGGCTCGCCCTGCAGGCGGATGCCGTCAAGCGTGTACCACACATCAACCACCTGTCCGTCAGTCACATCGTAGGCGATAGTGCCGTCAAAATCCTCCGTCACAGGACAATTGGCCGTCAGTTCCACCGTCTGCTGAGGCATGAGCACCACCTCGTGGGCAGTCGTCTCGCCACCCATCGTGATGTCGATTCGTTCCACAGGCTGGAAACCATTGTTAGCCACCGTCACCGTGACAGGCACCTGCTGGCTGTCAGCCATGTCGTAGGCATTATAGGCAATACGGTGGTCAATACTGTTGGCAAAAGTCACCTGATTCTGCAGCACAGCAGCCCCCTCATTGTCGTTCACCACACAGTAGGCCACCTTCAGGTCGAGACCATCCATCCAGCCATCCATCGAAGCCAGATTCACGTCATCGGGCAGAGTCGCAATCTCCACAGGAGCCGAATAGTAGAGTTTCCCCTCGTGGCAGCACATCTTGGCCGCATAGAGGCGGTTACACAAAATTCACGGAATTTTAGCGGAAATGACTAATTTTGCCGCTCGTAATCGGCAAAATTCGCTTTTCACAGAAAAGAACAATGTCTAATAATTTAGTCAAATCGGAATTCAGTGAACTAAAGATATGAAACCGCTTATTGTCGTCTATTCCTTGTTAATGATGCTGTTCTGCTGTTCGTGCGGTTCAGGACATCCTGACAGAAGGGTTACGGAAGAAAATGCTTACGAGGGAGTCAGCAACTATTGCCATCAGATGTATGAATGGAGTATTGCCCAAGAGAATCCCTCCATCATGTATGTGGAGATGGGGGTGGAATCGGATTCTACGTATGAAGTGGTATTTCGCAGCTATACGGGGGCAACGGTTCATTTTTATGTTGACAAGCATACTGGTGTTACAAAGATGGTGGAGAAAGTACCGCTACTTGATATTGAAAACGAGACAGGCAGAATCAATTTATTTGATTACTTGAAGAAGGAATAGCAGTTTTGTCGCCGATG
>ONFA01000011.1 GCA_900316975.1 uncultured Prevotellaceae bacterium | reverse complement strand
GGCGCACAGTGGACTGCAATACAACATCAAGGCCGAAATCAACAACGTAGGCCTTCTCTTCAAGTTTGTTCGCCAGACGAAGTATGTCACGGTACTCTCTGAGTCAACCGTCATCGACGAGACGGGCCTTGTAGCCATTCCCGTCATCGGCAGTGGAAGCACAGTGGCTGATAGTGCCGAAGGCTTCAAGAATGAGATGGAAGGATGCATCCACACCTTGAAGAACGGTTATCAGAAAGCTTCAGCACGCGAGTTCATCCACTTGCTCCACCAGAGCACTGCCATCTGGAGGGTCTTGGTTCGTCAGTAGCACGGTGCTGGTTCGTCAGTACTTGAGTCCTCATTCGTCATGAGTGCAGCACTCCTTCGCCAATACTCCAGTACTTCTTCGTAAGTACTCTAATACTGACGAAGCAGTACTCCAGTACTGACGAAGGAGTACTGGAGTACTGCTGAACGGACACTGAAGAGAGTACGAGTGCGGGATTCGTGTGCTTTCGGGTGGCAGATGCGGCTTTATTAGACCATGCGGCTTGTTTTTCGACGGCCAACATCGCGCCAGCCAATTGTTAATTGTTAATTGTTAATTGTTAATTATTAATTGTTCATTGTTAATTGTTAAACTTTTAGTTCTCAGTTTTCAACTTTTTCCGTATCTTTGCCGAAATTCTTAAAAAAGGAAAGGACTATGGCTGCATCTTGCTCGCTAAATGTGCGAGGTCACCTATTGGACCTCTCAGAGCCACAGGTGATGGGCATTCTCAACGTGACACCCGACTCGTTCTATGCGGAAAGCCGCATGAAAACGGAAGAGGCCATTAGGAGGCGTGTACGACAAATCGTGGAGGAAGGCGGTAGCATGATTGATGTGGGAGCCTACTCTTCACGTCCTGGGGCTGACGATGTGAGTGCCGATGAAGAAATGGCTCGACTGAAACGGGGCATGAAAATCGTAAGGGAAGAGGCACCTGAGATTCCAGTAAGTGTCGATACGTTCCGTGCCGATGTAGCGAAGATGTGCATTGAAGAATTGGGGGCTGACATCATCAACGACATCTCGGGTGGCGAATTGGACAAGGAGATGTTCCATACAGTCGCAAAACTGGGCGTTCCTTACATCCTCATGCACATGAAGGGTACGCCACAGACCATGCAGGAGGCACCACACTATGACGACTTGATGAAAGAAGTGATGCTGTATTTCTCCGAGAAGATTCAGCAATTGCGTGATTTAGGACAAAAGGATATCATCCTCGACCCTGGATATGGTTTTGCCAAAACGCTTGATCACAATTACGAACTGCTGGTGCATCAAGAGATGCTAAGCATTTTCGAACTGCCGCTACTCGTAGGAGTGTCACGCAAAAGCATGATCTACAAATTGCTGGGCTGCACTCCCGACGAAGCATTGAACGGAACGACCGCTTTGAACACCATCGCCTTGCAGAAGGGAGCAAGCATCCTGAGGGTACACGACGTGAAGGAGGCGGTAGAAGTGGTGAGAATTGTCACCAAATTGTAAATTGCTAATATAGATACCACCGTGTTTGAGTTTGGAATAAAAGACGCCATTGACATTCTGTTGGTTGCCATGCTGCTTTTTTATGCATGGCGATTGATGAAGACATCAGGATCACTGAATGTGTTCTACGGTATCATGGTGTTTATCGTCATTTGGATTGTAGTGTCACAAATGTTGGAGATGAAGTTGTTGGGCAGCATCTTCGACAAATTAGTCAGTGTGGGTGTAGTGGCGCTCATCATCCTTTTCCAAGAAGAGATACGTCGATTTTTCCTGACCCTCGGTTCGCAACGGCAGTTAAACTTCATCACACGATATTTCGTAAAAAACAAAGCCAACCTATCGGAAGAACATGAGGATCAACAAATCATGCGCATCGTATTGGCATGTGACTCAATGAGTAAGAACATGGTCGGTGCCCTCATCGTGATTGAACGAGACATGTCGCTGATTGATGTCATCAAATCTGGAGAAATTATTGATGCAAACATCAGCACAGAACTCATCAAGAACCTCTTTTTCAAGAACTCGCCACTGCACGACGGTGCCATGATCATCAGCCATAACCGCATCACGGCAGCAGGATGCATCTTGCCCGTCAGCCACAACCTAAACATTCCCAAGGAATTGGGACTTCGCCACCGTGCAGCTCTTGGCATCACCTCACAAAGTGATGCCGTCGCCATTATTGTGAGCGAAGAGACGGGAGCCATCAGCGTGGCACAAGGCAGCGAGTTTCACCTACGACTGGCGAGCAACGAACTGGAAAGTTATTTGATTAATGCACTCAAATAGATGTACAATTTGACGATGTACAATGTACAATTTATCAATTGCAAATGAATGAATCAATGGAGATGAAAGAATTATACGAACTGTTCTTGCAACATCCGACCATCACGACTGACAGTCGCGATGTGCCAGAAGGTTCGATGTTTTTTGCATTGAAGGGAGATACCTTCGATGGCAATGCTTACGCAATCTCAGCACTGGAAAAGGGAGCGGCATATGCCGTGATTGACGAGAAGGAATATACAAAGGAGAGTAACGATCGTCTGATTCTGGTGGAAGACGTGCTCACCACCTTACAACAATTGGCAAAATACCACCGTGTCCACTTGGGCACCCCCATCATCGGCATCACGGGCACCAATGGCAAGACCACCACAAAGGAACTGATTTCCGCCGTATTGAAGAAGAAGTACAACGTGCTCTACACACAGGGCAACTTCAACAACCATATTGGAGTTCCAAAGACGTTGCTGCAACTAACAAAGGAACATGACATTGCCGTCATCGAGATGGGAGCAAACCATCCTGGAGAAATCAAGACACTCGTGGAGATTGTGCTGCCCGACTTCGGCATCATCACCAATGTGGGCAAGGCACACTTATTGGGATTTGGCTCATTTGAAGGAGTTATCCGGACGAAGGGGGAACTCTACGATTTCCTGCGTGTGCTTCAAGGCACGGTATTCATCAACAATGACAACCCACACTTGCTTGGCATTAGCAATGGACTTAAACTGGTGAAATATGGCCAAAAGGATGCAAAGGACCTCTTGGTGAAGGGTGAATTGGTGGAGTGCAATCCATTCCTGAAGTTTGAGTGGCAAACATCTTCTACCCTTACCCCACAACTGTCAACTGTCAACTGTCAACTGTCAACTGTCAACTGTCAACTGTCAACTGTCCAGACCCGACTCATTGGTTCTTACAACCTCGACAATGCCTTGGCTGCTGCATGTATCGGCACTTTCTTCAATGTCCCCGCCACCGACATCAGTGCAGCCTTGGAGGAATACACTCCATCGAACAACCGTAGCCAGTTGACCATCACCCAAGACAACAAACTGGTGGTGGATGCCTATAATGCCAACCCTACAAGCATGAGGGCTGCACTCGACAACTTCCGTCTCATCAAAGCAGAGCACAAGATGTGCATTCTCGGACAGATGGGCGAATTGGGGGATGTGTCAGAAGAAGAGCACCAGAAAGTGATCGACTTGTTAGGCGATTGCGGATTCGAGAAAGTATGGTTGGTAGGTGAGAACTTCGCAAAAACAGCCCATCCTGCCCATTATCGCCTCTTCGCCAATGTAGAAGAGGTGAAGGCTGCCATCGCAACTGAAAAGCCTCAAGGCTATCTCATCCTCATCAAAGGTTCTAACAGCAACAAACTCGTGCAGACAGTGGAACTGCTGTAAGCATAGACCCACAAAAACGTATCAAAATGAAACATCTCACTATCCTATATTTCAGCCTCATGTTCACTTTGGGAATGAGCATCAGTACACAGGCTCAGACAAGAGTCATGACTGCCAACGACTCCATTCAGCAAGCCCTGAAAGACCGTATCAAGACAGCCAAGGAGAAAGCGCGTGCCAGCCGCACTCAGTTGAGAACGGATGAGCGTGAGGTGACAAGACTGACACGTGAACTGGAACGTGCACGCCGGCAGGCACAGAAGGAGAAATTGGCAGCAAGAAAGGCAAAGGTAAAGGGCAAGGCTTATACGCCCAAAACAGTAAAAGTCCAGATGGAAAATCCACGGACAGCAGCAGAAAGAAGGAAAATTTCTCAAGAAAAGGGAAAAGAAGAGAAAACATCATCCGCCAAGGAGGTCAAGACTTCCAAGGTAAAAGAAGAGAAAGCGGCTCCCGCGAAGGTGGAAAAAGTAAAGGAGGTAAAAACTCCCAAAACGAGAACTGTTGCCGAGCCCAAGGTGAAAGCGGAGAAGACTCCGAAAGTGAAAGCGGAGAAGGCAGCCAAAGCAACCGTGGAGAAAACCCCAAAAGTGAAGGAAGAAAAGGCTCCTAAAGCAAAGGCGGAGAAAGAAACTAAAGTAACCGTGGAGAAGGCTCCCAAGGTGAAAGAAGAGAAGGCTTCCAAAGTGAGCGAACCCAAGGAGAAGAAAGAACGGGCACAGAAGATCCAGAAGAAACATGATGTGAAAGTCAGTGTAAGACGAAAAAGAGACATGAAAGGGGATGAAGAGGAAGAAATTGAATAAATTGGACTTCATTTCTCACATTTTTCTTTGAAATGGTTTGAGAATCATTTTAAATCCTTACCTTTGTACCCGTTCGAGTACCTTTATATATACCTTTATTAAAGCCAATTATATAGTTTTTATGATGATAAGGAAGTTCTTTTATACTATGATGACCGCACTGGCTTTGTGCGGTTGTACACAGAATGTGCCTCTCACATTCGTTGCAGGGAGTTACGAAACCACCTACAACGGGCATAACGGTCCTATCAGCATCAGGACGACTTTCAGTGATTCATGTGTCACAAACATTGAGGTTCTTTCTCAGGAGGAAACTCCGCATATTGGCGACGTGGCGTTTGAGCAACTGATTCCTCAGATCGTCTCTGCCAATGGCATTGGCATGGATGCCATCTCGGGAGCCACCATCACCAGTCATGCGCTGATGAATGCTGTGGCGCAGGCGGCTGAGGATGCGGGAGTGTCGAACATTGAACAGTTCAGAAGGAACACGATGGGGAATGACAGGAAAGATATTGATGACACGTGGGATGTCGTGATTGTGGGTGCCGGCGGTGCTGGTTTGGCGGCTGCTGCCGAGGCTGCTGCCGAGGGCAACACGGTGTTGGTGATTGAGAAGAATGGTGAGATGGGGGGCAACACGCTGGTGTCGGGGGGCACTTTTCAGAGCGCCATTCCGTATCTGGTATGGGAGCCTTCACAACCCGACGCGAAGATGGGTATGGGGTATGACGGGCAGATGTATGAAAAAGCGAAGATGGGCATGGGGTGCATTGAGGAGTTGGAGGCTATCATGAACTGGTCGGAAGAGGACTTTGACAGTTTGTACTATACAACTCACGATTTCACTCCGGGCAGAATAGAGGAACAGGCAAGGCATGGTGTACACAGGGAGTACCTTCCCGTTCTTCAGGCATTGAAAAAGGAAATCAGTGCATACCTTGCATGGGCAAAACCGAAGTTGCGTGGCGGCATGCCAGAAACACAACTGACATTGTTTTCCACGAACAATCTGCATATATTCCAAACTTATTATGGAGGACTACGCCAAAGTGTAGAAGGCAACAAATGGTCATACGGTGACATTGAGTTGGTGAAGCAAGTGGTGGAGGAAGGAATGGCACTGAAACCATGGTTGCTCTCGATGGGAGTGGAGTTTCTGGAGAGGCAAGTCATGATTACAGGTGAGATGTGGTTCAGGGGCAACAAGATGACTGGTGCCCACATCGATACGGATGGCGACGGAACACCTGAACACTACGAGGGGAACTGGGGTGCTTATGTCATGGCGCCTTATCATGCCTTTATCAAGGCAAATCCAAAGAATCAAGTGCTGACCTCAACAACGGCATACGAACTCATCATGAAGGGCGATCGTGTAACAGGGGTGAAAGCAGAAAGACAAGACGGGACGAAAGTTTCAGCACATGCCAAGAAAGGCGTGATTATTGCTTCTGGCGGTTATGCTGCCAACATCAGTAAGGTCATCAACACCAACCTCTATTGGAAATCTGGATACATCACTCCTCAGATGGGCACCACCAACCGTTCTTCCATGCGAGGTGACGGAATAGAGATGGCACAAGATGTCGGAGCGGCTGTGACAGGAATGGGATGGACACAATTGATGCCCCAAGCATATGCCGACTATGGAGACATTGCTTTTGGAAGCATTTCAGATGCCATATTTGTCAATCCTGAAACCGGAAAGCGGTTTGTGGATGAATCACAGGAACGTGATGTGCTGGCGATTCGTGCATTTAAGACAGGCGTCACTATCAATGGAAAGGTTGGCGCATTTCTCTACATCGGGGGTGAAACCACTACGGAACCTAATGACATCAGAGGTGTGGACATTCCAGGAAAGCAATATGCACGCACAGTGGAGCAGTTGCCAGAGTTGTTGAAATCGCTGAAAATAAATGCTGTGCCAGAAGCGATTGTCAAGACCATCCGCGCCTACGATGAAGCCATCATGAACGGGAAGGAGCCTGATGGCGTGGGCAAGAAATTTGCCACATCCACGATTGGACGGGCAAAGAAGAATGAAGATGGCACCTACGACAAATCTACATACTCTTTGGACAGTGCCTTGCTGACCATTCGAGTGATGGCTCCTGCCACCCACCACACCATGGGAGGACTAAAGATTGATGCATGGCGTCGAGTTTTGGACACTTCCGGGAAGCCTATTCCAGGACTCTTTGCAGCCGGAGAGGTAACAGGTGGCATTCATGGCGGCAACAGACTTGGAGGTAACTCACTAACTGAAGTGATGGTATCTGGACGTATCGCTGCACGAAGCGTCAACAAAGAGAAAGCAGCCCAATAGTTATTCCACAATACCACCTAAACAAGAAAAGGGTATGTCAAAAAAATGACACACCCTTTCTTTGTGCGCCTGACAGGACTCGAACCTGCACATCGGAGATACCAGATCCTAAGTCTGGCGCGTCTACCAATTCCGCCACAAGCGCAAAGATAAGACAAAACTCATTCCCTGCCAGAATGAATTTGTGAATGCAAAGGTACGAAAAAAAGTGAAAAGTGAAAAGTGAAAAGTGAAAAATTTAGGTTTCCAATGATGTGGTCAGCAGACAACAGGATGAAGCAACTTAGATTTTTCACTTTTCACTTTTCACTTTTCACTTAAAAAAATCCTTGCCTGTTCGATGTAAGTGTCTTTTTTCTGAGCAATGTCTGCACCCGACATAGACATCGCGATATCGGGTTCGATACCAAATTCTGTGTGCTGCTTGTCTTTGTCATAATAAACCACAGCACTATAGCGGACTGACCACCCGTTAGGCAGTTCATTATTGAACGGCATGCCCGAGCCGCCCCCTGTCCTGTCACCCATGATCGTGACGTTCGGACACAACTTCATGCACTTGACAAAGTCGTTGGCTGCTGAATAGACAGCGCGATTCGTAAGCACCACCACAGGTTTCTGCCAACGCACGCCATCAGATGCCGGGTCAAGATATTCCGCCCTCAAAGAAGAGAAATCATTGCGTCCCTTACCCGTCTTATGAGAGACATATCCAACCAACAGACGTTCATTGGTGAAGTGGGATGCCAACGTGCGTGCTTTCGTCATCTGCCCTCCCCCATTGCCTCTCACGTCGATAATCAGCCCTTTGCACATCGCAAGACCATGAAGCATCACACTCACATTTCCATCCCCTATACCCTCTTCAAAACTCTCACAACGAACATAACCGATATTGTCATCAAAGGTGACATACTTCAGTCCAGAAGCAATCTGGTAGTTGTGTCCCAAATAAAGTTTGGCAATGCTGTCGTTGTAGTTCTCGGGATAATCCTCATAGAAACTCCAATTGCGCCCTAAATCAAATGACGAACTGAGATTGACGTGTCCATCTTTCAACTCTGCCAACATGTCACAGAGCACCTCAAAAAGTTGGGCATTCGTCATCTTCTCATTGATTTTGTAGGCATATCGTGCATGAATTTCATCCCAATCCACCCCCAATTCCTTCTGTTTATACTCGAAAAAACAATAACGCTCATTCATGATACGCCAGAGTGCCTCATAGTTGCCACGTCTGGTGTCATCATAAAAATCCTCTTTCACACAGGAGTTGAAAGTGAACAGTGAAAAACTAAGAACTAAAAGTAAAAGTATGTTTTTCATCGGCGATACAGGTATTTGTTAAAACCTATCATGAAGTCATGCGCATAACTGTGATACTTCAGATGGTTGAACATGGATTGATGAAACTGTGCCACATACCCCACACGGAGGGTGTAACGCTTGATGGGTATGTCGAGGGTCAGTTTATGGCGCATAGAGGGCATATTCCCTGGATAAGCAAAAACAACATTGTGGTCGTAATGTCCCAAATTGAAAGCCTCGTAATAACTCTGCCCATAGTTCGGGGAGAAGGCAATGCCCATCAAAGGAAATGACACTTGATAACGCCACAGATAGTGATGCTTCGCTATCACCATGTCGTAGGTAGCCAAAGCACTCACATCTATCATTACATCGGCTTTAGCCTGAGCAGGGTTGTTACCGCTCCTATCGATATAGACCACACCCAGATAGCCCGATGCCACCAATCCTGCTGCCAGGTTGAATCGTGAAGCAGAACGCTCAATGGGGTTCACAGTATTGCCATGAAAGAAGTTGTAGAACCATCCTTGCGAATAGCGGATTCCACCTGCATACTCATCAATATTGCGTGCATGGTTCTTGTTGATGTCACCATTGAGGTCAATCAGGGACTGGTTGGACACTCTTCCACCCCACAAATTCGTCATGCGCATCGTCTCTCGCTGGATGCGGATGTCTGTACCTTTGTAATTATAAGATGAAAGGTATGTGTCCAGCACATTCGAACTACCCACACCGATCATGGACGAATGGAGCACCTCTTTGTTCAGTTGAGAGTTGAGAGTTGAGAGTTGAGAGTTATCGTTAGGGTTAGGGTTAAGGTCATCGTTAGGGTTAGAGTCATCCTTTGCCAAACATTCCGATTGGTTCTCCTCATCATGGGGGAGATGTCCAAAGGACAGAGAGGGACAACAAAGGCTCAGCAATAGCATCATTGCCATTGCCAAGCCCCTATTCATGATGACATCATACCTATACGTCATTGTTTCAACACAAGTTTTGAGTGAAAAGTGAAAAATCTACATTAGCACCATGCGGAGTGTGGGCTATTCATTTGCAGAAGTAACTTGGATTTTTCACTCTTCACTTTTAAAACAATTTGAGTTGTCCTGTTATCTCGTCACGAATATCACCGTCACTCTTGCCTTCATCGGGATCAATCACCTCTTCCATCTCCTCTTCTTCCACCTCATTCTCGGTTTCAGGTTCAGGGAATCGAACAGGCTCCAGTTCCTTCACTTGGTCAAGCGCATAAGTGGTGAGTCGCTTACCCTTTGCCTTAAATCCCTTCACACCGATAAACGATTCTGCATCCACTTGCTGAGGACCGCGGAACGTATCAGACTCCTTGAAAGTGAGTTCAAGCAGTGGATAAGGCGTGTCTGTCAAAAGAATCAGCGTGCTCTCAGGGTTCTCGCCCAAGAAACTCTGCTTCTTCTTCGAATCCTCAAACACAAAGCGCTTAATGTAGGGTTGGTTCTGATTCTCCGCATCCCACAACACAGCCGTCCATACCTTCTTTGCCTTAAACTTCTCAATGCGCAGGATATTCTGTTCATAGTGATTGTTGGCATCGAAGTTCGTGAGATAGTATTCACCTGTTGGAAGCACCACAAGAATCTGGTCGTTGTTGAGGAACTCACCCAGAAACTCACCATGCTCATCATAATTAATGCGTTGAACATCAGGATCCCACCATACCTTCAGGCCACCCAACGTACTGCCTCCATGCGCCTTCAGTTGGATACGGAAGATTTCGTGCTTGGTCAATTGATTGCCACGAGCAGATCTGCCCTTGATATCAATATCGCTGAAGTCTTTCTCAAACACCAGTTTCTTCAGTTTTTCCTGTGGTTTCAAAGTCACCTTGATGATTTCTGCCTCGCCGTTGCTGTTGGCCGAGAACCATGTTACCTTCGACTTCGGCGTGCCCATCGTCAGGTCGTATTCACGGTCGCGGGTCACGCTGGGCACATTGAAGCGCTTGATGTAGGTGATGCCCGTCTTTCCATCCTTATAAGTGGCATTGTAGATGGTGCGGGTGTCGTTCTTCTTAAACACCGCCACATGAATCACCTCCACTTTCCGTTTCTCGGCTTTACTGCGTTCGGTCTCGCCGATGAACACCTTGTCGGCCACCTTGATGACCTTGTAGGTGCCATCCTTGTAGAAAATGATGATGTCGTCGATGTCGGAGCAGTTGCACACCCACTCGTCTTTCTTCAGACTTGTGCCGATGAATCCTTCTGCCCTGTTGATGTAGAGTTTCTGGTTCGCCTCTGCCACCGTGGCAGCCTGAATGGTGTCGAAGTTGCGAATCTCAGTGAGACGCGGATGTTCAGCCCCGTATTTCTTCTTCAGGAAGCGGAACCACTCGGCAGTCACCTCCACCAGATTGGCGAGGTCGCGCTCTATCTGCTCCAGTTCAGCTTTCAGTCGGGCAATGAGTTCATCGGCCTTGTCTTTGTTGAACTTGAGGATGCGTGCCATCTTAATCTCCATCAGTCGGAGGATGTCGTCACGAGTCACTTCACGCACAAACTGCTCGTAGAAAGGTTTCAAACGAGAATCCACATAGTCGATGGCGATGTCCATCGTCTTTGCATTCTCAAATTCCTTGGCCTTATAGATGCGTTCTTCGATGAAGATTTTCTCAAGCGAGGCGAAGTGCAACTGTTCCAGCAACTCACCCCGACGAATCTCCAGTTCGCGCTTGATAAGGTACTTGGTGTAATCGACGCTCTTGCGCAGCACGTCGCTCACGGTGAGGAACTTCGGCATGCGGTCGTCAATCACACAGCAGTTGGGCGAGATGCTGATTTCACAGTCAGTGAAGGCATAGAGGGCATCAATGGTCTTGTCACTCGATGCACCCGGCATCAGGTGGATGACAATCTCCACACCTGCCGCCGTCAGGTCTTCCACCTTACGCGCCTTGATTTTTCCCTTCTCAATCGCCTTCAGGATGGAATCGATGAACTGGCTGGGTTTTGACGGAGAACCTGTCGTCTTTCCGTAAGGTATCTCCGTAATGGCAAGGGTCTTGCTGTCGCGCTTCTCAATCTTGGCACGCACACGCACCGTTCCGCCACGCTGTCCGTCGTTATACTTCGACACATCGATGGAGCCACCCGTCTGGAAATCGGGGTAGAGTTGGAATGGTTCGTTGTGCAGATAATGCACTGCAGCATCACACAGTTCGTTGAAGTTATGGGGCAATATCTTGGAACTCAAACCCACGGCGATGCCTTCCACTCCCTGAGCGAGGAGGAGCGGGAATTTGACTGGCAGTGAAATCGGTTCCTTGTTACGTCCATCATAAGAGAGTTTCCACTCCGTAGTCTTGGGATTGAACAAGACATCGAGCGCAAACTTCGAGAGTCGAGCCTCGATATAACGACCGGCAGCCGCATCGTCACCCGTGAGGATGTTGCCCCAGTTGCCCTGACAATCGATGAGCAGGTTCTTCTGTCCCATCTGCACCAGCGCATCCTTGATGGAAGCATCGCCGTGAGGGTGGAACTGCATGGTATGACCCACAATGTTCGCCACCTTGTTGTAGCGTCCGTCGTCCATTCGCTTCATCGAGTGGAGGATGCGTCGCTGCACAGGCTTCAAGCCGTCCATGATGTGCGGCACGGCACGTTCCAGAATGACGTAGGAAGCGTAGTCCAGGAACCAGTTCTGATACATGCCACTCAGGTGGTGGGTGATGCTGTCCTTCATCACCGTGGGGTCGTAGTCGCTCTTAGGCGGCTGACCGTCGGCTGGAGGGGAAGCGTCAAGCATCTCCTCCATGCCCTCTTCAAAAGTCTCGTCGTTATATTCGCTCATACAGACCCCTCCCCCGCCTCCCCTAAATGGGAGGAGTAGAATGTTTGTGGAGGAGATTCTACTTTTTTGTATAAATGTTTTTTCTCTGTACTTATAGCGACTACTCCCTCCCTCACAGGGAGGGTGAGGGGAGGGTCTGCTATTTCGTCAGTTCCAATGTGTCCAGTGCAATCATCAACTCCTCATCCGTCGGGATGCAGCAGATGATCACCTTTGAGTCGTCGGTGGAGAGGACGGCTTCCTTCGCACGGCAAGCCTTGTTCTTCTGTTCGTCGAGTTTGATGCCCATGAACTCCAAGCCCTGGGTGGCACCCTCGCGCACCTCCCACTGGTTCTCGCCAGCACCACCAGTGAAGAGGATGATATCCACACCTCCCATGGCTGCTGCATACTCGCCAATGTACTTCTTGATGCGATAGCAATACATCTCCTTGGCCAGACGGGCCTTGTCGTTGCCAGCCTCGATGCCAGCCAGAATATCGCGGAAGTCGGACGAGCCTTCGCTCACACCAAACAGACCCGACTGCTTGTTCAGCAAGTTGCTGATGCCCTTGGTGTCAAGGCCGAGTTTGTCCATCAGGAACGTCACCGCACCTGCATCGATGTCGCCCGAACGGGTGCCCATGATGAGTCCCTCCAGCGGAGTCAAGCCCATCGATGTATCTACACACTTGCCATCCTTCACCGCAGCGATGGAAGCACCGTTGCCGATGTGGCAAGTGATAATCTTCTTGCCTTCAGGCTTCACGCCCAAGAATTCACACACACGCTGACTCACGTAGCGGTGGCTGGTTCCGTGGAAACCATAGCGGCGCACACCATACTTCTGATAGAGTTCGTAGGGCAGTGCGTACATGTAAGCATAATCAGGCATCGTCTGGTGGAAAGCCGTGTCGAACACGCCCACCTGCGGAATGTTGGGCAGCAAAGCGGTCACGGCATTCACACCCTTGATGTTGGCAGGGTTGTGGAGGGGAGCCAAGTCGTTGCAGGCGGCAAACGCCTCCATCACCTCAGGGGTGAGCAGCACCGACTTGTTGAACTTCTCGCCACCATGCACCATGCGGTGACCCACGGCATCCAGTTCGTCCAGATGCTTCAGCACGGCATACTCACCCTTGGTGAGCACGTCGAAAATCCACTGCACACCAGCAGTGTGCTCAGCGATAGGCTTCTGCATCTTGTGCTTCTCGCCATTCAGTTTCACGGTGATAAACGAGTCTGGCAAACCAATCTTCTCGATGCCGCCACTCGTGATGACCGACTGGTCGGTCATGTCATACAATGCATATTTTATAGATGAACTACCACAGTTCAATACAAGAATCTTTTTCATTTTATCTTCTCTTTTTTGAAACCAATTTGAATAATTAGAATAATTTTTTCACTAATTTTTATAATTATTTTTAGTCGTCAATGTCAGATTTGTAGTTGTCTTGATTCAGAAGAACAAAGTCATCTTCTTCTGGCAAATACAAGTAGCGTTCAGTGTGAAGGCTCTTTTCCCCGAAGTTGAACAGCAAACCCCTATACTTTTCTGTAATTCGCATATAATTAAACAACTGAGCACGATGTTCCGAAGAGACTTCCTCCACAGATTTCAGTTCCACCAGAATGCCTCTATAATAAAAGTCGGCAAAATAGGTCTTTTGCATCGGAAAGCCTTTATATGAAAGTGTCAGCATCTTCTCGCGTTCTGCTTTCATCCCTCGCTGCTGAAACTCTATAGCAAGAGCCTCTTGGTATACAGCCTCAGCCATGCCTCGACCCAATGTGTTAAAGACCTCCATCGCAGCCCCCACCACATCATACATCTCCTTATACTCTCGCTTTGTCACTTGAAAAAATATTATAAAAATTAGTGAATAAAATTATTCTAATTATTCAAATTTGTTTCCCTTATGATAAATTTAGATTTTTCACTCTTCACTTTTCACTCCATCAAGCCTTCGCATCCATTGCTTGGCAAGCCGTAATGGCCACCATCTTATAAATGTCATCCACTGAGCAGCCACGGCTCAAGTCGTTGACAGGACGTGCGATACCCTGCAAGATGGGACCAATGGCATCAGCATTGCCGAGACGCTGCACGAGTTTGTAGGCGATGTTGCCCACTTCCAGACAGGGAGCCACCAGCACGTTTGCCTTGCCGGCGATGTCGCTGCCCGGAGCCTTCTTCTGACCCACCGATGGAACGAGTGCTGCATCAGCCTGCAGTTCACCGTCAATCTTCAATGCAGGGTCGAGTTCCTTGGCAAGACGGGTCGCCTCCACCACCTTATCGACCACCTCATGCTTGGCACTGCCCTTCGTAGAGAAGGAGAGCATCGCCACACGTGGGTCGGCAAAGCCAGCCACGCTCTTGGCGGTCTGAGCCGTGCAGACAGCAATCTGAGCCAACTGCGAGGCATCGGGCATGGGTGTCACAGCCACATCGCCCATCACGAGCACACCCTCCTCGCCATACTGCGGAGTCTGGGTGATGAGCAGCATCGCACCGCTCACACAAGTGATGCCCGGGGCACACTTAATAATCTGCAAGGCAGGGCGAAGCGTGTCACCCGTCGTGGAGAGGGCACCCGAGATTTGTCCGTCAGCATCGCCACTCTTGATGATGAGGCATCCGAAATACAACGGGTTCAGCACCAATTTGCGAGCCTCTTCGATGGTCATGCCCTTCTTCTTGCGAAGTTCAAAAAGCAGTTGTGCATACTCCTCTGTTTTTTCCGATGTTGCAGGATCGACAATCATTGCCTTACCAATGTTTTTCAGTCCCAACTTGTCGGCCAAAGCATAAATTTCTCCCTTATTGCCGATAAGAATGATATCGGCGATGTCGTCAGCAAGACACTTGTCGGCGGCAGTAAGTGTGCGCTCCTCCAATGATTCAGGAAGCACAATGCGTTGCTTGTTCGCTTTTGCGCGCGCAACGATACTTTCAATTAAAGCCATTATGATGATTGATTACAAGTTATGGTGCAAAGTTACGAATAAGTAAGAGAAAAAACAAAAATATTTTGGTTTTTCCGAGCGGAAGTAACCTCAGCGGTGCTAAAGTTGTGCAAATGGAACGATGAAGAAAAATATCATTCATGAAAAATTCATGGATAATTGATGGAAATTCATGTTTTATTTTAAACATAAATTATCACGAATTAACCATGAATTTTTCATGAATTAAATTATTTGTGGTTTTCACCGAATTCACGTTAAAATACACACTGAAATAGCCGAAGTTGAATTTGAATTTTATGTGAGAAATCCAATGACCGATTTGGGTTAAACCCAGTATGGCCCCAGATGTAACATTAGAAAAAAGATTGGAAACGTGAAATAAAATGAGTGTGAGGAGTTCGGCGTAACTTTGCATACAAAAACTATCAAAACCTGATTTACATGAAAAAAATATTTGCGTACGTCTTGACGACGATGATGCTTTTGATGGCATCGGTGAACATGTCGGCTCAGGAACGCCGACCCATTGATTCGGAACACCCTTTGTGGATGATACACGTTGACGTGTGGAACCAAGCAGATCCACAGAAAATCATTGACTTGATTCCTGACGACATCAAGCCGTTTGTATGTATCAACCTTTCGCTGTCATGCAGTTACAAGAAGGACAAGAATGTCTATGAGAAGCCACAGAATGCAGTGAGGACTTACAAGTCGTGGGCATCTGTATGCCAGTTGAACGGCTTGTGGTTCACTTGCCAGCCAGCCAGTGGTGGCCACACGCACATTCAGGATGACGACTTGGAGACTTTCGAGTATTTCTTCAAGACTTACCCGAACTTTCTGGGCTGGAACTATGCGGAGCAGTTCTGGGGATTTGACGAGGCTGGCGACTTGAGTTCGAGCACGCAGGCTTCACGTATCGCACTGTTTGCCAAGTTGGTGCCTATGCACCACAAGTATGGCGGTGTACTGACGGTGTCTTTTTGTGGCAACATCTGGTCGCACCTACTGAACCCTATAGGCATGATGAAGCGCAACAAGAATCTGCTGAATGCCTGCAAAGAATACCCCGAAGCCATCTTATGGCTGTATAAATACACCACTTCTTCTTGTTTCTACAACAACGAGAGTGTGACTTTCGGTCCTTTCATTTCGGGCTTGGCCAACAACTACGGTGTACGTTACGACAACTGCGGTTGGAATGGTGCGCTGAGTTCCTTGCTGGGTGAGAACCACGGCAAGAAGTATCCTGGTGCTGCGGGCATCGGTACGGTGTTGGAGCAGACGGCTGTGAATGGTGGTGCCGTATGGGATGGTCCTGAGTTGATTTGGACGGAAGATTTCCAGAACCTGAACAATTCCACTGTAGATGGCTACACCCGTCGCAACTGGGGCATCTTCCCCAATTTCAGAGGAATCTGGCTGGACATGTGGCGCAAGATTATCGAGGGCGGCATCTATATCCCCAGCCGCAAAGAAGTGGTGGAGAAGACGAAGATTGTGGTCATCAACAACGTGAATTCAGGCAACGACGAGCAGAAGTATGCGGCATGGGGCGACCTCTACGATGGTGTGTACAAGCAGACTGACCCCTTCAACCGAGGCAACGGTCAGTGGATGGACAATTTCTGCTACTTCAAGAAGTCGGGTCGCTATGGCGCCATCCCTATCGTCATAGACCTCTACGATGAGTTGGCAAAAGCCATCCCTGTGCAGGTGAAGAAATCGACCTACACGGGCAGATGGGGCACTCAGGCGAAGAAGGTGGCTGACTTCAATGCGCAATATCCCGAGGTGAGCACGGGCGACCTGTATGTGAACCGCTACAAGAACCAATTGGTGACTTACACCCCCTACACTTACATGAACAAGAAGAAGACAGCCACGGCTGAGATTCCTTTGCTGTACAACACCTGCGAAAGCCTTGAACTGACATGGGGCAAGCTGAGTTCAGGTCTTGTGCGCGAGTATGCCGACCATATCGACTTCTATCTGAACAACTTCCGCAACGACACCACAGCCCTGCAGACTGACCAGATTGTGGTGAAAGGCGTGACGGCTGAACCTTCTTATAAACTGACAAAGCACCCCAACAACAATTCGGGAACAACGACTTATCAGGCAAACGTCATTTCGAACTATGATGCGGAGGCAAAGACTTATACGGTCAGCGTCAAGCACTGTGCGCCAGTTGACATCACCATCAACTGTACGGGTGCTGCCACCGAGCGCAATACGGACGTGCTTCCTTCGAAGGCATTGGAAACGCCCAAGCAGCCAAAGGACTTCGTGGGCAGCATCGTCATCGAGGCAGAGAATATGGATTACAAGAACATCACCCGTTGCTGTGGAACAGACAACTACAACATTCCTCTGAACATCTATCCGAATGTGCGAGAGTTTGCTGGTCTTGGTTTCGTGGAAATGGGCACCAACACAGGTGGCGCATTGCGTCATCAGCTGAAACTGAAGCAAGGTGGCGAGTATGACATCTATGTGCGCTACTGCAACTCGTCGAAGGCTGGCAACATCAAGATGACTGTGAACGGAACCGCACAGACCGTGGCGGTGGAGAAGGTGAAGCAGAACGACTGGCACAAGGCGAAAATCACCGCCACCATGAAAGAGGGCACAAACAACCTCATCATCGCCAACACGGGCGGCATCAACATGTATATCGACCAAATCATCTACATACCTGCCAACACCCCTGCGGAGAAGTTCCTCGTGACCATCCGCGATGCCGCCAACGGCAAAGTGGAGGCTGATGTGCAGGAGGCAGAGGAGGGCAAGACTGTCACACTGACCGTCTCTCCCGAAGAAGGCTACAAACTGGCACAACTGCGTGTGGTCAACTCGGTATATTACACCATGGCGAAAACCATCTCCATCGCTGATCAGGAAGGCGACAAGATTACTTTCACGATGCCTGATGACAACGTGACCATCGTGCCTGTGTTCAAAGATGCCACAGCAATCTACAAACTGGACTTCACAGATGTAGCAAACGGCGCAATGGCTCCAGGATGGCGCTGCGTGCAGGAAAACGGTGATGTGCATGAATACCCCAGCACTTTCACCCAGGGAGCACGTGTGATGCAAGGTTTCAACGGCTATCAGGGCAAAGCCATCTATTGGCGTGAAGACAGGGCTGAGTATGGAATGCAGAGTGCCTTCCCGCTCAGCATCGAACCTGGCAACTACAAACTGACCTATGCAATGGCTGCATGGAAGGGAAGTCCGAAATATAAGGTGGAAATCCTCAACAAGAGCACCAACGACGTGATTGCCTCTTCCGAGAGTTATACAGCCTATCCAAATGCTAACGGCAACTCTTCTGCAGCAGTCTCAAGTGCCCGCGCACGCGAACTGGCATTCACCATCGACAAGAAAGCTAACTACGTCATCCGCTTCAGCAACATGAGCAACAGCGGTGCTTTCGATGAATACCTGCTGCTGGAGTGCCGCATCAACAGCGTGGAAGCACCTAACGGCATCGAACTGGTGGAGGACGAGACGAACGAATCACAACCCATCGGAATCTACAATCTCTCTGGCGTGAAGCAGCAAGGCTTACAGAAGGGTGTGAACATCATCAGAGGTGCTGACGGTAAGACACGAAAGGTGTTTGTGAAGTAGGGTCTGGCTCGATGAGCCAAAAGTGAAAAGTGAAAAATCTAAGTTACCTGCCATGCTGGGTGTCAAAACCTTATTGGCAAAAGTAACTTAGATTTTTCACTTTTGGCTTCGCCGAAGATGCTCACGTTCGGCATAGTTCAAACCAGTTTGACCTTTGCACTCACTCAATCGCATCTTTCACTTTTCACTCTGATAATTTATTTCAGAAAGCTGAACGCTCCCAATTGGTCAAGGAATACAAGACCGATTGCCAACGGAGCAATATAACGCAAGGAGAAGACGAGCATCCTGAAGTATGGAGTCTTCAAGTTGCCTTGGTTGCTGATTTCATTATGATAAAGTCTGCGGTCAAGCACCCATCCTGCAAAGATGCTGATGAGCATGCCGCCTAATGGCAAGAGAATGCGACCTGAGAAGTCATCAAAAATCTCGAAGATGTTGCGGTCGAAGAGGGTGACACCGCTCAAAGGACCGAACGACAGGGAGCACAAGGTGCCGAGCACCAAGATGGTGGCAGTGACCAATGTGGCACCTTTCTTGCGCGACATGTTGAATTCCTCGGTCACATAGGCTGTTGCCACCTCATGCAGAGAGATGGCACTGGTCAGTGCTGCCACAAAGAGGAGGAAGTAGAACATGGCGGAGAACACGACTGCCAACACGCTTCCATCGCCCAATGCTTGTTGGAAGACATTAGGAAGGGACACAAACGTAAGACTGGCACCCACACCTGCCTCGTTAGGATCCATACCGATGTTGAAGATGGACGGGAAGATGATGAAGCCTGCCATGATGGCGATAAGTGTGTCGATGAGTGCCACGTTCACAGCCGACTTCGCCAATGGAGTGTTCTTCTCGAAATAACTGGCATAGGTGCAGAGGCATCCCATGGCAAGACTGAGCGAGTAGAATGCCTGTCCCATGGCTTCCAGAATTGTAGTGCTATCGACCTTGCTCCAATCGGGTTTGAGCAGGAACTCCACACCCTTCGATGCGCCGGGGAGCATGATGGAACAAACCGCCAAAAAGATGGTGATGACGAACAAAGTGGGCATCATCAGTTTGGCAGATTTCTCAATGCCCGACTGCACACCGCGTGTGATGACAAAATGAATGACACCGATGAACAGGAAGAGCCACAAGGTCGGCATCCATGAACTTGACACGAAGTCGCCGAAGATGTTCTCATACTGCTGGGCTGGAACCCCATAGAAGGCATTGGTGACGGAGAGATAGGTGTAGTGAAGGGTCCATGCACCCACCACCACATAGTAGCAGAGGATGAACCACCCCGTGAACACGCCCATACGCCCCACCCATTTCCATGGCGAACCGTTCGACACAATGCGGAAGGCACCTGCCGTGTTGGCATGGGTGTAGCGTCCTATCAGAAACTCACTGATCATGATGGGCAAGCCCAAGATGATGATACACAACACATAGATGATGATGAATGCCGCACCACCATTCTGTCCTGTCTCGATGGGGAAACGCCATACATTACCCAATCCCACAGCAGAACCTGCCGCTGCAAGGACGGCTCCTAATTTTGAGCCGAAATTCTCTCTTCCCATATCTTATTGACTAATAAACTCAAACCGACACCTATCGCTGCGCCAATGGCATCTGCTTCGAAATCAATCCAATCGCCTGAACGGCAAGTGGTCAAGTAAGCCTGCACCAATTCCATCAGTCCTCCCAACAACGTGGCATACAGAAACATGAACAGGAAATGCTTCCCTTTGGCTACCTTTTTGTTCCTCACCACATGATCAAACCACATCACAAACACCAATCCCATATACATCAACATGTGTACCCATTTGTCAATGAGGGGGACATCGCTCATCGGTGCTTCCTCTGGGATGGGGATGGTGCTCAGGGTAATGATAATTGCCGTAACGAGCACAGTCAGAAAGTTTTCTTTCAGTTTCATCGACAGGTGTTTTGTCTTTATTACGATGTCACTTCTCAAACTCCACTTCATCCTTCCACAGCTTGTAAGGACGGCGAAGCATGTATTTGTTGTAATAATGGTAGTTTCCCGTCACTTCTTTGCCTAAAAAATCTGGCTTCTCATAGGGTTCATCCTCACGTTCCAATTCTATCTCTGCCATCACCAGTCCCTCGTTGTCGCCAAAGAACTCATCCACTTCAATCGTGTGCTTGCCACTCTTGACGAGATAACGGTCTTTGTTCACCCGTCCCGGCATGCAGAGTTCCATCATCTCACGGGCATCTTCCATCGGAATTTCACGTTCGAACTCATACCTGCCAAACTCACCTTTCTTCGGAGCACCCTTGATGGTCAGATAGCCCTTGTCGTCACGAATACGGATGCGCACCGTCCTACCTGGCTCCGTGGCAAAATAGCCTTGCTCAATGTGAGTCTTACTGAATGCCAACGACTTGTAGGAGTCATCCTTCACAAGGAATTTTCTTTCTATCTCTCGTGCCATTATTCTTCTGTTGCAAATTCCATGAGGTATGCCTTGATGAACTCATCCAACTTGCCGTCCATCACACCACCGACATCGCTGGTCTGGTAGTTGGTACGGTGATCTTTCACACGACGGTCATCAAACACATAAGAACGAATCTGGCTGCCCCACTCTATCTTCTTCTTGCCAGCCTCCACCTTGGCTTGTTCTGCCATGCGGTGCTGCAACTCCTTGTCGTAGAGCATGGAGCGCAAGAGACGCAGGGCATTCTCTTTATTCTTCGGCTGGTCACGCGTTTCCGTGTTCTCGATGAGGATTTCCTCTTCCTCACCTGTATAAGGGTCCTTGTACTGATAGCGCAGACGCACACCCGACTCAACCTTGTTCACATTCTGACCACCTGCACCGCTCGAACGGAAGGTGTCCCACGAGATGCGTGCCTGCTCAATCTCCACATTGATGGTGTCATCGACCAACGGCGTGACAAACACACTGGCAAACGAAGTCATGCGCTTTCCCTGGGCATTGTAAGGACTGACACGCACCAGACGATGCACGCCACTCTCACCCTTCAGATAGCCATACGCCATATCACCGACAATCTCCATCGTTACGGTTTTGATGCCAGCATCCTCGCCGTCCTGATAGTTGCTGATGGTCACCTTGTAACCATGTTGCTCGGCATATCGCTGATACATGCGCATGAGCATCTGCGCCCAGTCTTGTGCCTCCGTACCACCTGCACCTGCATTGATTTTCAGCACAGCATCCATATTGTCCGCTTCGCCTTGCAACATGTTCTTCATCTCCAAGTCTTCAATGAGCATCAAGGCTTTTGCATAGTAGTCATCCACCTCCTCTTCTGTGGACATCTCCTCCTTATAGAAATCGAATGCCACCTCTGTATCGTCTGTCGCTGCCTTCACCTCGTTGTAGCCGTCAATCCACCGCTTCAAGGTCTTCACCTTTTTCATCTGTGCCTCGGCAGCCTTCTGGTCATCCCAAAATCCTGGTGCCTGTGTGCGCAGTTCCTCCTCTTCCACCTCTATCAGTTTCTGGTCTATCTGCAAGTAACGGTGCAGCGCCTCTGTTCTATCCTTAATGTCTTTCAGTTGTTCTGCTGTAATCATATGTCGTTCAATTTTGTGTGCAAAGGTACGAAAAAGTTTAGAGTTTAGGGTTTAGAGTTTAGGGTAAATTGCTCTACAAGATGAAAAAACGCCTCGAATGGCAAAAAACTTAAAGTTCTCAGTCCTTAACTCTAAACTTTTTCGTACCTTTGCATCTTGAATTAGTGTGAACAGATGCTTTTGGCAGAAGAATGAAACTCATCAAGCGACTCGATTTGTTTATCCTGGGGAACTTCCTCACGCTGTTTGCAGGCACGTTCTGCATCAGTTTGTTCGTCGTCATGATGCAGTTTTTGTGGAAGTGGATTAACGAACTGATTGGCAAGGGACTGAGTTTTGACGTGTACGTAGAGTTCTTTTTCTACGCTGCCGAGACACTGGTTCCATTGGCACTGCCACTTGCCATTCTGCTGGCATCGCTCATTTCATTCGGCAACATCGGTGAACGGCTGGAACTGCTTGCCATCAAGGCTGCTGGCATCTCGCTTATCCGCACATTGATGCCGCTCATCATCCTGGTATCGTTGCTGTCGTTAGGCTCATTCCATTTCCAGAACAAGATTGTGCCTGATGCCCAACAGAAACTGCTCCAGATGATTACGTCGCTGAAGATGAAATCGCCCGAACTGGACATTCCTGAAGGGGTGTTTTACGACGGCATCGAGAACATCAACCTGTATGTGAGGCACAAGAATGAGGACACAGGCATGCTCTACGATGTCATCATCTACAACATGCAGGACGGAGTGAATCGCGCACACATCATTCTGGCTGACTCAGCCCGACTGGAAACCACGAGCGACAAAATGCACCTGCTCTTACACCTCTATCAAGGTGAACAGTTCGAGAACCTGTCCAGCAATGCGTTGCAAACAAGGAATGTGCCTTACCGACGAGAGACGTTTGTGGAGAAGCACTTCATCATCGACTTCGACACGAACTTCAACTTGGCAGACCAAGAGGAGGTGTCGGGCGGTGCGAGCAGTGCGAGAACAAAGACCATGAAGCAGTTGACGCACGATATCGACTCGATGGAGAACTACTATGACAGTCTGAGCGTGGAGTTCTGCCACAACATGGAGCACTATGCGCTGAACATCCCGCACAAGACACGCTTGTCGGACTATGACTCCAGCACCGTGGCGCAAATGACAGACAGCATGAAGAAGCCGTTAGAGAAGGAGGAGAATGCCTATCTGGCACAGAAAGCAAAGACCTCGTTCGTTGTGCCACAGTCGAAAGTGAACATTGACACCCTATACGCCAAGGCAAGTTCACAGGAGAAGCAGCGCATCATCATAAGCGCATTGCAGAAGGTAGGATTTCAAGAGATGGATGCAAGCAGTAAAGCTGAGGTGATGGAATACGGTGACAAACAAATACGCCTGCACCAGATTCAGTTCTGGCAGAAAATCACGATGTCATTGGCATGTTTGATTTTCTTCTTTGTGGGAGCACCATTGGGTGCCATCATCCGCAAAGGTGGATTGGGGTTCCCCGTTGTGGTGGCAGTCATCATCTTCATTGCCTACTACATGATAGACACGGGTGCCATGAAGGTGAGCCGCGAGGGAGGAATGCCCGTCTGGCTCGGCATCTGGCTCAGCACATTGGTGATGGCACCCTTGGGCATCTTCTTCACCGTGAAGTCTAACAACGACTCGGCCGTGTTCAACATCGATGCCTACACCAACCTATGGAAGAAACTACTGGGCATCCGGCCCAAACGCAATATCACCCGTAAGGAAGTCATCATACACGATCCCGACTATGCAGACATGCACAAGACGCTGAACCAACTCATCACGACGAGCCGTGAGTATCTGGGAGCGTTGCCACGTTCGACTTTCTTCGGCTATATGGCTTACATCATCCGTTTCTGGTTTTCCAAACGTGAAGACATGCAAGCTGAAGGCATTTACCAGATAACGGAATATGTGGTGGAGGTGCTATCGAACAGCAAAGACCGTCAAGTGCTGCGTCTGCTCAATGGCTACCCTGTGATGGAGACACGTGATTTCCGTTTCTACCGACGCCGCCGCAAAGACCTGCGTGCCGTCATCAAATATTCTGAACAGATTGACAATCACATTGTCAAAAACATACTAAAAAACTAATAAACAACTAACATGGATACATCCTTTCAGTTTAGCAAAATAGAAGAGGCGATAGAGGACTTCCGACAGGGAAAGTTCGTCATCGTAGTCGATGATGAAGACCGAGAGAACGAGGGTGACTTCATCACCCCTGCAGAGATGATTACCCCCGAGAAGGTGAACTTCATGCTGCGCGAAGGGCGTGGCGTGCTTTGTGCTCCCATCACCATCTCGCGTGCCAAGGAACTGGAATTGCCTCATCAGGTGGAGGAAAACACGTCGATGTTAGGCACTCCCTTCACGGTGACCATCGACAAACTCGAAGGTTGCACCACAGGTGTGAGTGCGCATGACCGTGCCGCCACTATCCAGTGGCTTGCCAATCCTGAAGCAAAATCAGGCGACTTCGGTCGTCCCGGACATATCAATCCGCTCTATGCACAAGATAATGGTGTGCTGCGCCGTTCTGGACATACCGAGGCTTCCATCGACTTGGCCCGTCTGGCAGGACTGAAACCTGCCGCCGCCCTCATCGAGATTCTCAATCCCGACGGCACCATGGCACGGATGCCCCAACTCATCGAAAAGGCTAAGGAGTTCGACATGAAACTCATCCAAATCAAAGACCTCATCGCCTATCGCCTGCAACGCGAAAGCCTTGTGGAAAAAGGCGTGGAGGCAGACATGCCCACTGCTTACGGGCACTTCCGTATCATCCCCTTCCGTCAGAAGAGCAACGGTTTGGAGCATGTCGCCCTCATCAAGGGAAAATGGGACCCCGACGAGCCTGTGCTCGTAAGAATGCACTCCAGTTGTGCCACAGGCGACATCTTCGGCAGCCAGCGCTGTGACTGCGGTGAGCAACTGCACAAGTCCATGCAACTCATTGAGAAGGAAGGTAAAGGTGCCATCGTCTATCTCATTCAGGAAGGTCGTGGCATCGGCCTGATGAACAAGATTGCCGCCTACAAACTGCAAGAGGAGGGACTGGACACCGTCGATGCAAACATCCATTTAGGTTTCGACCCCGATTTGCGCGACTATGGTGTAGGCGCACAAATCTTGCGTGAAATTGGCATCAGCAAGATTCGCCTCTTGACCAACAACCCCGTGAAACGTGTGGGACTCGAAGGCTATGGACTCGAAATCGTGGAGAACGTACCTATCGAAATCACCCCCAACCAGTACAACGAGCGTTACCTCCGCACCAAGAAGGAGCGCATGGGGCACACTTTGCATTTCAATAAATAGCAGACCCTCCCCTCACCCTCCCTTGGAGGGAGGAAACGGTCGCTCACAACAATAATAGTATCATAACAATATAGTAGAATCTCCCCCACAAACATTCTACTCCTCCCATTCAAGGGAGGCGGGGGAGGGGTCTTTATGGAAAATCTTTCAGAAAGATTGAACCGACTTTCGCCAAGTGCCACGCTGGCGATGAGTCAGAAAAGTTCTGAGTTGAAGGCTCAGGGCGTGGATGTCATTAACCTTAGTGTCGGTGAGCCTGACTTCAACACTCCCGACCACATCAAGGCTGCTGCCATCAAGGCTGTAGAAGAGAACTGGAGCCGTTACAGCCCCGTGCCTGGCTATCCGGAACTGAAGCAGGCCATCGTGAACAAACTCAAGAATGAGAACGGACTGGATTACAAGCCCTCTCAGATTCTCTGTTCGAATGGCGCCAAGCAGTCTGTCTGCAACACCATCATGGCACTCGTCAATGCTGGCGATGAGGTCATCATCCCCGCTCCCTATTGGGTGTCTTATCCGCAGATGGTGCTCCTCGCTGAAGGCACACCCGTCTTCATCGATGCCCCTATCGAACAGGACTTCAAGATTACGCCAGCCCAGTTGGAGGCAGCCATCACTCCCAAGACTCGCGCCCTCATCCTCTGCTCACCCAGCAACCCTACGGGTTCTGTGTATAGCAAGGAGGAACTCGAAGGTTTGAAAAATGTGTTGCTGAAGCATGAACGAGTCATCGTCATCGCTGACGAGATTTACGAGCACATCAACTATGTGGGCAAGCACGCATCAATGGCTTCATTCGCCGACATCAAAGACCGCGTGGTGGTCATCAACGGTGTGTCGAAAGCCTACGCCATGACCGGTTGGCGCATCGGTTTCATCGCTGCTCCCGAGTGGATTGTGAAGGGCTGCAACAAACTGCAAGGTCAGTACACCTCTGGTCCCTGCTCTGTTTCTCAGAAGGCCGCCGAGGCTGCTTTCGCTGGTCCACAACAGTGTGTGGAGGACATGCGTCAGGCTTTTGAGCGTCGCAAGAACCTCATCGTGAAACTCGCCAAGGAGATCCCTGGTCTCGAAGTGAACGACCCGCAAGGAGCCTTCTACCTCTTCCCCAAGTGCTCCAGTTACTTCGGCAAGAAAGATGGCGACCGCGTCATCAATAACTCCACCGACTTCGCCATGTACCTGCTCGAAGTGGGTCATGTGGCAACAGTGGGCGGTGATGCCTTTGGCTCTCCCGAGTGCTTCCGCATGAGTTACGCCACCAGCGATGAAAACATCGTGGAGTCGATGAAACGCATCAAGGAGACCCTTGCGCGTCTCAAGTAATCACACATGAAACAAACTCTCATATGCATCCTCTTGGCATGGGCATTCACCGTCCATGCTCAAGAGGATGTTGTGTCTTATACAGAAGGTGTCATCACTTCTGAATTTGTTTCGGAAAGCACCATGAAGCAAGACCTCTTGCAGATGCTGGCAAACTTCTCCCAATATATGGTCAACGACTTTCAGGAGTGTGAATATCCCAACGACAAAGGCGAACCATGTGGGTGTTTCAAGGGTGAGAACACGATGGCTAATGACGAGCGGGGAGTGCGTCCCAATGCTGACCTCAGCATGATATGCGCCTTCCTCGTCAAGTATGGAAAGCCTGCCAACGTCGCCTTGCCCGCTGGTGTCACATGGGAAAAGATGGAGGACATGGCGAGAAAGTCGCTGGTCTTTGCTTATTCCACCCATAAAGCCAACCGCCTCAAAGTGTGCAAAGGCAACAACTATTGGGGATCCGTTTCCAATGCCGACCATGTGTGGGAGTCCTCCCTATGGGCAATGTCAGTGGCTTACTCCGCCTTCTTCCAATGGGACAACCTCAGTGATGCACAGAGAGGCTACATCTATGCCCTGCTGAAAGCCGAGTGCAACTACGAATTGGAACGCACCATCCCCACAGGCTATGCGGGCGACACCAAAGCCGAAGAAAATGGCTGGGAGGCTGATGTGTTGGCGGTCACCTTGGGACTTTTCCCCGACGATGCGTTGGCACCCAAATGGTTCGAGCGATTGCGCGAGTTTGCCATCAACAGCTATTCACACCCTTCCGACCAGACAAACACCACCGTCATCGACGCTTGGTATGACACCAAGACCATTGCTGATCTCTACAAAGGGCAGAACCTCTATGACGACTATTCACTCCAGAACCACAACCTCTTCCACACTTCCTACCAGAATGTCGTCCAACAAGAGTTGGGTGAGGCAGCCCTTGCCCTCAAACTGTTTCAGCAAGGACTTTATGGCACCGAGACATGGAAGACCAATGCCTTGATGCACCATAACCAAGAGGTGCAGGACAGCATTCTCAACTGGCTTGCCCTGCCCGACGGCGAACTGGCAATGCCTAACGGCAACGACTGGAACCTCTTCCTGTACGACCAAATCACCTCCTACTCCACCCTTGCCTGCTTCCTCCAAGACCCTCATGCGCTGATGCTGGAAAATATGGCATACAAGTACATCCAAGCACGCCAGAAGACCACCTCCGACGGTTCATGGCTACTCCGTCCCGATGTGGGTGCCCGTCGTATGGGCGTAGAAGCACACCGTGTGATGATGACCTACCTAATGCACGATGTGCTGTCCACTGCCAGCCTCACCCCCACCCAATGGGACCACTTCAACAAGACCTACAGCAAGGCAAGACTCATCCCTTGCCAAAACATCATCCGTGCATCCACCAACGACCGCTTCACCTGTTTCTCGTGGAGTGAAGGGTTGAAATCCTACACAGGCTATTTCGCAGCCAACTCACCCGACAAGAACAAGATTGTGGTGCCCTACCGTGCCAACAACACAGGAAACATCCTTGGCTGGTACGAAGTGCAAGATAAACGGACCGATGCCACCCCTGTGGTGAAAGGTAACTACCTCTTAGAAGGCAACAGTTATGTGATGAACGGAGAACTGAACACGAACGAAGGCACACTCAACCATCGCTTCGTCCTCTACTCCACCCCCAAGAACGCCCTCATCTATCTCGACTACGTGACAGCCAATGCACCAGCCACCCTCACAGCCGCAAAGGGAGGTCTGTTAGCCATCTCCACAGACGAACTCATGGCAACCTCGCGTACATTATATTATAAGGGAGCAACAACCACCAAGCAACAGACAACAGATGGTTCGCAGATGCTCACCTTCAAAAGCCCATGGGTGAACATCGACAACGAATTGGGAGTTATCAACGTTAACCCTAACCCTAACGACAACACTAACCCAGCCCTCCCCCTTGGGGGAGTTGGAGGGGGCTTTATTGCTTTTGGCGACAGAGGGGCAAACAACTCCATCTACACCTCCAAACTCTACCCCCTCTATTCCAACACCCCACGCAAGGTAGAGACTGGTGAAGTAGTCGATGCCCGGAACCTTGTCTATTACAGCCGCATCAATGCCAAGCAGACTCAAAAAATGGCATCGAAACTCACCTCCCTCAAAGACCAGTTACCAGAAGGTTGGAATGGTGTCATCGTACCCGATGCAGGATGCTCCTATCTCCTCATCAGCAACTTCAAAGGCAACCCCACAGCCACCCTCACCCGTCTGAGACTGAAAGGTTGGAAACCCGTGTTCCCCAACGAAACCCACATCACAAAAAATGGTTCCACCCTCACATTGCATGTGGAGCAGAACCATTCCGTAGTCTTTATCCGTTAAGAGGGAAAACAGACGTAGCCAGCAACCTATCCGTAGATAATCTTACCAGTTTCCTTGTCGGTGTTTTCCTCGATGAAGGACTTGTTGTACTGCGTCATACCGCGCAGCGACATGCCCATGTTGGAGAAACCGCCATCATGGAAGAGCGTTTGCATAGTCACCTTCTTCGTGAGGTCAGAGAACATCACGATGCAGTAGTCAGCACACTCGTCGGCGCTGGCATTGCCAAGAGGAGACATACGGTCAGAGAAGTCGTAGAGACCATCAAAGCCCTTGATGCCCGAACCTGCAGTAGTGTAAGTGGGAGACTGGCTGATGGTGTTCACACGCACCCCCTTCTCACGTCCATAGATGTAGCCGAACGAACGTGCGATAGACTCCAGCAGTGACTTGGCATCTGCCATATCGTTATAACCGAAGAATGTGCGGTGACTTGCCACGTATGTCAGAGCCAACACACTCGCATTCTCATTCAGCGCATCCAGTTTCTTAGCCACCTGCAACATCTTGTGGAAAGAAATGGCAGAGATGTCGAGCGTCTTGTCCAAGAGACTATAGTCAAGATCATCATAAGTGCGCTTCTTTCTCATGTTGGCACTCATGGCACAGGAGTGGAGCACAAAGTCAATCTTGCCACCCAGCGCCTTCTGAGCCTCAGCGAAAAGCATCTCCAAGTCTTCCACACTGGTAGCATCTGCTGCAATCACAGTTGCATTAGTCTTCTCTGCCAGTTCCGCGATGGTACCCATGCGGCAAGCAACAGCTGTATTTGTAAGTACGATTTGTGCACCCTCCTCGTAAGCACGTTCTGCCACCTTCCAGGCGATGGACTGATCGTTGAGTGCACCAAAAATAATTCCCTTTTTACCTTTTAACAAATTGTAAGCCATAATTCGTTTTTAATACCTAATTATATATTATCTGTGTTTAAGTTTCGGATGTTTTATTTCGGTGGAGTTAAAGGAGTTATCGCTTGGCTCAGGAGTTAAAAGCCGATACTCTGACACCAGCATCACATTCGGCTCTCACTTCTTTTCACTTCTAATCACTCCTTCACTCCAAAGAAGTTGAGTTATCTGTGCAAATCGGGTGCAAAGGTACGAATTTTTAATGAGGAATGAGGAATGAGGAGTGAGGAATTGTCACTTTCCACTCGTTTTTTGTCCCAAAGGCGGCTTTTTCTGCTCAAAAAGGATGAGAAATGAAAAAAAATGCCCCTTCATTGAAAATAATTCCTAATTCTTAATTCCTAATTCCCAAATTTTTCTTACCTTTGCACTCGCTAACGGAAAAACCATAGCGATGGCGGGGTAGCTCAGCTGGTTAGAGCGTCGGATTCATAATCCGGAGGTCGAGGGTTCGAGCCCCTCCCCCGCTACGAAAAAGAGGATACATCATGATGATGCATCCTCTTTTTGTTTTATCCACCTTACTCACCCTCTCCTCACCTCCATTCACTTCACCCTTTATCTCTTCACCGCCTTTTTCCTACAATTCAGAAACACCCCCTAAACCGACGTGGGGCACATCGGTCAATCGACATGGGGCACGTCGGTGAACCGATGTGGGGCACGTCGATTTTGAGGTTGTGAGCGCATCGAAAAAGGAGAACGAGGAAATGAGGAAATGAAAGAAAGAAAAAGAGGAGGAAAAAAGGGGTAAATGTATTATTTCTGAAAAAAGTTGCATTTTTTTGTTTAATTTTGCAGTGTTCATTCGTTATATAGGTGAGATGACACCAAAAGAGTTCGAACATAAGGTGATGGAAATGCGCACACAGGCTTTGCGCGTGGCATGCAGATTCGGCCTCCCTACAGAAGAGGCTGAGGATGTGGCACAAGACGTGATGTTGCGGCTGTGGGCAATACACGAACGCATCGGAGCGGATGACCCTGTGGAGCGGTTGGCAAGCATTGCAGCGCGTCATGCCTGCATCGACAACCTCCGATTGCGCCGCAAGCAAGAGGACATCGAACGGTCGGAAGTCATCGCCGAAGAACAGAATCAGCATGATGCACTCGAATACAAAGAACTGGAGCATTGGCTCTTCCGACAAATCGAGCAGTTGCCTGGCACCTATGGAATCATCCTGAAGATGCGGCAACTGGAACATCGGGAACTGAGCGAGATAGCCACCCTGCTCGGCATCACACAATCATCAGTGTCAACCCTACTGACGAGAGCGCGACACCAACTATTGGAACAACTAAAAAGGAGGAACCAACAATGAAAAGACATACACAAATGACAACACAAGAAGTGGAGCGACTGCTCCAACGTTTCATGGACGGCACTTCCACATTGGAGGAAGAGGCACAATTGGCAGAGTTCTTCCGCACCCATGAGGTGGCAGGTGAATGGGCAACCTACAAGGATATGTTCGCCCTGTTCGATGAGGGGAAGGTGGAAGTGGAAGAGAAGCAGAAAAGCACAGCTTGGTGGAAGTATGCAGGCATAGCAGCCGCTATCATCCTGCTATTGGGATTAGGCTTCTATTTCAACAGCCGGAACGATGAAAAGCCTCATCTCATCGCACAAGCAGACACCATCAAGACTGCCCCACAGACAGAAACAAAAAAAGTGGAGGAACAGCCCCTGAAACCAGTGGAACAGGAGGAGAGTGCAGACACGATAAAGAAAGTGAAGGAGATACAAAGAATCAATCGCCCTCCAAAGACATATATGGCGAAGATGGAGAGGAAGGAGGATGTTCCCGCAGAAAAGAAGGTGTTACCTGATTCCATCGTTTTCTCAGCCCCACCCTACCACATTGCATCCGAAGAACTTTCAGAACCTGAGATTAGAGAAAGAGACCTCCCCCAATATGCTTCTTCACAGTCCGATGATCTTGATTATGAAGAACTGAAACGTGAGATACAACAACGAGGCGAACGGATGATCAAGAACATCGAACTCGCCTTCAACCCTGAAGAAGATTTCTAATTGTCATAAGAACAACGAACAGCATGAAAAAGATTAGCATTATATCTATAGTCACTTGGTTGGCGTTAAGCATACAGGCACAGACCAACCCTAAAATAGCCAGTTTGGTGGACAAGGCGTATTCCATAGAAGGGAGTCATGTGACATTTGTCTGTGCCTACAACGGCACCTATTACGAAAGTGTCACCATCTTCCTTGAATCCAACCCCGATGCCTATTCCTTCAAATATGCCAACGATTCCATCACCCAACTGACTGACAGTCTCAAACGTCTTAACAATCAAGCAGCCCGACCTGTTTATGATGCCATCCGAAAGACCTGCCGTTCACTCGCGCAAGATGCGGAAGAGAGCAACCTGTGGGAATACCATCACGACGGGACAGACAGCATCAAATATGCCATTATGCTAAAAAATGGGAAAAGCCTATATAGTCTTAACAAGGGCAATCGGAGGTTGATTGTTGACACATTTCAGCAGCCACTTCCCCCCACGTTGGCTGGTCAGGAAGCCCTCAAATATGAGTACAATCCAATGCCCAGAAGTAATCCGCAGCACTATGAGCACGAAGATTGGCCGCTAAAGGGGCAAGGACAATTCGATTATCGCTATGATGTCGATACGGTGAGAGGAGAGATTGAACCCTTTGACAAGAAGGACTACAGCAAGAGGATTGACAGATTGCTCAGCAATGCTGCCAATGTAACCAGCCGTTCCATCCACCTCAGCCACGACTCCATTGTGTCCTTCAATCCCACCCTCAACAGTATGGCATTTTATGTTCATGCACCCTACCAGAGAGGAGATTATGACGAACAGACTCATCGATGGGTAATAAGAACGCTCAGACCCACATCAGAGAGTAAAGGAATGATTTACACGACACACTCGAAGGAACAGGCTGATTACCTGCTACAGCAAATCGTGCTCACCACAAAGGCGTACCTCAAGGAGCATCCCCATATCAGATACAAGTTTTATCCCAAGGTGAGATACGAGGAGAAACTATGTCCTGTCTTCTCTGGCGAGAACGGAGCGGGTGCGGTTGAGGATTATCGCATCTTCGTGCATCGTGATTTGAACAACGAGTACCATATCCTCACTTTCGACACGAAGGGAGAGTTGTGGATACCATTGGAATGGCCTGAACTGAAAACATGGAAGAATGGAGAAGCCACCTACTACTCTCGTAAGATGACTAGGATGGAATTCTCCATCTACACCCGCAGTCGGGAAACGGAAGAAAGGAGATGGGACAGTCCCCGATAGTTATTCATCAACATAAAAGAAAGAATATGAAAAAGACCATCATTTTACTTTGTGCAATGCTCTTCTCTCTCTGCACTTGGGCACAGACCAATGGAAGTGCATCGTCCGATGTGGTGAGAACCATTGAGCATCCAGACTTCAGCGCTCTCTTTACATTTGGCATAGAAATCTCCAAAGTGGAGTTCGGCAAGGAACAGACCACGCTGTATTTTGATTTCAGCCATTACACGAGTACGACCTTTGGTTTCCGCTCCACCACCTATCTGGTGGATGAGGAGGGGAAACGCTATCCCATCAAGAGTTGCAAGGGCTTCCAGTTGGACAAAGGGTACAACGTGAAAAAAGATGGAGTGAAAGAAATATCCATCTCCTTCGAGCCTCTGCCAGAGGGAACTCGTGTGTTCGATTGCATTGAAGGGCCTGATCTGCAATGGTCTTTCCAGTTCTACGGCATTCGTGAGAAAGGGCAGGACTGGAATGTCTTTCCCAAGAAGGAAGTGGCAGACAATCCCTTCAAGGAGAGTTTCTTCGGCATGGATACCGTCTATGTGACGGGACGCATCACCCAAAGCAAGTATGACAGGGAGAGCAATGCTTGCCACCATGAAAGTTACTCCTATGCCGAGAATGCTTTACGGAAGCAGCTCAGGCTTGGAGGAGGTGTTTTCGACCGCTTTTATGTGGCAAAGGACGGCACATTTTCTTTCAAGACCATGGTGGTTAAACCCACGATGGACGAATTGTTCATCCCCGGCGGTCGTATTCCCGTCCTCCTGATTCCTGGCGACCATCTTCAGGTGGATATCAGCCATTGGGGTGAATACAACCAGCAGGTGACCATCCGAAGTGAAAAGGGAGACTACAGCCGAATGCTCACCAACTACCCCTTCCTGTACGAAAAAGAAATTGCCGACCCAAGGGGCACTCTCAGCTGGTCAGAGACAGGCAAATTGGCAGCCGACACTTGGCAACCGCTTCATGATGAACAAGCGAAGCGTATGGAGGTGTGCCGCTATCTGGCAGCCAAACACCATTTCACGCCTACAGAGCTGAAACTTATGCAGATGAACGTACAAATTAACGATGCCTTTATTTCATATATAAGAATGCAGACACCTTTCTATCGCAAAGAAAGGAAGGAATATGACCTCTATGTAAAGGCGAAGTACGATAAAACTAAGTTGCCTCAAGCGCGTTTCTCTGTAGAAGACGTTGAGGCAGACAGCATTTACCTCGATTTATCTTTCATCAAGGATTGTCCTTGGGATGACCCCACCTTCTCCGCCACAAAATATTATGAGACTCTTCTCAGTAAACTCCTCGGTCTGACGATTATGTTCGCACCCGGTACAGAAAAGCCATCAAGCGAGAATGATAGCATCAACATCTTTGCCGCTGCCGAGCAGTTGGGAATAGGAGAAGTGCTGATTGGCTATTATCTGACCGCAGATAAGTACGGCAAGATGAAGAATAATCCAGAACTGCGACAAAAAATAGCAAGCATTGTAGATGATTTCAAATTGCCGCACGCTATTGCTTTGTCAAAAACAGCTTTGATGTATGACCTGCATGACTATGAGATTAGAAGCTATCCAGCCGACCAATCCATTGCGGCTGATGTCATCAAGAAGTTGTATGCACCCTACAAGGGCAAAAAAGTGCTGCTCCTGCCACTTAGCTGCTACAGACCTGATGGCCTGCAAAAAATCGACAGCCTTTATCAAGCAAGGCGTGCCGAGATAGACAAGGAAGCTGTCTTCCTGCCTGTCGCCACACCCAAATTCACCAGCAAGCAGGAACTGAAAGAACTGCAGCAAAAGTATCCAACGCTGAAGAACACCGTCTATCTGGGAGAAGAGGAACTTCTGCGACTCTACATAGCCTTCCAGCGTGGGAACGGTCCCCAAACCGATCCAGAGATGCTCATCCTGCAAGACGGCACCTTCGGCATCCCCGGCCGTTACTTCTTGGACAATTATCGGAAGAAGAAATAGGAATCATGATGAGTTGGGTGAACGGCAAGGTTTTGTATGATAAGGAGTAATTAGCAAGAAAGATGAACAGTATGAAATATTTTTTATTGAGCGTGGTCTGTTTGTGCTTCACCATAGGTGTGCAAGCGCAGACAGCAAAATTCATCCGAGAGTACCGGAACCCTAAGATTGAGGGACTGCTGAACTATGCAGAATCTTTGGGGAGGGAGGTGACGGTCGTACACACGGGAGAGTATAAGCGTATGAGCTTCTTTGTGGAGAGATATAATGACTTCAGATATAAGATTGAGGGGAGGGACATGGATGACGATCTGCATGGGAAGCTCAATCAGGAGTATGAAGAAAGGGAGAGAAAGTCGGTCTTGTTGATGGATTCGATCAGGAACACTTTCTCAGCTCTTCTTGATGATGCCAGCATGAGTTATATGTGGGAAGTTCATGAAGGAGGTGTGGATAGCATGTACTTTACTGTAGCATTGGGGAGCTATAGCAACAGCAAGGTGAAGGAAAGGCGAAGGGAGGACAGGGAAAGAGAGCTGGAGTATTCTTTTGCACCTGAGATTCTCGCGTTCAAATATAGTCAACACGAACCTGGACATGTCCCCGCGACCTACCATTCAACCCTAGGAAGTGGATGGTTTGAATATAAGTTTCAACCGGAGGACGCCGACAGCAACAGGGTGGAGGTGGATATGAGGGAACTGATAAAGATCGTGGGAAAGGTGCTCAAGAAGAACAAGATGAAGTACCGTACACTGCATACGGAAATGGACAGCACATACGATTGGAGAAACAAGGATGAAATCCTGTATTATAGCAGACCACAAGGGATGGGTAGTGTGACAACCAGTCTGATATATGATACGAAACCGAAAGAAGAGGCGATGGAAATCCTTGAGGAGATAAAAGCGGCATTGTGGGATTATCTGGACAAGCATCCTGATGCGGATTTCATGATTCACAATGCAAATGCGTTCAGCCGTCTGAGCTTTGAGCCCATCAGAGTGTATAAGGTCGGCAGGGAAGACCGAGAGCAATTCTGTGTGAGTGTCCAATACATTGAAAGGAGGAATGAATATTGTTTTGTTATCTCAACTGCGAAGGGAAGCTGTGTCCTTCCTACAGGTTGGGGTCGGTTAAAGAGCTGGAAGAATGGCGTGAAGAAGTATTATAAAGAAGGTATTATAAATAAGCAACATAGAGAAAAATGAAGAAGACGATCTTGACAATGATAGGCATCTGCCTTATCATGGGTATGCAGGCGCAGACCACCAAGCGACTGAGAGAGTACAGGAATCCCCAGATAGATGGACTCATGAAATATGCAAAGTCGATGGGCGTGGATGTATGGGAATTCTATTCCAGAAACTATCGATCCATGAGTTTCCATGTCTCTGAATATAATGACAGCGACCCTCATGACAATCCCGCCCTCTTGATCGACTCCATCAAGAGCACGTTCTTGGGACTTGCCGATGAAGCGACCGACAAGTACCTGTGGGAAAAGGACAGGGAGGGCAGGGACAGCATCTATTACACCTTGACCTTGGGGAAATATAGGAGCTCAGAAATGGGGAGACAAACGGAATTTCATTATCCTGCCCCAGAGATTCTCACCTATAAATATATACCTTACAAACGGGAGAACGTTCGGGAAGGTCAACGTGTCAGCATCGGAAGTGCCGACCTGCACTATCAGTTCTATCCAGACAGCATCGATAGAAAGATTGAGCAGGTGGAGATGGACGAACTGATGGAGGCAATAGGGAAGGTATTTAAAAAGGAAAAGGTGAAATACCACACATTGCAAGTGGAGATGGACAGCGCATACAATTGGCGCAACAGGGATGAAATCCTGGAGTATGAAGGAGCGGTGAAAGGGGAAGCCTGCGAGACCACCATCAGGGTTTATGAAGCGCAACCTAAGGACAGGGCTCAAGAACTCTTGGAGGAAGTCCGTCAGGCTGTATGGGAATTCATCGACCAACACCCCAACTGCGACTACCACATCGACATGCAGGAAGCGTTCAATCGACGTTGGTCTTCACCCATCAGAGTGGAAAACATGTACAAGGACATCCGGGAGCAATTCCGCATCCGAATCACTTATGTTGAAGACCTGGATGCTTATAGTTTCTTTCTCATCACCTCCAAGGGAGGCGTCGCCATCCCCACCAGCTGGGAAAACCTGAAGAGTTGGAAGAATGGCGCGAAAGTCTATTATAGGAAATAGGAAAACTTTGCCGCACGAAATGTTAAAAATGCGACATTGATGTAAAAAAGTTGCTCCTTTGATTATACATTTTGACACAAATGGGTAATATAGAGGTAGAAGACAACAAAAAAACAATAACAATATGAAAAAGCTAACTCTTTTTCTAATAGCAAATAGTAAAATTAATAAAAGATTTAGAAAAGGTGAAGACTTCATCATTGGAGAGTGCGAGGCTGAGAAGTTTCGCACTTGCCATTGCAAGGCATAACGCAAACAAGAGTGACCTCTACACTTGCCCTATCGCATCTTTTCATTCTTTCATTTTTTCATCTTGTAGGTTGTAGAGCAATTTATCCTAAACTTCAAAACCTAAACTCCAAACTTTTCCGTACCTTTGCATCAAATTTGAAAATGGAAAAATGAAAAGAATTTGTGATTTTATTGCCCGATGGATGGGTGTGTTGGTGTTAATGATGGCAGTGGTGTCGTTCTTGCTGCCTGAACCGTTCAGCAAGATTGACACGTGGTTGATTAACCCGATGTTGGGACTCATCATGTTCGGGATGGGCTTGACACTGAATGTCAGCGACTTCAAGGTGGTGTTCAGCCGTCCGAAGGATGTGCTGATTGGGTGTCTGGCTCAATTCACCATCATGCCACTGATGGCATGGTTGCTCACGAAGGCGTTCGGGTTGCCTGCCGACTTGGCATTGGGTGTGATTTTGGTGGGGTGCTGTCCGGGTGGCACGGCATCGAATGTCATCACCTATCTGGCGAAGGGCGACTTGGCGCTGTCGGTAGGCATGACTGCCACTTCCACCCTGTTGGCTCCTCTGATGACACCCTTCCTCACATGGTTGATGGCTGGCACCTTCGTCAATGTGGATGCATGGGGCATGTTGCTCTCGATTGTCTATGTGGTGATTGCGCCCATCGTGGCGGGTTTCCTCATTCAGAAGTATTTGCCTACCTTCACCAAGCATGCGGTGGCTTATCTGCCTGCCTTCTCCACACTGATGATTACGGGTGTGGTGGGCATCATCGTAGGACATAACGCTGACAAACTCATGACGGGTGGCCTCATCGTCATCCTCGTGGTGGTGTTGCACAACCTCAGCGGTTTGGCACTCGGTTATGGTTTGGGGCGTCTGTTGGGACTCTCTCACGCCAAACGTGCTGCCATCAGCATCGAGGTGGGCATGCAGAACAGCGGACTTGCCTGCTCGTTGGCAACCCTCCACTTTGCCTCTGCTCCTTTGGCAACCATCCCTGGTGCCATCTTCAGTGTGTGGCACAACATCAGCGGTGCGTTGGTGGCGAAAGGGTACGGAGTGAGGAGTTAGGAATTAGGAGTTAGGAGTTGCCATGCGGGGTGGAAGTTGACTATTGGAAGTTGAGAGGTAACTATTTTGCAAGTATCTGATAGATAGAAGACTATGAGGATTTTGTAAAATTTTTGTAAATTCATTTTCCACCCCTAAATGAAAATGTAAAATTTTTGTAAATTCATTTTCTTGGTGTTTTGAGGACAAAAGGCGTAACTTTGCAGCAAACAAAAATGTTTCATCAAAGTTAAATTGTATCACTATTATGAAAAGATTAGCAACACTCTTTCTAGTTTTTTTGCCCACCCTCGGCATTGAGGCACAGACAAAGGCGCAATATACAGAGCGTCTTGACAGCATCGTTGTTGACGAATACTGGATGCCGTCCATTGAGAACTTGACGACATACAAGAACTATCTGAAAAGTGAGTTCATCTATAACGCAGAAGGACAAGTGGAACAAATCCTTTATTACAAAAGGTGGGATGATGATGAGGGTGGCTGGTTCTTGACCAACAAAGATGAGTATTTCTATGACGAACAGGGACGTGACACCCTATGTGTCGTTTTCCAGCGAGAAGATGGGCAGTGGGAACTTTCGCAAAAGCGTTACAACACCTATGACAAACATGGGAAAAAGCTACAAGAGCGGACAATGTCATACAAGGATGGCAAGAAGTCATCGCAATCAAGATGGGATTATGTATATAATGAAGAAGGGAAACAAGTGTCAGCAGCCCAGTATAAGGAAAAACAGGGCGTGTGGCAACAAACAATGGCTGTACATGACGAATACGATGCCAAAGGGAACCACGTGAAAGAGATGTATGAATACATGAACGTGCCATCGGCTGAAAAGGGAACGACCATCATGCGTTATGATGAGGAAGGAAGATTGACTGCGGAAATCGATTCCATCTATAATGCCCTGATGGGAGGGAGAGAATGGCAGAGAAAGGATTTCTCGTACGTTGGCCAGCAGTTGAGCGTGATGAAAGACGTGGTCACGACCATCGACCATGATATGGTGCATCAGCGTTTGGATGAATCCTTGTTCGACCCTCAGGGAAACCTCTTGCAGAGACGGTGTTACAGACAAACACACGGGGAGTTGCAGCACACAAGTTCTGAGTCTTACTTCTATGATCTGAATCAGGAGGGCTCGTCCATCATGGGATATGAATTTGTACCTAAAATCTTAGGATTTGTTTCTAAAAGCCTGGGATTTGAGGAGGAAGGCATGCTCCATCATAAGCTCATGATGACGTCCCAATTCTGGCATCTGGACGAGGAAGAAGATGACGAGGAAGAGGATATGAAAGCTGAAACACGCTTGTTTTATACGATATTAGAAAAATAGTTGCTCCTTTGATTATACATTTTCCGAAAAAAGGGGAATATACAAGCAGAAAGCAATAAAAACCTTCTTTTTTTTGTTTAACTTTGCCTCTCTTATTCGTTATATAAGTAGAAACAACTAAACAACAACAATATGAAGAAACTGTCATTCATCCTAATCCTAGTTACCCTTGTGCAGATAGCTTGGGCACAGGACAAACTCACTCGTATTGAAAGCAGAGACATTGCCATACGGGCGAACGATTCCGAATTGTCGTTTCACGACCAAGAAATGACACGGATGCTGAATCCAAAGAAGGCAGAGTTCGGTGTGCTTTGCGTACCTTCTTTCACCCCCGAATGGGCAATCACCTTCGATTCCAAGGCACATGCGCTGGTGCTCAAGGAGTCGGAGGAAAACATCTGGTACAAAAAATACCACTTCGAGCATTGGGGCGAATACACCCATAAGGAAGGTGAAACACGCCCTAAGCAATACAAATCTCCCAAGGTCAAGACTTACGAACTCGCTATCGCTGCTGATATGGCACCAATGTTGAATGCTATCTGGAAGAGCGCCATCGGTACTGCTGTGGAACGAGACCGGAATATTATCATGATGGACGGAACGAGATGGAAATACTTCATCAATGGGGAGCAAGCCGAATCCAGTTCTCAAAAGAACCCACTTGTGCAATTCACCAACGAATTGAAGGAAGCCATCATCACTGGTAACCGAAGCTATGCGGAAAGCCTCATTGGTTCAGAATTCCAAAGAGTCGTCTCAAATCTTGATCCCGTGATAAATATCCAATAAAAGGCTTGTTTACAGTTCGCCCACATCAATGAGGCCGTTCATGACCACGTAGAGGATGATGTCGGCAAGGGAGCGGGCATGGAGTTTCTCCATGATGTTCTTGCGGTGGGTGATGGCTGTGGTGAGGCTGATGTGGAGCTGGTCAGCAATTTCCTTGTTGATATATCCTTTGGCAAGCAGTATCGCCACTTCCACCTCACGGGGTGATAAGTTTCCGACGCCTGAAGAAGGATGGCAGACAGGATGGTGAGGGGCTTCATGGGGATGTCCTTGACGACGGATGGCAAGGATAGACTTGACCAATGCCTGTTCGCTCTGACACACATTGAGGGTGGGCACACCTGCTATCTGCAAGTCACCATTGACCAACACAATGGCACGACGAGTCTTTTCACGGAAATAGGCTGCATGTTCGAAATAGAGGCGGGATGCCACGAAATAGTGGACGAACTGCCCTTGATCGGCTGCTTGCAGTTCGTCGAACGAAATGAAGATGTGCACCTCAGCCACAGGAATCAGGTCGGTGAGCAAGGGTTGCAAACCGAGGGCAGCCAAGATGTTGGAATCTACAATAGCTATTTCGAAATGAGGCATAAGAATTGAATTTATCACTGCAAAGGTAGGAAAAATAAGTGAAAAGTGAAAAGTGAAAAGTGAAAAATCTAAGTTACCAGCCATCCGGACTGCTTATCATCAGTAATAGTAACTTAGATTTTTCACTTTTCACTTTTAGTTTTTCACTTAAAAGTTTTAACTTTGCAGTATGTTTACCACTACACTTCTCGATTGGTTTTCCGTCAATGGACGGGACTTGCCTTGGCGACACACACGCGATCCTTATGCCATCTGGCTGAGTGAGATTATTCTTCAGCAGACACGCATTCAGCAGGGCATGAACTATTGGCTACGCTTCATGCAGCGATGGCCCCGTGTAGAAGATTTGGCGAGGGCGACTGAGGATGAGGTGCTACGCGAGTGGCAGGGGTTGGGTTACTACAGCCGTGCCCGCAACTTGCACACGGCTGCCCAACAGATTGTGGCACAAGGTGGTTTTCCCACTACACTCGAAGGCATCAAGCAACTGAAGGGTGTGGGCGACTACACCGCTGCCGCCATCGGTTCCATTGCCTTCGGACTGCCTGCCGCTGTGGTGGACGGTAATGTCTATCGGGTGCTGGCTCGACACTATGGCATCGACACACCCATCAACACCACTCAGGGTAAGAAGGTGTTTACCGAACTGGCACAATCCCTCCTGCCTACCGACCAACCTGCCGCCTTCAATCAAGCCATGATGGATTTCGGAGCTATTCAATGCACCCCCACTTCGCCCAAGTGTATTGTTTGTCCGCTACAAGAATCTTGTGAAGCGTTGCGTACAGGACGCATCAGCGAATTGCCTGTGAAGGAGAGGAAACTGAACATTCAGACTGTACGGCTTACTTATTTATATATAAGATGTAATGGCAAAACAGCCATCCGTCGCCGACCTGCTGGTGGCATCTGGCAGGGGCTTTGGGAACCTTATAATGTAGAATTAGGGATGAGGAATGAGGGGTTAGGATTGGAGGGGAGCACTATGGTTTGCAGGAATGTAAAGCACGTGCTTACCCACCGCATTCTGCTTGCCGACTTTTATCTGTTGGAGACAGACACTTTCCCCACTCTTCCCGATGAGTATATCTGGGTGAAAGAGTCTGACCTTGACCAATATGCCCTTCCCCGACTCATTGAGATTCTGCTGGAGCAAGTGCCGAGATAGGCTCTGAGAAATCTCCACAAACAAAAGCAGGGGCTGCATCGTTGCAATGATACAGCCCCTGCTCTTGTTCCCATAGGAGGATTATTTCACATAGACTTTCTTGCCACCAATAATATAGATACCCTTAGCAGGTGCCTCAACATGCTGACCATTAAGGTTGTAGATGTTGCTCTGCTGTGTTGGGGCCACATCAACAGACTCAATGCCTACACCACTTGTTGGCTTGTACTTCAGTTTCACATGGACGATGTACTGATAAGAATCGTACTGGAAGACAACATCGGTCTTATACAAGATGCCATCGGCTGGAACAACTGTTCCCGCAGCAAGTGCGCCGTCAGCATAGACTCTGCAACCCACCACATCGTCCAATTCGAAGAACAATGAGAAAGCTGAAGACTCTGCATCCTTGGCAAGCACGTTGCCCGATGCGTCGAACATCCAGTCATCTTCGTCATTGAGGGTGTACTCACCTTCGTCGGCATACGAGCCTTCGCCAGTACGCGGCAGAACAGCACCATTCAGCAGGAAGGTCTCCACGTCTTTTGCACCAATGGCTTTGACGAGTTTCAAACCCTCAAATTCCTGTTCACCCTTACCTTCCTCGTCATCCATCTCAACCACCACGTTCATCTCGCCAACGGTCGTGTAACTGATAATCTCATCCACAAACTTCACCTTGGCTTTCAGGGTCACGTAAGCACCCGTATATTCATTGACCAGATAGATGGCGTGTTCCAATTCGTCACCCACAGCGGTAGCACCTGGATTCTTGTGCATACAGATCTGGTCGCCTTCAAATCGGATGCCCACCTTGGCTTCGGACCACCCCACCACATTGCCTTCGGGAGAGAACCAGAAACCAGGATAAGGCGTACAGGTGTAGCCTTTTGTCCACTCGCCAACTGACTGTGCATAGACAACAAGGTCTTCTGTGCCCAATTTCTCCATCACCTCCTTCACATCAACTGGAGCTGTATATTCTGTCAGGTTCCATTCACCATTAACAAGGCTTCGGAAAGAGAAGGAGTAACTGCCCACTTCGTTGTATGCTTCAGGAGCAGCCTTTTCCACATCTTGGATGTTGAGGACAACCGGCACCTCATAGTATTTTTCCTTGTTGCAGAGCCAGAAGGTAGCAGAGAGTTTGTCACCCACCTCCATTGTGTTTGGCATCTGCCCTACATTGAAGACACCTCGACCTGCATCATATTCTGCATAGAAACTCTTGGCATTGGCATCGCTTTGAATAGGTTTTCCTGTCTCATCAATCCAGAAACCATAAATGCCTTCTGCCACATTGGTCGTCGTGGTCGTATATTCGTTGGTCACGGTTCCATCAGGCAATTTGCACTTCAGCGTCATGTCTTCAGGGTTACAACCCAACAATTCGCTCACCTTGTCCATGTCCAGCATCCAGTGTTCCAAACCAGTCCAGTCTGCACGAGGTTCCTGAACCCATGTCATGGCTTCACTGCCGCCCACTTTCACCATGTCGGCAACATCAATATCCTTTTCTTCCTCTACATTGAAATGGAAATCTACTTTTATCGCTTTGTCACCATAGATGAAGTAGAAGTTCGTGAACATGTGTTCACCACCCGTGAATTTCTTAACCATCTGACCAGCCCTACCATAGAATTGGTTTTCCTCTGCATCATAGCCCACGTTTTCTATAAAGAAATTACTACTCCCGTAACTTCCGCGGTAGCATTCTTCCGTCAGAACAAGGTCACCACTTCCTTCGTCTTCCACTGTGGCAGGAGCGAACCAGAAACCAGCACCATTTGCCGTATATTCGCCACTCACTTCTTCAGCCACACGCTCAGCATTCGCATCCCATACCTGGGCAAACAACATCGCACGAGCGGCTGCCGTGAAAGCACTTGGCTCTACACCTGCGGCTTCCAACAATTTGCTGGCATCCACCGTCCATAAAGGATTCTCACCCCAGTCCTTCATCACAGGTTGAGACACCTCCACCTTGGCTGTTTCCACGATGTCTAACTTGGCAATCTCGGTGACAGGATCAGGCATGTCTATTGCCTCCTCTTCCGTGACAGTAAGGGTGAACTCCACCTTGATGGCTTTATTACCATAAATAAAGTAGAAGTCAGTAAAGAGTTGGTCACCCGCTTGGAACCTATTGGGCATCTGACCCGTCTGACCATAGAACTCATGTGATTCGGCATCATAGCCAATATTCTCAATAAAGAAGTCCGGGTCTGCTCCCCAATCACTCTTCACACAGTAGAATGAACTTGCAACAGGGCGTTTGAGCCAATAACCACCACCATTGGCGGTGAAATCAGCATCTACAGAACCAACAAACAACAAATCTTGTACAGCTGAAGCATCTGCGTTCCAAAGAGTGACACCCAACATTTTCGATGCATTAGGAGTAATCGCAGACTCTTCAACCTCTTCGTCTTCAATCAACGAAGTGGCATCGACAGTCCAACGAGGATTCTCGCCCCACTCTTTCATCACGGGCTGAGACACTTCAACTTGAATGACATCAAGTACATCCAAATCCGAAACAAACTTGGTCGGAACAGGGAATGGTGGCAATTCTGCAACTTTCAACGTGCTCTTCAGCACCACGCTTTTCCCGTTTGCAGTCAGCGTGATGACTGCAGGATAATCTCTGCCAGGAACAGTTTTGTCTGCCGTGTTCTGCAAAAGATGAATAATGATGTTGGACTCATCATAATCAAAGTGATTAGCAATAGCCACTCCTTCCGAATCCCATGCCGCCACAATCTTTCCTTCAGCGTTAAGCCAGAAACAGCCATAACTATATCCTTCAACATCATTGCGGGTATAGTAAGACGTCGGCTCTGCAGACTGGGTGCCATCTTGTGCCGTAGCAGTGATGACCACTTCCTGCGCATCCAACGCTGCCTGCAAGGCTGCAGCATCGGCATAACTCAATGCTGTGGCGACTTCACCAAGATCATAAGTCACGTCAAAAGCGTTCCATGGAGCACTTCCAGCCTCCACTTCACCCGAAAGTTCCGTCTGCGCATTTATTCCAAGCGCACTTGTGATGAAAAACATCACGAAAAAAAGCAGATTTTTCCTCATACTCAAAATAGTTTTGGTTAATAATTATTGTCACGTTGCAAATTTAGTTAGTTAATCCGACATAAACTACTAATTTTGAGATTTCTTTTTTCATTTTCTGAGAAAAAGATAACTCAATGGTACAAATTGGACTTTTTTTGTATTTTAATAAAAGAAATGTCTGAAGATGAGGGGGGAAAAACACTAAATCATCACAAATGAGGATTGCAGGAACAAACAGAATTCCGTAACTTTGCAGCGTTTTTCTGTTCATCGGTTAAATTCAGGTAAAAGATTTTTAGGTATGAATTTTTTAGGACTCATCATCGCTGTGGCGACTTTCCTCGTGATAGGCATATTTCACCCTATAGTCATCAAATCAGAGTACCATCTGGGCACTCGTTGCTGGTGGGTGTTTTTAGTGGCTGGCGTTGCTTTCATTGTAGCGTCATTGTTCACTGCCAATGATGTGCTCAGTCCCATCCTCGGTGTGGTGGGGTGTTCATGCTTATGGAGCATACTCGAACTGTTTGAACAGAAAAAGCGGGTGGAAAGAGGATGGTTCCCGATGAATCCGAAACGGGAAAAGGAATATTCACGCAAGAGTTAAAGGAGTTTTCGCTCCGCTTAGGAGTTTAAAGCCGATACGCTGACACCAACACAACATTCGGAACTAACTCCTTTAACTACCTCTAACTCTAACTCCTAATTCATATAAATTAAAAACTTAAAAAAATAGCACAAACAATGAAAGCAATTAAATTTTTAGCATTAGCACTCGTTGCACTGATTGGCATGACCGCATGCAGCGACGACAAGGAGTACACTCAGGAGTGGACCTACACAGGTAACAACACCGTGACCGTTGACAAGGAATATCCACCTGTAAACATCACCTGCAAGGTCACCCTCAGAGAGAATGGCACCATCGAAGTGGAGATGCCTGAGTACCAACTGCTCAACACCACCATCGGTAACCTCACCATTGGCGCTGTCACCATCAAGAACATCGCATACGATGCCCAAAAGGGTTCATACTATCGCGTGTTTGGCAAGGACAATCTGCAGATGCACTACAAGTCTGAAGGTGGTCGTGCTCCGATGGAGGGCGATTACACTTTCAACGAAGACAGCGACATCGACGTGAAACTGATTGAAAACGGCAGTAAGGGTGCCACCATCGTGATGACATACTCTTTCGGACAAATGCCTTTCAAGATTATCTCCAAATTCGAAGTTGAAGTCAATAAATAAAAGGTACACCTCTGCTCAATGAGACACAAGTTCCTGACGCTTAGCACACTCACATTGCTTTTGTCCTCTCTGTCAGCCTGTCATGGCATCCTCGACGACATCTACGATGATCCGTCGAGTGACGTGACCCTGAAAGAGGGGCAATTGTATGTGGATGCCTCCAGTTGGACAAAATGGTACTATATTGACCTGCTGGACACGAACAAGGAATGGGTATCAATGAGCATCCCCTCTGAGAAACTTCCGACTCTCAGCCCTCAACCCTCAGCCCTCAACCCTCAACCGGGCATCTACACCTATTGGTACGATGTGTTCGGGGCTGGTCTTTCCAACCACGAGTTCCAAAGTTTCACTCCTACAGCCGAGCAGCCAGAGCCTGAAAAATGGCACATTTCCGTGCATCGCAACAATGTGCGCACTAACGGAGGAGCTGCCTATGAAACATCCTATACTTCAATGAGTGAACTGCCCGAAAGCAGCGAGGCATTTGCTGATGCCACCTTCACTCCCGACACATGGAACGAGTTGGATGTGTGGACTATCCGTGAACAGATGCTGCAAGGATTTGTGGGCAATCAGGGCATTCAGGTGAACCCTGTGCTCTCTTCGTGGCTCAAACTCGAAATTCCTCCTGTACCTCCTGCCTTCACACTCAACAACCATGTGTTCATCGTCCGTTTCGACGATGACACCTACGCAGCCATCCAACTGGAAAACTACCAGAATGCGGCAGGTGTGAAGTGTTGCCTCACCATCAACTACAAATACCCGTACTGAGATGACTGCAACCGATTATAACGGAAAAAGTGAAAAAGTGAGAAATCTGTTTCACCAGCCAGAGGCACTCCAATTTCTCATTCTTTCATTTGTTCATTTGTTCATTTTTTCTCACTTCGCTCATGCTCAGCAGCAAGACTCCACTTTCCTGCTCAACGATGTGGTCATCACTGGCACGCGCACACCGAAACTGCTGAAGGATGCTCCTATCCAAACCCGTGTCATCACCACAGCTGACATTGAGAAGGTGGATGCCACAAACGTGGAAGACCTGCTTCAGCAAGAGATGCCTGGTGTAGAATTCTCTTATGCCATGAACCAGTTGAAGCACATGAACCTGTGTGGATTTGGCGGTCAGGGCATCCTTTTCCTTGTAGATGGAGAGCGGTTGGCTGGCGAAACAATGGATGACGTGGATTTCACTCGTCTGAACATGGCGAATGTGGAGCGCATCGAGATTGTGAAGGGAGCCGCCTCTGCGCTTTATGGAAGTAATGCAGGGGGTGGTGTCATCAACATCATCACCAAAGAGGGGACTGAACCGTGGACACTGAACTTGAATGGACGATTGGCACGCTACAATGAACGGAGATGGGGGGGAGCGTATGGAGTGAATGGAAAGCGGTTGCACAATATGCTGAACGTGAACCACACCTCCATTAACAACATCCATGTAAGCAATGCTGAGAACCCTGCCACGCAAGTCGTGACGACCATCTATGGCGACTGCACATGGAACGTGAAGAACAGGCTCACATTCACCGTGAATGACCAACTGAAACTCATCGGCAGGGCTGGTTATTTCTATCGTGAACAAACGCGTGTAGCCGATGCCCCAGAACGATTCAGAGATTTCAGCGCAGGGCTCAAAGGGCTATGGGACATTAGTAAAGACGACAATTTGGAAATCTCCTATTCGTTCGACCAGTACGACAAGTCTGACTACCACAAAATCAACAAGCTCGATGTGCGTGACTACCGCAACGTGCAGAACATCTTCAAAGGGCTCTACAACCACTATTGGTCGTCAAACGGAATCTTGACTGTGGGGGCAGATTTCATGCATGACTATCTGATGAACAAGAACTTGGGCAGCAGAACGGAAAGTCAGAACACTTTCGATGCCTTTGCGCAATACGACTGGATCATCAACACGCAATGGGAGGTGGTGGGTGCTGTGCGCTACGACTATTTCTCAGACAAGAAGGACTCTCACTTCACTCCGAAACTCTCCGTGCGTTACCAGCCCATCAGCAATCTCAACATCCGTTTTGGCTATGGCATGGGCTTCCGTGCACCTGCCTTGAAAGAGAAGTATTACAACTTCGATGCAGCAGGCATCTGGATTATTCGAGGGAATCCTGATTTGAAGGCAGAGCTCAGCCACAATTTCAATGCCTCTGCCGACTATACTAAAGGGCATTACAATTTCACCCTCGCCGCCTACTACAACGACGTGCACAACAAACTCGCCACAGGTGTCCCCCACTATCTGCCAAACGATGATAAGCAACTCTATCTCGACTACACCAACCTTGCGGGCTACTCCGTTTACGGAGGAGAAGCCGCCATTCAGGCACGATGGGATAACGGATTCAGTGCCAAACTTTCTTACGCCTATACCAACGAGCGTCTGCCGAAAGACAAAGAAGGGCACACCATCAATAACCAGTACATCCCTGCCCGTCACCACTCCCTCACTGCACGGGTAGATTGGGACAAGCAATTCACCCGCAACTATGGTCTTCGTCTCTCTCTCAACGGGCGTTTCCTTTCGGCCGTGAAGAACGTGGAGTTTATCGACTACTACGACATCGCCAAAGGCACCAGCACAATCCATTACCCTGCCTACACCCTTTGGAAATTCTCAGCCACCCACCACTTCGGCAAGGCAGTGAAAGTGACCACCGCCCTTGATAACCTGCTGAACTACAAACCCCAATATCACTACTTCAACAGTCCCCTCACCAATGGCATCAATCTGATGGTGGGTGTGGCTGTTGACATTGACAAAATCAAATGAAAAGTGAGAAGTGAAAAATCCATGTTTCCAACTGTCCCAATGATGGATAACAGAGATTTTTCACTTTACACTTTACACTTTACACTTTTTTTCGTACCTTTGCATGTTTTTCGGGCTTCACCTGCTTGAGAAACATGTTTTTTATGTCTTTTACGTAATCACTACAAAACTACAATTATATGAAACAATTACTTTTGGGTGACGAAGCCATTGCGTTGGGAGCCATCAATGCCGGACTCTCTGGTGTGTATGCTTATCCAGGCACTCCGTCCACCGAAATCACTGAATTTATTCAGACCAACAAAGTGGCACGCGAACGTGGCATCCACAGCCGTTGGTGCACCAATGAGAAAACGGCAATGGAAGCCGCTCTCGGTATGTCGTATGCAGGTAAGCGTGCGTTGGTGTGCATGAAACATGTGGGTATGAATGTGTGTGCAGACGCTTTTGTGAACAGTGCCATTACGGGTGTGAACGGCGGTCTCATCGTGTTGGCTGCCGACGACCCTTCCATGCACTCTTCACAGAATGAGCAAGACAGCCGTTTCTATGGCAAGTTCGCCCTCATCCCCGTGTTTGAGCCATCAAACCAACAGGAGGCTTACGACATGGTGGCTTCGGCATTTGAAATGTCGGAGAGTCTGAAAGTGCCCGTGCTGCTGCGCATCGTAACTCGTCTGGCACATAGCCGTGCCGCTGTGGAAGTGGGTGAACTGAGTGCAGAGAACGCACTCAACCCCAGCACTGACCAATGGGTGTTGCTGCCAGGCATCGCAAGAAAGAAGTATGTGGATCTGTTGGAAAAGCAAGAAGCATTTCAGAAAGCATCAGAGACATCCACTTATAACAAGAAAGAATCAGCCGGTCAGAAACTGGGCATTGTCGCTTGTGGTATCGGTTACAACTATGTGAAAGAGAACGTGGGTGACAATGCTGACATTCTGAAGGTTTCCCAATACCCCCTCTCACCTAAGGCTATCAAGGCATTTGCTGCTGAGCACGAGTCCATTCTGGTGGTGGAAGATGGTCAACCTGTGGTGGAAGAAGCCATTGCAGGCATGGTAGGTGCTGACTACCCCATCAAGGGACGCTTGACTGGTGATCTGCCCCGCACAGGCGAGTTGACGCCCGATAGTGTGGCCAAGGCACTTGGCAAGCCCGCTGGTCCAGCATTCGATAATGCCAAGAACCTTGCAGGTCGTCCTCCACAACTCTGTCTGGGTTGCGGACACCGCGATGTATATACAGCGTTGAACCAAGTGCTGGCTGAATATCCTGATTACCGTGTATTTGGCGACATCGGTTGCTACACCCTCGGCGCATTGCCACCATTCAAGAGCCTTTCTTCCTGCGTGGACATGGGTGCTTCCATCACCATGGCGAAGGGTGCTGCTGATGCAGGCTTGTTCCCTGCTGTGGCTATCATCGGTGACTCCACTTTCACACACTCAGGCATGACGGGTCTGCTGGATGCTGTGAACGACAAGTCGAACATCACCGTCGTCATCTCTGACAACCTGACCACAGGTATGACAGGTGGGCAGGATTCTGCTGGCACGAACAAGTTCGAGGCCATCTGTCTCGGTCTCGGTGTAGAGCCAGAGCATGTGCGTGTGGTTGTTCCACTCCCCAAGAATATGCCAGAAATCACCCGCATCCTGAAAGAAGAGATTGAATATAAAGGAGTTTCTGTGATTATTCCTCGCCGCGAGTGCATCCAGACGGCTGCACGCCACGCAAGAGAAAAGAGAAAATAGAGAAGACCCTCTCCCCGACCCTCCCCCGTAATGGGGAGGGAGACCATGCGGGATGTGGGACAATCAGAATATCAACCAAACATCAACCCTCGCTTAAACCAAGCCAGACGGCACTCCCTCCCCATTACGGGGGAGGGTCGGGGAGAGGGTCTCACATATGAAGAAAGACATCATACTCTGCGGTGTGGGCGGACAAGGTATCCTCTCTATCGCAACCATCATTGGAGAAGCAGCCACAGAGGCTGGCATCAACTTGAAACAAGCAGAGGTACACGGAATGAGCCAGCGTGGCGGTGACGTGCAGTCGAACCTGCGCCTCTCTACGGAGAACATCTATTCAGACCTGATTCCACAAGGAGGAGCTGATGTGGTCATTTCCATGGAACCTATGGAGTCGCTGCGCTATCTGCCATACCTCGCTAAGACGGGGACCATCGTGACCAGCAGCAAACCATTCATCAACATACCCAACTACCCAGATGAGGCTGCACTGCAAGCCGAACTCGATGCCCTGCCCTCTGTGGTGAAACTCGACATCGAAACTGTTGCTAAGGATGCAGGCAATGCGCGTGGTGCCAATATGGTGCTGCTCGGCATGGCTGCCCCGTTCATCGAGATTCTCACGGTGGAACAACTCCGCAAAGCCATCGCCGTCATCTTTGCCCGCAAGGGTGAAGCCATCGTCGAAGCCAACTTGAAAGCCTTTGACATGGGTGTGGCAGCAAGTAAAAAATAACAACCAAACACAAAAAACATGATTCACAATCCGAAAATGGAGTGCATGGACCGGGAGTCTATGCGCAAGTTACAATCTGAGCGGCTCGTCAAGACCGTGAAGACTTGTTATGAGAAGGTACCATTCTACAAGAAGAAGATGGACCGCATGGGCGTCAAGCCTGAAGACATCCGCAGTATAGATGATATCTACAAACTGCCATTCACCACCAAGCACGACTTGCGCGACGAGTATCCTTTCGGTCTGCAAGCCGTTCCTCAGAGTGAAATTCGCCGTATCCATGCCTCGTCAGGTACCACAGGTAAACCCGTTGTCGGCACTTATACTGAGAACGACCTGAAGATGTGGGCAGAATGTGTGGCTCGCGTGTTGGCAGTAGGTGACATAGGTCCTGGCGATATCGTACAGGTGGCTTATGGATATGGATTGTTCACGGGTGGTTTGGGTGCCCATGATGGCGCCCTCGCACGTGGAGCCGTCCAGTTGCCTATCTCAGCCGGAAACTCCGAGAAGCAGATCATGCTGATGAAAGACTTTGGCACGACTGCTCTTTGCTGTACCCCTTCGTATGCCCTCCACTTGGCAGAGGTGATTGAGAAAAATCCTAATATCAACGCTGAAGATCTGAAACTCAGAGTCGGTTTCTTCGGAGCCGAGCCTTGGACATGGGGCATCCGCCGCGAGTTGGAGAAGAAACTGCATATCAAAGCCATTGACATCTACGGACTGACAGAGATGTGCGGTCCTGGTGTGGGTGGCGAATGCCAGTACCAGAACGGAACCCACGTGGCAGAAGACATGTTCTACCCTGAAATCATCAACCCTGAGACACTGGAACCTGTGGCACCTGGTGAAGAGGGTGAGTTGGTATTCACCTCGCTGTGCAAGGAGGCTATGCCTATCCTGCGCTATCGTACACGCGACCTCACTCACCTCATCTACGAGCCTTGCGAATGTGGTCGCACGACTGTCCGTCTCGGAAAGATTTTGGGTCGTAGCGACGATATGCTCATCATCCGTGGTGTGAACGTCTTCCCATCGCAGATTGAGACTGTGCTGACCGAATTCCCCGTATTCACTCCACAGTATTTCATCACCGTAGATCGCAAGAACAACGAAGACACCTTCGACCTCGATGTCGAGTTGCGTGCCGAGTACTTCTCGCCCAACCCGGCAAAGCAGATGCCGTTCATCAAGCCACTCTACGACCGCATCGTCTCTCTCGTCGGCATCAAGCCCAACATCCACATCAAGGAGCCGGGCAACATTGAGCGTTCGACGGGCAAGGCAAAGCATGTGCTCGACAAGAGAACGCTCCTGACGGATTGGAAATAAGTCCATTCTATTTAAGTTTCGGAAGTGTTTTTTCCACAACGGATTGCACGGATTATACGGATTTTTGAGCCTCGGCGGCTCCTGCCTTCGGATTGTTCTGCATCCGGCCATCGTCGCCTCTTGCGACGAAAAATCCGTATAATCCGTGCAATCCGTTGTAAAAATATATCCGAAATTTGAGTCCATTTTATTATCTTTTAATATATGAATACACCATTAGATTACCAAATAGTCACCGAGGCCATCGAAGGGATGGGGCTCGGTGACTTCTCACAAGCCACGATTCGCGACCTCCAGTCGCTGTCGCGTATGCTGGAGGAAAAGACGGGGCAGCAGGTGATACACCTTGAGATGGGTGTGCCAGGACTGCAACCGTCAGAAATTGCATTGAAGGCAGAACAGGAGGCACTCAGCAAGGGCTGTGCCACGATTTATCCTCCGAATGGGGGCATACCACGCATCAAGGAAGCTGCATCGAGATTCGTGAAGGCGTTTATCGGTGTGGATATCGACCCACTCTGCTGCATCCCCACTACAGGTTCGATGCAAGGCACGTTCGCCACTTTCACCGCTTGGCACCATGCTATGCCTGAAAAGGACACGGTGCTGCTCATTCAACCGGGATTCCCTGTGCAAACGACCCAATGCGACGTGATTGGACTGAAACACATCGGCCTGGACATCCATGACTATCGTGGTGCCGCACTGATTCAGAAACTGGAAGAGATTCTATCGGCTGGTAACATCTGTGGTATTGTGTATTCTAATCCTAACAACCCCTCGTGGGTATGCTTCAATGAAGAAGAGTTGAAGGGTATTGCAGGACTGGCTGACAAGCACGACTGCATCATTTTGGAAGACTTGGCTTACTTTGCCATGGACTTCCGCCGAGACTTGAGCCATCCATTTGAAGCGCCCTATCAGGCAACAGTGGCACGATACACAGACAAGTACATCTTGGCGGTATCAGGCTCCAAGGCTTTCTCGTATGCTGGTCAGCGTATTGGTGTGGCATGTATCAGCAATACGCTCTACCACCGTGTTTTCCCCGCCTTGGAGAAGAACTTCGGTGTGGGCGAGTTTGGCAACTTCTTCTGCAACCGACTGATGTACACACTCTCCAGCGGTACCACCCACAGTGTGCAGCATGCGATGGCTGCACTGATGGAGGCGGCTTGTGACGGCTCTTACAATTTCCTGAATGACGTGAAGGAGTATGGCAGAAGAGCCAAGTTCATGAAGGACGTGCTGCTTGCCAACGGCTTCTACTTGGTGTATGACAATGACCTCGGTGCTCCACTGGCAGACGGTTTCTATTTCACGGTGCAGTACCCAGGCATGAATGACCTCGAACTGACTCGCGAATTGATGTACTACGGTATCGCAGTGTTCCCGCTTGACACCATGGGCTCAAACGAACAGGGTGTGCGCATCTGCACCTCCTTCTTCTCGAAAGAGCAGGAACCGCTTTTCAAAGAACGTATAGAACAATTCAATAAGAATAAAAAATAAATTTACGCTTCGCGCCTTTAGAAAAATATTTTAGACCTATGGACGATAAATCACCTTACCTTCATCCGCAGTACGAGACGTTGTCTCGTGAGGAACTAAACAAGTTACAGTTAGAGCGCTTGCAGGCGACTGTGAAACACTGCATGAATTCACCATTCTACAAGAAACGTTTCGAGGAAATCGGACTGAAACCCGAGGACATCAAGAGCCTCGATGACATCCGCAAAATTCCTTTCACCACTAAGCAAGACCTGCGCGACACCTATCCTTTTGGCATCGCCAGTGTGCCACTCCGCCAGTGTGTGCGTCTGCACTCCTCGAGCGGCACCACAGGTAATCCGACCGTGATTCTGCACACACAGAAAGACTTGGACGAGTGGGCAAACCAAGTGGCACGTAACCTTTGGATGGTGGGACTGCGCCCTGATGACGTGTTCCAGAACTCCTCTGGTTATGGCATGTTCACTGGTGGACTGGGCTTCCAGTATGGAGCCGAGAAACTTGGCATGCTCACCGTGCCTGCAGCAGCGGGCAACTCGTTGCGTCAGATTAAGTTCATCAAAGACTTCGGCACTACAGCCATCCATGCTGTGCCAAGTTACGTGACCCGTCTCTACGAGGTGATGCAGCAAGAAGGTGTAGATCCTCGCAAAGACACAAAACTGAAGGTGCTTGCCATCGGTGCAGAACCTCACTCGGAAGAGCAGCGCAAGCGCATCGAGAACATGATGGGAGTAAAGGCTTACAATTCCTTTGGCATGAGCGAGATGTGCGGTCCTGGTGTCGGCTTTGAATGCAAAGAACAGAACGGCCTTCACTTCTGGGAAGACTACTACATCGTGGAAATTGTGAACCCCGACACCTTGGAACCTGTACAAGACGGTGAAATCGGTGAATTGGTGCTCACCACCCTCTGCCGTGAAGCAATGCCATTACTGCGTTACCGCACAAGAGACCTCACCCGTGTACTCGGACGCACCTGTCCTTGCGGTCGCAACCATGTACGTCTTGACCGTATGCGCGGACGCTCCGACGACATGATGGTGCTGCGTGGCGTGAACATCTTCCCTATCCAGATTGAGAAGATTCTCATGCAGTTCAAAGAACTCGCCAGCAACTACTTGATTACCCTCACCACTGACGAGGATAACGACAACATGACCGTGGAGGTGGAACTCGAAGAACTCTTCACCGACGATTACCCACGTCTCCTTGCTTTGGAGAAAGAAGTGAAGCGCCGCCTGAAGGACGAGATTCTCCTTACGCCACACGTCAAACTTGTACCCAAAGGCACGTTGCCAGTCAGCGAAGGCAAGGCTGTCCGCGTAGTAGATAAACGTAAAGTATATCAGTAGAAATGAATTTTACGCTTCGCGCCTTTAGAAAAATAAAAGAAAACAAGAAAAAACAAAAGAAAATACAACAAATATTTTTTCTTATATTATTATATCTTTTTTTGTTTTTATAAAGGCGCAAAGCGTAAAAAGCAACAACAAGATTTATTAACCCCCATGTACGTACACACTGCATAGCAAATGGTACATTGTACATGGTAAATGGTAAATGACAAGATGACGATCAAACAACTTTCCATCTTTATCGAGAACAAGGGAGGCACCCTCATCAAGGTTCTCGACCTGCTGAGCAAGGCAGGCATACAGATTATCGCCTCCACCGTGGCCGACACCAAGGACTATGGCATCTACCGAGTGCTCACCAACAACCCCGCACAGGCATATCTCATCCTGAAAGATGCCGGAATCAATGTGCAGCTCTCCGAGGTCTTCGCCCTCAGCATCGACGACCAGCCCGGACGTGCTGCCGAGACCATCAAGGAAATTTCCGATGCGGGCGTGAGCATCCTCTACCTGTACTCCTTCCTTTGGAAAGGCAAAGGCGTGCTCGTTTTCCGTGCCGACCAGAGCGAGAAAGCCAAGGAGAGCATCATGCTCAACAAACTCACATTCCTCACCGAAGAAGACTTCCGTGCATGACCTTGCTCGACACGCTCAACAAGAACGACCGCTTTGCCGCCAGCATCGGTGCGCAACTGACGGAAATCAGAGAGGGCTATGCCAAGGCAGAACTGACGGTTGCGGAACAGCACCTGAATGGTGCAGGCGTATGCCAAGGAGGAGTCATCTACACCCTTGCCGACCTTGCCTTTGCAGGTGTCGGCAATTGTCATGGCATTCTCACCCTCGGCATCAGCAACACCATCACGTTCCTCAAATCAGCACAACTCAGCGACCATCTCACAGCCGAATGCACGGAACTGCTCGACCACCACAAACTACCCTACTGCGACATCAAAGTGACCAACCAACAAGGTGAACTGATTGCAGCCATGACTGGTCTTGCCTATCGAATGAAGAAGGATTTTCCCTTCGAACAACTGATGTAAAGCACTTTTTTCGCCCTTGACGATAAAAAAGTAAAGAAAAGTTTGGTCAGTAACAAAAAAAGCCCTACCTTTGCACTCGCTTAACAAAGCTAATTGGTGCCATAGCTCAGTTGGTAGAGCATCGGACTGAAAATCCGTGTGTCCCCGGTTCGAATCCTGGTGGTACCACTACAAAAGGACTCCTGACGAAGAATCATTCGACAGGAGTCTTTTTTTATCCCCTTTTTGAAAAAAAAATCAAAAATCCTTTTTACTTCAAACTATTATTACTACTTTTGCAAATTATCAATACAATCATATTTACAACAAAACTTATATCTTTATCCATATGAATACACAAATAAGTCTAACCGAGGCTTTAAGCCAAAGCGGACTTGAATCCATCGATTACATCATCCTATTCACCTATATTGTCATGCTTGTTTGCCTTGGTGTATTTCTTAGTTACAACCGAGGCACCAAAAGCACCAACGACTATTTCCTTGCTGGTAACATGCTGACATGGTGGGCGGTCGGTGCATCACTTATTGCCGCCAACATCTCAGCCGAGCAGTTCATCGGCATGGCAGGTACGGGATATGCTGACGGTATTGCCATTGCCGCCTATGAAATCATGGCATCATTCACACTGGTCATCATCGGCAAGTTCCTTTTGCCTGTCATGATGGACCAACATTTCTTCACGATGCCTCAATTCCTGCGCAATCGCTACACGAGCGGCGTCGGGCTCTCCTTCTCCATCTTGTGGCTCTTCCTCTACATCTTCATCAACCTCACCTCTGTGGCATGGCTTGGTGCGCTCGCTATTGAACAAATCATGGGTCTGCAAGGGTTAAGTATCTCCATAGGGAGCATCAGCATCTCCACGCGCATGGCAATCATCATCTCGCTCTTCTTCATCGCAGGTCTCTATTCCATCCACGGCGGCATGACATCTGTAGCATGGACAGACGTGATGCAAGTTGTCTTCATCATCGGAGGTGGACTTGCCACCGTCTATTACGCTTTAGGAGCAATGGCTGGAGACGAAGGTGGCATCTCAGAAGGATTTGAGCGACTTGTCAATTTCGCCATAGACCGAGAATATGCCCATGACACCCACTTCCACATGATTATCCAGAAAAGCCATAACCCTGAAGCATACGACAACGTGCCCGGCATTGCAGCCATCGTGGGAGGTCTGTGGTTGACCAACATTTCCTACTGGGCATTCAATCAATATATCACCCAAAAGGGACTTGCTGCATATAGCATCAAAGAGGCACAAAAAGGCTTTCTGTTTGCAGCCTTTTTGAAATTCCTCATTCCTTTCATCGTCCTCATCCCTGGCCTTTGCGCACTCTATCTTATCCAATCTGGCGACATCGCTGCAACGGGGAACACCATCCGTGTATCAGATGAAGCCTACCCTTGGTTTATCAAGAACTTCATCCCCACAGGTATCAAGGGACTTTCGCTCGTGGCTATAACAGCAGCGGTCATCTCTTCGCTGGCCTCCATGCTCAACAGTACCGCCACCATCTTCACCATCGACATCTATCGGAAATACATCAATCCCGATGCTTCCGACACGAAACTCGTAACCATCGGGCGGCTATCTGCCATCATCGCCCTCTTGATAGCCCTTGTCTCAGCCAACCCACTCCTCGGAGAACTCGACCAAGGCTTCCAATACATTCAAGAGTACTCAGGTTTCCTCTACCCGGGCATCACCATTGTTTTCGGGTTCGGACTCCTTTGGAAACGCGCCTCCAGCACCGCCTCCATCTGGATTACCATCCTCACCATTCCCCTCGGCGTGCTTTTCAAGGTATTCCTGCCTGACGTTCCATTCCTCATCCGTGCAGGCTACGTGTTCATGCTTCTGCTTATACTCTTCGTCACCCTCTCATTGAGCAGCAAAAAAACAGAACCAACCCAGAATATTCCTAAACTGGAACGAGATGTGATGAAGAAATGGGGATACATCCTCTTTATTGTTGCCGGTTGCTCCATACTCATAGCAGCCACTATTGACATCGGGACACTCTTGTTGCCCAATGGCTCCACGCCCGACAACAACATCATTGCTTATTGCAAAGACATCGGATTCCAAGCCTTCTACTTCTTCGGATTCCTGTCGGGTGCCTGTGCAACCTTCCTGATTTCTGACGCCCTAAGCACCAAGCAAGACCCCAAGGCACTCCCCATCAACCTCGGCCTCTTATCTACCACACGAGGATACACCTACGGCGCCATTCTGGTCGGTGTACTCACACTCCTCACTTACATTCTCTTGTGGTAAATGACAGCAATAAACCCAAATCGGTCATTGGATTTTCTTACATAAAATTCAATGACTGATTTGGGATAAAAGAAACAGGGTGGAAACTTCGTTTTTTGAAGTTTCCACCCTGTTTCTTTTATTGTTATATATCCCTATTCGAAATAATACAAGAACGTAGCCAATCCTTCCAGTGCCTGCTTTTTCTGGTTCTCGATTTCCAGTTTGAACTTAATCTGCGCCTTGCAGATACCACGGATGTTGGCAATGTCGTGCAGTGAAGCCGTGAGACGGACACGCTGCCCCGAAAGGACAGGCTGCCCAAACCTCATCTGGTCCATGCCATAGTTGACCAGCATCTTCACATTGTTCACCTGTATCAGTTCCTGCCAAAGGTGCGGAAGGAGAGACAGCGTCAAATAACCATGCGCAATCGTTGTTTTGTATGGGCTCTCCACCTTAGCACGCTCAGAATCCACGTGTATCCACTGATGGTCGAGGGTAGCATCAGCAAAAAGGTTGATGCGCTCCTGTGACACTTCAAGCCACTCGCTCGTGCCAATCACTTCGCCCAAGTGAGAGGCAAACTCATCGTATGAATTTACAATCAACTTTCCCATAGTTTGAAAATATGTATAAATTTGGGCACAAAGGTACACTTTTTTTTTATTTCAGCCAAGTATTTCCGCACGATTAGGACAAAAATATCTATTTTTCGTATATAATGAACAAAAAAGAGGGAACTGCCAATAGCAATTCTCTCTATTTCTCGTAAGGTTGGAGGAGGGTTAATCCTCCTGCTTCTTGATGGAGAGCTTCTCCTTGATACGAGCCTTCTTACCAGTGAGCTTGCGCAGATAGTAGAGCTTAGCGCGACGCACCTTACCTACCTTGTTCACCTCGATAGAATCGATGTTAGGTGAATTGAGCGGGAAAATACGCTCCACACCTACAGTACCAGACATCTTGCGCACTGTAAAGCGCTTCTTGTCCTCGTGACCTGCAATCTTGATGACTACGCCACGATAGAGCTGAATACGCTCCTTAGTACCTTCGACGATTTTGTAAGCCACTGTTACGGTGTCACCTGCCTTGAAGTCAGGGAACTGTTTTGACTCAGCAGGCTTCATTGCCTCCTCAGCCACTTTAATTAAATCTACTGCCATGATGGTTTGATTTGATGATTAAAGAGTTACAGCGAAGCATTCTCCTTTTCAGAACATTGAAATCCTGTGTCTCAAGTCCTTGGGCTCTCTCCCTATCAGACAGCGGCTTCGCCACAAAAGCGGATGCAAAGGTAAGAAATAATTAGGAATTAGGAATTAGGAATTAGGAATTATTTGTTGAAAAAAGAGAAAAAAAGCAGAAAGAGGGCACAATTTGCCTTCCAAAGTTTCATTTGAGCAGCCACCTTTCCGTTGGTATCCATATCATTCCGCCAAATTTCTTCGTTGTCTAAGCCTATGAGGATGCCTATCGGTGACGCGATGAAGTCATGATAGAAGAGTCAACAATCTTGCTTCCACAGCCTCAAAAGGGGTGAGACTCTCACCTATACCATAGGTAAGACTCTGACGTGTACCACAGGTGAGAGTCTCACCCCTTTTGAGGTTGTGGAAGCACCGTTGAGAATGTGATGAGGAAAAGCACAAAAGAAGAGCGGGTGCACCTGTTGGTTCACTCCTGTTCTTTTGTCGCATCAAGTCTTTCTCTAAACAGTCACCCTTCCGTAACTATTCGACGAAAGAACTTCAACTTGCTTTTTCTAAAACTAATATGAATAATTAGAATAATTGTGACCACAAATGCCTATAATTATTAAAATTGATGGATAAAATTATTCTAATTATTCATTAAAGTTTCGGATGCGTTTTTTTGCCCACAGATTACACAGATCAGATGGACACAAATTTTTTCTCAGACAGATTTTTCGGATTGCACAGATTGTTGGAGCCTCGGTGGCTCCTGCCATGCGGGATGTTTTGCTCATCAGTCATCGTCGCTTGCGACGACAATAATCCGTGTAATCCGCATTCTATGTTAAATTCCTAATATTTTTCTCGTTTTAACTATATTTTAACACTCCCGACTTCATGCAGCCTCAAATACTGCATGATAGTCGT
>ONFA01000043.1 GCA_900316975.1 uncultured Prevotellaceae bacterium | reverse complement strand
ACTTTACGATTGTGGGCAAAACGTATGTATACGACATACATTCCATCTTTTCTCTTTGATTTTACCGTAGCTTTTAATGTTGCCATATTAAATTTATGTTATATGATTACACGCTATATTGCGCATTCATATAATATAATTCAGGTTTCATAAGGCTCGCTCAAATCTTGGTAAATTTACTACATACCGACCTATTGACACACGGAAGGGGGGGGTGCTCAATGGTATGTACATTATGCATATAAAGTACAAAAAATCAGCCGCAATAACCGCACTCTATTTTTTGGTAAACAGGCTCGTTTTTTGGTAAACAAATTTGAAGCAGAACTACCTATTGGCACACGGAATGGCATTTCTCAAAAATACAATTAATTGTATATCAGTTATTTGTAATTTCAAAAATGTTTCCCGAAAAAACACGCTTTTGGGGGAGACGCAAAAACGCAAGTACTTTGTTATCAAGCACTTGCGTTTTTAAGTATCTCAAAAATAAGAAATTTATTCACATTCGAGAGCGCCCTGTGCGGCGGCTAAACGTGCGATTGGCACACGGAATGGAGAACAAGATGCGTAGTTCATGCCAATCTTGGCGCAGAACTTCACGGATGATGGTTCACCACCATGTTCACCGCAGATACCAGTGCGCAGGCCTGGACGAACGGCACGACCCTTCTCTACTGCCATCTTGATGAGTTGGCCAACGCCCTTCTGGTCGAGCACCTGGAATGGGTCAACCTTCAGAATCTTCTTCTCCAGATATACTGGGAGGAATGAAGCGATGTCGTCACGAGAATAGCCGAAGGTCATCTGAGTGAGGTCGTTCGTACCGAATGAGAAGTATTCAGCCTCTGTTGCAATGCGGTCTGCCGTAAGGGCTGCACGAGGAATCTCAATCATTGTTCCGATTTCGAATGGGATTTCGATGCCTTCTTCTGCAAAGACTTCCTTTGCTGTAGCCTGAATCACTTCTTTCTGCTGCTTCAGCTCATAGAGGATGCCGATGAGCGGAACCATGATTTCTGGATGAGGATCGAAACCTTCCTTCTTCAGTTGGCAAGCAGCACCGAGGATGGCGCGTGTCTGCATGGCTGTGATTTCAGGGAATGTGATACCGAGACGGCAACCACGGTGACCAAGCATTGGATTGTTCTCTGCAAGAGATGCCACACGCTGCTGGATAACCTTCACATCTACGCCCATTTCCTTTGCCATCACTTCCTGACCCTTCAGATCGTGTGGAACGAACTCGTGCAATGGTGGGTCAAGCAGACGGATGTTCACGTGGAGACCGTCCATAGCCTTGAGGATTCCGTAGAAGTCGGCCTTCTGATATGGGAGCAACTTGGCAAGGGCTTTTTCACGACCTTCAACGGTGTCAGAAAGAATCATCTCGCGCATAGCGATAATCTTCTGGTCATCGAAGAACATGTGCTCTGTACGAGTCAAACCGATACCCTTAGCGCCGAATGCACGAGCCACCTCGGCATCATGTGGCGTGTCGGCATTGGTACGAACCTGCAACTTGGTGTATTTGTCGCAGAGATCCATAAGTGCCTTGAAGTCGCCAGAGAGTTCTGCTGCCTTTGTCTTGATTTCACCAGCATATACCTGACCGGTAGAACCGTTCAGAGAGATGAAGTCGCCTTCCTTGTAGGTAACGCCTTCGATTTCAACAGTCTTGGTCTTGTAGTCAACATTGATGGCACCTGCACCAGAAACGCAGCACTTACCCATACCACGAGCCACCACGGCAGCGTGAGAAGTCATACCGCCACGAGCCGTGAGGATACCTTCTGCTGATGCCATACCAGCGAGGTCTTCAGGTGAAGTCTCGATACGTACCATGATGACTTTATGGCCATTGGCATGCCACTCCTGAGCATCGTCAGCGTGGAACACAATCTGACCGCAAGCAGCACCTGGAGATGCAGGAAGACCCTGAGTGATGACCTTTGCCTTCTTCAGAGCATCCTTGTCAAATACAGGATGAAGAAGTTCATCAAGTTTCTGAGGTTCGCAACGGAGGATAGCAGTCTTCTCGTCGATGAGGCCTTCGCGAACGAGGTCCATGGCAATCTTCACCATAGCAGTACCTGTACGTTTACCGTTACGAGTCTGGAGGAACCATAGTTTGCCTTCCTGTACGGTGAACTCCATGTCTTGCATGTCCTTGTAGTGCTTCTCCAACTTGTCCTGAATCGAGTTCAGTTCAGCGTAGAGAGCAGGCATTGCTTCTTCCATAGAAGGATACTTGGCCACACGCTCTTCTTCAGAGATGCCAGCACGTTCAGCCCAACGCTGTGAACCAATCTTGGTGATCTGCTGTGGTGTGCGGATACCAGCCACCACGTCCTCACCCTGTGCGTTGATGAGGTACTCACCATTGAAGAGGTTTTCACCGTTACCAGCATCACGAGAGAAGCAAACACCTGTAGCAGAGGTGTCACCCATGTTACCGAACACCATTGCCATCACTGACACAGCGGTACCCCACTCGTCTGGAATGCCTTCCATCTTGCGATAGAGGATAGCACGCTCGTTCATCCAACTGCGGAACACGGCACAGATTGCTCCCCAGAGTTGTACGATTGGGTCGGTTGGAAAGTCCTGACCAGTACGCTCCTTGATGGCCTTCTTGAAGAGTTCGACGAGTTTCTTCAGAGACTCTACAGAAAGGTCCTTGTCGAGTGTCACGCCTTGCTCTTCCTTCACTTTCTCAATGATTTCTTCGAACGGGTCAATATCTTCCTTGTTAACAGGCTTGAGACCAAGTACAACATCGCCGTACATCTGTACGAAACGACGGTATGAATCATAAACGAAATGAGGATTGTTGGTCTTCTTCACCATACCTTCAGCCACTTCGTCATTGAGACCGAGGTTGAGGATGGTATCCATCATACCTGGCATGGAAGCGCGAGCACCAGAACGAACAGATACAAGCAGAGGGTTCTGTACATCACCGAACTTGCTGTTCATCAGTTTCTCGATGTGAGCCACTGCGGCATTCACTTCATTTTGAAGCAATTCTTTGATTTTCTCCTCCCCTACCTCATAATACTCATTACAGCAATCAGTAGTGATTGTGAAGCCTGGAGGCACTGGCACACCGATGAGGTTCATCTCAGCAAGGTTTGCACCTTTACCGCCGAGAGCCTCGCGCATCTGCGCATTACCTTCTGCTTGTCCATTGCCGAAGGTGTAAACTCTTTTTTGAGCCATAACTTTTCTTTTCTTTTTTTTATTATTTAAGGTTATTGATTATGTAAATCTTTTATCCATAAGAAGGAAAAATCTGTAGTTTCGGGAACGCGTCCCCGACGATTTTTGCAAAAATAATGTATTTTGTTCAATGCCGCAAATTTTTTGGCATTTTTTTGATAAAAAAGACTTTTATTTGCCCGAAAGTTTCCGAATTAAGTCTTTATTTATCTTTGGAATGCGTGGTCCCTTCCGAATATTCTCCTGTATCAATTCCTCTGTTTTGTTATACATATTTTTGAAATGTTCTGTGATGAAATTCTGTACTCTTACCTCGACAGTCGGCATGCCCTCTTCGGATGGCGACACGCACATGAGCCCGTTGTGTACAATCTCCACTTCTACGTCTTTCCCTGTCAGCATCGGGTCGCCATCGTAATGCACCACCCCTTCTTTGGAACGGTGAATTGTGGCTTTTTGACACTGGAACGTTTTGATTCGTGAATTCTGTCCTATTGTGCCGTTGAACAATTGGATGGCAATTTGTGGTGCTTCGATGGCAAGAAAAGGCTCGATGATGGTCACGTCCATAATTCCATCTCTCACAGAAGCGGATGGCGCAATATAGGCATTATTGCCATACTGGGATGCATTGGCACATGAGATGAGGAATGCTTTGTAAACACGGTGAACCTCCACACCTTCTTCTTTGTTGACGATGTCAATGTCGTAAGTTTCTGGATGATAACCGAGACTGCTGTTCAACACATTCTCGATGTAGGAAACTGGACCTCTCTTCCCGGACTCGGCAAATCGCTGTGAAATGAATGCGTCAAACCCAACCCCGCATGTACAGAAAAAAGGACGTTCATTTACAATGCCATAGTCCATCGGCTGGGTCAATCCTCTATTGATGATCTTGATGGCGCTGAGTGGGTCTGTCGGAATGCGAAGATGCCGGGCTAGTCCATTTCCAGAACCTGAAGGAATGATGGCAAGGGCTGTCTGGGTGTGAATAAGTCCTGTGGCCACCTCGTTCACAGTTCCATCGCCACCTATTGCGCATACGATGTCAACTCCTTGCTGGGCGGCCTTTTGGGCCAATTCTGTAGCATGACCTACATATCCCGTCTTCAACACCTCATGGTCGTAATAACTTCTGTCGAGATAGTCCTCTATCAGTTTCAAGACAAAGTTCTTTCCCGATGTGCCAGATATGGGATTTACGATGAATATGATTTTTTTCTTTTTTGCCATAAAGAGAACGGACGGGCCTCTGTTCCTACTTGCCTTATATATAAATAATGTGTATGTAATATCTACTATTCAAAAACGCACTCTTTGCGAATTGCACTGCAAAATTACGACTTTTTGCGCCAATTTCTCAAAATAACACCGTGTTTTTTGACTTTCTTCGTTTTTTTTCAGGAAAGATGTGTAAGAAACGCTCTTTTTTTACTAACTTTGCATCGTTTTTGCATTAGCAAACGGAAATGGACAGAAAAAATAGTAACAAATAGCGTGTCTCTTCCGGTGTCAACTAAGAACAATTTTTCATGTGAGATGAATGTTTCATTAGTGGGCAACTAACCGGAACGCACAATTTAACTATGGGTTTATTACAAGAAAGAATGAGTAAGTATAGAGAGCCGCAGAAATACATTAATGCGGGTGTTTATCCTTACTTTAGAGAAATTGACAGCCATCAGGACACAGAGGTGATGATGAGCGGAAAGCGAGTTCTCATGTTTGGCTCAAACTCTTATATGGGGCTCACTTATGACAAGCGTATTTGCGAGGCTGCCATCAATGCCATCAAGAAATACGGTACAGGATGTGCTGGTTCACGTTTCTTGAACGGAACGCTCGACCTTCACATTCAACTTGAAAAAGAACTTGCAGATTTTGTGGGTAAAGATGAAGCATTGGTTTATTCTACAGGTTTTACTGTAAATTCAGGCGTCGTGTCTTGCTTGACTGGTAGAAACGACTACATTATCGGTGATGACCGCGACCATGCATCCATTGTTGACGGACGCAGGCTTTCTTTCTCTCAGTTCTTCCATTATAAGCACAATGACATGGAAGACCTTGAACACCAGTTGATGCGTTGCAACGCCGATTCCCTCAAATTGATTGTTATTGATGGTCTCTTTTCTATGGAGGGAGACCTTGCAAAACTTCCTGAAATCATTGAACTGAAGAAAAAGTACAATGCTACAGTAATGGTTGATGAAGCACATGGCTTGGGTGTGTTTGGTAAGCAGGGACGTGGCGTTTGTAACCACTTCGGAGTGACAGAAGATGTTGACCTCATTATGGGTACATTCTCTAAGAGCCTTGCATCCATTGGCGGATTCATCGCATCTGATAGCGACACCATCAATTGGCTCCGTCACAACAGCCGCACTTATATCTTCAGTGCTTCTAACACACCGGCAGCCACTGCTGCAGCGCTTGCAGCGCTCCATATTTTGCAAGAGGAGCCTGAACGCCAAGAAAATCTCTGGAAGATTACCAATTACGCACTTAGCCAATTCAAAGAGGCCGGTTTCGAGATTGGTGACACAGAAAGTCCTATCATCCCGCTCTATGTGCGTGATGCCTTTAAGACTTTCCAAGTTACTAAGTTGGCATTCGATAAGGGGGTGTTTGTCAACTCTGTTGTTCCACCAGCATGTGCACCGCAAGACACACTCATCCGTGTGGCGCTCATGGCAACTCATACTAAAGAACAAGTTGACCGTTGCGTAGCAATTCTTGTGGATACATTCAAGGAATTGGGACTGCTCAAATAAAAGAAAGATTTATATATGTGTAGGATGAAGGGAAGTTAACAACTTCCCTTCCCTATTCTAAAATAGAATGTCATGCTAACATTAAAACTCATCACAGAAGAGACTGAACGAGTTATCAAAGGTCTCGAAAAAAAGCACTTTCAAGGTGCGAAAGAAGCTGTAGAACAGGCCATAGCCATTGACAAACAGCGTCGTGAAGCACAAACAAAACTTGATGCCATCCTCGCCGAGAGCAAAAAATATGCTGCTCAAATCGGTCAACTCATGAAGGCTGGCAAGAAAGACGAAGCCGAAGCGGCAAAACAGGAGGTGGCAAAACTCAAGGCTGAAGCCTCAAATCTTGAAGCCGTCAAGCAAGATGCAGAGCAGCAACTCACTGCTCATCTCTGCACCATCCCCAACATCCCTTACGATGAAGTGCCCGAAGGTTCCTGTGCTGAGGATAATGTTGTGGTGAAATCATCTCTGCGTGAGTGCAAGCCTGGTGATACTGTAGGTAACTGGGACACAGTACCTTCAAATGGAAATGCCAAACTTCCCCATTGGGAACTTGCTAAGAAGTATAATCTTATTGACTTCGACCTTGGAGTGAAAATTACAGGTGCAGGTTTTCCTGTCTATATAGGCAAAGGTGCTCAACTTCAACGTGCTCTTATCAATTTCTTTTTGGCAGAAGCCAATAAGGCCGGTTACACAGAAATCATGCCTCCTACGGTGGTGAATGCCGCATCTGGATATGGAACTGGTCAACTTCCTGATAAGGAAGGGCAGATGTACCACTGCGAGGTGGATGACCTCTATCTCATTCCCACGGCAGAGGTTCCTGTTACCAATATCTACCGTGATGTCATTCTTGACGAGAAAGACCTTCCCATCAAGAACTGCGCCTACACTCAGTGCTTCCGTCGTGAAGCAGGTTCTTATGGTAAAGATGTGCGTGGCTTGAACCGTTTGCACGAGTTTTCAAAAATAGAGATTGTTCGCATTGATACACCTGAACACTCTAAGGAAAGTCACAAGGAGATGCTTGATCATGTGGAAGGTCTTTTGAAAAAACTGGAACTCCCCTATCGTATTCTTCGTCTTTGCGGCGGTGACCAGTCATTTACTTCAGCCATCTGCTACGATTTTGAAGTCTATTCGGAAGCCCAAGGTCGCTGGCTTGAAGTTTCGTCCGTCAGCAATTTTGACACATATCAGGCTAATCGTCTCAAATGCCGCTACCGCAATGCGGATAAGAAGGTGCAACTCTGTCACACTCTTAACGGATCAGCCCTTGCCTTACCCCGTATTGTGGCATCAATCCTGGAAGACAACCAGACACCAGAAGGTATCCGAATTCCTAAGGCACTCGTGCCATACACAGGGTTTGAGATGATTGACTAATGGATTCGACATTTTTTACCGAAAAGTGAAGAATCTTTGACAAAATGATGGGCTATTACAATGATTTTTTGTAACTTTGCATCGTTTTTTACGTAAACAACTGGTAAAAAGATATTATTATGAATAAGATTGTCAAGAAAGAGCAGTTCAGTGAAAAGGTGTTCAAACTGGTGGTTGAAGCACCTCTTATCGCTAAATCTCGCAAGGCTGGACACTTCGTCATCGTTCGTGTTGGCGAACAAGGCGAACGTATGCCGCTCACCATCGCAGATTCTGATGTTGAGGCTGGCACCATCACACTTGTCGTACAGAAGGTGGGCTATTCTTCCACCAAGTTGTGCAACTTGAACGAGGGCGACTACATCACTGATGTGGTGGGTCCGTTGGGTCAGGCTACTCATATTGAGAAGTTCGGCACAGTAGTTTGTGCAGGTGGTGGTGTAGGTGTGGCTCCTATGCTCCCTATCATCAAGGCGTTGAAGGCTGCAGGAAACAAGGTCATTTCCGTGTTGGCTGGTCGCACAAAGGAACTTATTATTCTGGAGGACGAGGTGCGCAAGCATTCTGACGAGGTCATCATCATGACAGACGATGGCTCTTATGGACAGAAGGGCGTAGTGACAGTTGGTATTGAACAAGTCATTCAGCGTGAGAAAGTGGACAAGTGTTTTGCTATTGGCCCAGCCATTATGATGAAGTTCTGCTGTCTCTTGACTAAGAAATATAACGTTCCAACGGATGTTTCACTGAATACTATCATGGTGGATGGTACGGGTATGTGTGGTGCTTGTCGTATCACGGTGGGTGGCAAAACTCGTTTCGTGTGTGTGGATGGTCCTGAATTTGATGGTCATGAAGTGGACTTCGATGAGATGTTCAAGCGCATGGGCGCATTCAAGCCTATTGAAATTGAGGAGATGAAGAAACTGGAGGAGCATGTTGAATCAGTTGCTCCAACAGCCAAGAAAGAGGCTGCCGCTGATGCTACAGGCATGACGACAGACACTCCCCTCTCCGAACTGACTGACCGCAATGCTGCATGGCGTAAGGAATTGGCTGCCAACATGAAACCAAAGGAGCGTGGAGAAATTGAACGCTGCGTGATGGGAGAATTGGATCCTGTTTATCGTGCCACCACTCGTACAGAAGAAGTGAACACGGGTCTTACCGTTGAGCAGGCGCTTACAGAAGCAAAGCGTTGTCTTGACTGTGCAAAACCTTCTTGTATGGAGGGTTGCCCTGTGAGCATCAACATTCCTTCATTCGTGAAGAACATCGAGCGTAGGCAATTCTTGGAGGCAGCCAAAGTGCTCAAGGCTACAAGCGCGCTGCCTGCTGTGTGTGGTCGTGTATGTCCACAAGAAAAACAGTGCGAGAGCAAGTGTATCAAACTGAAGATGAATCAGAAGGCTGTGGCTATCGGTAACTTGGAGCGTTTTGCTGCTGACTTCGAGCGTAACAGCGGTAAGATGGCTCTTCCTGAATGTGCGCCAAAGAATGGCAAGAAGGTTGCGATTGTGGGTTCTGGTCCTGCTGGTCTTTCTTGTGCTGGTGACTTGGCAAAGGCAGGCTATGATGTGACAGTGTTCGAAGCATTGCATGAGATTGGCGGTGTGCTGAAATATGGTATTCCTGAATTCCGTCTGCCTAATGCAATTGTAGATGTGGAAATCGAGAACCTGCGCAAGATTGGCGTGAACTTCGTGAAAGACTGCATTGTGGGTAAGACCATCACAATCGAAGAACTTGAGAAGGATGGCTACAAGGCAATTTTTGTGGCATCGGGTGCGGGTCTGCCAAACTTCATGGGTATTCCTGGCGAAAACTCAGTTGGCATTATGTCTTCGAACGAATACCTGACTCGTGTGAATCTCATGGACGCTTCTAACCCTGCTTCTGATACACCTATCGTGAAAGCCAAGAGCGTGATGGTAGTCGGTGGTGGTAACACCGCTATGGACTCTTGTCGCACTGCTAAGCGTTTGGGCGCTGAACACGTATTCATTGCATATCGTCGTAGCGAGGCAGAAATGCCAGCACGTTTGGAAGAGGTGAAGCATGCTAAGGAAGAAGGTATCGAGTTCCTCACGCTTCACAACCCTATCGAGTATGTTTCCGACGAAAAGGGTAATGTGACACAGGTGAAACTTCAAGTGATGGAATTGGGCGAACCTGATGCTTCTGGTCGTCGCTCTCCAATTCCAGTAGAGGGTAAGATTGAGACACGTGACATCGACCTTGCCATTGTGGCTGTTGGTGTTTCGCCTAATCCACTTGTACCAAAGTCAGTGGAAGGTCTTGAATTGGGTCGTAAAAACACGATTGCCGTCAATGATCAGATGCAGTCGAGTATTCCGACAATCTTCGCGGGTGGCGACATCGTGCGTGGTGGTGCAACCGTCATCCTCGCTATGGGCGATGGTCGTAAAGCAGCAGCCAACATTGATGCCATGCTGAAGGCTCAGGCATAAATCATTGTAATTTATACAATAAAGGGGGTGAACGATTCGTTTATAAGAATGGTTCACCCCTTTATTATGGGTGTTTTTCATTATGCGTTTACCTTCTTCATCAATATGAAACGACAAATACATACAATCATTGGGGGAGCAATGTCTGCATTGTTTTTCCCTGCTTTGTGCTGCTTTTTCTTGATGTCTTCGTGTGTTGACGACGAGCAGTTCACAGCAGACAGAAGTGCTCTGTTGAGTTTCAGCCAAGACACGGTGTCGTTTGATACAGTGTTTTCGGGCATTACCTCCAGAACGGAACGTGTCCGAATTTACAATAAGAATAACAAGGGACTTCGTATTGCTCGTATAGCGTTGGAATCGGGAGGTGCATCAGGATTCATGATGAACGTGGATGGGCAGAACGGTGTCTCATTGAATGATGTGCAGGTCTTGAAAGAGGATAGTGTCTTCCTGTTTGTCAAAGTGAATGTGCCTGTAAGTTCTTCAATGAAACCGACAAAAATCTCAGATACAGTTATCTTAACCCTCGAAAGTGGAGTCCAGCAGAAAGTGGTGCTGGAAGCATTTGGACAAAACATGCAGGCCTTGAATGGTGAAGTGTTGAAAGGTGACAACGTGCTGACTGCAGACGAATTGCCTTATGTTATTTACGATAGCCTTGTGGTGTCGGAAGGTGCATCGCTTCGTATCAAGGAAGGAACCACTCTCTATTTCCACAATGGTGCAAGCCTTATTGTGCATGGCACCTTAGATGTGGAAGGTACTCAGGACAAACCAGTCACGCTACGTGGCGATCGGTTGGACAAGATGTTTCCATATTTACCTTACGATCGATTGGAAAATCAGTGGGGAGGCATTTATATGTCTTCCTCCTGTAAAGGATGTAACATCAATTATGCAGACATTCACAGCGGGAACTATGGCATAGTGTGCGATGGAATCGAGGGAAAAGTGAATATTACGAATTCAGTCATCCATAATGTTGCAGGTTATGGTCTGTATCTGAAAGATTGCGAGTCGTTGGTGGCAAATACACAAGTCTCTAACTCAAAATATGATTGTGTGGGCATATATGGTGGAAAGGCTGATTTCTATCACTGCACGTTCGCACAGTTTTATCCATGGAAAGCCGACCGTGGAAACGCGCTTTATGTGAGCAACTATATAGGTGAAGAGGAACATCTGATAGAAAGTGTCAATTTTTATAACTGTTTTGTTACTGGGTATGCAGACGATGAGGTGTATGGAAAGCCTGGTGAAAAACCTCTCAATCTGAATTTCTACCATTGTGTATTGCTGACGGATGTGAGTGATGAAACCTATTTTCATGATTGCATCGGAGAATCGAAGGATGCGGACACCTACAAGGAAAAGAATTTCAAGACGTTCGACACACACGCTTATCTCTATGATTTTCGGCTCGATTCTGCCAGTGTTGCCCGTGGAAAAGGTTCAACAGCCTACTCTACCTCGTATCCTATAGACAGATTTGGTGTGTCACGTGGCGAAAAGCCTGATGCTGGATGCTATCAGTCTTCCTATTGAAAAGCCCCCTCCGACTCCCCCAAGGGGGAGAGAGTGCCATGCGGAGTGTAAGCATCGCGTTAGCCTAACTGTCAACTCTCAACTGTCAACTCTCCTCTTCCGCTGCTTTTGACATTTCTTCCTCCGCTGACGTTTCCTTCAGATAATCCACAGGACGGAGTGACACTGCGTTTGAGGTGGAAGGTTCAGCATCACCGTTCATACCATCAGAGTGTACAACGGTACCATCGGTTTGGGAAGAACCATTCCTGTTTTCCATCGTCTCATTGATGGGTTGGAAGTTTCCTTCATCATCCGCCCACTTGTTACATTGAGCCATGACCGTTTGAAGCGCCTGCTCCTGACCCTCTGGCGGATAGTGATATTTCTTCAGCAGGCGTTTCACCAGCACACGCATTTTTGCACGGGCAGAGTCTTTATGATTCCAGTCTATCGTTCTATTCTTGCGAAGCTGCTCTGTCAGCTCTTTGGTGAGCTGGATGAATTCCTCATTTGAATAGGCATCCTTCACTCCTTGTGGTGAACTCAGTGCATCATAGAAAGCCTTCTCCTCTATTGTCAGCCCCAACTCGTTTCCTTTTTCCTCACATCTTTTGATTTCTTCTGCCATCCTAAGCAGTTCTGCTATCACCTCTTCATTGGTTAGCATACCTTTTAGGTAGTTAGACAGAGCATTATTCATCATTTCGCTGAATTTCAGACTTTGTACGATATTGGTTCGTTCAAACTTCCGTATTTTATCCCGAACAAGATTCTCCAATAGTTTCAGAGCCAGATTGCGCTCTTTCATCTTCTTTATCTCATTTAGGAAACTCTTATCAAACAGAGAGAACGTCACATTAGGAGTCAGCACCTCCACACCCTGACTTTGCAGACTCTGTTCCAACAAGCGGGATATTCGCTCGTTGATATCATGTTTTGATATAGTGGTTCCTTTTGCATCCAGTCTTTGAAGCATAATCCTCACGGCATCCATGAAGGTGACTTCCTGCTTGTCATGATCGGGAATCAGCGATTTACACAATGTCTGCGCATTATGCAGCAACTGACTTTCAGCAATAAAACTTTTGCGCCTTTCCTGCTTATCTCCCTCCAGCATGAAATTCACGCCACCCGTAATCAGTTTGCTGCGTTCTGGATCTGTACCTTCATACCATCTGCTATAATCGAAACCATGCAACAGGTCACGGCATATCTCTAACTTCTCTTGGAACTTCACGAATGCCGTCTTGCCAATATCAGGGTCACCAAACTGCTTCTTGTCACGGCTCGTGTAGTCCTGCATGGCTTGTTTCAAAGCACCTGCTATACCCACATAATCTACCACCAAGCCACCTTCCTTTTCTGGGAACACCCTGTTCACTCTGGCTATTGCCTGCATCAGATTATGTTCCTTCATCGGTTTATAGACATACATCGTTGCAAGGCTTGGCACATCAAAGCCTGTCAGCCACATATCTACAACAATAGCAATCTTCATTGGGCTGTTGTCATCCTTGAAGAGAGCTGCATATTCTTTGTTCCGCTTGGCATCTATCACGTCGTGCCACTCTTCCTTGTCAGTATTTGCAGCACTCGCCACCACATGAATCTTCTCCGTCCATCCTGGGCGCATCTCCAGTATCTTCCTGTAAATCTTCACGGCAGCCTCTTTGTTGTATGCCACAATCATCGCCTTGCCCGTCAGTTCATACTGTCGGTTCTTCTCATAGTGTTCTATGATGTCTTTACAGAGGCTCCCTATCGTATCAGGATGACACAATATCTCTTTCAGCCCGCTATTCTCCTGACGTGCCTTGTTAATCTGTTCATCTGTGGCTCCTTCGTCTGCCAGACGGTCAAACTCCTCATCGAGCTTATGCAGGGCATCTTCATTCAGATTCAGTTTGATGACGCGGCTCTCATAATAGACAGGTTTGGTGGCACCATCCGCCACTGCTTGCGTCATGTCATAGATATCAATATAGTCACCAAATACCTCCTTCGTGTCTCTATCCCTTTGAGAGATGGGTGTACCTGTAAAGCCTATAAACGAAGCATGAGGCAACGACTCACGCATGAACAGCGCAAAGCCCTTCTTCATCTTCTCTGCTTTCGCATCCCAGTGTTCGTCACCATATTGCGAACGATGTGCCTCGTCTGTGATAACAATGATGTTCTCCCTGTCACTCAGCAGTCCTGTCCCCTCTTCAAACTTCTGAATGGTGGTGAAGATGATACCGCCTGTCTGTAAGTCTTTCAGTTTCCTTACAAGGTCTTCACGTCCTGCCGTCTTGGTGAGTTTTCCCTTTTCATTCAAATCGAAGCCTACACGTTGCGGTTCCTGTCTTAAGAACTTCTGGCATCCTGCAAACTGCTCATACAGCTGCTGGTCCAAATCGTTTCTGTCAGTCACCACCACGATGGTGCATTGCGGATAGCGTTGCACCAACAGATGGACATAGAACACCATTGAGAGTGATTTACCGCTTCCCTGCGTGTGCCAGAACACACCAATCTTTCCGTCACCACCTATTGCATGGTCTGTCTTCACCAATGCTTTGTTTACGGCAAAGTATTGATGATAGGCTCCCATGATTTTTGCTGTCTTTCCGTCCTTATGGTCAAAGCAGATGAAGTTCTGAATGATGTCAATGAGTCTTTCCCTCTTGAAGACACCATTGAAGAATGTTTCGTAGTCAGCAATCGCATTGGTCTCTACTGTCCCATCTACACTCTTCCATTCCATATAGCGGTTTTCCTTCGCTGTGATGGTGCCAGCCTTTGAGGTCAGTTGGTCGCTGATGACGGAGAAAGCATTATACACAAACAGCGATGGACATTTCTGCTGATACTGCTTGATTTGCAAATAGGCATCCTCATCACTGGCATCTTCCCTTGTAGGTGATTTTAACTCTATCACGACAAGGGGCAGACCATTGATGAATACCACCAAGTCACAACGTATTTTTTCATATTCTACAACCGTCCACTGATTACAAACCTTAAACAGGTTCTGCAAGGGGTTGTCGTAGTTTATCAGATTCACAAGGGCTGTCTTTGAACGTCCACCTTCGGCATATTTCACCTCCACACCATTCTGCACATAGTCCATCAGCGTCTCGTTACGCTGTTCCAGAACACCCTCATTCACATGCGTAATCAAGCGAAAAGCCTCATTCAGCACCTCTTCACTCAACATGGGGTTCTGCCTATGTAACGCTTCGCGCAAATCCTCTTCGTAATAAGGATTCCTGTAGTCACGCTCCACGTCATATCCACACTCATACTGATATCCCAAATCTTGGAACAGCTGTATCAATGTGTTCTCGTAACTCTCTTCTGTATGGTGGTTTGTATTCATAGGCTTATTGTCTTAAGTTTCGGCTGTTGTCAAATGTTTATTTTAACACGAATTTACTCTAAATCCATACGGACTGTTAATGATTTCTCGAAGCCTTGGCGGCAACTAATATCACGAACCGAAGGAGCAGCGAGAGCCATCCAAGCTCGCTTGATGATGGCCGAGTCGTGTCTGAGGAAGGCGAAGCCAACCATCCGGATGGCATTCGAGTAATTTGTTGCACGGACAGTGCTTTGTGTAATGCTCTTTCTCGCTGCATAGTTCGAGTTAATTCGTGTAATTCGTGTTAAAATGAGCAAGAGGCCACTTCCGAAAGTTCAATTTGAATTCTCCCGACATCAGTTGTGGCAAAAGCGTATCGCAAAGCAGAGTGGCATGTCGGAATTTCCGACATACCTTTTCTTCTTCCTTCCGATTGGTAAAGGACTATCTCATCTTCTATTGGTACAATATTATCTTTCATAACCTTATCATGCTATTTCATTTACCTTTAACTCTCCCGACATCAGCTTTGGAAGGAGTGTGTCGCGAAGTTCTGAAAGGCGACGGGATTCGTCTTCGAGGATCCTTTTATTTTCGTATATAATGTCTATTAATTGCCTGATTTTATCTACAACCTCCTTTGGTGGTATTGGCAAAATTATCTTCTGCATATTTGCCTGACTCAACTTTGCTTGAACAGCACCTGTTACCAGATGTCGAATGTTTGTCATTGATAATAAGACGTGAATCATTTCCGTACTGAATCCATTTTTACCTTGTAAAATGTGTGCGTGGTTATTAACCCAAAACTTACCCCACACATATTGCATATATGGAAGTCCGTTCTCTTTTACGACACTACCATCTTCACCTATGAGGGTGTATATTCCATCAAATAAGTAATCATCCACGTAATCCATACAAGATGTTGCGCCATAGTATGGATATACTCTATTCATATTTTCTCTTTCCTTGCCTGAAAGTGGCTTCCTTTTTTTATCATAGATTTCAGCTACATCAAATAACGTTCCTACTCTCCACCCTTTCGGAATCATTCCCAATTCTGACTCTACAAACTCTCCATTTTTGAAGGGCTCAAAATCTACAAACCAAGACTTAAACAAAGCCTGTGCCTGCTGCTCCAAATTCTCGTTTATCTTACGATTAACCTCTATTTTGTCATCAAAAACAGATAAGTAGTCAGCGATATCCTTTTGTATTTCTAGAGGAGGAAGTTTAAAAGCTATTTTTACAAGATTTGCTTGATTCAATTTCGGTTGTGCGGAGCCTGTGATATAACCTGATAAATCTAAGGTATTCAAGAGATAACATATATAGCGAATATCACTTTTTCCATTACTTTCTAAAATATGAGCATGATTGTTAACCCAGTATTTACCTGAGGCGAGTTGAGCAACATTCTGTTTTTGCGATTTTAAATTTTCGCCGTCTTCAGCAATAAGTAAATATGTCCCATCAAAAATAAAATCATCAATATAATCTATAATTCCTTGGGCACCATAATATGGATAGCAGCCCTGTCGTGTACTTCTCTCCTTTGATGATAGAGGTACGCGTTTGCTATCTAATATATTGACAACATCCCCCAACTTATATTCTTTCCACTCTTCCATACTACTTATCCTTCCTTTCTTCTTCTGAACCTTCAGGCAACAGATAGTCACTTGCCTTGTCTTTGGTGATGACACTGCGACCCAACTTGCTTTCCAATTGCTTGCGTGCTGCCTTAGCCACACTGCCACCTTCTTTCGCCACTTGTGTCTGAGCATTGTAGCCCTTAGGATTGCGGTCTTTTGAGATTTCTGTGGCAGATGCTTCAGCAAGGATATTGAGGGCAATCTCCAGATTGGTCATATTATCTCGCAAGTTCTCTTTTTTCAGCCCCTTATAGTGCTTATATTGCTTGGTGGTGAAACCACTCCATTCACGCGTGATAATATCCGTCAAAGAGGCAAATTCAAGCCCCTCTTGCACCCCTGTGCGCTTCCACTCGTCTGTCAGTTCCTTGCGCACCTCTATTGACTTGATGCGTTGGTTAATCCAAGCCTCGCTATATCCCAAGCGCCTGTAGTCAACAATTGCCTGCTCGATGCTCAGTTCTGGGTCTTGCATTTGGTCAAGACGCTGGCTTGCCACCTGTGCCATCCATTGCTTGAAAGGCTCTGCCTTAGGAGACGGGACAGACTGGATAATGCGAAAAAGTTGCTCTGTATCAGCCACATCCGTAAGACGCATCTTACCGTCAGCAGCACGTAGTTTCAAAGCGTGACAATTTGTCACGGTTTCATTTCCTTCCTCTTTCAGACGTTGTTTTAGCTTTCTCCAGTATGCTGTTGGGGATTTACTATCCGTCAACACCTCGCACACATCCACTATAGAGAAGTACCACTTCTCTTGCTCATCATCCCAAACGGTACGCACCTTGCGCTCCTGAAATAGTTGTATGGCTTGTTTCTTGGTCATATTTGTCTATACTCTTACTTGATTGCAAATCCTATACTTCCTAACTGTTTCTTGATTTCATCCTCTAAGCGATGGCTTTCTGCAAAGCTCACCTGTTTTATATTCTTTCCACTCTTCCATAATCAATCCTCCTTTATGACAACTTCCCAATGGCCCGTTTTGTTGCTTCCCACTCGAACAAGTAGTCCGATTTGCTTCAACTTGTTGATATAGGTTTTTACTTGGCGTTCTGAAATTCCTATTTGTTCACCTATCTCAGCAGCATTAAAACCGCGATGTAGATTGATGATTTCAAGTACCTCAATGGCCTTCTCCGATAATTCAGGGAATTTATCGTGCAGTTTATCATGCAGTTTATCGTGCAGTTCTTCGTTTTCTTCCTCTGGTTCACTATAGCTTTCCATTGCCTCCAACAGGCATTTGAGCATGAACTCTATAAAAAGTGTACTTTCGCCAGCTACATCGCATTTGGCTATAACACCGTAATACTCTTGCTGATGCTCTTTCACTATCGTTTCGACCGGAATCCATGAGAAGATACCTTTCCATTTACTCAGAAGCATCGTCTGCCAATAACGACCCATACGTCCGTTGCCGTCGATGAAGGGATGGATAAACTCAAACTCATAATGGAACACACATGAATAAACCAACGGATGCGTTTTGCAGGTCTTGACCCAATGGAACAGGTCGCCCATCAGTTCTGGAACGCGGTCAGGTGATGGAGCCATATGCTGGCAGTTGCCATTACCATCAAACACTCCGACACCCTCTTGTCTGTAGTGTCCAGCATTCCGCACCAATTGGCTCATCATCAGTCCGTGAGCCTTCAGCAGATCTTGCTCTTTGAAAGCATCCAACTTAGGCATCAGACGGTAAGCCTCGATAGCATTCTTCACCTCTTGGATCTCGTCTGGAGCGCCCAACACATGTTTGCCGTCGATGATGTCTGTCACCTGCTTCAGCGAAAGCGTGTTGTTTTCGATGGCCAGTGATGAGTGAATGGTTCTAATCTGGTTTTTCTTTCGCAGCATGGGAGAAGGTACGTCGCTACCTATGCGTAAATTTAAGCTCCCAACCTGCTCAGATATTTCTGCAATCAGGTAAAGAATCTTCTCTGTGATGTTAAATGGCGGTATATACATACTTCCTTATCTTTTAATTTTACCTGTGGCGATTTTACCAACTTCCTCTAAACTATATTCTTTCCACTCTTCCATAGTTAAAATCCTCTTTTTTCTTTTCTTACCCTCATCATGCGCTCTGAGAAGCCTCCTTGGGTGACAAAGTCTTTTTCCAGACGCTCCAGCTGCTTAAACAACAGATAGTCCGCCTGATTGATAAGGATGATTGCCATATTCGCTATAGTCTCAGGTGGGCGCGTCTCACAGAGCTGCATGAAGAATGCTGCATCGTTGTGCTTCTTGCCCAGTTCACGCATAGCCGTCCACTCCGCAGAGCCTTCCTCCCATTGCCGATGCCTGCGAGTACGCAGGTAGTCGATATAGTCCTCAAGCAACTCTTGCAGGCTCGCCTTAGCCACATTCACCAACTTGATTTCAGTCTTGGCGCTGGTAGCCGAAGCGGCACAACCCTCTATGATATTCTGCTTGCCAGAACGTGCCGCCTGCACCATCTGATCAATGGTACGATCGCCCTTCTGCAAGTACTTCTGGCAGAAGTAGAAGGTCATCTCGTAGATGACTTCTGTCTTCTGGTAAGACAGCAGCTTGCGGTAGTTGCCTGATGGCCTGATTAACTTTTCTGGCATTGGTGATTCTCCTTTCTTTTTTTTTGACTTTAGGGTCCTTAGGGTCTTTAAGGTCCTTAGAGTCTTTAGGGTCTTTAAGGTCCTTAAGGTCGTTAGAGTTCAAACCCTATTGTTTTTAACTGTTTCTTTATCTCACCCTCCAAGCGATGGCTTTCTGCAAAGAGTCCACTGAGTTCTGAGGTCAGGCGTTGCATCTTTTCTGCAAATGGTTCGCCATCATCTTCTTGTTCTGCTATGCCCACATAACGTCCTGGAGTTAGGATGAAGTCTTGTGCCTGAATATCTTGTAAGGTCTTTACTGCACAGAAGCCTTTTTCATCTTCAAGGGTACCATTGCGGAAACTCTCAAAGGTGGAAGCAATCTTCTTAATATCATCCTGCTGCAACTCTCGTACAGCGCGGGTGACCATCGTACCCATATTTCTGGCGTCAATAAACAACACCTTGCCTGCCTGCTGCTTGTTGCGAGAGAGGAACCAAAGGCTGACTGGAATACCTGTGCTGTAGAACAACTGAGAAGGTAAAGCAATGATGCCTTCCACCAAGTCGGCTTCCACTATCTTCTGACGTATCATTCCTTCCCCACCCGTCTGACTGCTCAATGCTCCATTCGCCAACACCAAACCGATTCTGCCTGTTGGAGAAAGGTGGTGAATCATGTGCTGCATCCATGCGAAGTTGGCGTTGCCTGCTGGTGGGATGCCATACTTCCAACGTACATCTTTCTCCAACTTATCTGCTCCCCAGTCGCTGAGGTTGAAAGGTGGGTTAGCCATGATGAAGTCTGCCTTCAGAGTCGGGTGTTGGTCATTGAAGAAAGTATCGGCATACGACTGTCCCAAATTGGCTTCCAAACCTCGAATGGCAACATTCATGTGCGCCATCTTCCATGTGGAAGGGTTGGCCTCCTGACCATAAACGCTGATATTGTTGATGTCCTTCTGATGGTTCTGTATAAACTTGGCACTCTGCACAAACATACCACCCGAACCACAGCAGGGGTCATAGACACGACCTGCATAGGGCTGCAGTATCTCTACGATAGTGCGGACGATACAGCTGGGGGTATAGAATTCTCCTGCATTTTTGCCTTCCATAGAAGCGAATTTTTGCAGGCAGTATTCATAGACTCTGCCAAGCAGGTCTTTCTCGTCGCCTGATGCCAGCATGTGGATGTTGGTAAACAAGTCCACCACATCACCCAAGCGGCGTTTGTCAAGTTCAGGACGGGCATAATTGGAAGGAAGCACACCTTTCAGTTTGGTGTTCTCACGTTCTATTGACTCCAACGCATCATCTATCACCTTGCCAATCTGTGGTGTGTGAGCTGCCTGAGAGATGACACTCCAACGTGCATCTTGTGGGACAAAGAAAACGCCATCTGCTTCGTATTCGTCTTTATCCTCAACGTCAGCATATTCGTCATGGGAAAGTTCCTTAAACTTCGCCTCAAACTTGTCGCTGATATACTTCAGGAAGATGAGTCCAAGCACAACACCTTCGTATTCGGAAGCATTCAGATTACCACGAAGTTTATCTGCTGCTCTCCATATCGCATCCTCAAAACCTATTGAGGTTGTATTTTCCTTCTTATTTGCCATTTTCTATCAACTGGTTTTATATGCAAATTTACAAAAAAATCATGAAATACACTAAGATTCTCGTTATTTTTCAAAAAGGAATGAAAATAATTGCAGAACACGATGGTTCGGTAAATGCACAGAGCACGGAAAGAACGCCATACGGAGCTTCGAGGAAAAGCCTCCACAGCCTACTCCACCTCGTACCCCCATAGACCGATTTGGTGTGTCACGTGGTGATAAGCCCGATGTAGGATGCTATCAGTCTTCCTATTGAAAATATGGCTCACCTGCTATAAAACTGAAAAAACAAAAATGAACACCGAAACGTAACCATTCAGCGAAAGAACTTCCACTTGGATTTTCTTGAAATTAATATGAATAATTAGAATTTGAAGTTTCGTGAGTTCTATTTTCCACCACAGATTTTTTCGGATTGCACAGATTTTGTCCGCTGATGTGTAGGACGTTACACAGATTCTCTTTTTGCACCAATTTGGCATCAGTTTCCATTCCCGAAGGTATCTCTTCTATCGGCGCAAAAGCCTTTGCTGGATGAAAGATGTATTCTGCCGTGCAACAAATGTACCATTAACAGGAGGAAACGCATTCCAAAATGCTAATGTTGCAAGTGCCACACTCCATGTGCCTGACGCATCCACAAATTCATACCACGAATCTGACCCTTGGAGTGAATTTGGCACCATCAAGGGGTTGTCGGGAGAAGAGTTGAAAGTGAACAAGTGTGAGACACCAACCATAGCCTACACAGATGGCGAACTGCAATTCTCTTGCGCCACCGAAGGTGTAGAATTTGTCAGCAGAATCTCCGACGAGGACATCAAGGAGTATAACGACAGCAAGGTGAAGTTGAACGTAACATACAACATCAGTGTATATGCCACGGCGGCAGGTCATGAAAATTCCGACGCTGCTACTGCCACACTCTGCTGGATTGAGACAGAACCGAAAAGCGAGGAACTCCCTGATGGCGTGACGGAACTGAAGGCTTATCCTGTGCTGATTCAAAGCAAAGATGGTCAGATCACTGTGCAAGGTGTGGCAGACAAGGCAAAGGTGGAGGTCTATACCATCGGTGGTGTTGAAGCAGGGAACGGC
>ONFA01000075.1 GCA_900316975.1 uncultured Prevotellaceae bacterium | reverse complement strand
CAAGCTACCGACATGCTGCCCCTCGACTTGCATGTGTTAGGCCTGTAGCTAGCGTTCATCCTGAGCCAGGATCAAACTCTTCACTGTAATAATCTTTATTATAGTTCTGTCTGACCGGTCAGGCTATCCTGCTCTATTGTTCGTTTTTGTCTTCTATAGGAATGACTTGTCGCTTGTGCGCGCACTCAATGAACTTGTGTACGCGCGCTGCTTGTCTTGTTCTGTTCGCAGTCTGTCAAAGATCTAATCTCGCGTTCCGAGAAGTGAGCATAAAAACGCATCCGAGGATTTCACCCCGGTTGCTTCCCGAAAGCGAGTGCAAAGGTACGACCTTTTCCCGAACTGGCAAAATCTTTTGGAAGTTTTTTTCTACAAAATGAAAAAATAATGCTTTTTGGACAAAAAAGAAGCAAAGAAGACGAGGACGAGAACCACTTTAGGGGCAAAACGCTCATCTTAGGAGGTGGGTATCGAGGAAGTTTTCGATGCGGGTAACGAGGTGACGACGTGTGTTGCCTCCGTAGATGCTGTGATTGCGGTTTGTATAAACCTGCATGTCGAACTGGTAGCCTAATTGCACAAGAGCTTCGGCAAGTTCTGCTGAATTCTGGAAGTGCACGTTGTCATCAGCCATTCCATGAACAAGAAGGAGATTGCCCTTGATTTTTTCATATCGATGAAGAGGCGAACAATCGTAGCCCTTAGGGTTCTCTTGAGGTGTGCGCATGAAGCGTTCCGTATAGACCGTATCGTAGAAACGCCAGTCGGTGACAGGGGCGACAGCCACACCGCAGTTGAACACTTCCCTACCCTCACACATCGACATGAGTGTGTTGAATCCACCGAAACTCCACCCCCAAATGGCGATACGCGATTTGTCCACATACGGGAGTTTTGAGAGCCAAAGAGCCGTTTCCACCTGATCGTGTGATTCGAGGTCACCCAGTTTCATGTATGTGCACTTCTTAAACTCATCGCCTCGGCCTCCCGTGCCACGTCCATCGACACAGACAACGATATACCCTTTCTGCGCCAAACGCTGTTCCCAGATCAATCCGCCCATGAACCCGTTATCAAAGGAGTTGAAGACCATCTGATAGCCAGGACCGCCATACTGATACATCAGAACTGGGTATTTCTTGGAGGCATCAAAGTTTTTCGGTTTCACCATCCATCCGTTCAGTTGAATGCCATCAGCCGTATTGACAGAGATGATTTCAGGAGTTCCCAGAGGGAGCGCAGCCAGCATTTCCTTCAATTGACCATTGTCCTCCACAGTTTGGAGCGTCTTGCCAGCAGCGTTGCAAAGTGTATAGACAGGAGGGGTCGTCAGATTAGAATAGGTGTTCAGGTAATATTGACAGCCATTGCTGAACACAGCCTCGTTGTAACCCTTCTCCGTTGAGAGTTTCGTCTTCTTTCCTGACGCATCCACCTTATAGATATATTTCTCCAGAGGGCTTCCCTCGTTGCTGGCATAATAGAAGTTCTTCCCCGTGGCATCCGTGCCATAGTAGTCCGTCACCTCATATTCTCCCGATGTGAGTTGGCGCACCAACTGTCCACCGATGGTGTAAAGATACATGTGCTGGTAGCCGTCGCGTTCGCTCAGCAATACAAACTGGTCACGCGAGAAGTCCGTATCAGCATAAGCAGCCTCATCCACATAGCGTTTGTTTTCCTCGCGCAAAATGAGTTGCGCAGTTGTGCTCCGAGCATTGACCGCATAAAAATCCAGACGGTCCTGGTGACGATTGAGGGTAAGCACCATCAGTTTATCCTTCTCCCCCGTGAACTGAATGCGCGGGATGTAACCGTCAGCATCGAGCGGCACTTGCATCGTGCGAGTCACACGGCTCTTGATGTCATAAGTCAACACAGACACCTTGGCATTCTCCTCACCAGCCTTAGGGTACTTATACTCATAACTGCCAGGATAAAGCGCATATTCATCCATCGACGGGTTCGAACCTCTATACCAAGGGAACGAGAACGTCTTCACGTTCGATTCGTCAAAGCGAATCCAAGCCAACATCTCGCTGTCAGCAGAAAAGTCGAAAGCACAATTGAACGAAAATTCCTCTTCATACACCCAGTCTGGTTTGCCGTTGATGACTTTGTTGCGTTCACCATCCTTCGTGATTTGGCTCTCCGCATTGTTGAAGAGCAGTTTCACCAAGAAGATGTTGTTGTCCCTCACGAAAGCAATCTGGTTGCCATCAGGAGAGAACTTCGGGCACTCCTGCGGACCACCCTGCGAGAGTGGTGTAAGAGTTTTGTTCTTTATATTATATATATAATGTGTAGCCGTATATGAGCGACGGTATATCTGCTGACGGTTTGTCTCAATCAAGATGTTCTTCTCATCGGGCGAGATGATGTAGCCTTCCACAGCACGGATGGTTGCGCCACGAGCCTCTGAAGCGTCAAAAAGAACTTCAGTCACCTCACCTGTCTTGAACGAATGTTTCTCAATACTTTGTCGGTTGTCACTCACACACGAATAGCTCTCGCCATCCGCCATCGGTTTCACGCCCCGAACAGACTTGGGATAGTATTTGTAATTAACCACATCATCCAACGTGATTTGCTGAGCAGAAACAGCCGCCACAGTCAGCCAAAGAGCCACCATGGCAAACATCTTATGAGTCATTATATTCTTCATTGATTAACCAGTTTAGTTTTCTGTTACAAAGTTACACATTTTTCCTCACATCGCAACATTCTTTCCCTTTTTTTTAAATTCACCCCTTGATGTAAGCCATTCAAAAAGATTGGCAGATTCCCCTACGTGCGCACCGTGCGCATGACATTTCGCGCACCCAGCGCATAATATTTCGTTCTTACAGCGCGTATTATTTCGCGCTGAGTGCCCGTGTTTGGTTATAGCCTTAATACAGAGGGAGCATATCAGCCCTCTACCATTATCGCAACAATGTAATCACGTTGCATAGTGGGAGGCAATTGTGGCAAAGGGTGTGTGAGAAGATACATTATCAGCCAAATACAATAAAAAAACACAGAAACAGTTTGGTGGATAAAAAAAAGTTCGTACTTTTGTGGTGCATTAGATTTTTCTTGATGCACATATTTTTGCTCAATCGCTCTCGAATCACCACCTCGACACAGATGCGAGCAAAAGAATATACGTTGGGACGTGCCTTTATAAGGCGCGGACTTATCCCATAGTATATTCGGCTTGTGGTGAGCCTGAGAGCGTATGGCGAGAGTCTGCGCTTTTGTTGTATTTATGATGAAGTGCAGTTCGCTAATGGAAGTGGCATTATTGCACAACTCTTAAATATCAACAATTATGAAAACAAAACTATTCTCTCTGCAGCTTATTCTTGCAGCATTTTTGTGTGTAACATCGTGTTCAAAAGATGATGATGGAGAGCCAATTCCCGCAACTTTGGATAAAACGAGCATCTCGCTTTATGTAGATGAAACATCCACGCTTACATATAGCGGGGAAAACTGCAACTGGTCGTCAGACAACACCCTAGTGGCCACTGTCGAAAATGGAATCGTTACCGCCAAGCATGTGGGAACAACAACAATACATGCAAATAATCTCTCTTGTATAGTTTCCGTGAAGCCCAAATACACAATGTATGATGAACCATACATGAATTGGGGTGCTAATATTGCAGAAGTGAAAAAGAAAATGTCCGGATACACTTTAGCTAGTGAGAAAGATGATATGCTTGTCTATTTGGGAAAAGGAAAAGTCAATGCGTATTTGTACAGATTTGACAATAACGCGTTGCAGCAATCAGTAATGCAAATTACTTTGCTAAATTCGATCAATTTGACCGATTTTCTATTAGAGAGAAATGGCCAGTGGATCTTTCCGAAAACGGTGGAAGCCTAAACGCCTATATGGGGAGTGTTGACTTGAAGACTTATGTCCTTTGTAATGTAACGTGAGTTCGACGAATTCAAAAGAGTGCTAATTGTCTGTCTATAGCCCTTTCGCAGGCAATGCACGGCTTCTTTGGGAAAAAGCAGTATGCCGCAA
>ONFA01000012.1 GCA_900316975.1 uncultured Prevotellaceae bacterium | reverse complement strand
ACACACCGAGGACTTCGGCAAGAGCGTTCTGCGACTTGATTTTGAACTGCCGACTGACAGCCCGAAGCAGGTCGCCGTTGGTCATCGGACGCTGTGTGGTTGCCGAGCCTCGCAACAAAGGATATATGCGTTCAACATGAATCTGGGTAAAGTAATCGGCAATGCGAATGGCATATTCCATGCATTCACCTGTGACAATAGGTTCATTCCAATGCTCAGACAGCAGATGTGCCATGATAGCCAGACGCAGCACATGAATGTTCATCTTCTGCCTCACACCACCGATGTAGTCATCCTCTTCCGCATCAGCCTTTATGTCGTTGGCATCTGCATAGTCTGCGTAGAATCTTTCAGCCTCATGGGACAGCAAGAGCGGTAAAGATTCCATACAGAACAGCCTTCCTATGATGTCACTCCAGTTGTCACGCATTTCCTGTGTCATCCGTCTGCGATCCTGTCTTTTGATAAACTCTGCTTTGTCAGGATAGACGAAAAGGAAACGCTGGGTGAAGCCCGAATCCATCAAGGCATCAGTGCCAAAAGTCTTGCCGAGTGGTCCTGGTTGAATACCACCAATGATACTCATGGCTGGATTATCAACCAACTTGGTATCTTCCGACTTTCGGTTGATGGTAAAGCTGACATTCGACCAAGTGGACAGCAGTTGAGACACTTCTGTTCCTGAACCGTTACCACCTTTGGAATATCGCCCGAAAGAATCAATGAAGGACTTCAGTTCATCGGCAACAATGACAATCATGTCACCTTGCGCCAGCAATGCATTACGAGACTCTGGGGAACTATCGCCAGCCACTCGTTGGTGGAATATCGGTTGTTCACCGCTATAGTTCCTATCCTCTCGTTTGCTTTGGTCATAAACTGTCTTCGCCTCCGAATACTTGGCAAAGTTAGCTTTGTCATGTTCCCGTAGAGGACTGGTGACTTCCTTCAACGGTCCTGTCTTGTTACGACTCGGCTTACCAACCATACAGATGAAGTCACAAGGATAATTGGTGTATGGGTTGGTGGCAAGCAGCACTTTCTTTCCTGCCGCAATACCAGCCGTTGTCAGACAGATGGCAACGACAAAGTCCTGTGGGCAACCGTATGACTCGGCAACCGTCCGAATATATTCCTGCACAGATTGTGACAGCCAGTCAATTGGTAGCGTTGGTTCTGTGAAATTCGAAGCTTTTAGGTGTTGTACCTCTTTTGGCCTTTCGGTAGGAATGGGCAATGACTCAGGAGGCACAAGGGATGGCGGTTGCTCATATGGCGGAGTAGGCAGAACTTTACTCGTAGGCTCCACCTTCTCCACCTCGGCATTAACCATAGAGAGGAAGTCGGGCTGTCCTCCTACAAATGGCATGACTTGCTCACTCATCTTTGGACTTGTTTATTTCACCATTTAGCAATGCCAGAACATCGCAGTATTTGTACATCACACGACGGCCACCAATCTTTCTGGAATGGAGATGCCCCTGCTTATCCCATCGCCAAAGGGTGGTGAAGTTCACATGCAAGATGTGAGCTGCTTCTTCACGAGTGATGAAACGCTCACCTTCTGGGACATTCATCCATGTCTCCAAGTCATTCTGTGCATTCTTTGTTTGAGCTGCCACGATGTTTTGGGCCATCTCGTTCACCAAAGCGTCAAGGTCTTCCCTCGACATTACAACCAGTTGGTTGCCTAAGATCCTATTATCAGATTGCATAATCACGTTTTTTTTGAAGTGAAAGTTTTGTTTGTTATCTCTCATTCGCTCGATGTCTTATGCACGGATCCTTTTGCATTTCAGATCAGATTTAATGAAGTGTCGCGTCCGACAATCCTGTAATCTGAGGCACCGCCACGAAATCGAATGCAAAATTAGAGTGCTGCAAGCTCCAAGAAGAAAAACGCATCAAAAACCAGCCATTTTTGCCCTCACATTTCAAAATTGGTTCTAACGAGGAGGGCAATTAGAACCAACATTTTGAATCTGGGAGATTCGTGAGTCATAACAAGACAAGTAAGACACAATATGACTCTTTGTCGTTTACATCCGTATTATCTACGATTATGTTGGAAAGGATTATAAGTATGCTCTTGTCCAAAGGGTTGACATCTTCATCTATCGTGAGGAAAAGAAGTTCATGACATCCAAGAGTTCAAAGTGGCAACGAGGTAGAAGGATCGTGTCGTATCTGATAGAAGTGTTTAGGGCAACACCAAATATAATAAACACTCCCTAGTTCAAGAATAGTCAGGGGAAATAATGGTTTTGTGATAAAAAAGGTGAAAATATAGCAAAAAATCAAGCTTTATTAATTCTGTTTTATAGAAAATGCTTAACTTTGTAATCCAAACTTAATAAAATCACATAATTCTTATAAAATACAATTTATATGAGTATCAGTAAAGATGTCATCAAACAATGCCTAATCAGTAAGCAACGTGAGGTGGATGAGGCGGTGATAGTGAATCGTCCCGTTGAATTCGAAGAGAACGGCAACTATGTGATAGTTGGTGTGAGACATGCGGGTAAGTCGTACTTGCTGTATCAGCGTGTGCGTCAGCTACAGGCTGCCGGAAAGGGATGGGACGAGATTCTGTTTGTGGACTTTGAGGATGAACGTCTGGCGGAATTCCAGACAGAAGACTTCAACAGCCTGCTGGAGGCCCATCTGGAACTGTATGGTAAGAAGCCGGTGGTGTTCCTGGACGAGGTGCAGAACATTCCTCACTGGGATAAGTTTGTGCGCCGACTGGCTGATGCTAAATACCGTGTTTACGTGACAGGCAGCAATGCAAAGATGCTGAGCAAGGAGGTGGCAACCACACTGGGCGGACGGTTCTTTATCTATGATGCGTACCCTTATTCATTCAAAGAGTATCTGGCAGCGCAACAGGTAGAGCTGAAAGAGCATTGGGAGTATGACACTATTCAGAGAAGCGAGGTAAAACGACATCTGAATGAGTACCTCTATTACGGAGGTCTGCCAGAGATCCTGTCGTTCAAGAACAAAAGGGCCATGCTTTCAAGTCTTTACCAGAAGATTTATCTGGGTGACATCTGTGCACGAAACAACATTAAGAATGACAGGGTGCTGAACATCCTAATCAAGAAAATGGCAGAGAGCGTGAAGCAACCGCTGTCGTATAATAGGCTGAAAAATGTAATTGTGTCAACGGGGTCGCCCATCAGTGTGCCTACTACAATAGACTATGTGGATTACGCCTCTGACAGTTGGCTGATACTGCCCATGGAGAACGAGGTCGGGAAGCTGACGGAAAAGGAAATGCAGAAAAAATACTACTTCGTTGACAACGGGTTGCTGAACCTGTTCCTGATGAACTCAGAGACATCACTGTTGGAAAACATGGTGGCGGTGGAGTTGTGCAGGCGGTTTGGCAAAAAGAATGTGTTTTTCCTAAATGCCGAGAAGGAGATAGACTTCATTGTGCCTGATGAGAAGCTGGCCATACAGGTGTCCTACAGCATCAAGGACGAGACCACTTACAACAGGGAGGTGCCACCATTGGCGAAGTATGCCAAAGCGCATGAGGACTGGAAGTGCCTTCTGATTACTTACGACGAGGAGGGCACGGAAGTGGGAATACCCGTGGTGCCGGTGTGGAAGTGGTTGATGGAGATGTGAGTTTGAAGGTAGGGAATATGACGCAGGAGGAAAGATGGTTGGTACAATGGAAGGCTGCTATGTACTTCATGGCGGCAAATAAGAGACGGCCATCGAAGTTCATGGACTCAGAAAAAGGTCTAAGGAACAGATGGAAGCACCAGCAGAAACTTGTGAATGCTGGAGAAGTTCCGAATGCTTATGGAATTTGGGGGAGTATAAGAGAGTTAATCAGTATATTTAAGATAGAATCATGCTGAGTGTTGAGTATTTACCAATGCAGTATTATGATGCCATTATCGTCCGTTTTAACGATGACGAAGGCAATGCTCATAATATTATTGTGGATGGAGGGGAAGTGAAATCTCCTAAGTATTGCTATACAGAAAGGCTGAAAGGTAAACTGGAGAAAATTTTCAGCAAAATAGAAACAATTGATCTGTGGGTAATCACTCATATTGATGACGACCATATAGGAGGACTCTACCATTTTATCAATGACGCTGATTTTTTTGAAAGATATCACCAACAATTGAAGGAAGTTTGGATTAACTATGGTGGAAAAGGTGATTATGACGTTCAACGAACAGGAACAATAGGTTATCATGGCGGTAAAAAACTGCGCGACGTACTCCATGAGAAGAATGTCTGCGTAAAAGAGGGAATCAAAGCAGGGTATTCAATTAGTATGGGTAATGCAGAAATTACCGTGATAGCTCCAGACGACAATAGTTATAAACGCTATATTGAATGGTGGAACGAAAAGGAATTCAAGGAAAACGTTGAGACCGATGACGGACTTATTTTAGGTGGTGATTGGGACTATGATAAAAAAATCAAAGATTTCGATATGAATCGCTATGATGAAGACAAGGAAGTAAAAAACAACAGTAGCATTGCTTTTGTTTTGTCGTATCACAATCATCGAGTATTATTTTCAGCAGATTCGTGTTCGACTATATTGATGAAAGGACTGAAAGATGCTCACTTTTTGAAGGATGGGGGAACTAAATTGGACTTGATGCAAATTCCACATCACGGAAGCAACAGAAACAGTTCATGCGATTTCCTAAAATGTATAGAATGTCTGCAGTATGTTATCACTGGCAATGGTGAAAACAAACATAAGTTGCCAGATAAAGAAACCATCGCACGGCTAGTAGCAGCCAATCCAGAAGGGTGTGAACTACACTTCTCGTGTCATAATAACAAACTACGGGAAATCTTCGAAGATGAGGAAAAACTCAATCTGAAGGTTTGCTATGAGGCTAAATTTGAATTTGAATAGTATGAATAAGGATTTTGATTTTTCCGTTAAACTGGAAGCAAGTGATACAGGGAGTGCAGTCTTGATTAAACAAGATGGGACTTATTACCTGCTTACGGCAGCACATGTATGTGAAAATCAAGCAGAGAAGGATGCAGTTACCATTACCAGCATTGATGGTACTGCATATGAGTATAGTAATCTTAATCGTGTTCTTTCTCCAAGCAAGAATGGTGCGGATGTTTGCATTATGAGGCTTCCAGAGGATGTGGTCTTCACATTAACCCAGAATGTAAAGTGTGCCACTTTTGATGGATCAGGATATCCTTGTCAGATAGATGGTTTTCCGTCAGTTGCCATTGATAAAAAAATTAGGATAGAAAATGGATGCACAATAGCCAAGGAGTCGGAGTTAGGTGACGAACTCTATGTGAAGTTGGAAGAACTTCGTTCGGACGGTCAGGAAATGGAGTATGTAAAAGGTGGCTTTTCCGGATCAGGCGTGTTTGTTGATTCGAATGGTGAAAAGTACCTTATAGGTATGGTATATAGGGTAGAGGATGTCAGTAACATGTTTATTGGATGGAAGATGCAGAAGATAAACGAAATACTGAAAGGCGCAGGCTGGGAAGAAATTCCCCTTATATCCATTGAACTGAATCAGCAGGTTATTAACCAGTATAAGGCGCTCATAGAAAACTCAAACTTTGTACTGGCCCGGATTAAAAACGAAATCAACGGGAGCGTGCAATTGCCACGTACTGCCATTAAGGACAAAATAGAGGCCGCATTAGCAGTAAACCAGATTGTTATAATTACCGGTGAAGCCGGTATAGGTAAATCAGCCTTGGCAAAAGATATTATCACCACGCCAAAGTACAGTTCTGTTGCTATTGTGGGCGATGACCTAGACGAAAAAAACGAACGTGATATTTTGAGCCATTGGAATATCAGTGACAAACTGCAAGATATTTTCAAGTCGCCCATCTGGGGAGAAGGGGAGAAAGTTCTGCTCGTAGAAAGTGCTGAACGTATGCTTAATGGTAATACCGACACAGCCATCGTTTTCATAGAGAATCTTCAAAAGGATATTCCCAACTTGAAGGTAGTGTTTACTATTAGGAAAAATTCACTAACCCTTTTTAGAGTTGATTTGCTGGCTAACGGCATTCATGTGTCTGAAAAGAACATCATAGAGGTGGGGTTGCTGTCTGATGACGAACTGAAGATAGTCGAGAATGGCATTGAAAGCATCAAACCCTTTGCTTCCTCGGAAAAGACACGTGAAATACTTCGTATTCCGTTCTACCTTAATCTAGCCTGTTCCATGGCAAGTACAGTTGATGCGGAAGAACTAAAAGGAAGTGAGTTCAAAGATATGCTCTGCCGTCGAATTGTTTCAGGAAAGAAGCATGATGCACTAGAAGCTACACGGCGAATAGACACTCTAATAGATGTTGCTCGGCGCACGTCCGCTACGGGTATGAATGTGGTGAAATGCGAGATGAATGAAACCGTGCTTTCCCTTTATAAGGATGATGTACTGACAGGCAACTTGGATACAGGTAATTTACGGCCTGGTCATGATATACTAACAGACTGGGGGCTGTATTGCCATATAGAGGATTACTATCAAAAATATCAGACAAAAGCGATAAGTATTTCTGAGTTTTATGGCAGCATAGATAAGAATATATCCTCCAGAAATATGTTCAAACAGTTTATTGAAGCTCATATTTCAGAAGAGGCTCCACAACTGGATACATTTATCTCCGAGAGTTTTTCTCTGGATCTAGAGGATTATTTCCTTGATGACTTGTTCTATGCCATTTTAATTTCTGATAAAGGTTCTTCATTTCTAGAATCGATAAAACCTGTATTGCTGCGTAATAACTGTACCCTATTGTTGAAGATGGCAAATGCCCTGTCATATATGTTCCGCAAGGTGGATTGGGAGATGAAAGACTTTTTAGTGAGAAACGGAATGATAGGGAAAGATGAGAAGGTGAGGAATTCAGATTTTATGCCACCCACGGGCATAGGGTGGTACACTTTTGTTACGTTCATTTATAAAAACCGCGATGTCTTTTGGAAATTGAGAAGTGAATTGATTCCCTTGTTACTTCAATGTGAGCTAGTACGTATTGAGCAGGCCGATGCCCCAAATCTGAAAAAATATGTGTTTGCTGTTTTTTCTGATTATATGGAGCAGATGCTTGCTGGAGATGTCGTTGCAGAGAAGCCTAATAAGGAAGTGGTACGCCTCCTCTTCAAATGGATGGATGAGAATTCTGAACAGGTGAAGTCGTGGGTGGAAAAAGCAATAGTTTCAGATGACCATCATTATGAAGCTATTAAGGAGTTCTTACTATTACACGAAGGTCTTGAGGCTACAAGGTTTATCTACACTTATCCCGAATTGTATAAAGATATTGTTCGAGAAGAATGGTTAGACGAAGGTGGACTTGTAGATGACTATTACCCTATGATACATCAGGCAAGTGGGGTTTCAACAACATATAAGTGCTTTTTCTATGCCCATCCAGTCAAGGCACTAATATTCCTTTGCGAACTTTTGAATGAGGATATAGAGAAGAAAGCTCAGCGAAAAGACCAACTGCAGCAGGTCAAAGTGAAGGTGGATGGCAAAGAAATCATTCTTTTGGGGAATGACCGTATGTGGAGAGAATACAGGGGGCGTAATTATCAGTCGCATGTAAGGGAGTGTCTTTTGATGACTTTTGAGAAGTGGCTGATGGACAGTATAAGCAATCACCTCAATAAAGCCCCGTATGCTTTGGATGAGAAAACTCTTTTAGGCGTTTTTGACATAGTGTACCACAGATGCTTGAATATCAGTATCTGGGGTGTGTTGGCCAGTGTCGCCACGAGATTTCCTATGTTTGTAGGAATGAAAGCAATGCCAATATATAGTTGCAGGGACTTTATATTGTGGGACAAGACTAGGCAAAGCTCAGAACTGACGTCGCCAATGATAAATCCTCATGCTTCAAAAGCCGTTAGGAAGGAGGTTGCGGAAAGTTATAATTTGCCTCATCGCAAGAAAGATTTGGAAAGCGTTATTCTTACGCTTTCTATTACTGAAGGTTTTGCAGAAGATTTCAGGAAACTGGTGAAGTCGCTGAAAGACAGTGCTACGACCTATCTGGAGAAGGTGTCAGCAGGTAGAATGGATATTTCTCAATATAAAATAATTGAAAAGACTGACGAGGGTTACGTTCTTCAAGGGAGTCCTTCTGACGACATAAAAGAGGAAGCGGAGCAGACTGAAGCAGCAAATAATGCGTTCTATCGTATTATTGAGACAAGCAACCTATCAAGAAAACGATATGACGAAAGCGAATCACAAGACACGAATGAATGGCGTGAAGCATATGGCATCCATAAAGAACATAATGGCTTTTTAGAGTCAAAGGGTTTGGTGGCCGCTTTAGGGGTAAAGAAGCATTGGGATTTTCTTGACAAGGAAGAAAGGAATTGGTGTAGGCAAACGCTTTTGGACGAGACGACCAAATATGTCACTACCGGTCAATTCCAAATTGATACGGAATACAGCTCTGATGGATTGTTGTACCTGTTGGAGAAGTCGCCTAAGGACAAGGAGGTGATAGGTATGATTCTATACCTAATAGGCACAATAGGCGATAACGATAGTATTTTCACCCGCTTTGAAAAAACTTATAAAGATAGAATTTGGAACTCACAAAAGGATATTGCGAAACAATTATTGTTCGTCTATCTTAATGACGGAGATAAAAACAGGGATGCCGTTGATAAGTTTGCCCATGTTTGCAAACTGCTGCCAACAAACATAAACGATGAGGTTATAGACGAGATGGTAGATGCTTATTGTTATCAGTATTTTGATAGGTGGGCTGAGACGAATGGTGATTATTATACTCGAGTTTCAGATATGCGAATTGAAACATTTTGTGCAGAGTATATGATAGATATGCCATCAAAGCGAAAGACGTTTATAGAGAAATGGTTGGCTACGAGCAAAAAAACGGTTGCAAGGCGAGGCTATTTCGACGAGAATCCAGTATCCTCGATATTCAATCACTTTTGCTATGTTGCCACAAAGGACAACAAAGAAAAGTTCTGGCAGCTGTGGGAAATCATGTTTGAGTGGTACAAGGTCAATCATACGCAGGATGTGTTATCAGCACTTATGCTCAACTTTAATATGTTACGGCCAGCATTGTTGGATAATTGGGAAGTGATGGAAGGGGCCGGAGAACATGTGAACAAATTGCTGCGTATAATGCCACGGGGGGGCGTACAGTACTTGTCACGTCTAGTATGTAATATTGGATTTAACATTCTGATGCCTGATAGTCTGAGATATATTGATAAGGATTTGTTACGAAAGTCTGCAAGGGAAAGAAGTATCATGCGTCGCTGGCAGAATGCTATTGAAGATTTGTATGACGATGCCAAGAAAAGGGATGCAATCAGAAGAGATGATGAACTGCGAGCTGCATATGTCGAGATTTTAAATGGACTGATTTCCAATGGCTCCGCGATTGCTTATATGATAAGGGATTACTATATATAATATTTATGCAAGAATTATATATTTATGACGCAAGAGGAACTGTGGCTAGAAATGTAATGTCGTTTATTAAGAAAGATCATCAAAAGCCATCTAAATACTATCAAGAGGAGATACTTCTGTTTCTCTTCATTCATCATAACAAGAAACTGTATAACGCTGGCAGCTTGAAACCCGAATAGAAGAAAATGTTAGAGGAACTGCTGGCATTGTGTGAGGAATAATCAATATGCCTAGATGAAGATAAGACGATGGGCAATGGAATAGCTATAATAGTTTGGGCCGGAGCAGTTCTGGACTTTGGCCATAGGGCATATTTCTTTCTGTGAAGATTATTACAGATGAGCTGCTTAATTGGAGCATATAGAATGATGATGGGCGTGAAAGGCCGCTCTTGCGTGAGTTATACGACCATGTTGCTAGGGGATAGACCAAATCCTGCTTTTGACTAGAAAAAATGACACAAACCGCTCTATAAAGTGAACATAATTCACTAAAATTACTCGTTTTAGTAACTTTTAAGGGCAATCAGACCTTTTGTCTGAGATAATATGAGTAATTTTGCGGGAGAATAATAAACATATTGTAATGGCAAGTAACAAAGACCTAAATCGCCTGAAGGTGATACTGGCAGAGAAAAAGAAGTCCAACCTCTGGCTGTCAAAACAGTTGGGATGTGCGCCAACGACTGTTTCTAAGTGGTGTACCAACTCGTCACAACCGCCGTTGGAATCGCTGATGAAGATAACGAGACTTCTTGACGTGGAACTTAAAGACCTTGTTAGATTTGAAGAACTTGACAAAGATGAAGAATAAATACACTTTCTCAGGGCATGAATCGTTCCCTTGTAAGTCGCTTTGGCTTAAGAAGGGCTATGATTTTGTTGCCAATAAGAACGATTTCAATAGTCCTGATGCTATAATAACTCTGGCAGGCCATGGCTCAGTTGTTCGATGTGAACATACCAGCTATCAGCAAACATCTGAAAAACATCTTTGATGAAGGAGGACTAAGGCCTAATGCAATTGTTTCCAAAATGGAAATGGTTCAAATGGAGGGAGAGAGGGAAGTAAAAAGAGAAAATAAAAAAAGAGTTGCATAAAAAATATGAAATACGGAAGGCATCAAATTGATAAGGCTGGTGAAATAATACTCTCATCGAAAAATCAATCAGAAGTTTCAATAGCGATAGAGAAGGTAAATGACTGGAGAACATTACATTTACCAGCATTGGACGCATTGCAAAATACTGTTATCCCTTTATTAAGGAAAAATAAAGTAAGCATCGACTTTACTTCTCGCCGCTTAAAGTGATTATCTTCCATTTTATATAAATTGGACATTAATCCTGAGATGAAATTGGGTGGGATGCAAGATATTGGTGGGTTAAGAGTGGTCGTTCCGACGGTAAATGCTTTAAATCGAGCCTTATCTGTACTGAACGAAAATTCTCCATCAGGTTTTCAACTTATAAAGGTAATGGATTATGTGAATAATCCTAAAACAAGTGGCTATAGGAGTATTCATTTTATTTACAAATTTGTGTCTGAAAACAAAGACACGGACGGAATGAAGGTTGAGTTACAAATAAGGACAAAGTTACAACATAGTTGGGCGATGGCAGTTGAGACCGCAGGACTTATTACTAAAACACCATTGAAATCAAGTCAAGGAGCCGACGAATGGTTGAATTTCTTCAAAGTTGTAAGTTCGTTATTTGCTATTAAGGAGCATTTACCTATCCTAAAGGAGCACATAGAAAACAATTATCAGATGAAGGATCTCATGATAATACTGTATAATATGAATAAAAAATACAATCATGGAGACACCTTAAAGGCCTTGCGAGTTTCTAGTATTCAAGCCCAAAAAGAAAGGTATCAAAATGGATATTACATTCTAAATATCAACTTTAAGCAAAAGGTTGTGAATGTAACCGCATTTCCCAAAGAAAATGAAACAGAGGCTACAAACTTGTATTCTGAATTAGAAAGACTGGCATTGGACAATATAAATGCAGTTGTACTTGTTTCAGTTCCCAAAATGAAAGAATTGCAGGAAGCATATCCTAGTTATTTCTTAAATACGACAGAATTTTTGATAGCATTAGATGGGATAATTGAGAATTGTATAAAGTTTAAATGGGTTTAACATGACAATACCGCAATCAGACATATTGAGCACAAGCGCCATGAATCGCGTGTTTGACACGACGACGGCCACGTACAAGTTCTATTGGCTCCTGGCGTTGCTCGACATGCACGTCAAGGAGCAGATGGATGAGATGCTGGCCCTCGATGTGGCGGCGCGGATGGTTGCCTATGCCTGGTACCCGACCCAGTATTTCCGATTGTCGTTTGGCAAAGGCGATTCCATGTCGAAGATTATTCCCGATGTGGCTCTGTTGACGGGCATTACGGTAGATGACAGGCTCGAAGACAAGAGTGATGCCATCTCAAATGCCATCTCGGAGAACAGGGAGGTGAAGAAGAGGGTCAAGATTCTGTTGAATAATGTTCCTTTCCGCTTTCAGAAACCATGGATTGACACGACCGACGATTACGATATGCAACATCGCAGCCAATCGTTTGAGAATGATTGTCTGTATTCCCTGACGGGTAGTGGTGAAGGGCTTACAGTTACCATCAATCCCCATTGGAGCAACTATCTGATGACCAATTATGAGGTGCTTCGTGATTTTGCTTTGTGGAATCTCGCGTTGTTCTTGCAGTCGAAGAATCCCAACGTCCCGAACATATCCGGCAAACTGCTTCGTCCGGAAGAGCGGGAGCCGCTGACCAGACAGAAGAAGTTCTGGAACAAGGTCATCGAGATAGGCGGTCCTATCCGGTGTATATACAAGAACACGCCGCTTGGGAGGAATGAGTATGACCTCGACCACTTCATTCCGTGGAGCTTCGTGTCGCACAATCAGAACTGGAACTTGATTCCAGCCGACGGCTCTTTCAACTCCTCCAAGAGCAACCGCATTCCCGACCTTAACTACTATCTCCCTAAGATGGCGAAGGTACAGCACAGGGCTTTGCGTTTGTACATTCCACAAAGCGGGAAAAGGGATAATACTTTGGACGAGTACTATGCCTTGGGGTGTTCCCCGCAGGACTTGATACAAATGTCAGACGAGCAGTTTCTGAATGTCTGCCGCAAAACCTTCTCCCCTCTAAGTCAAATGGCTGTCAACATGGGATTCCGAACCCTAAGCCCCCAATAACTATGGAACCAGAGAAAATAAACCATCCCTACCTCACAGCGATCAAGCGCACGGATTTTTCTGTGCCGACGCGATACCTCATGCAGCACAAACTGCTGAAGGGCAAGATTCTCGATTTCGGATGCGGTTTCGGTTTCGATACAGACGAGCTTAGGAAGCAGGGCTTCGACATCATCGGCTACGATTACTACTACCGCCCGGACTTCCCCGAGGGCAAATTCGACACCATCTTCTGCAACTATGTGCTGAACGTCTTGGAACCCTACGCCCAAGCCGAGGTGCTGATGAATGTCACTAACTTGCTTTCACCTAAAGGAACGGCCTATTTTGCCGTACGCCGCGACCTTGAAGAAGAGGGCTTCCGGCTCCATGCCATCCACAAGCAATACACATACCAATGTAATGTGAAATTGCCGTACAAGAGCCTCGTTGCCAACAAGAGCTACGAACTCTACCAATATAACCATTTCAACAAGCTGCCGCGCGTGGAAGGCGAGAAATGCCCATTTTGCCGTCTTTCCCGTCGGGTGGAAATCATCTGCGAGACGGCCACTTGTGTTGCATTCTATGACGGCTATCCTGTCTCTCCTGGGCATGCTTTGATTATACCCAAACGCCACGTTGCATCTTATCGCGATTTAACAAACCACGAAAAAGAGGCAATGAATGTGGTACAAGAATATGTCATGAAGAAGATTGACGAGCGTTTCCATCCAGATGGATATAATGTTGGCATCAATATCAATGAAGCTGCTGGCCAGTCTGTTTTTCATTGCCACATGCACGTTATCCCCCGATACAAGGGCGATGTGCCCAATCCAAAAGGCGGGGTTAGGGGCGTTATACCAAGTAAACAGAAATATTAGAATAAGCGTGGTTTTGGGATTTGCGACGAAGATGGAGCATAACAATGGAGCTATACGTACGAAGATAAAAATAATAGAGTTATAAGTGTTTATGGAGATTCTTTCACATTTTAGAACCATAGAGGAGCTGACTAAGACACTCTCGCGAGAACAAGGATTACTGAGTGAGATGTTTGAGAAGCGGAAACTAATGAAGTTTCCACAAGGGTTGGCTTTGGAACTGGTGGGAGGAAATGAAGCACGACTAAAGAAACTGCTGGATTATGGCGTACTGATGGAGACGGGCAATACGGTAGAGATAGAAAGCGACTACCTCAATTTCTTTGAGGAAGTACTGAATGTGAACGAGGAAATAAGTGTGCTAAGTGTTCAGGAATGTATCAACACGCTGAAGGAACATATCGGATATTTCTTGCAGGAGACGAATGCCAACCGTAGGGCTGGCTATCAGGATAGTGTGCGACAACTGCTAAAAAAGACGGGATTCAGAACGCTGAAGAATGTGGTTGACTTGAAGCGCAATATGGATAATGCGTATAAGCAAGAACCCAACTATATTATCAAGAAAAAGAAGCTGCAAAACCTAGATGAGAAGAGCCATAGCATCCGCTCGATGATACGCGAATGCGAGAAACTAATGGATACGGAGCACGCATTCTTCCTGATGGCTAACGACCCACACATGGCAAAGACATGTAGCGACGTGAAACACGACTTTGTGGAGGCGTACCATGCTCTGATGGAAATAGACAGACAGATTATCGTCTATATCAATCAGATTGAACAACAAAACCAGCTTTATAAGAAGATACGCAAGCTGAAATATCTGCAAGACCAGTTACTCATCAAGACTGATACCAATCTGGTTCAGGTGTTGGAAGATAGCAATCCACTATGGATGGAATCCAGACAATACAGCAAAATAAGACTCTCTTTGGAAATGCTGAGGGAGAACGACCAGATAGTGAGCATCCTGAGACGGATAGCCGAGCGAAATGGTTTGAAAAAAAACGCAAGGACAGAGGCCGAACCGCTGACAGACGAAGACTTGCAGGAACACGTTCAGCGGTTGAAGGATGTCGATCCTAATGAAGTATGGAATGCTTTTTCTGCGTCAAGCTATAACCTGTTCGACTTTATTCTGAGATACGATTATAAGGCTAAACGTGAAATAGAAGACCACGCAGCCCTCTTTTGCCAACTGGTCATCCTGCATCCTGACGAATGTAAGATGACAGGGAAATATGCCACTTATCAAGACATCGAATATCCTATTATCTATGCGAAATAATACTCAACGAATTTACGAGAGACTGAGCCGTGGAGAATTCCTTTCGGTAGACAACTCTGATACCTCTATCCGTCATCTGTATGAGGATATTGAGGAAAACTTCGACGATTATGCTGATTTCTTCAAGGAGATAGGTCTGCAATTGGAGGCAGGCAACGGCTACTTCTACTTCTCACGTATTGGTGAGGGAAAGCAGTCCATAGAACAGAAGTTGGATAGTTTTTCCAAATGGCTAGACTATCTGGACTTCCTGAAGACCTACAACCAATCGTTTACGGCTGGCTATCAGTTTCGTAAGAGCCATCTGATAGAGCAAATCAGTTTGGACATTGAACTGAAGGAGAAGGCTGGTCACCTTTATAAGAAATATGGTGTGGGGTCTTATTTGGAAATAGTGAACAAACTGCTTCAAGAGATGCAGGGTATGGGATTTGCCGAATGCATTAGTGAACAGGATGAGACCTACAAGATTACATCGGCCTTCCACTATGCCGAGGAACTGGTAAACATGATTCAAATAGCCAACGAAGATGAAATACCTGAATAAAATCATATTTGTCAATAGCGCTAATATACCATACGCTGAGATTTCAGTTGATGGCAATGTGCATTTTACTGGTACTCAGGGTGTGGGCAAGAGTACGGTTTTACGAGCACTGTTGTTCTTCTACAACGCAGACAAGCATCGTCTGGGCATACAGCAGGCTCAGAAGTCGTTTGACGAGTTCTATTTCCGTCAGTCAAACTCATATATCCTTTATGAGGTGATGCGCGACAATGGGGCCTATACCATACTGGTGAGTCGTTATCAGGGACGAGCTTCATGGCGGTTTATCGATGCTCCTTATCAGCGCGAGTGGATAGTTGACCAAGATAAGCAGGTATTGAGTGACTGGGTGAAGATACGCGAAAGGATTGATAAGAATGTGTCAGTATCGGCAAGGATAGACTCTGGCGTGATGTTCAAGGATATTATCTTCGGCAATACTCATGACCATAAATACACACGCTATGCTCTTGTACAGAGTACCCACTATCAGAACATTCCACGAAGCATTCAGAACGTGTTCCTGAACACCAAACTGGATGCCGACTTCGTGAAGAACACCATCATACAATCGATGGCAGACGAGGATTTGCCAATAGATTTGCAGACATACAGACGACTGGTTACTGACTTTGAGCGTGAGTATGACGAAATAGGTTGTTGGTTCCGACAGACTCGTGATGGTAATTATCCTGTTCGCCAACAGGCGTTGAAGATTGCAGAACAGGGAAGACGGATTGTGGCACTCGACCAGCAATTGATGGATGTGTGGCGCATGCTGAATCATGCAGTGGCAGAAAGCGAGCAAAAGCTCCCGCTTTTGGAAGCTGAAGCGGCTGAAGTGAAAACAGAAATCGAAAAAGAGCGCAGCCGTGAGAAAGAACTTACGACTGAGTATGACAAGGAGAACAATTCTCTGAGAGAACAGCTTGGCGAAAAGAAGGGTAAGCTGAAGGAGATAGCGCAAGCAAGAAAGGATTTCGCAGCAATGGGCATCGAAGAAAAACTGGCATTGGCTGCTCGTGAAAATTCTTTAAGACGGGAAACTGCCGACAAGCAAATGCTGTTGGATGATCTTTTGAAAACCCATGCATCCATAGAAGAGAAGTACAATATTGCTAGAGGGAAGCTGGAGAATGCCCAGCGGGCGTTCGATAATGCGCAAAAGGAGGCTTACTATCAGAAGCAAGAGTCATTGCAAAAAGAACGCAAGCGACTGGAAGACGAGCGCACAAAAAACAGAAATGTTGTAATGGATGCATTCAATAGTTGGCGTCATGAGTCTGACGAGCGACTGGAGATATTACAGAAAGAGCAAAACAGATCCGACAATGCCTTGAAGGAGTTGCGCCTATGGCATCCGAAGGCTGAGGAAATAGCTCGTATAAAAGAACTGCTTCAGCAATTGGATGTGACTGAGAAGGAGAATACAGCACAGCAAACAGCCGTCAGAAGTCAAATTGCTCAGGTGACCACTGAGTATGAGATGAAGGAAGCAGAGTTAAACCAGGCTTCTCAACGCGACCAAGAACGCTTAGTGGAAAACCGTACTCAATGTAAGGAGCAAATCGCCAAGATTGAAGCGTTGCTGTCACATCTTGATGGTTCGTTGTATCAGTGGCTGACTGAAAATGCAGAAGGATGGGAAGATAACCTCGGGAAAGTTGTTGACGAAGAAAGAATCCTGTATGCAGGGGGACTGGAACCTCAGTTGAATACCGAAACATCCGATAGCATATTTGGCGTTAAGTTGAATCTGGACAACATTGATGCCGTTCATCGCACACCCGATGATTATAGTGAAGAGAGGAAACGTCTGGAAGAGCAATTGCAACAGACAAACCGACAACTCACGCAATTGCCTATTAACCTTCAGGAAAACATCTCGAAGCTTGGGAAGAAATATGCTGTTCAACTCAATCCGCTCCGCCAGCAAGCAACATTGTTGAAAGTAGAGGAAGAACAGATTCCCGTGAAGCGTCAAGATCTGCAAAATCAGCAACACAAGCTGGTGATGGAAGAACAAGAGCTGATTGCACAAGAGAAGGGAATCCGAGAACGAGCCTTCAATGAAGCTCTGCTGAAAGTACAGGCAGAAAAAGAAGCTCGCGACGTGAAAGAGACCAAAAACAAAAAGGAGCTAAAGGATCTTGACACAGCTTTCAACAAATCTTCAAAAGCCCTTGACGAAGAATTACGATTGTTCATGGAATCTCAGGCTAAAGAAGCAACTGCAAGGAATCAGGAGTTTACGGCTCAAAAGTCTCAATTAGACGAACAACAGAAGGCAGAACTGGAAGGCAAAGGTGTTGACGTGAATCTACTGGAGCAATACCGTAAGACACTTGATGCTCTCAAGGAACTACTGAAACAGATAGATGCAGAACGGCCAACGGTGATTAGGTATCGTGATGCAGAGCAAAATCTGTTTGCCAAAGAGCCGGAAATCAAGAAGAGCATTAAGGACATAGAGCAACAGTTGGCAATGATGCGCCAACGATATGAGGATAAGCGTGCCCGTATCGAGAAGAAACGGCAGGATATGGAAGAGCGTCAGAAGGTGATCCTAAAAGACTTGACGCACAGACGCGAAGGACTGAACCAATACCATCAGATGGTCGAGAACGAGCATCTTGTACCAAACTCATTCCTGACAGATGATAAGATGGTTGAGAGCCATCAAGACTGCCAACAACTCATCAGCCAACTGAGAGGAACGGTTAATCAGAAACGCGAGACGATAGAAAAGCTGAAGGAAACGGTTATCAACTTCAATCGCAACTTCAAACCTCAAAATGCCTTCCATTTCAATACGATGCCCGTAACAGATAATGACTACCTGCAGATTGCAGTTGATTTGCAGGACTTCATGGACAACAACAAAATCGAAGAGTTCCGTCGTCGCACCAGTGAACACTATAAGGACATTCTGGGACGTATCTCCACGGAGATAGGAGCCCTGATGAAACGCAGGTCGGATGTGGACAGCGTGATACTGGATATCAACAGGGATTTCGTGGAGAAGAACTTTGCTGGTGTCATCAAGAGTATTGAACTTAGGGCAAATGAGTCGTCAGACAGGCTCATGCAGTTGCTCATGTCTATTCATGACTATACGGTGGAGAATGCCCTGTCGATTGGCGAACTCAACCTCTTCTCAAGTGACAATCGAGACGAGGTGAATCGCAAGGTGGTGGACTATCTGAAGAGTCTCTCCCATCAGTTGCAAGATGAGCAAACCCGACCAACGGTATCACTTAGTGATGCTTTCCGATTGCAGTTCCGTGTGAAGGAGAACGACAATGATACTAACTGGGTGGAGCGTATCAATAATGTGGGGTCTGATGGTACGGATATCCTTGTAAAAGCAATGGTGAACATCATGCTCATCAATGTGTTTAAGAAGAAAGCAGAACGGAAAAGTGGTACTTTCATCGTACATTGTATGATGGACGAGATAGGACGACTGCATCCCAACAATATCAAAGGTATCCTGCAATTTGCCAATTCTCGAAATATCTATCTCATTAACAGTTCTCCCACGTCTTACAATCCATACGATTACAAATACACCTATTTACTTAGTAAACATGGTGTGAAGACCAGAGTGGACAAACTTTTGAAACGAACCAAATGATTATGACAATAAGTGTATCTATACAGGCGTTGATTTCAGGTGGGCAGGTGGCTGGCTCCAGATTAAGCAAAAGTCTGCTTGACGAACTGATGGCAGAAGGGTTGCTGTTGGTGACGACTCGTGGCTCTCGGAAGTCATATCGTGCCCGTGATATTGAGGCTCTGAAACGATACCTCATTGACAAAGATGAGAATTATCGAATGCTTGATGTTACTGCTGCGGATTCTCGCGCTTCAATGGCTGCAGAAACAGGAAATTCTAAGCTTTTGACGATTCGCTCTTGTCCAGGATTCCCTATCAATAGTTATAAATCTATTGAGTGTTCGCTAAATGGCGAACCGTTTGTGGTTAATCCTCCTGAAGGAAGTTTTGTGTTTATCGACAATTGGAAACATTTTGTCATTCCAGAGGATATTGTCGTGGTGGGAATAGAGAATATGGAGAACTTCCGTATGATTCGTCAGCAAAGGAAGATGTTTGAGTCTTTGTTAGGAGATAAACAACTTCTTTTTGCATCCCGCTATCCCCAATCAACTGATTTGCGTAATTGGCTTCTAACTATTCCAAACAAATACGTTCACTTTGGTGATTTTGATTTGGCAGGAATCCACATCTTCTTAACGGAATTCCATAAACATCTTGATGACCGCTCCACATACCTTATTCCATCAGATATTGAACAACGATTATCAAAAGGATCATTAACTCGTTACAATGAACAATATGACAAGTATCATACACTTCAGTGTGATATTCCCTATTTGCAGTCTCTCATAGATATGATCAACAAACATCACCGTGGATATGACCAAGAGGGATATATTAATAATGAAAAATAAAGAACAATTGGTGGCGGTTGTTAACATCACCCAAAAGGCTATTTTGCAGAGTTAATCACGGGCCGTCTAAAGGGTCAATCAAGAATAGTTAGCCTTGTATTATGGTGTGGGAAAGTATATATCCGAGAACAAACGTAACCCAAAATGGGAAATCTGGCGCTTTGAAGAGTATTAGTTAACGGTTAAGACAGGAGTTCTCTGGGTAAGGGGCTTCGGCGAGTCTAGCCTCAAAAACATGCGCTTGTTCTATGGGGCATGGAATGTCATAGAACCTAAATCGCCAATCGCAATTGGCGATTTGGCAAAGGTGCTGACTCCGAAAGAAGAACTACAACGTATATTTGAAGAAAGCAGCAATACAGGTGACTATAGAGTGGACGAAGTTTGAGCAGATGGCAAATGTCGGAGGTGATGTCGGAGATTATGTCGGAGGTTGAAATGCAGCCCAACTCAATGAAAGGCAGAAGATTATTTTATTCGGCTGATAGAGACAGAACAAATGAATGTCCTAGATAGTGTCCTAGAAAATGTCCTAGAAACATCAGCTTCACTTGCATGGCATTTCAAAGTTGATGCAAGGACTATCTGCCGCGACTTAAGCGTTTTGCAAACCAAAGGCTTTATCCGTCAAGATAGGCCAGACAAGGGGGGGACGCTGGGTTGTTATAAAGGGATAATTGAGAGTTTCATGATTTGCGAACAAAATGAGTGAATCAATTATTGCAGAAAGATTATATTGGTGTTCGCGAAATGCAATTTTGTTCGCAAATTGTTCGCAAAACAAAGAAAAAGGAGCTACATTTTTAGTATAACTCCTTGATTTTCAGTGTGGACCAGCCAGGGCTTGAACCTGGGACCTCCAGATTATGAGTCCACAAGAATGATATTTTATGATTTTTTAATATGTAAACTTTTGTTGATAATCAAATAGTTAGTAACTTTGCAATCGTTAATGATATGCCGTAAAACCCCGTATCAAAACGCCTCTGTTTTCCCATTGTTTTCCCGATATTAATCGGAAAACGAGGAATTTACGAGAAATACACTGGGATTTGTTTTCCCATTGTTTTCCCAAATTTGAGTGTAAAACGTATTAGAAACCTCCAGACTATTGTGTGATTATGACAATGAAACTAAACACAACTTACAAGACAGCTCGCTATGGTGGATGCACTTATGCTTTGATTTTAGACAAGCGCCATCCGAAGAAGGAAAAGGACACCTTTCCTGTTGCAATGCGCTATACTATAGATAGAAAGTCATGGTACAGCTATGTGGCAGGCGAGTTTACTGAAGAAGATTTTGACAGGATTTGTACTCTGAGCGCGAAGGCTGTCCGTTCGGAACTTTATGATAAGAAAGTGGAATTTGATCAGCTTTTCGAAGAGCAAATTGCCATGATTGAGCGTCTTGGCAATAATCTGACGCTCGAACGAATAAAGTCAACAGTTACGGGAGTTGACATAACAAAAGACTCCTCCTTCATTGGTGTGTGGGAAGACATCATCCATCATTTGATTACAGATAACGATGGTGATCGTTGCACAACAGGCTATTCTTATCAGCATGCTTTGAATTCCTTCAGAAGAATCATGTGGAATAAGCCTATAGTCGGTTTCAAAATTGGGAAAGAAGAAATCGAGTGTTGGAGTGAGGGGATGAAGCATGGCGTAAAAGATGCAGAGGGTAATACGATAGGTAAGATAAAGGACGCAACGCGTGGCATCTATCTTCGTAATTGCCGTGCTGTCTGGAACGAATGTGTGATGCGAGGCTTCTTGACAAACCAAGAATACCCATTCTCTAATGTCCAGAAGAAAAAGCGTGTCTCAATACCAATAGGGGACACAAGGAAGCAATGCTACCTATCGATAGCTCAGATGACGGATTTGTATAATGTGTTCATCAATAAAAATTATCCTGCAACATGGAAGAAGGGTTATGCAGAAAAAGCACATTATTCATTGGGCTTGTTTTTGGCACAATACTTGTGCAACGGCTTTAACCTTGTGGATGCAGCAGAACTCAAATATACGCAATATTACTTCGACACGGAAAGAAGAGCCTTCAAATTCAACAGAATTAAAACAAAAAACAGAACAGAGGGAGGTTCGGAAGTGATTATTCCAATTATCAAACCGCTTCAAAGGATTCTTGACGAGATTGCTGCTGAACCCAAACTGAATGGATATGTGTTTCCAGAGATCTTGAACGGGGCGGTATTGAAAGCAGATAAACGCAAGCGTACTTCGCAAGAAAATTCAAACATTCAAGACCGTGTGATTAAGATATGCAAGGATGTATTACATTGGGAGGTGAAGCCTTCCGGAACATGGTGCCGTCACTCTTATGGTACCAATCTGGCTCATGCCCATGTGGAGGAGAAATATATATCCGAAAGTATGGGACACTCTGTCAACAAGTCCATCACGGATAGATATATTGCAAACTATCCTTTGGAAACGCAATTGGAGTACAATAGCAGGCTGTTGGATACTGAACCGAAGATGACGGCAGATGATATCAAGAAGATGACAGAAGAAGAGAAAACAAACATGATTTTGGAATTGCTTTCTAAACGATAATTCCCAGTGCTGGCGACCGATGAAATTTGTGGATTCCGAAACCATAAAAAGAATTTGACTTAGGTGCGGGAATATTGCAATAAAGGATGGTTGTCGTATTTGAGTTGATATATAAATCATAAAAATGCACCACTTAGGTGCGGAATTTGGGTAAAAATCATAACTTTCCGCACCCAAGTTTGTAAAATTCGTTATAATTTCTCATCTTTGTGGCCAAAATCAGATTGGATATGGACAAGAACCTGTTTATCGGACGAGAATACGAAATTCGTCAATTGGAGAAATATCGCGACTCAAAGGAGTCGGAGTTCATCATTGTGTACGGTCGAAGGCGTGTCGGAAAGACCTTCCTCGTCAAGGAATTCTTTGACGACACCTACGACTTCAAGGTTACGGGACTTTACAAGAAGCCCAAGAAGATGCAGCTGAAGAACTTCTACCTTGCCCTATTGGAATATGGATCCACCATTAAGAAGGTACCAGGGGATTGGCTGGAAGCATTCGCCGAACTGAAGAAATTGCTTAAAAGCATCAAAGAAGACCGGAAGAAGATCATATTCATTGATGAACTTCCGTGGTTAGACACTCGCCAAAGTGATTTCCTGTCCGCTTTTGAGGGTTTCTGGAATGGGTGGGGTGCTCAGCAAAACGACCTCATGCTGGTTGTTTGCGGTTCAGCAACCACTTGGATTACGAATAAAATCCTTTCTGATAAAGGTGGGTTGTTTAATAGGGCAGCCCGACGGCTGTATCTCATGCCATTCACGCTTCAGGAGACGGAACGCTATCTCCTTTCTCGGGGCATCCATTGGAGCCGTTATGACATAGTGGAATGTTATATGACCATGGGGGGAATTCCCTACTATTTGAAACTGTTGGATAACGAGTTGTCTTACCTCGCCAACATTGATGCGATATTCTTCAAGCGTAATGGAGCACTATGGGATGAGTTTGACCATCTCTACGAGACTCTTTTCGGCGCTTCAAAAGCCTATATGAAGATTATTGAAGCCTTATCCACAAGGAAGTCTGGTCTTACCAGGAATGAAATCATACGGGTCGCCAAACTGGAAGATAACGGACTCCTTACAGAAATGCTGAAGAATCTAAAAGACAGCCTCTTCGTGAGGGCTTACAATACCTTCGGCTATGGCGAGAAAAATGTGGTTTATCAGCTTGCGGATTACTTCACATTGTTTTATCTTCGCTTCATGAAGGGGAAGCAAAACCCCGACGAGCATTTTTGGACACACTATTTAGACAATCCCGCCAAGAGCAGTTGGGCAGGACAGACCTTTGAACAAGTCTGCAAAGACCATATCATGCAAATCAAGAAGGCGATAGGAATCAGTGCCCTATTGACAGATATTTCCTCATGGCATGGGGAGTCAGAGAGTGGTAAGGCGCAAATTGACCTAATCATTGACCGTCGCGACAGGACTATAAACATTTGTGAGATCAAGTTCTCGGTGGAAGAATTCAGCATCGACCAAGATTATGAGCAGAGGCTGAGGAAGAAGATGCAGGTCTTTCGCGAGGCCACCAAATCCTCAAAGGCCTTACAGCTGATCATGATTACCACTTACGGTGTACGTAGGAACACTTATAGTGGCATCGTACAGTCACAGGTGCGGATGGATCATCTTTTTGATAGTTCTGAATCGGAATATTAGCGTTCAAGATGACGATGTAAGCCCCTATCAATATTATTGTTAAGATGGTTATAACAGGTCTGTTCTTATGGATGCCAATATGAAACAGGATTTCAGCACTATGCATCATGCTAAGCAAAGTGGATTTTTGGATTATCTTTGTGACTGGAAGAAACAGCATGAAGAGGAATATTTTTCGTTCCGTAAAGGATTTGAACAAATAGATGGTGGGGATAATTCTGTCTATACAAGACTGTTCGAAATGGCCAAATCTTGTATTCCACCTTATTTCTTTACGATGTTGATGAATGTCTTTGGGATAGAAGATACAGAGTCAGAGATTTCCGAAGAAGAAAAGGCTTTGATTGATGGAATTGTCGATGAATTATATGAATTTGACGGTTTCGTGAAAGTTGGTGTTGTTGATGGTGAGTTTGAGGTTGATTTGGTTAAGGAAAAAGGGGAATCAGATAATCCGAATGTGGCTTATGTCCGAATAAAAGGCATAGATGAATGGTGGCAGTCAGTACCTGTCCAGTATAGGATGGTTGCATCTTTGATGTTCTCTGGTGTTGCAGAGAAAGAGCTCAAACTACGTGCACGTCGGGTCTTTATCGCTGCATATGCCTACTCGCCATTTGTCATTGACAAAATGTGTGACTTGGCATATGAAGAAAAGGACCCTCTATTGTTAAGTGGACTTTATTATATCATGCTTGAACATGGATTCCGGAATATGGCAAAACAGTTGGGTGGCATTTTGTCTTTGCCCAACATGATGGGGCTTTTTATGCCATCCCTTGTTTCCAATACCATTGGGAAGATGGCTCAAACGAGCATTGCTAATGGGTTTGACAAGAAAGCAGACTGGAAGGCGGACTTCAAAAAGAATGAGAATAAGGATCTTCGTCGGGAAGTCATGGCGACGATAGAAGAAACAGCAGGAAAACACGGACGCCCCCATCTTCAGCAAGAAAGACATGATATTGATGACCATCTAATAGGGGATAAATCAGCGGTTAAGCAAGAAATCTCCAATATTCTCGCGAATATGGAGCATGATTATGAACTTGCTTTTTTGAAGGAGGCACTTATTCAATCCAATCATCTTGATGATGATATATCATTTTCGAAATTTCATCATGCAATATGTACATTTGCAGAGAAAGATTACAAATATGATCGTGCCCAAAGGATGGATACAACGATAAATTTCCGTTCACAAGAATTTGAAACATCCAAGAAACCGAGATTGATGCGTGGAAGGAGGCTTGTGAGAATTTGGACCAAGAGGCTTCTGCAGATTCAGTGAATGTCGTAGAGCCTATCATAAAAAGAGCTGTCCTTGTACAGGATGGAGTCCAGTTCGTTCCACTTATCAGCATCTTCTCTGGTTTGAATGACAGTCTTGTACCAAACATGATTGGTTTCATCCATTCTCATGACCTTGTGCTGGTATAATGCAAGAGAGCCAATCGCGAGCGTCACCAAGAGGTAAAGGGCATAGTATGCGAGTTTCTGTTTCTTGTGTGTATAGGCCTTCGCCTTGCTCCATCTGTATCTCGACCATGCTTTCAGCGTTGGTGGAGTATCGGGAGCATTAGTAACCCTTGACACGGCATTGCCCCATATTTTCATAATGGTGTGAGCGGTTTCAACAGGCTCATCTGCATCAATGATGTTGAGTCCAATAAAGCGCATCACGCGCTGCACTTCGGGCGAGTATTCGGGAGCCCACTCTGCAACTTGTTCGATGGTGTCAATACCTTGGATTTTGCGTTTCTTGTGAAGTTCTTCTTCTTGGGTCTTATCCGTCTCCTCTCTCTCTTTGAACAGTTTTACAAAAGAGTTGTTGTATTCCCTCTCGCAAATCTGTGCAAGCTTCTTTCCTTCATTCTCTGTCAGGTCGCCAGCTGCAGTTGGGAATGCCGCATAATAATTAGCCATGCCATCATAGACGGCATCTTTTAAATCCCCGTATTCAACTTTGACGTGGCTTGTTTCTTGCTGAGGTGAAGAGACAGAGGTGTCTCCAGGTAACACCTTAAGTACTTCTTCCTTGAAGGTGTTTAGCTCGCTTTTTAATGACTCACATGCCTTTTTGTTCTCGTGGAGTTCATCAAGAATCTCCTCAAATTGTTCGGATTTCTTTCCCATAGTTGTTCTTGTTAAAAATGAATGATTGTCGGATGATTATCTGTGAGGACCTCCATGCTTGCTCCGACTGCGAGCATATTGGTGACGTTTTTTGTATTTGTCATCGTCTCCCCAACCCATTTTTGAAGAACTGCCACCGCCGCCCCCGACAGAGAGTGAAGGCTGGTAGGGAACGAACATCAGTCTGGCTAAAGCATGAAGTCCGACAAATATACAGCCATTGCCGGCATCTGCTATGTCCTCAGTCGTATTGTATAGTTCTTCCATGATGGGAAACGGGATGGATTCACCACTCCCTTCCATGTCTGGCGCCTCCTTGGTCTGAGCCTTTGCTTGCCAAGGGAAGGTGACGTCGAAATCTGGGAAGATGCTGTCAATGTTGCTGCACTCGTTTGGTGTGTGGGACAGAAACCAATCTTCACGTGCGTCCTCGTACATATCCCTTGCTTGGACATGAGCGATAGCTACAGGATTCCCAAGTTTACGACAAAGGTTTGTAAAAGTCAAAGACGGATCCAGCTGCTTACCGCTGAATGAGATATCATGCCGCATCTTGCTGTTGCCCTTTTTATCTTTCACCTTCTCTTTGGCGATGGTGAATGAAATGCCTTCGATGCCAGACGTATGGGGATTGAAACGGAATTGACAGCTGATGCCAACTTGGGCTAGCTCTTCCTGAAAATCCTTCCAGTTGTCAGCGATTTGGAGCGACTCGCGCACACAATGCATCATCTGATAACGGATTGCATCCATTGAACGAAGCCGCTTCTCCTTTACTTCTTCCTTACCGCGAGCTATGTACAGTCCGAACTCTTGTGTAAGGTCGTGACAAACCTTTACATTTCTATCCTTCTCATGAGAGTCTTTTGTGCAACGCCCCTGATTGTTGACTCTATTGACAATGATGTGGATGTGTGGATGCTCCTTGTCGAAGTGACGGAATGCGACGAACTGATTATTGTTGTAACCCATGCGACGAAGATATTCAAGAACAATGTTTTCAAGTTTCTTGTCCGTGAGTTGTGTGGTGTCATGAGGCGAGAAAGCCAAAACAAAGTGAGCGACAGGTCTCTTTGTTCGGCTACTCAATTCTGCATGCATGACGAAACTATCAATGATGGATTGATTGTTCGTCAAGTTGATGCCTTCACTTGCTGCCACTAATGTTGCCCCTTTGCGAGAATCATTAGCATAGTTGACAAGTCCAGCAAATCCTGAACCATGAAGTATTTTTCCAAACATATTCAAAATGATTATTAGTTTGAGAGAAGTGCTGAATTCTCTTCCTCTTTGGGCTTGATTTTGGTTCTTGCCTCATGGAGGACTTGGCAAATACCGTCTGCAGCCTCTTCAGCTTTCGTGGCTATAGACGTAAAGCCATATGTCCTTGCTGTCTTTGCAAGATAGTTGACATTGGTGCCCAAGTTGTTTAAGTCCCGTATTTCCTTCATCAATTCTTTCGAAACGGGCTGTCGAACAATTGCATGAAGAGAGGCTTCTCGAATGTACACACTTAACGGAATGTCTCCAGCTTTACGTCCTAGACGTTTGCGTTGTTTCATTGTGTAACGAACAGGTATGGGAGTCCCATATTTTTCGTCTTCAGGAAGAGGCTTGCGACCTCCTGGATTGTTGATGAGATGTTTAGTCATTGCTGTTGTTTTGATTTGATATTTGTAACTTGGGTCTTTCGTAAAGCAAGTTCGTCAATGGGTGATTGCCTAAGTCCACAGCAAGGAGGTGGACTGGGGAATCAGCGCAATTGGTAATACCGATTGCCTTCTGTTCTCGTATTACGAAAACACAAACTTGCTCCCGAAAGATTGACTCTTTTTTGATACAGGCATTTTTTGACCAATCGACAAGTATCTGATATAAGAACATCATTTTTTTCTTAATTGTTTAAGCCCAGTTCGATGGGAAATGAGCGTTCCTTCATCTTTACATATTCCTCGTAGGGAACAGCGTTCTTCCTGTTAATCACCGCCTGTCGTTCACGCTCCTCTTGTTCTCGTTTTGTATATGCCCAGTACCGCTCATCGACGAACATCTTGAGGCTTTCAAGAATGGTTGTTGGATCGAAATAACAATAAAAGCGTTTGTAGCAATTACTTTTGAAACGATAGAAGAAGAGAAGAAGCTCGTCCACTTTAAGCCAATAGTATTTGTTGTAGATGATAAGAGCCAGCTCTTTCAATTGCAGTGAAGAAGCATCTTGTTTAAGACCACAAAACTCACTGAGGTTGACCAATTGGGGTATTAACCATGCCTTAGGCAGCCCATTTCCATACACCTTGCTTACTTCACTAAGCGTAAGGGAATCCCCGAAATAGCATCCATCCACATCTTGACAGATGATGTGCTGTCTGTCTGGCGAATTGTCAAGCAGGAACTTTCTATAGTCATCATCATGTATTACAACCGAATTGGTGTCACCGACAACCAGACAAGGATCATCCTTCTTCGATGAAATCTTGCATGATGGAGATGGCATCTTTTCTGTCTGCATTTCGTCTTGCTTCATACGTGAGATTGTTTGAATAATTGTTTCCATTTACGTTTAAGGGGTGTGACTCCCAGATTCTCTGATTAAGGAAATTGACGAGATACTTTCTGTATTTGACATCGGGGGTTGAGGAAACATATAGAGGTACGTACTCCATCGCTTTCCGCCTGTCTTCTACTGGCAGATTGAGCCAAGTGGCACGAAGTGATTCTTTGTTCCCTTCTTTCTTTCCATATAATTCCCATAGATGGTCAAAAGAAAGTTCATCAAAGTCCTCTCCATCCGATAAGACTTGGATGATGGAAGTATTACTGACATCATCGTTCTTGTTGGAATTATCGTTATGGTTAGAGTTATTTAGGCATCCATCAGTATTCTGTGGTATGCCAGCGGATGCTGCTGCATGTTCTTCTCGTGCTTTCTCATCAGTAGCCTCTTGCTGGTTGACTTTCTGCCAGCGGAGTTGAGCTTTCTTCTTGTTCTTGTCACAAAGCTCTGCGTAATTCTTCCGATTACGTTCCATCTGAGTCCTGAACATACAAAAAAGTGACATGAGTGGTCCTTCAAGCAATGATGGTTCTTGACCACAAGCATACTCAGCAATGCATTTGAACAGTTTACCAGCCTCTTCATCGCTTAGGTGATGCACAGCTTCGCAATTGTCGAGATAGAGCATCACCCCATGAAGTTCTGATGGTTTATTCATCGTTTTCCCCATTTCTTATTGATTTTTATGGTTCCCGCCTCCTTGGCAAGAGTTAATGCAAGTTCTGCATCTACAACGATTTTACGTCCCACTTGTGCAATGGCAGCATCAATGATACCACTTTTCTTGATGCGATTAGCGGTTGGAACACTGCATCCGAACACCTTAGCCAGACCCTCAATACCATATTCATAATGCTTCTCTGGTACCACCTCGGCAGGTACCTTTGCCGTCACCTTCTCAGAGTTTTGGAGGAGCAAGGTGAACTCCTCGCCAGTCATCATACAGATTGGCTTAGCAAGCAGCTGCTCAATAGTTGTAATTTGTATCATGTTTTTTTCTTTGCGGTTTACCAGTTTAATTTTCTGGCATTCCAATTATAAATTGTTTATGATTAATGAACTATTATTGAAACTCCATTGTGTGGAATTCGGCCGCAAAGGTATCCTGTTTTATGCAGGTTGCCAAGAATGATATGATACGGGGTTTTTGTGTGTGGTTTTTCTCGTATGGTTTTTAAACACAGGTTAACATATGGAGTGGTTCTATTGTCGTTTCCATTCGTCAGGCCCAACTGAAAACGTCGAGTGATGAGCAGATTGATAAACTCTGACGAACTTGTAGAACTCTACACGCGATAGAACATCGAACAGGCGATGTCGCCATTGGCGCATAATTTGAAGCTGATGGCTTATTGTCATGGCATATAACTTCATGTCCCTGTTCCGACATGTACTCATTAACTCTGACAAAAAGCAATTCTTGAAGACAATAAGATACGAACTAGTATCTACTCCTGCTTGTCTTGGAAAGACAAAGGATAAGCACATCTTGTACCTTGCATGATCACTGAAGACGCGACAATCCTTCCTTGCAATCTAGGAAAAACTTAAGGATTTCTCACTGCCGTACAACACAGAGAAATCCTAATGACCGATTGGGGTTTAAGAGACACTATAAGTCAAGTCTAAAAAATCTTCGGTTAATCCACAATTTTTTTTGGATAATCCTTGTTTTTTTGAATTGTATTTTTATATTCTCGAGTTCTGGTAAGAACGATGAATAAGAAACGCCTGTGGTACATATTATATAATAAAAATACGGCTCATAATAAGGTGAAATTTGCTGAATTAATAAATATTAACATACTAAATAGTCTCATTCGATTAAAAATATCAATAAATATGTCTTATTTGTCGTATTTTTAATGATTATTGTAATTTATTTCATACCTCCTTACGTTACTATTTATATTTATTTAACATTCTCAATTTGGCCAATTCGATTATTTTACATACCTTTGCACCCAGTTCTGGTACAAACGATGAATAAGAAACGCCTCATTCTATTGAATTTGGGGTAGTTTTCTTATTCATTTTTTTGTTTAAAATCATGAAATATCAGAACATCAACACATCCAGCAATTGCATTGTTAGCGAGCCTCAAGATGCAGGTGTTACACTGAGTAGTGTAAAGTCTCAAATCATGGATTGGGACTCCAGTCTCCTCATGGACTTAGAAGAGTGGATAAAGGCGCAGCTTCAGTTCCGCAGCCTTCTTGTGGGGATTAAGGTTGTGCTTCATCACACCCAACGACCTCATTCCACCTGCTATTGCGAGGTTCTCATCAAGATGTCAGATGGTACTGAGCTGCCCGTCCATTTTGTGGGAAGAAACTCGGTGCTACTGTATGTCTATGCCCTTAGACACCCTGAAGGGGTAAAGCGGGGTGTCATTAACAATAAAAACCATGAGCTTGCTTCATTGTATAGCAGAATTTACATGCGCCCTGCTTCTGAAATGAACATTGAGAGGGGGCACGACCTTGATCAAGCACTCTCACAATCACGTACAGCCATACGTAAGGCATTGAACGATGCTTCTCTGAGTGGTGACCTTACTATCGGAAGATGCAATCGCAACAACGACTATATAGCGATTCCCTTTGCCATGAATGGTGGCCGTATTGAGATGATTAACTTCTAACCATTTAAAAAAACAGTCAAGCTTTGAAAAAGAAATCATTTATTTCGAAAAACCAGACCAATTACAATGGTCTTGAGGATTTTTATTCTGACGTGCTCAATGCCTATAAGCCAATGAGCGCTGCGGACGAGAGGCACATGTGGAAACTGGTCAAACAGGGGAATGAATATGCCCGTGAACGGATTATCAATTCCAATCTTAGATGGGTGATAAAGGAAGCAAACAGGTATAGTGCTCTTTCTGGCGTTCAAAGTGAGGATTTGATAGGGGAGGGATTCTATGCCCTTGTGCAAGCTGCCCGTCATTATGACGTTGAGAGAAGCACAAAATTCCTCAGTTTCGCCACCTATTACATCAGAGGAGCTTTTTCAGACCTGATTAAAAAGGAGGAAAAGTTTAGAAAGAGGCTGACAATGGTTGATGTGTTCTCCTCAGACGAGGATGACTGCTATTATAATAATAGTATAGATGTAGCGGAGGCCGATTCATGTTATGACACCGACTGTGAGATTCACTACGATGAATGCAAGAGCATCATAGAGGAGATCATTGCTAAGTCCTACTATCCAGAAGCTGTTGAGGAGTTTTTCGGCGTGATAGAACTGATGCAGTCAGGCTACACTCTTCGTGAGGCCACTGTAAAATGCGGCCTCCCCAATAAATTCATCAAGGAAATGATTCAGAGAGTAAGAGATCATTTGAAAACGACAGAATATTCGCTCTCGGCATGATTTATATGTATAAATAACTGTCAGACATAACACTAAGTGACCATATTAATAATACAAATCACGGACGATTTAATACTCTACCAAGATGACATATAACTTCAAATCTACAAGCCTCCAGTTAAGAGAGGATTTCCAGGAGTACGCTGAATATTTGCCGTATCTTTACGACCATCGTGAAGAGATATACTCAAATGCCGACTACTTCTATGCGCGACTTCCATATACCATTTATGGTTTGAAACAGGCTGTTTGCCTTGGTGCCATTCTAAAAGCATTCGATAAAGGCGCCCCCTATTATATTATTAGTGCCGATGGCCAGCGGAAAGAATTTATTGCCTCATTCGCAGGCAACCCCATGACAGGAACAACCAGTGGCTTGAAAGTCATAGTTGCAAATAATCTTGTTGAAGTTCATCGTTTTGGCTATTGTGGTTTCCTGTCGCTGGTTCATCGTATGGCAGAGTGTTTCAATGAATGCCAACTCTCATACAGGGAGCCAACCTTGACAGTACATGACGTGATCCAACGACTGAAAGAATAACACCCCTGGATTACTATGGTAATAGAAGATTTATTAACACGCTGTAATATAAATATTTATAAACTAAAAACGGATTTATTATGAAAAAAGTATCATTTAAGATTGATTACAATGTCGATTTCGAGTGTGTAGGTGCCCCAATCCCCAAAATCATCAGTATGGATGTATTGGTGGACTTGGAGGAAGAGGAAATTGAAAAGATAAAGGAGCTGATTAAAGTCTCAACTTTCGACCAAGAAGCAGGCATCATGCCCATTTTAAGAAGTGATGCTCCTGATATTTATTATCGCCTAGATAGAGAATTTCAAGAGTTCATCAAAGTGGAGATGCTGCAGAGAGACAAAGAGATCGTCAATATCTTCGCAGGTGACGAACCTGATGATTTTGAATTTCAATATGATGAAGAAGAGCTTGAGTCCTATGATGATGTTTCATACATCTGTCATATACCGACCGAACTTGATGCAAAGAAGCACACATCTGAAATCAGCCCTGAGGAACAGTACAACAACTCAATTACTGTAGAAGACATCACCAAGGATTCCGCCATCGATTCGTCGGAGCTGAAGGTACTTACATATTCACACCCTCATGACACCTGCGACGGTATAGAAATTCATCTTGGCAATCAAGCCAAGGGATATCCATTCACCTGTCTTGGCCGCAACTGGAAAGCCGTCGAGTACCTGTATCTCTGCGGAGAGTGGAGTTGGGAAGGTGAAGACGCGAAGGCTATACAGGAAGATGTACTTACCGCAAGGAGCGGATATGCAGCAGCAGCATACAAGCGTACAAAATACAGGAAACGTCGCCGTTCCGACTACGAGACCTTTCGTGACCAGTGGATGCTCTGGTGCGTCTGGCAGAAGTGCCTCGGAAACGAGGATTACCGCAAGCATCTGCTCTCTATGCCGGATGACCGCGTCATCATTGAAGCAATCAAGAGAGACAAGGTCTGGGCTGCATGGCTTGATGACAACGGCATCTACCACGGAGCTAACGGCATGGGCAAGATTATCACCATCTGCCGACGCTGTCTCAAGGAAGGCACTTCCCCAAAAATCGATACAGCCCTCCTCAACAGCAAAGGCATATACATCCTCGGAGAAAAGGTTCAGTTCTAAAATGTCAACCATTATGACAATACATTTGTTGAAAGTTCGGGAAGCTTACAAATCGGCAGATATGCTCAGCGACCGTGGGGATGAAATTCCGCTCTCAGCATGATTTATACGTATAAATATTCTTCAGATATAAGAAATAGTAACCATATTAACAGTAAAAACTACAAACAACTATGGCAACATTATACATTAGAGAGGGTTCCACAAGTTGTGGCACTATCCTTGCAAATTTTAACACCGAGACAAAGATGATCAGAGAAGGCTCAACTTCAACAGGACGTATCATTGCTCATATTGATGGTGATGTAATCCGAGAAGGTTCGGGAACTTACGGTACAATACTGTATTCTCTAACAGGCGATTCCATAAGAGAGGGAAACGGGTTGCTCAATAAAATATGCGGACATCTCTCCTATGAAAGTGGCACCTTGCTCATTCGGGAAGGCACCACAAGCTACGGGAAAATCTTGTGCAATATAACTCAATATTAAAATATACAAGCAAAAGAGTGCCCTATGACTACCAATCAGAACGAATCAAAAAAAGATTATTTGAATGTCGAAAACGTTCACTTTACCACTGACGGGAATAAAAAAGTACGTATGTTCGTCGACTACAAGACGAACATCACAGAGGAATATGTCCTTAACGCCAGTATCTTCGAAAGAGTAGAAAACAATGATTGGAAATTCCTTTCTGGTGAAGCATTCTTCGTTTGTGACCATCAAGGTTGCATCACATGGGACTGGGACGCACTGAGCAACTTGAAGTCGAAATCCGAGAATGAGGTCCATCTTCAACTTCGGATAGCGAAAGTGCCAAACGACGACTCCATACATGGCGAAGAATGGGATAAATATGAGCAGATTGTCAATATATCCGAGCATGTTGTTAAGGTATATTACGAACATCACTTCTTTGGGAAGAATAAATTAGAGATAAGAAAATGAAAGTGCAGTCAATAACCTGAATATTAACTTTAAATATTATTAGAGATGAAAGAGTTAAAATGCCCCAAGTGTGGAAATGTTTTCCAAGTCGATGAAGCCGATTACGCATCCATCGTTAGTCAAGTGAAGAACGCAGAGTTTGACGCAGAAGTCAGTCGACGTTTGTCCGAACTTCATGAACGTCATAAGGCAGAGCAGGAATTGGCTACAGCCAAGACTGAACAGTCATTTCAGACACAACTTAACCAGAAACAGCTGGAGCTGGGTGCCAAGGATACGGAGATAGAGCGTCTGAAAAGCCAATTGCAGAGCATTGAGGCCGAGAAGAAGAGCGAACTGACATCGGCACTGGCTAGGAAAGACCAGGAAATCGCCCAGCTGAATGCAACAATCGCCCAGAATGACAGCAAACTGCAACTTGCCTTAATGGAAGAGCGTACCAAGGCTCAGCAGACTGTGCAACAGAAGGAATCTGAAATTTCCAACCTTCGTTCTGCCGTAGAGTTGGAAAAGAAGGAAGCCAAGATTCATGAGGCGGCACTCATCAAGCAGCATGAGGAACAGCAGCGCATGATGAAGGAACAGGTAGATTACTATAAGGACCTGAAGACGAAAATGTCAACCAAAATGGTTGGGGAGACTTTGGAGCAGCATTGCAGCATCGAGTTTGAACAGTACATCCGTCCGATGATGCCGGATGCCTATTTTGCCAAAGACAACGATGCAGCCGATGGCAGCAAGGGTGATTTCATCTTCCGCGACTTTGAGGACGGCACTGAGTATATCTCCATCATGTTTGAAATGAAAAATGAGATGGATACCACTGCTTCCAAGCACAAGAATGACGATTTCCTGAAGAAACTTGATGAGGATCGTCGGAAGAAGGGTTGTGAGTTCGCTGTTTTGGTAAGTCTGTTGGAAGCAGATAACGACTTGTATAACAATGGCATTGTCAACAAGTCGCACCTCTATCCTAAGATGTACGTTATCCGTCCACAGTTCTTTGTACCATTCATCAATCTTCTTGTTCAGACTTCGAAGAAGACGCTGGAATACAAGAAACAGCTCATTCTGGCTCAGAGCAAGGAAGTCGATGTGACCAACTTTGAGAACCAGTTGGAGGAATTTAAGGAAAGGTTTGGGAAGAATTTCCGTCTGGCCAGCGAGAGATTCCGTACGGCCATTGATGAGATAGATAAGACTATCGACCATCTTCAGAAGGTAAGAAAGGCACTGGTGGGTAGCGAGGACAATCTCCGCCTTGCTAATGATAAGGCCGAAGCTCTAACCATCCGCAAGCTTACCTATAAAAACCCGACAATGAAGGCTAAATTTGAGGAAGCTCGCAAAGTGAGCGAAGCTATAGAAATAGAAAACTTAAGCGACAATGCGAATGACCCTTTGGAGGCAGAACGTGTCGAAAAAGAGTAAGATAAGAGGCATAATCATGATTTTTCCCTACAATTCTTGTATGTGTGGTACAAATTTTCCATATTTGTACCACCAAACCTACAAAACATCTTTACTAAAATGAAATATATACATAAGTCTTTAGAAGAGAAAAAAGAGGAATGCGTCCGATTGCTCCGTTCCACCAATAGACCCCATATAGATGATCTTATATCATTTATTAGTCACATGGGATACTTTATAGCGCCTGGCTCCTACAAGCATCATCGCTTTAAAGGAGGTTTGGTGAGCCACTCTTTGGAAACCTATTATGAGGCGATGGCTTTAAGAGAACAGAAAATGAAAGAAGGCTTTTCACCCGATAGTATGCCTGAAGAGAGCGTTATTATTTCTGCTTTAATGCACGATTTATGCAAGGCTGATGCTATTCGTTTTAGTGAAGAACTGCGTAAGGTGTGCAGAGTGAAGAAAACTCATGGTCATAGTCGTCGTTCTGTACGCAAAGTAGGAGAAGCAACATTCCATTTGACCGAAGATGAGAAAAAAGCAATCCTTTGGCACATGGGCGGAAAACACATCTATGCAGACAAACAAAAAAGAATAGAGTTCTTTCAAAACAATCCATTAAGTGACATTATTCGAAAGGCTGATGGTAGTTCGATTGGCAAATCAAAGAGAAGACATCATAGTTCAATTGTATAATTTAAATGATAATCATATGTACAAAATTGGTGATAAAGAATATAAAGACGAAGAAGTTGGATTGGCATATTGGGAGCAAGTAAAGACACGTATGGAGTCATGTCGTAGAATAGCAAAAGAAACCCTTCAAACAATGAACAGGGAGGCTTTCTATCGTATTGACTATGACGTTGACCCTGGTATTAGAACGGTCTATGCGGATTTCTCTCCAGAAGAATATAAAACCATTAAGGGGGCTCTTGAGAATTTTTATGCTGAGGCTAGTGAGTATGAGGATGAAGATGAACGAATGGATGTCATTAGTGAGTGGATCAGAGAGGAAGCTTTTCAATGGAAAGTGGACTGGAGATATTACATCCCCGTTGAAGATTGGTCTTGGGCAGGTGGTGATCCGACTATTTTAGATGTTGATTTGAATGATATTAAATACTTCTGTGTATTCAGAGTTACTTATATCAAAGGCGGAAATGCTGAAGAGAAAAGCAAGAAGATTATAAACATCGAATTGAGCGATGAAGAATATATTGATTTGCTTGCCTCACGTCTATTTGATCCCAACCTTTGTTTCTCTGACCTTCGCAATTTGAACCCGGAACTATGGGGTCGCATAGACGCTATGGCTAGAACAGCTCATTGTGATTATTTTGTTGAAATGAAGGAAATCAATGAAGCGGCAAAAAATGTAATGGAGTCTAATGAGGAATACAAAGGACTGCCTAAACTCGATGATAACATCTTCTCAGCAATGATTATTACAGAGATTCTAAAACATAAGGATAAATATGATGACGATGCTCATCTTTTCAAAGCATTTCATCTTGCTGTACAGTAATATTGTATCCAATCATTAGCATAAAAAGAAGATTCCTTAACGGTTTGTTATTATAATCCTGGAGGCTTTGTTCTCTTCAAAATTTTATAATTATGATGAAAGAATTCGATAAAATAGTCAAAGACCTCAATGAGAAAGGGTGGAGTATGGTTCGGCATCAATGGAATGGTGAGGAGCCAGATAGTAACTTCCTTTTCGGAGTATGGAAAAGTTTCAATGAAAAGAATTTATGGCTATACTACGACTGGCAAATAGGCAAGTATTACTTCTTTGTATGGAATGCCAGAATGCTTGTTCCATTGAGCAAAACGAAGCCATACGATCTGATAAAGGTAAATAGCCACATCATGGAAGATTTTGGGAAACTTATGCCATTGGCAAGACGTGTTTCCAAGACTCTGAATGAAAAAGGAATATACCTAACCAAGGACATAGAAAAAATCAAATCTATTGAGCAGGACTATGACAACTTCCTGCTGATGGTCAACTGGTTCACAAATGGGAAATATGATGAGTGTAATGCCGGACTGAAATCGAATGGCAACAAGCCTTATTTCATCATAGGCGAGTATGACATTGCATTGAAGAAGTTGAAAAGAATGGGATATAAAACCGTTGTCACTTACGATTGCGAAGGTGAGTTTGATATAGAATATGCGATAGATGCCGAATTCGGGGTTTTCAAATTCGATTGGGAAGCAATCAAAGAAGAAATAGAAGAGTATATCGATGGTGAAATCCAGAATGAATTTGGTGATTGTATCGATAGCGGTCATTACGATGAAGAAACAAAAACATGGCTATATGATTTGGACTTGGGAGAGATGCACGATGACAACTTGAAGTCGTTCGTAAAATATTGGAACAAGAAGAAACCATATCATATCAAATGCCACATGATTCCATCCGAATTAGGCATTGGTGTAAACCTTGCTTTTAAGAATGGTTACTAAAGCTAATAAATAAAGATTATAACAAATTTTATTAAGAATCCTAAAATATGCTTTTTATGAATGATTGTGCATTAAATACTTTACGACCCACGCAAGCAGACAATGGTCTGTGGGGTTACGTGGATTCAAATGGCGTTTTTGTTATTGATCCTATCTTTTCATATGCTTACGATTTTAAAGATGGATATGCAGAAATACGTGACGAACAGGGAGAAAGAGGGATAGTAAACACTCTTGGGCAATGGATGTCATATCCAGACCCCCAAAGCATCATGGACATTGACCCTGAAGTGCCAGAATTTGAAACATATTTGAATAATCTAAGATACGAGTATCGAGAACAAACTTCAATTCTGAGTGAAAAATGGGGTTCTTATAGAGAACCCAAGGAGGGTCTAGCTGCTGTAAAAGATTCAAATGGCAAATGGGGTTTCGCTAATTTAAATGGTGAACTAATATGTCCATGTCAATGGGAAGCCGTTGGCGATTTTAATGAAGGCCTCTCATGGGTGGCAGACGATGATTACAAATGTGGATTAATCAACACAAAAGGACAAATTGTTGTCAAGCCCAAATTCCACACTATTTATTGCAAGGAAGGTTTACTTCATATTGCTAAAGACGAAAACCACTGGGGATTAGCTTATAAGGATGGGAACATTATCACTCAATGCCTCTGGAAAGAAGATATACAATACATTGATTTAGCCACGACCCTAAAAGTCAAAGACCAAAATGATCTGTATGGACTTATGGATATGGACGGAAACATCATAAGCCCTTGTCAGTGGAAAGGTATGAGATATGAAGGGGATGGGCTTATTGATGTTCTTGATCAAGAAGACAGGGCCGGTGTCATTGACATAAAGGGCAACATAATCTATCCTTGTCAGTGAACACTACTTTTATAAATGATTTGGTAATAGATTTAAAATTAATCAAAATTATGGAGAAAAGTAAATTGAAAGGAAATTTCCTTCGGGATCCACAAACAAACATTTTATGGTTAAATGAATACAAACCAGATCAGGATTATTGTGTCCCGTTTCATGATTATGTTTTAGATTTTGCAACATGTGTACAAGAGGAATATGAGATTGTTTCTGCTGTGAATTTTGGTTTTTGTATGGCCTCGGCAGATTTGATAGTGGCGAAAAACAAGAAAGGATTATATGCCGTTTTGGCAACTTATGATGACTCCATGGGTTATGGCGCTATTTATGCATCTATAACTCCAGGCTTTACATTCAAGTCTGTGTATGGTTTTGCTAATCGATGGGACAATTATATTGTTGGAGAAAATGAAGATGGGAAATGGGGGATAATTCAAATAACACACACTAGTAATTGTTGGTTCCGTATTCCATTCTGTAATCCTCATGAGATTGTTCGTTTTGATAATGACAGTATGTTAGGTGCAATGAATAATTATCCTTTGGCATTCACTCCTTGGGAGATTTTAGACATGTGTAAGGGGAATCGTGGAATGGGGGATCTAACTAAGGTAGAAGGATTTGCTAATGTCGTTAATAGAGGGAATGGGGAGCATGAAGATAATTGGGGGATTACTCTCGATGAGATAAAAACGAGAAGAAGAAATTTACAGTCTTCCAATCTTGAAAATAAACAGATTGAATTCACTCCCAATAACATAACGAAACTTGAAAACAATGAAGTTTTTGTCTTTGGATCAAATATAGAAGGACATCATGGTGGCGGTGCAGCGAGATTGGCATACGAAAAGTTTGGAGCTGTCTGGGGACTTGGTGTAGGACTGGCTGGTCAGAGCTATGCCATTCCTACGATGCATGGAGGCGTGGCTGCCATCAAACCCTACGTGGATCAGTTCATAGAAATGGCAAAGGTGATGAAGGATAAGAAGTTCTATGTCACAAAGATTGGGTGTGGCATCGCTGGCTTCGACGTTAAGGAAATGGCTCCACTATTTAATGGGGCATTAGAATTGGAGAATGTAGCTTTGCCTAGGGAGTTTGTGATGGAATTAAAGAGATGAATTTCATTTACAACCAAACAAAAAAGCACAGCCAACTGTGCTTTTTTTGTTTATATATATAAACGAGGCCGATTATTCGTTATAAAGTCTCATTATATGATTAATAACGGCCATCAAAGTTCAACTAATAAACTTAAAGATATGATTAAGATTTCAGACGAAAATGCAGACAATTATGCAAAAACGCGAGGGGATGAAGAACTCAGTGAGGGCGTGACCTATCTCCCGATGAGAGAGACGGGATTGTCTAAAGACATTATTGTCAATACAGGTGAAACATACATCTGGTGTAAACATGAACTTTGTCTCTATGTGGTGGAAGGTGATAACGTGTATCCTGTGCTCATCTCAGACAACCCGACCTCCCCCACGGGGAATGAGGTTCCAAAAGATATTGCAACCTTTATAAAGGATAATATTGTTATCCTGACACAAGTTGCCGACATGGAAATCGACGGAGGACGTTTTTTTGATGCCCTTGAAGAATATATTGACTCGAAGAAACGTTTGACAGCAAGAGGGCGACAGAAATAGGATTCAAATAGAAGGTGTTGACAACAATAATGGTATTAGTAAACATTAAAATGCGACCATCCCTAGAGGTATATGAAATACAAAAGAATCGTAATCAATGAGCCTCATGCATCTATCGAGGGACTTTATGACGAACATCTTGGCTTTTGGGACATAGACGAGGAGTTTTTCAACGATGTTGTGCTGAAGTGGACGGACTGGCATACAGACTACCTCTTTCACGGCAACCGGATTGACGGCGTAAGAACTGTCAGATTCCCATATTCGAGGTTCATTGTTGATGCGGAACGGCTCTGGGATGACCCTTTGGAGAGGAAAGGGCAAGGCATCTTGTACACTCGCTTCGGACGATATGTGCGCAACATACCCGATGAAAACAGAAGTAATCTGCTGGGGTTGTGGCATCAACACCAGGCGAAGCTGCGGAAAAATCTGTGCCCCGACGCTCTTTTACTTGACTGCCACTCGTTCCCAAGCGAGTTGAGCGATGTGGACATTTGTATCGGCTATAACGAAGATTGGTCGAAACCTCATCGGGATGTTATTGAATGTGCCGTTAATCTCTTTGAGGATCATGGCTATAAAGTGGGTGTCAATGAACCGTATAGCAATTCCGAGACACCGGATTGCCCCTTTCAATATCAATCGATGATGCTGGAAGTGAACAAAAAAGCATATATGGACGAACAATCTCTTCGAATCAGGCATGACCACAAGTACAAAAAGAACGTTCGTGATTTAATGTTGCACCTGTTGTCGGAGTTGTCAGAAAACAACTCTTTTTGAGGGCAAGACAATCTGCTCCTACGAGTTAAAAAAGCACAGCCAACTGTGCTTTTTTGTTTATATGTATAAACGAAGCCGATTATTCGTTATAAAGTCTCATTATATAAGTAGTAACGTTCACCAAAGTGTAACTAATTAAAGTGAACACGTCGTTTATCATATATCGTTAAAACAAGTGTAGTATGAAAGAGCCTATGAATTGCCAAGTGGATTTGGAAACCTTGAAGCAACGTGCCGACAAGTTGGATGGAGAGAATCCGGAAATCATGATGATGTCAGCTGTTGACTGCGTTGTACAGTTGGCTGAAAATAGTGGATTTAGCGAGGATTTTCTCACGATTGCAGACAAGTATGTCAATTATCTGGCAGAGAGACAGGGCATCACAAAAATACAGGCCGTCTTTCTTGCCTTGTTTGTCGAACGGAGTGCCTCAGGAACAAGGGCAAGCCTTTCGGAGATAGCCGAATATATGGGTTGCAGCAATGTGAAAGTATTACGCTATCAGACCGAAATAGAGGGGCTGGTCAAGAAAGGTCTTCTTCGGACATGTAAAGTGGAGGGTATGGAAAAGAAAGTGTATTTTACTCCCAATGAAGTCTTCTTGTCTGCCATTGATGATAAACCATACAGTCGTCCTTCCTATACCAATTGCTCCTTTTTGAAGTTCATTCAGACATTTTATGACATCGTCCTACTGAGGAAGAAAGGGGAATTGTCCACGATGCTGATGGCAGAAGAGGTGAAGCGGCTTTTTGATGAAAATGAGGACTTGCACTATGTGAAGAGTCTGAGGCGATATCACCTGAGCATGATGGATGAGATCGTCATCACTCAGTTTTGTAGGTATCTGGTGCTGAGCAAGAAGAATAGTATTCCATTTTCAGGAATCGCTCTCCTTATCGACCGACCACATGCAAAGTTCAACCTTCTGCAGTCCTTCCAAGATGGAACGAATCCTTTGGTCAAGAAAGGACTCGTGGCTACGGTCTCAAATAATAGTCTGAGCGCCGAGGAGGAATATGCGCTGACTGACACAGCGAGACAAAGACTGCTGAAAGGGTATGAGATGAAGAATCCGTGTGACGGAAGCTATCAGGTCATAGACCAAAAAAAGATTGCCCAGAAAAAGATGTTTTTTGATGCCCGTGTGACAGAGAATCTGGAACGCCTCAGCAACCTTCTGAGTGATAAGAAATACAAATTGATTTGCAAACGGCTGAATGAAAAAGGCATGCGTCAGGGATTCGCTAGCCTCTTCTATGGCGCTCCAGGAACGGGAAAGACGGAGAGCGTATTGCAACTGGCAAGACAAAGTGGAAGGGATGTGTTGCAGGTGAATATCTCTGAAGTGAAAAGCATGTGGGTCGGCGAAAGTGAGAAGAATATCAAAGCCATCTTTGAACGCTACCGTACATTGCTTAAACATACAAAACGTGCGCCCATCTTGCTCTTTAACGAAGCAGATGCCATTTTGGGCAAGCGTAATAATCATGCGGCCCATTCTGCGGACAAGATGGAAAACTCGATTCAGAACATTATTCTGCAGGAAATGGAAACCATGAACGGCATCATGATTGCCACCACGAATCTGGAAGAGAATTTAGACAAGGCTTTTGAACGCCGTTTCTTATATAAGATCAAGTTTGAAAAGCCTTCGATAGAGCAAAGAAGAGCCATGTGGAAATCATCTCTGCCAAAGCTCTCGAATGAAGAAATAGAGCAGATGGCTTCCTCCTATGATTTCACTGGCGGCCAGATTGAGAACGTTGTTCGAAAGTGCAGTATTGATAGCGTGCTTTATGGAGACGATTCTGTTGACGTTGATCGGATCAAGTTATATTGTCATGAAGAAACGCTTGACAGCAAGAGGATGACAAAAATAGGATTCAAATAGAAAGGGTTAACAACAACAATAATAATACGGCGTAGTTTAAGAGATTCTTCGCCATTTATTTCCCCACTTCGATACTAAGTTGTATCTTTGTATTCGATTGATTAATTATATACTTATGGAAACATTTTATCACGGAACAACAAGACTGTTCAAGAAGTTCGACATGTCTCATGCCTTTGAGGGCGATGGAAAATGTAAGTTCGGTTTTGGTGCTTATGTGACGGAAGTCTTCACATCTGCGGCTCACTATGCTCATAATAAGAAGCGCCCAGAAGAGAAAGACTATTATGTCTATACGCTTGAGATTCCAGACCTGACAGAAGATAATCATCTGGTTTCTGCCAAACCTGTATGCCAAGCTATCGTCGAAAGAACTGAAAGGGAGTTGGGGGAGGCTATCCCACATGAAGTAACCAATGTGGGTAAAGAATTTCGCAAGTACGTTGGTAATCGGCTTATAGGACAGACGGGGACTGTTAGACAGTTGAAAGACAAAGCAAGTGTGGATGCAGAGAAGGCTGCGACCAAGTTCTTCGACGAGAAGATCGGACTCAAATATTATGTGTGGCCGCAAGCGCAGAGGAATCCAGATGGTCCATCCAACCGGGTCGTTCTGAATGTCGACAATATACATATTGTTCGAATAGACAAAATAGAACTGACCCCGGACGATTTTCAATTAGTACAAGGCTCCGAGAAAGAAATACCCCTTGGGAGTCTCTGAGATGACGATGATCATGATGGACAAAACAGAAAGGCTGCCTAAGGTGTCCGAACTCGTTCGGGAATACTACCCGGAGTATTATCAATGGCATACTTATCGTGCAAGCGAATGTGTGGCAATCCACAAGATTGATGAAGAATGGGGAGTGTTGCATAATATGGCTGCGACTCCACTGGTCATAGATGGTGTAGACTTCAAATGTTGCGAGACACTGTTCCAGATTCTGAAGTTTAAAGATACATCTGTTATCCAAGACGTCTATAGGAGGAACAACAAGAAGTGGGCTCAACATTGGGAGAAACAAGGTTACAGACGCCAAAATTGGGGCACCATCTTCATTGATATACTCAAATTCTGCCTTCAAATGAAGTATGAGCAAAGTGCCTTGTTCCGTCAAGAGTTAGAACGGAGCAAGGGTTTCATCATCGTTGAAGACGAAACTGGACGTAAGAGCACCACCTATGGAGCCAAACTAAAAGATGATGTATTTGAAGGTTCAAACCTCCTTGGCCGCCTGCTAATGGAACTTCGTGATAAAGGCAAACTGGAGTATTCGCTACCATTGGATGCATTAGAATACATCAAAGTCCTGAAGAAGTGACATTGAAGAGCGATGCTGGCGATGGGACGGATGGGTATGAGAGAAGAAGACCAAGAAAACTTTGCAAAAGGTGTTTTCCCATTTATAGGAGGAGGAATAGATGCACAGAAGATGTTGAACTTGACCTTTGCTTTGCTCGATAACAATGATGACCGCTATATGAATGCCGATGTGCTGTGGATTACTGATTTTCTGATTTCCCGAACTGACAAAGCGCTGATGCAGCGTTTTAAGGAGTATCAGAAGACAGGAACGAAGTTCTATGGTTTCAAGATAGGTGATGGCAAATCCGATTGGGAACAATACTTCGACAAGGTGTATGAGATTCACTATGTTCAGCCTCGTCGATATTGATTCATATTACAGTTTGCTTAAGGAATAATGCTCGTTATTTCGCTCCCAACAATAGAAGTTCTATGTTTTCCCACTAGGTGTTGATACCCCATGACACCATTTTTACTTATTTTTAAAATGTAGGAATTGTAATCTCTAAATTACAAAATCATAGAATTTACAAAGTCTTTGTGTTTTCCCATTGTTTTCCCGAAATAAAAAACCAGCAACTTGAATTTCTTCTAAGTTGCTGATTATTAGTGTGGACCAGCTTGGGCTTGAACCAAGGACCTCCAGATTATGAGTCTGTTGCTCTAACCAACTGAGCTACAAGTCCAACAGAGAGAAAAAATGACACCTTTGGTACTTTGGGGAACCTTGGATGCCTTTTTCCTTGGGTTGTGCTACCAGGATTCGAACCTGGAATGACAGAACCAAAACCTGTAGTGTTACCATTACACCATAGCACAATCCTCATTGAAGCGTTCGGCGAGGAAAGACAAGGAAAGACTCGTTGACGAGGCTCGTCTTTTGCCGAATGCGGGTGCAAAGTTAGGGCTTTCTTTTGGATTTCCCAAAAACTTTTGTGGAAAAATGTGGAAAAGTTCCATTTTGTTTGTGTTTTTTAAGAAAATATCTCTACCTTTGCATAGTATAAGCGATATTATCATGGCGAAAGAGAAACCACTGATACATAATAAACGAAGAAATAAAATCCGCCTCCACCATGAAGGAAAGCACACGTTGCTCTACACGGGCTGTTTGGGTGCGTTCATCATTAGTCTGGCCTGGTTTGCAAAAGATTCGTTGTGCTGGGGCTCGTATGTCATCATTACGATTGTGCTGGTGGTGTACGGCATTTTGTTGAATTTTTTCCGTTGTCCCATCCGTATGTTCAATGGACCGACGAACAAGTCGGTGGTTGCACCTGCTGATGGGCACATTGTGGTAATAGAGGAGGTGGAGGAGACGGAGTACTTCCATGATAAGCGTCTAATGATTTCCATTTTCATGAGTTTGACGAATGTGCACGCGAACTGGATTCCTTGTGAGGGAACGGTGGTGAAGGTGGGGCATCAAGATGGCAATTATCTGAAGGCTTACTTGCCTAAGGCGAGCACCGAGAATGAGCGTTCGATGGTGGTCATCCGCACGGCGCATGGCGTGGAGGTGATGGCTCGTCAGATTGCTGGTGCATTGGCGCGTCGCATTGTGACTTATCCGAAAGTGGGTGAGGAGTGCTACATTGACGACCACATGGGTTTCATCAAGTTTGGCAGTCGTGTGGATGTGTATCTGCCATTGGATTCGGAGGTGCTGGTGAAGATGGGGCAGGCGACAGTGGGCGACGAGACGTTGATTGCCCGATTGAAATAATCAATATTGTTTACGTTTAGAGATGAAAAAGCATATACCCAATATCATCACCTGTTGCAATCTCATTTGTGGATGTGTCGCCACGTATGCGGCATTCTATCATGGTTATCAGATTGCTTTTCTTTTTATTCTTCTGGGAGCCTTCTTCGATTTCTTTGACGGGAAAGTGGCTCGTGCCCTTGGTGTCAGCGGCAAATTGGGAGTGGAACTTGACTCTTTGGCTGATTGTGTCACGTTTGGTGTGGCTCCTTCGGCTATGTTGTTCACATTGTTCAATCATGTGGCTTATCCTGCTTTCATGGGTGATGAGTTCTTCTTTCGCGTGATGCCTTTCACGGCTTTCCTGATGACGGCTTTCTCTGCTATGCGGTTGGCCAAGTTTAACATCGACGAGCGTCAACATACGGAGTTTATTGGTATGCCGACTCCTGCAAATGCCATCTTCTGGGGTGCTTTGATTTCGAGCAGTGAAGCCTGGCTAACAGGACCGCGCTTCAACGCTTTGTTCCTCTTCTTGTTCATGATTCTGTTCTGTTGGTTGTTGGTGTGCGAGGTGCCGATGTTTGCGTTCAAGGGCAAGTTGACATGGCAGAGTGATAAGATGAAAATCATTTTTGTGTCCTTCTCGGTCGTGATTCTGATATTGGGCGGGTTGTTGTTTGGCGAGGTTCCATGGATTGGCCTGAGTCGTGCTGCTGCTGCCTGCATCGGACTTTATGTCGTATTGTCTATTGTGGCATCATATTTGCCTAAGTATGAGGATTAAGGAGACTATTCTCCCCTTCATCCAAATGACTGCACAGATATGGAAGCATTCTTTACAGCCTTATTTATCGTTGTTTTCTTTGCGTTAGTATTCATCTTCATCGGTTTCTTTCTTATCAGCCGATTGGTGGGTGGCTTGGGCAATCTGAAGGCTCTGTACCGACTCTTCACGGGACATGGAAAGCAAAATGCCCGACAGGGGTCTGCCAAATCGTCATCATCTGGCGGTTCTTCACATACATATAATAATAAAGGAAAGGCAAGTGGAGGTGATGCTCAAAAGGACGGAAAGATGTTTGGGCAGAACGAAGGAACGTATGTGGAGTTTGAGGAAGTGAAAGAATAAAAGCGAGGAGTCAGATTTGGCTTCTCGCTTTTATTTTGACTTATCAATATAGCGTACCCCTCGACTACGAAATGCCGTAGTCGAGGGGTACGGTTTTTGAAAACACAAATGACTTGCTCGTGAACAAGCGGTTTTATTGGGGGCGTACTTGTCCGTTACCTTCAATCAACCACTTGTATGTACAGATTTCTTCGAGTGCCATAGGTCCACGTGCATGGAGTTTCTGTGTCGAAATGCCAATTTCTGCACCAAGCCCGAATTGGGCGCCATCGGTGAAGGAGGTTGGTGCGTTGTGATAAACACAGGCTGCATCTACTTGGGCGAGGAACTGGTCAGCCGTGGTGCGGTTTTCTGTGATGATGCACTCGGAGTGCCCAGAACCGAAACGACGGATGTGACGGATGGCCTCGTTGGCTGAAATGACAGTCTTGATAGCCATCGTATAGGCTTGAAACTCGGTGCCGTAACTCTCCTCGGTGGAGGGTCTCAAAAGGTCTTGGGGATAGTTGTCCTTGAGTACAGCGAGGGATGGCTCATCTGCGTAAATGAGTACGTTGCTTTCTTTCAGAGGTGCGCAAAGGGTGGGGAGGTCGGCGAGGCGGTCGGCATGAACCAGTGTGCAGTCGAGGGCATTGCACACGCTCACGCGGCGAGTCTTGGCATTGTTGATGATGCGAGCCCCTTTCTCAAGGTCGCCATCTTTGTCAAAATAGGCATGGCAGACACCGGCACCTGTCTCGATGACAGGCACTGAAGCCTCTTGGCGCACGAAGTCGATGAGGCGTTTGCTGCCGCGGGGAATGACAAGGTCAACATATCCGTTGGCATGCAGCAGGGCACCTGTCGCCTCGTGGGTGGCAGGCATGAGGGTGATGGCATGCTCGTTGATGCCAAAGTCCTTGAGCACGGACTGGATGAGGCTGACGATGGCGCGATTGCTGTCGTCGGCATCTTTGCCGCCTTTCAGGATGCAGGCGCTGCCCGCTTTGAGGCACAGGGAAAAGACATCGAACGTAACATTGGGACGTGCTTCATAGACAATACCGATGACACCGAACGGAACGCTGACGCGCTTGATGTCGAGACCGTTGGGAAGTACTGCATGCTTCAGCACTTTGCCCAGCGGAGAGGGGAGCGATGCCACGTTGCGTGTGTCGCCGGCGATGCCTTCGATGCGCTGGCGAGTCAGTTTCAGACGGTCATACATGGGGTTGGCTTCGTCCATGCGGCTAAGGTCTTTGGCGTTGGCAGCCAAGATGGTGTCGGTTGCTTCGATGGCTTTGTCTGCCACAGCCAACAGCACCTTGTTGATGGTGTCGTTGTCGAGCAGGGCAAGGTCTATGCTTGCCTCCTTTGCTTGCTGAAATATTTCTTCTAACATAAAAATTCTGTGCAGGGTGTGTTTCCCCTATCGTTCATAAGTTTCATCAATATGTCCTCTCTCTTTCCGTTGGCAATGATGACGCTGATGCCAGCGACTGCTGTTTGTGTTGCCACATTCGATTTGCTCTGCATGCCACCACGTCCAGCACTTGATTTTTTCTCTTGGATGTATTCGTCCAGATTCTTGCCTGGTTCAATCGTGCGGATGAGTTTGGATGCAGGGTTGGCTGGGTCGCCCGTATAGATGCCATCGATGTTGCTCAGGATAATGAGCATCTGCGATTGGGTCATGCGTGCAATAAGTCCAGAGAGTTCGTCGTTATCGGTGAACATCAGTTCCGTCACCGACACGGTGTCGTTCTCGTTCACGATGGGCAAAACCTGGTTCTCTAGCATCACACGCATGCAGTTCTCCTGATTCTTGCGGTGTTCGGAGTCAGAGAAGTTCTCCTTGGTGGTCAGTACCTGCCCTACGGGGATGCCGTACTCTCTGAACAACTCAAAATAGCGGTTGATGAGTTTCGCCTGTCCTACGGCTGAAAAGAGTTGCCGCTGGTCAACCGAATCAAGATCGTGCTGGATGTGTTTGAGTTCGCTCCTTCCGCTTGCCACAGCACCGGAAGATACGAGGATGATTTCATGTCCTTGGCTGCGTAGTTGCGCAATTTGGTCAACCAATGCTGACATGCGGGTCACATCTAATGATCCATCTTGCCTCGTCAACACGTTGCTGCCAATTTTAATTGTTAATCTCATATCTTTATAATAGGTGTTAAATCTTTCCTTTTGATGCGCATCGTTGCTTCACCCTCCAATCTTCGTGTTCAGCCCGTGCGCTTGCATGATGTCGAGTGCCTTTTGCTGCATCTCCTCCGAAGGGGCTTCCATCTTGATGTTGTCGGGGTTGTATGTCGTGCCCAGTCGTGCATGCTTGCCGATGCCGACATCGTGATAGACCAATAGATTCACCATTTGGGGTTTGGTGGGCAATGTGGAGAGGAATTCGGCAGAAGCGGTCAGGTTTTCCTCGTCGGCGTTCACTCCCGCAATGAATGGAATACGAATCCAGAACGGATGTCCAATCTCGCTCAATAGTCGGATGTTCGACAGTATTTGCTCGTTCCCGACCTGGGTGTAGAATCGGTGCTTTGCACTGTCCATCAACTTCAAGTCCACCAAGAAGAGTTCGCAGCGTTCCGCCACCTTCTTGACCTTTTCTGGTGATGCAAACAAGGTCGTATCGACAGTTCGGTGAAAGCCTCTTTTGCTCAACTCGTTCAGCACTTCGCACAGGTAGTCTGTATGCATCAGTGGCTCTCCTCCGCATATCGTCACCCCACCACCGCTCTCTTCCATCACTTGTCGTTCCTTCTCCACTTCAGCCATCAAGTCTTCCATCTTCCACTCCTTGCCAGCCATTTCCAAGGCAAGGGTGGGGCACTCGTTTGTACATTTGCCGCAAGCGGTGCAATGTCCCAAGTCTTTGATGCCCTCAGTCGTCAGCACCAGATTCTTCTGCGGACATACTTCCACGCATGTCTGACAACCAATGCATTTTTTCTTGGTGTACATCTTGACGGGCTTCTCATCAAATCCTTCTGGGTTGTGGCACCACACACAGCGTAATGGGCACCCCTTCATGAAGAGGGTTGTCCGTATGCCAGGCCCATCATTGATGGCAAAGCGCTTGATGTCAAAAATCAGTGCCATGGACGTCCTTCTTGCTGAAAATCTTTGCAAAGTTACGACTATGCGAAGGAATAAACAAATTTATGGTTTCTTTTTTGCGTTTCTCGCAAACTCGAACAGCTCCACAGGCAGGTGGCAGTAACCAGCAGGATTCTTGTCGAGGTAGTCTTGGTGCGACTCATCGGCGGGATAGAAGCACAGCAACGGCTCCACCTCTACGGCGATAGGGGCATCCAGTTTCTTCTGCTCTTCGGCAAACACCTTCTCGATGACGGGCAGGTCGTCCTCTGAGGTGTAATAAACCCCAGTGCGGTAGCGTGTGCCTTCATCGTGTCCCTGCTTGTTCAGGCTCGTGGGGTCGATGGCACAGAAGAACATTTGGAGCAGGAACTCCAAATCGACCACTGCATCGTCATACTCTATGCGCACGGTCTCGGCATAGCCCGTCGTGTCGGTATAAACCTCTTTGTATGTAGGGTCGGCGGTATGTCCGTTGGCAAAACCCACCTCGGTGTTCACCACCCCTTCTATCTGCTTGAAGTAATGCTCGGTGCCCCAGAAACAGCCACCGGCAAGGAAAATGTCTCGTGTCATATTCTTCGTCTTTCAGAATTCGTCGTTCTCCGTTCGTGCAATAATCTCGTTCTGCAGTTGCTCCGTCATGTCGTTGAAGTAGTCGGAGTAGCCAGCCACGCGGACGAGCAGGTCTTTGTAGTCATCAGGTTGCTGCTGGGCATCGAGCAGGGTCTGCGTATCGACAATGTTGAACTGGATGTGGTGCCCTCCCATCGAGAAGTAAGCGCGGATGAGCGAGACGAGTTTCTTCAAGTCTTCGTCGCGCTTCAAGAGCGAAGGCACGAAGCGCACGTTGAGCAGGGTGCCGCCCGACTTAGTCTGGTCGAGTTTGCCCAATGACTTGATGACCGCCGTCGGGCCATTCGTGTCGGCACCATGAGCAGGTGATGTGCCGTCGCTGATGGCGAAGTGAGCCAGACGGCCATTGACCGATGCACCGCAAACAGAGCCGAAGTAGTTGTGGCAGGTGGTGGAGAGCATGTTCAGTTGTGTCTTGCCGCCACGGGTGTTGGGGTGTCCCTCGATGGCCTTCACGAGGTCGTCATACACCTTCACGGCAATGGAGTCGGCATAGTCATCATCGTTGCCGAAGAAAGGAGTGCGGTTCATGATGAACTGTCGCATCTTCTCCGGTTGAGAGTTGACAGTTGAGAGTTGACAGTTTTCGTCGCGGCCCCAGTTGGAGGCAACGGCCTTCAGCAGTTCGTCCATCGTGAACTTCTTGTCCTCAAACACATGCTTCTTCAGCGTGGCGAGGCAGTCGGTGATGGTGCCGAGACCCGTGCATTGGATGTAGGTGGTGTTGTATCGTGCACCACCGCTATAGTAGTCGCGTCCACGAGTGATGCAGTCGTCGATGAAGAGCGAGAGGAACGTGGCTGGTGCATAGAGCGAGAACATGCGCTCGATGTAGTTGTTCACTGCCAGTTTCATGTTCACGAAATAGAGCATCTGCTTGTGATAGGCTTCGTAGAGTTGTTCATACGAAGTGAACGTGCGTGGGTCGCCCGTCTCCAAGCCCAACCGTTTGCCCGTCATGGGGTCGATGCCGTTGTTGAGCGTGATTTCCAGAATCTTGGGCGTGTTCAGATAGCCCGTGAGGATGTAGGCCTCCTTGCCGAAAGCACCCACCTCGATGCAGCCCGAACAGCCGCCTTCGTTGGCATCCTCCTGCGTCTTGCCCTGCCGCACCAGTTCCTTCGTGTAGGTGTCGGGATTGAAGACGGAGGGATAGCCGTGACCCTGACGAATCACCTTGGCACCTGCCATCACGAACTCGTCGGGCGTGACCTTGCTCACATGGATGGAGAGCCCGGGTTGCAGTTCGTGCAGTTCCTCCTGAATCTCCAGAATGATGTAGGAAAGTTCGTTCACGGCATTCTTCCCTTCGCGGTCGATGCCGCCTATGTTGATGTTGGTGAAGTCGTTGTAAGTGCCCGACTCCAAAGCCGTAATGCCCACTTTGGGCGGGGCGGGCTGGTTGTTGAACTTAATCCAGAAGCAGGACAGCAGCTCCTTTGCCTTCTCACGCGTCATCGTGCCGTCGGCCAGTCCCTTCTGATAGAACGGGAAGAGGTGCTGGTCAATGTGGCCCGGATTCATGCAGTCCCATCCGTTCAGTTCGGTCACGGTGCCCAGATGCACAAACCAGTACATCTGAATGGCCTCCTGCATATCCCTTGGTGCATGGGCCGGCACCCAACGGCACACGTCGGCAATCTTCAGCAACTCTTCCTTCCGTTGTGGGTCGCTTTCTTCGGCAGCCATCTTCTCTGCGAGTTCTGCATGCCGCTCCGCAAACAGGATGGCAGCATCGCACGAGATGTCCATGGCCTGCAGTTCCTGCTGCTTGTCGGTGGCTTCGGGGTCGTTGATGAAGTCGAGTTCGGCGAGGGTCTTGGCAATGAGTGCCTTGCAGTCGAGCAAGCCACGACGATACATCTTGCCGTCCATCGCCGTATGTCCACCTGCACGCTGTTCCATAAACTCGGTGAACACGCCCGCATGATAAGCCTCTTCCCACTCCTTGCTCACATGGCTGAAGATGCGCTCTCGTTGCGTGCGGCCTTCCCAATAGGGAATCACCTCGCGGGCATAGGTGTCGATGTCTTCCTGGCTGATGTGGTAGGGCTGCAACTCACGGGTGTCCAGCGTGTGGAGGTCTTCCACCGAGTGGCACGTCAGTTCGGGGAAGGTGGGCACCGCCTTGGGCACAGGTCCACGCTCACCCACAATCAGTTCGTCTGCACCGATATAGATGGTCTTCTTCTTGCAAATCTCATAGAAATTCTTGGCACGCAGGATGCAGTTGGGCATCTTGTCATAGTTCTCCTTATAGAACGCCGTCTCGATGAGCGCACGTTCGATGGTGAGCGTGGTGGGCGTGTCGATGCTCTGCTGGTGCAGCCGCTTCACACGGTCATTCATTCCCCCCTCGTTCTCGGGGTGCTGTAAAGCATAATTCATTTTGCTATGCGGCTGGCGCATAGCGATGGTCATTGTCATATAGTTAATCTAAAATATAAGTTGTACAACAATAGAATGCAAAGGTAAGGATTTTCAGTGAAGGGTGAAAAATAATTGGGTGAAAAGTGAAAAGTAAATAGTGAAAAGCCTCCTGAAGAACTTGGATTTCTTACTCCTAACAGCTTGTTTTGTGTTCTTCGCAAAGCCTCACTCCCTCATCATTCGATTCAGCAATGGTGAGATACATGCCAAGGCGATGGCGGCAACGCCAGACAGGACGACAAACATCATGAAGAAGTCATGGAGCGAGGCGATTTCAATGATGCCGAAGAGGCTCTTGCTGCTGCCGTCGGGGTAGAGGGTCGCTAATTGTCCTGCCAGCTTATTGCGGTGGACATGAACCAGATACCCATCATCAGACTCGCCAGATGCTTGGGTGAGAGTTTGCTCACCAACGAAAGCCCAATGGGGGAAAGGCTCAGTTCACCTAATGTGTGGATGAAGTACAGCCCCGTCAGCCAGAGCATACTCACTTTGACATTCGGACCTAAGTCCTTCACGCCGAATGCAATCAGCATGTAGCCTATCGAGAGAAATGCCAGTCCGATGGCTTGCTTCATCACCGATGATGGTTCATGTCCGAAACGTCTCAAGACTTCCCAGACCAGGTTCATGAAAGGTGCCAGCAGCACCACGAAAATGGCTGGGAAGGACTGGAAATAACTGGTGGGCATTTCCCATCCAAAGATGTGCCGGTCTGTTTGCTGATCAGCAAAATAGGTGAGCGACACACCCGCCTGTTCGTAGGCAGCCCAGAAAAAGATGACGAAAGCGGCGATGATGAAAATAACGACAATGTGCTGCTTCTCCTTTCGTGTGAGTTGCTGTCGCTCTGTTTTTTCTTGCAGTTTGGGCTTCGTGCCGATAGCATTCCCTTCGTAATCCATTAAATATTTGTTCTTCAGCAGATAGAAGATGAGTGTAGATGCCAACATGGCGATGCAAGCGCATAAGAATGCCCACTTGAAGCGCATGGGGTTCAGGTAATCACCCTCGAAGATGCCGCAGGTCAAGGGTCCCAATGTGGCACCCACGTTGATGCCCATGTAGAAGATTGTGAAAGCTGAGTCCTTCCGTTGGTCATCAGGGCGGTACAGGCTTCCCACCATGGTCGAAATGTTGGGCTTGAAGAATCCGTTGCCCAAGATGAGAAAAAAGAGACCTCCCATCATACAGATGATGGCTAACTGGTTGTTCACTGTTGGGTCAATCATTCCCTCTGCCTCCTTGATGGCTGGTTGCACAAACGATGCACTGAGGAACATGAGGAATTGTCCAAAAGCCATCAGCATGCCACCGACGATGATGCTTCGCCGATTGCCCCAGTATCGGTCTGCAATGTAGCCTCCCAACAGTGGAGTGAGGTACACCAGTCCTGTGTAGTAGCCATAAATCTCACTGGCACTCTCCATCGTGAAGAGTGCAGCCACCATATAGAGCGTGAATACAGCCCTCATGCCATAATAAGAGAAGCGTTCCGCCATTTCAGTGACGAAAAGTAGATAGAGTCCTTTGGGGTGTCCTTCTTTAGCCATAGTGGTTCATGCTTTTGTTGCAAAGATAGTTTTTTTCTCGCACATCTACATGACAGGGCACACTTTTTTATGATATTCCTTGTGAAAACCGTTGGAAAGTTTTACCTTTGTACATTTTTATTAGCAGTCTGCTATTTTTGTAAAAGTACAAACAAACTAAAGATGAAAAACTTATTTTGTCGTGCTGGCAATTGGGAGGGTTGGCGGCACGGGCATGAAAGCACCAAATGCAGTGACGTCATCGAATCATATACATGGAAAAATTTTTGCGAGAACAAATCATAGACTTAGTCAAGAGTGAGGTGGTGCCGGCGGTGGGTTGTACAGAGCCTATCGCCGTGGCATTGTGCGTGGCTAAGGCTGCTGAGGTTTTGGGTACCAGCCCGGAACAAATCGATGTGTTGTTATCAGCCAACATCCTCAAGAATGCGATGGGGGTGGGCATCCCTGGTACAGGCATGATTGGCTTGCCCATTGCCGTGGCATTGGGTGCTCTCATCGGGAAGTCTGTCTATGGACTGGAAGTGCTGAAGGATGTGACAGATGAAGCAGTGGAGAGGGGCAAAGCGATGATTGCGGCGAACTGTATCCATATTGGACTGAAAGAGAACATCACGGAGAAACTATACATAGAAGTGATGGTGAAAGCAGGCGCCGATACAGCCATCGCTGTCATTAGCGGTGGGCATCAGAACTTTGTGAAGGTGAAGCGGAACGATACCCTATTGCTGGAGAAGAAAACCGAAGAAGGTCATGAACAGGAATGTGAATGCAGTTGTTTGAACATGAGGATGGTGTACGACTTCTCCATGACGGCTCCTTTGGAGGAAATTGTTTTTATTCGTGAAGCACAGCAACTGAATGAAAAGGCGGCAGAGGAGTCTCTGAAAGGCAACTATGGGCATTTGTTGGGCAAAACGCTGTCCCGCCCCTTAGGCAAGGGTATTTTTGGTGACACGATTTTTGCCCATATCATCTCGGCAACGGCATGTGCATGCGATGCCCGAATGGCAGGAGCGACAATCCCTGTCATGTCTAATTCTGGAAGTGGTAATCAGGGAATCTGTGCAACCCTGCCGGTGGTGAAATATGCCGAGGAAAATCACAATACCGATGAGGAATTGACTCGCGCTCTGATGTTGAGCCACTTGACCGCCATCTACATCAAACAGTCCTTAGGAAAACTTTCGGCACTCTGTGGTTGTGTGGTGGCATCGACGGGCTCAGCCTGTGGCATCACCTATCTGATGGGGGGTGGTTACGATCAGGTCACTTATGCTGTTAAGAACATGGTGGCAAATCTGACAGGCATGATTTGCGATGGGGCAAAACCTTCCTGTGCGCTCAAATTGGCGTCGGGCGTGAGCACGGCAGTGCTGTCTGCCATGTTGGCGGTGCAGCGCAACTGCGTCACCTCCGTTGAAGGCATTATCGAAGACGATGTGGACCGTTCCATCCGCAATCTCACCCGTATCGGAAAGGATGCAATGGATGAAACAGACCGATGCGTGTTGGAAATCATGACGAAAAAAGTTTAGAGCTCCCTCCAACTCTCCCAAGGGTTGAGGGTTTAGAGTTAAGGGTATAGAGTTTAGAGTTAAAGTTAAAGAAGATGAAAAAACGCACGTCGAATGACAAATAATTCCTAATTTCTAATTTCTAATTCCTAATTCTTCATTATCTTTGCAACTTGAACAATTCTGAAGCAAAATTAAAAGTAACAATATGGCACTGAAAACATTGATAGTAGGAAGCGGACCTGCGGGTTACACGGCAGCGATCTATGCTTCAAGAAGTTCGTTGAACCCTGTGCTCTACGAAGGCATGCAGCCCGGGGGACAACTGACTCAGACCACCGAAGTGGAGAATTTCCCCGGCTACCCAGAAGGCACGACGGGGCAGGAACTGATGGATGACCTTCGCAAGCAAGCCGAAAGGCTGGGCACGGACATCCGTTTCGGTATGGTGACAAAGGTGGAGTTCTCCAAAGACGGCTCTACCCCACACAAGGTGACGACCGACGATGGCACCGTGTTGGAGGCGCACACAGTCATTATCTCAACAGGTGCTTCGGCCAAGTATCTTGGGCTGGACGATGAGAAGAAGTATGCAGGGCAGGGCGTGTCCGCCTGTGCCACGTGCGACGGTTTCTTCTACCGCAAGAAGGTGGTGGCAGTCGTAGGCGGTGGCGACACAGCCTGCGAGGAAGCGCAATATCTGGCGAGCCTCGCCAAGAAAGTCTATCTGATTGTCCGTCGCGATGTGTTGCGTGCCAGCGATGCCATGCAGCAGAAAGTGAAAGATGCAGAGAACATAGAGATTCTTTGGAACACACAGACGGAAGGTCTCTTTGGTGACAATGGTGTGGAAGGCGCTCATTTGGTCGAAAATAAAGGAAAGGAGAATGAACGTCATTACGATTTGCCCATCGACGGATTCTTCTTGGCAATAGGCCATCATCCCAACAGCGAGGTGTTCCGTCCCGATGTGGAGGTGGACGAACAGGGCTACATCAAGGTGCAGCATCCCACCACAGCCACAAACATCCCTGGCGTATTTGCCGCAGGCGATGTGGCAGACCCCCTCTATCGTCAAGCTATCAGTGCAGCAGGCAGCGGATGCCATGCAGCGATTGACGCCCTGCATTACCTGCAGGAGAAAGGATTGTGAGAACAGAAAAAAGCAGAGAAAGAAATATGAGAAAAATACTATCAGCAGTGTTGGCACTTTGTTGTTTTGCAATGGTGCACGCACAGTATCTGAAACCCGTGAAGGTGGAGACCTCCCTGAAGGAGACCTCCCCCACAGAGGCAGTCATCACGTTTGTAGCGAGCATACAGCCAGGATGGCACATGTATAGTACAGAGGAGGTTGATGGTCCTATCCCGACCACCTTGACCATCGAAACTATTTCAGGAGCCAAACTGGAAGGCGCGTTGAAGCATGTCACCCCGCCCATCAAGAAGTATGAGGAGATGTTTGGCACCGATGTCTATTATTTTGAGAAAACAGCCACCTTTACCCAAAAAGTGAAGTTGCTGGGAGGAAAGTATGTGGTGGAAGGATATTTGAAGTATGGTGCTTGCAACGACCAGAACTGCACGCCTCCCACATCGGTGGATTTCAGTTTTAAGGGTGAGACGGCTGCACCGAAAGCGGAGGAACAGTCTGCTGCTGCCGAGGAGGTGAAAGCTCTTCCTGCCGAAGAGGTGGCGGCTTCTGCCGACTCCGTATCTTCAGATAGCAATGTTGTCACTGCTCCCGTATCCTCCGAGGGTTCCATTTGGACACCTGTCATCGACCAACTCTCGTCTTTTGAGGAAGGTGGCAACGGAAATTCCGCTGATTCCTCCTTGTGGCAAATCTTCCTCCTCGGGCTCCTTGGCGGTCTTGTGGCGTTGGTCACTCCTTGTGTGTGGCCCATCATACCGATGACCGTCTCCTTCTTCCTGAAACGTGGAACGACCAAGAAATCGTCAGACGCAGAGAAAGCCGCAGCCAAGAAACGTGGCATCCGCGACGCCATTCTCTATGGCATCAGCATCATAGTCATCTATGTGACACTTGGTCTGGTCATAACAGCGATCTTCGGAGCCTCGGCACTCAACGATTTGGCGACCAATGCAGTGTTCAACATCCTCTTCTTCCTCATGCTGCTCATTTTCGGCATCTCCTTTATTGGAGGATTCGAAATAACACTACCCTCCAAATGGAATACGGCAGTTGACAATAAAGCCAACAGCACCACAGGGTTGCTCAGCATTTTCTTGATGGCGTTCACCCTCGTGCTGGTAAGTTTCTCCTGCACAGGTCCCATCATTGGATTCCTCCTTGTGCAGGTGGTTACTTCCAGCATTGCAGGTCCCGTCATAGGTATGCTTGGCTTTGCCATTGCACTGGCATTGCCGTTCACACTCTTCGCCCTCTTCCCTCAGTGGCTGAACTCCGTGCCGAAGAGTGGAAACTGGATGAATGTGGTGAAGGTGACGCTTGGCTTTGTCGAACTGGCGTTTGCCCTCAAGTTCTTCTCAGTGGCAGACTTGACTCACGGATGGGGACTGCTCGACCGTGAGGTGTTCCTCTCCCTTTGGATAGTCCTTGCAGCCCTGTTGGGTGCCTATCTTATTGGCTGGATTCGTTTCCCGCACGATGAAGAGGAATACGACGAGATAGGCAATGTGGTGTTGCATCCGAAGACATCAGTGCCCCGTTTCTTTATGGCATTGATATCCTTCGCTTTTGCCATCTACATGATTCCAGGTCTTTGGGGTGCGCCCTTAAAGGCGGTCAGCGCCTTTGCTCCTCCGATGAAGACACAAGACTTCAACCTTGCCCCAGAGCAGGAAGTGAAGCCCATGTTTACCGATTATGAGCAGGGTATGCAGTATGCGAAAGAACACCGCATGCCTGTCATGATAGACTTCACAGGTTATGGATGTGTGAACTGCCGTAAGATGGAAGCCGCAGTATTCACCGATCCGGTTGTGGCAGACATCATGACCAACAAGTATGTGCTCATTCAACTCTATGTGGACGAAAAGACGCCACTACCCGAACCTATCGTCGTGAAGGACGGCGAAGAGAATTCGATGATCAGCATTGGAATGACTGCTGACGTGAAAGTGGCTGCATCAGATGGGAAGAAAGACTATCAGTACGAAAACACCTACGACAGCAACACGCGCAAACTTCGCACCGTGGGCGACAAGTGGAGTTACCTCCAGTCTATGAAGTTCGGTGCCACCGCCCAACCGTTCTATGTGCTGCTTGACAACGAAGGTAATGTGCTCGAAAAGAGTTATTCCTACGATGAGGACATCCCTAAGTTCCTCGAATGGCTCAACAACGGATTATCTCATTATCAAACCAAATAAACCCTCAACTCTTAACTCTCAACCAATATGTATTTAGACGGTAATCTCTATATCGCGCATTGCGCTGATGGTCCCATCAATTTGACGGGTAAAATGTGTAATCGTCATGGTCTCATTGCCGGTGCAACAGGAACCGGAAAAACCGTGTCGTTGCAGGTGCTTGCCGAAACTTTCAGTCAGGCAGGTGTGCCTTGCTTCATGGCAGACATGAAGGGCGACCTCTCTGGCATCTCTCAAGCAGGCAAACTTTCGTCCTTCATTGAGAAACGTAAGGATGAGTTCGGTGTCCCCAACCCTGAGTTCAAAGCCTGTCCAGTGCGATTCTACGATGTATTTGGCGAGCAGGGCTATCCCATGCGCACCACCGTGTCGGCAATGGGGCCTCAATTGCTTAGCCGATTGATGGGGCTGAGCGATGTGCAGAGCGGTGTGCTCAACATCGTCTTCCGCATTGCTGACGACAAGGAACTCCTGCTCATCGACCTCAAGGACCTCCGGCTTATGCTCGACTTTGTGGGGCAGAACACAAGCCTTTTCACGACCGTCTATGGTAACATCTCTCCAGCCAGCATCGGAGCCATCCAGCGTGCTGTGTTGGAAATTCAGAGTGAGGGGGGCGACAAATTCTTCGGAGAGCCAGCATTCAATGTGGAAGACTTGATTGATACGGAGAATGGAATGGGTGTAATGAATGTCCTCGCTGCTGACAAACTGATGCTCAATCCCAAACTCTACTCCACGTTCCTTCTTTGGCTCATGACAGAACTCTATGCCACTCTGCCTGAGGTTGGTGACCAGGAACTGCCTAAGCTTGTCTTCTTCTTCGATGAGGCTCACATGCTCTTCGATGGTACCTCCAAAGCGATGGTCGATAAGTTGGAACAGGTCATCCGACTTATCCGTTCCAAGGGAGTGGGCATTTATTTCATCACTCAATCACCTTCCGATATTCCAGATGCCATCTTGGGACAGTTGGGTAACCGCATCCAACACGCTCTTCGTGCTTATACTCCGAAAGACCAGAAAGCGGTGCGTGTGGCGGCTCAATCCTTCCGTGCCAACCCTGATTTCAGCACAGAACAAGCCATCATGGAACTTGGTACGGGCGAAGCGCTTGTCTCCGTGCTCGATGAGAAAGGTGCGCCCACCATTGTACAATGTGCCAAGATTCTCTTCCCGCTCAGCCAGATTGGTGCCATCACCGAAGGTCAGCGAATCGACATCCAGAATGCTGCCCCTGACCATATTAAAGACTATGCCAACTACTATGATCGCGAAAGTGCTTACGAAGTATTGATTGCCCAAAAAGAGCAGGAAGATGCCGAGGCTGCCGAGATGCTGCGCCAGCAAGAAGAAGCCAAGCAGCAGAAGGAGGCTGAGAAAGAGGCCGAACGTTTGCAGAAAGAGCAGGAACGCCAGATGCGTGAAGAAGAGAAAGAAGCTGAGCGTCAACGCAAAGCTGAAGCTGTAGAAGAACTGCGTCGTCAGCGTGAACAGGAAAAACTGGAACGCGAGGCAGCCCGTGAAGCCGAACGCCAGCGTCGTGAAGCCGAGCGTGAAGCCGAGCGCAAACGTAAGGAAGAAGAGCGTCTTGCCAAGGAGAAAGCCAAGTCCTCTGGCATGTGGAAACGCACCATTTTCGGCACCCTTATCGGAGCCGTCCTTGGTAGCGTAGGTCATCAAGTGGGCACTTCCGTTGGCAAGAAAATCACAGGCAACACTTCTTCCACCAAGAAGAAGACCGCCACGACCAAGAAAAGTTCCTCGTCCGGTTCCATCCTCGGCTCTGCAGCCAAGACTGCAGCCAACACTGCCACTCGACGGGTGACCAACGAGATTCTGAAGAACATCTTTAAATAAGTCGTACCCCTCGGGTTCGACATGCCGTACCCCTCGACTACGATGCTCCGTAGTCGAGGGGTACGCTAATTTAGTAGAAATAAAAAAGGGAACGCACTTTAGCAAGCGCGTCCCTTTATTTTTTTGTGATTGCTTTAACCCGAATCGTTCATTAGCGTTTTGATGATGGCAACTTCTATTTTTGAGCAGATGTTTTGACGCTTTGAAGGCGCAATGGGGGTTCCATTGTAACTGAAAAGCGGTAAAACAGATGACAAAAAGAAAGTTTGTCAGCGCATTAACAATCTAATGACCGATTAGGGTTTAATAACTCAGCACTGGTTCCAATTCCTTTGCCTGAGCAATCATCTTCTCCAATTCTGCCACGCTGGGCACACGATTGCAGAGGTTCTTCTGCTCGTTCACTTCCACGAGTTTGGGCTGGAGGTTAGCTGCCACGCGGTGGCGGAACTCCTTCACTGTGTCCACACCGGCTGCTTCGAGCAGTTCGGCGAACTGGCTGGCGATGCCGTTGATGCGGAATAGGTCAGCGTGGTTTGCCCATTTGAGGATGAGTTTGGGACTGATGTCTGTAGCCTCGGCCAAAGCCTTGCGACCGGCAGGGGTGGCGCACTTTTCCAGATATTCTTCTGTGGTTTTGATGCCAGCAGTTTGCAACTTCTCTGCATACACGGGACCAATGCCCTCTACGTCAATGATTTTGTAGGCCATAGTAGTAAAAGTTTTAGAGTTGATAATATGGTTTTCTGCATTGCAAAGGTAACTTTTTTCTTATTATGCTCCAAACAATTTGGAAAAGATTTAGAAAAAATCCGTTCTTTTGAGGGTCTTTCTTGTTTTTTTCATTCGTCACTTCATTTTTTCATTTTTTCAATTCCTTAATCTTGTAAAAATTCCTATCTTTGCAACGCATAAGAAAACACAATATGGAGAAATTATATCCATTCCTTTTTGAACCGAATCTCCACGCGATTGTGTGGGGGGGTAAGCGTCTGCGTCCCTACAAGGGTCTGGAGGCTTCAGATGAGCCGATTGGCGAAAGTTGGGAGGTGAGTGGGGTGCCTTCGAGCACAAGTGTCATCAGCAATGGCGCTTATGCAGGCGAAAACCTCAATCATGTGATTAGCCAGTCGCCAGCCCGCATCCTTGGCGGGAAGGTGGCAAGGAATTATGGAGGGAAATTGCCGCTGTTAGTTAAGTTTATTGACGCAGAGAAGGACTTGAGCATTCAAGTGCATCCCAACGATGAAATGGCAAAGCGTGAACATGGGAAGTTTGGCAAGAGCGAGATTTGGTACATCATCGACGCAAAACCAGGAAGTTATCTCTATGCTGGTTTCAAGGATGAGATTACGCCAGAGGAATACAAGCGGAGGGTGGCAGAAGGTACGATTGTCGATGTGTTGGCAAAACACATGGTGAAGGCGGGGGATGTGTTCTATCTGCCTGCAGGGCGGGTCCATGCCATCTGTGGCGGCATCTTGCTGGCAGAGGTGCAGCAGTCATCGGATGTCACCTATCGCATCTTCGACTACAACCGCCCGGGCATGGATGGAAAACCTCGCGAACTGAATACGGAACTGGCATCGCAAGCCTTGAATTTCCATGTGGAGGAAGAGTACCGTACACAATATAACGATGTGGCAGGACGTGCCAACCGCATCATCGATTCTCCTTATTTCAGTGTTCGTGTCACGGAGATGATGGATACTTTCCACCGCAACCTCATCAAGTATGACAGTTTTATCATCAGCATGTGTATCCAGGGTGATTGCAAGATTCGTATGCGCACCACGGGCGATGAAATCCTGCTGCGTGAAGGACACAGCACGCTCATTCCAGCCTCAATCGCAGACTATGATGTCATTCCGTTGCATGGCAAGACCCGCATCCTCGATGCTTATATCGACAATATGGATCGCAGTGTGGGCAGCATGATCACACGCTTCTTGCACATCACAAGCAAATAGAGAACGAAAGAATGAGAGAATGAAATTTGCTCCATCATCCAGGAGGACTTTTTTCATTCTCTCATTCTTTCATTTTCTCATTCTTTCATTTCCCTTTATACCATTCCTGCAACACATAAAAGGCTTTTTTCTTCTCGCCAGCATCGCTCACAAGTCCTTTACGGTTGTAATATTGCTGAATGTCGGGAAGGACACGACGGGGTGAACGGAAGTCTTTGAGAATCCATGGGGTAGTGCCGGAAAGTCCTTCAATCTTGTCAATCATGGCGATGTTTTCACGATAGAGGTTCTCTTGGAACTCTTCTGTCCATCGCTGGTTCTTCTCGCCATGATAGCCAGCCTTGGCACCACCACCAAACTCGCTGATGATGACGGGTTTGTCGTAAGGAATCTCCCACTTCATCTTGGGTGCATCGTTCACATCGCGATACCAACCGATGTATTGGTTGAAACTCACCACATCCACGTATTTATTCATGTTGTCGTTCAGACGATTCACATAGTTGGAAGCGCCTGTCACCTCCATCGCCATCGAGATGAGGCGGGTGTTGTCCTGTGTACGTGCATACGTGGCGAGTTTGCCGAGGAAAGAGTCACGCTGGGGGGAGTGGGGTGTCTCGTTGGCGATGCTCCAGATGATGATGTTAGCACGGTTTTGGTCACGTGCAATCATGTCACGCAATTGTGCTTGTGCATTGTCGAATGTCTGGGTGTTTGTCCATGCGATGGTCCAATAGACAGGAATTTCCGACCATACGAGGATGCCCATGCGTTCAGCCTCACGGATGGCGTATTCGTTGTGAGGATAGTGTGCCAGACGCACGAAGTTACATCCCAGTTCCTTTGCCCATGAGAGGAGTGTGTGGGCATCTTCTGTGCTGTTGGCACGACCACCTCCGTTGGGTTTCTCTTCATGGATGGAGATGCCCTTGAGGAAGATGGGTTTGCCATTCAGCAGGATTTGTTTGCCGCGTGTCTCGATGGTGCGGAAACCGATTTCATCGGTCAATGTCTCACCATTGAGCGTGAGGTTGACACGATAAAGTTTGGGGCTCTCCGGCGACCATAACTGAGGCTTTGCCATGAAGTGCCATGCCGCCTTCCCTTCTGCATCGGTGGTGAGTGTCTTGCTGAATTTCAGTTCTGGAATGCTGAGTGTCACCTGCTGTCCTGCTTCAGCCTTGTTCAGCTTCATCTGGAACTGCAACTGCTGTTGTGCATTGAGTTTGTCCCCCTTCATGGAGAAAGGCTTTTGGATGTGCAGGGAGTAGTTCTCGATATAGAGAGGAGCCACATCAATGAGGAGCACGTCACGGGTGATGCCTCCGTAGTTCCACCAGTCGAAGATTTGTGTGGGTACATCTTCTGCATGGCGCTTGTTATCTACTTTCACGATGACGGTGTTCTCGCCATCCTTCAGTTGTTGGGTCACATCGAAATTGAAAGGTGTAAAGCCACCAATGTGGTGTCCTACTTTGGTGCCGTTCACATAAACGTGGCAGTCATAATTGACAGCGCCGAAGTAGAGCAGGGTGTTGCGTCCCTCTGCAGGATGCCAGTCAAAACTCTTCTTGAACCATACCGTACCTTCGTAGAAGAACAGGCGTTCGTCTCGGGTGTTCCAGTCAGAGGGGATGGGCATAGTGGGAGAGGTGTCGAAGTCATACTCCACCAAATCCTCTGGACGCTGTGGTTTGGCATTGCGGAAGAAGCCCCAAGGTGTCGGGTTCATGCGGTAGTCATAGTATCCTTCTTCCTGCACGTCCACGATGTAGTTCCATTCACCATTCAGTGAGGTCGTTTTGCGAGCCATCACATTTCCCACCAATGGGAGTGTGTCTGCTTGTACAAATGTGGGGAGAAGTGTCCCCAAAGTGAGTGTCAAAACAAGTTGTAAAAATCTTTTCATGTCAGTAATAAAACAATAGGTTTGTGATAAACTTGGGACAAAGGTAGAAATAAAAACGAAAAAAAACATGATAGAAGGAGGCAATTCTGCATTTTTTCTCCCATCAACTTCATTTTTCTGTTTTTTTCGTTCTTTTATCCTTCGAAAAACTTATCTTTGCACGTCACTCTCCTGATGGTGCGAGGTGCAAGACCTTCGTTAAGAAAGGCATAATATACATATGTCTTTCTTTACCTCGAAAGGGAAAGGGGGTCAATAAATGGAGAGAAAAAGGACATGTTTATTTTTATGAGGAAAGTTTTTTTGTCGTTTTTGTTGTTGTGCATGACAACGTTGTGTGTATGGGCACAGGATGCACGACGGTTTACGATTAACGGCCATTTGACGGATGTGGATTCAAAAGAACCGATGGAGCATGTCTCCGTCCAGTTGTTTGTGGCTGCCGACAGTTCTTTCGTGGGGGGAACCATCTCCAACGAAAGGGGTAATTTCTCAGTGGATGTGCCTTCGGTAGGCACGTTTCGGCTGAAGATTTCAGAAGTGGGGTGGCCGTGACAGGTGAAATAATCTTAACCCTAACATTAACTCTAAACTCTAAACCCTAAAATAATTTGATAGAAAAATGAAGGATTTTAACTATTATGCGCCGACAGAAGTCGTGTTCGGCGAAAAATCGGAAGAGCAGGTCGCTCGTTTAGTCAAGAAGTATGGTGGAACGAAAGTGCTGGTGCATTATGGTGGGCAGAGTGCCATTCGTTCTGGGCTCTTGGTGAAAATCATAGGTTTGCTTCAAGAGGCAGGTATTGATTTCGTGAAATTGGGGGGTGTGGTGCCCAATCCGCGTCTTTCGCTGGCTCAGAAAGGCATCGAACTGTGTCGTAGGGAAGGTGTTGATTTCATCCTTGCCGTGGGAGGCGGTAGTGTCATTGACTCCTCCAAGTGCATCGCCTATGGAGTGCCATACGAGGGCAATGTGTGGGATTTCTATCAGGGCAAGGCAAAAGCGACTGCCATGTTGCCATTGGCTGCTGTGCTCACCATTCCTGCCGCAGGCAGCGAGATGAGCGAGTCCAGTGTGATTACCAACGAGGACGGGGATGTGAAACTCGGCTATTCCAACAACCTTTCCCGTCCCAAATTTGCCATCATGAATCCTTGCCGCACCTTCACTCTGCCCCCTTATCAGACAGCGGCAGGTGTGACCGACATGATGATGCACACGATGGAGCGTTATTTCACTAAAGACGACGACATGGACTTGACAACAGATTTGGCTGAAGCCCTGTTGCGCAGCATGAAGAACGCCGTGTTTGCTGTCCTCAAGAATCCCGAAGACTACCGTTATCGTGCCCAGATTATGTGGGGCGGCAGTTTGATGCACAACGGACTGACTGGGTGTGGTGTCAGTGATGACTGGGCAACCCATCAGTTGGAGCATGAACTCAGCGGTATGTTCGATGTGACGCATGGAGCAGGTTTGGCAGCTATCTGGCCAAGTTGGGCACGTTATGTGATGCATGAGAACGTGAGCCGTTTTGTCCGCTTTGCCGTCAATGTCATGGATGTTCCTAATGACTTCACAGACCCCGAAGGAACTGCCCTCAAGGGGATTGAGGCAATGGAGCGTTTCTATCATGCCATCGGCATGCCCATCAACATCAAGGAACTCATTGGTCGTGACATCACCGATGCCGAAATCAAAGAGATGACACGTAAGTGCAGTCGTGATAATAAAGCCACCTGCGGCTGCCTGAAGGTGCTGAAGGCAAAAGACATGGAGGCTATCTATCAAATGGCGAGAGGATGAAAAAGTTAATGATTTATGTATGTTGCAGCCTGATGGCGATGGGCAGTTTCGCTCAGCAGCAATTGGGGCAGCGTCCCCGGGTGCAGTCACCTGTGGTGAATGCAGATGGTACAGTGACCTTCAATTTCTATGACCCCTCGGCACAGCGTGTGAGTGTCAGCGGCGATTTCGATGAAATCCGTAGCCAGCGGCTCAATATGACTAAGCAGGAGAATGGTGTCTGGACAGTGACGACCAAGGCTTTGAACCCCGAGTTGTATTCTTACAGCCTTTCAGTTGACGGGCAGCGCTTTGTCGACCCTGCCAACAGTTATGTCAATCGTGACATTTCCACGTTGAGCAATATTTTCATTGTGACAAAGTCCAACGATGACAAAGGACATCTTTATTCTGTCAATGATGTGCCACATGGCACGTTGAGCCGTGTGTGGTACGACAGCCCCACATTGGGACAGCAGCGCCGCATGACAGTCTATCTGCCTGCTGCATACGATGGCAAGAAGGTCTTTCCCGTCATGTATCTGCTTCACGGACATGGTGGCGACGAGACCGCATGGGGTGACTTGGGACGTGCCTCGCAGATTATGGACAACCTCATTGCTGAAGGCAAATGTGTGCCCATGATTGTCGTCATGCCCAATGGCAACCCCACCTGCAATGCGGCTCCCGGCTGGTGGCATGAGGGTATGTACACCCCTGATGGCAATGCCTTCAATCAGCGTGGTGCCAAGGCTTCGATGGAAGAGAGTTTCATGGATATCGTCAACTATGTGGATAGCCACTACAAGACCATCAAAAAGCGTTCGGGACGTGCTGTGACAGGACTCTCAATGGGAGGAGGTCACACGTTTGGCATCTCGCGCTTGTATCCTGAGACGTTTGATTACTATGGTCTGCAGTCAGCAGCGGCTCGTGTGCAGCAGAACGATGCGAAGTTCAACGAGCAAATGTCCCGTCTCTTTTCCTCCAAACCTAGGCTCTTCTGGATTGCCATCGGTAAGGAAGACTTCCTCATCCAGCAGAACAACGGACTTCGTCAGTATTTGGATGAACACAAGTATCCATACGAATACTACGAGAACGATGGAGGGCACATTTGGCGCAACTGGCGCATCTACCTCACCATGTTTGCCCAAAAGATTTTCCGTGATTAAACCATTGAAAGAGACATCCCCCGATACCTATACCAAAGACAAATGAAACACCTGTTATCTTTCGTGCTCCTGATGGCGACTACTCTCAGTTATGCACAAGACTTACAATTGAATGACCGTGAATATTTTGAGCGTCAGGGCATGAACGTGCTGGTGTTCAGCAACAGTTTCAATGGCGGTTTCAACGATGAGAAGAATTCCGGCATTGAGATCATCCATCATGGGGTGCTGCCCGTCCCAAGCAGGTGTTCTATGGCAATAACCGTGCCGACTTCTCCTTCATCCCAGGTAATGTGGCTCCAGGCTTGCTGTTTCGTCGTCCCGACCACTTCGAGAACTACGATGACTGGCCCTTCCTGTGGGGACAGAACGAAGGAACCATTGCTGGAAACACACAGTACATCATCTTCGGCTCGGCATTGAAGAATATTGTGAATGGTAAATAAATGAATCCGATGAGAAAGACGCTATTATCTGTAGTCGCTTGTCTGTTGTCTGTAGTTTCCTCTCTGGCACAGATTCGCTACAATCAGGTGGGATGCTACCCCACACAAGAGAAAGTCATTGTTGTGGAGGGAACAAATCCCGAAGGAAAGGTGCGCGTGAGAACACCTAAAGGAAAGGTGCTGACTCCCTCGGTGATGCGTGAAGCCGTTTCGCCTTGGTCGGGCAAGACACGCTACATCGTGGACCTTGGGCAACTCTCCGCCACAGGACATTATCAAGTGAGTGTGGGCGACCAGCAGTGCGATCTGCTGGTGGCAAAGCGTCCATACCAAGACATAGCCAAGGCTTCTCTGCGCCTCTTCTATCTCATCCGTTCAGGCATCGCCATTGAGCAGGGTGGGGCATACAACCGGCCTGTGGGACATCCCGATACCCATGTGCTGGTGCATCCTTCAGCCGCCACAGACCATCGTCCTGCCGGTACTGCCATCAGTTCACCCTATGGCTGGTATGATGCAGGCGACTACAACAAGTATGTGGTCAATTCTGCCTTCAGCATCGGGCTCATGTTTGCTGCCTACGAACAGCAGCGTGGCTACTTTAACAAACTCAACACCGACATCCCCGAAAGCGGAAACCATACGCCCGACCTCTTGGACGAGATGATGTTCAACCTGAAATGGTTGCTCACCATGCAGGATCCCGACGATGGGGGTGTCTATCATAAACTGACTACACCCAATTTCGAGGGCTTTGTCATGCCTGCCGACTGCCACCAACCCCGCTATGTGGTGGCAAAGAGTGTCACCGCCACGCTCGACTTTGCTGGCGTGATGGCAGATGCGGCACGTCTTTTTGCCCCCTGTCAGAAAGACTACCCCGATTTTGTGACACAGGCTACCGAGGCGGCTGAACGCGCCTACCAGTGGGCAAAGGAACACCCGACCGCTTTCTACCGCCAGGAGCAACTCAAAGACCCATCAGTCAGCACAGGCACCTATGGCGATGGCAATGCGCGCGACGAGTTCTTTTGGGCATCGTCGGCACTCTACCGCTTGACTCGAAAAGCAGTCTATTTAGAGGATGCCCGTCAGTATCAGTCCCAACGGTTTTCCACTCCTTCATGGGGCAATGTGTCTGCCTTGGGCACCTTCGAATGGATGGCAGATGATGAACTGCGGGCGACGGATGACGGGCTCCTGATGCAGACGCAGGTGCTTGCCTATTGCGAAGATGCTGTGAAGGAAGTGGGAACATCGTGCTTCCAGTCGCCCTTTGGCAACAATCCCCGCAATTTCGGCTGGGGCTGTCTGGCAGAGAACTGCTGCTGTCAGGCATTCGTACTTCTCTATGCCGATCTGCTTACAGGCACGACAAAGTACCGCCGCTATGCCTTGCAAAATGCCGACTATCTCTTGGGACGCAATGCCACAGGCTACTGCTATGTGACAGGTTTTGGCGACAAATCACCCATGCATCCCCATCACCGCATCTCAGAGGCTGACCAAGTGGAAGCACCCTTCCCGGGCATGCTCGTGGGAGGTCCCAATCCTGGGCAGCAGGACAAGCGCGACATGAAGGCAGCAGTCTATCCCTCCAACTATCCCGACGAGTCCTACATTGACAACATGGAATCCTATGCCTCCAACGAAATCGCCATCAACTGGAATGCCTCCCTCGTCGCCTTCCTTTGCTACCTCGATGCCCTCAAGATGTAATCCCCAACTCTAATCTCTAATCTCTCAACCCTCAACTCTCAACCCTCAACCCTCAACCCCCAACTCTCAACCCTCAACTCTCAACCCTTAACCCTTATGAAACTCTTTCGCATTGGCATCATCGCCACAGGCTGGATAGCCGAAAAGGCAGCCATCACCTTGAATGGGCTTGCCGACTGTGTACCCTACGCTGTAGGTTCACGGACATTGGAAAAAGCACAAGCATTTGCTGAGAAATGGAACATTCCCAAGGCATACGGCTCCTACGCCGAACTGATTGCCGACCCCGATGTGGATATGGTGTATATCGGCACACCGCATTCCCACCACTACGATGTCACGAAGGAGGCGATACTGGCAGGGAAACCCTGTCTGGTGGAAAAAGCCTTCATGGCAAATGCCAGACAGGCAAAAGAAGCGCTGGATTTGGCCCATGAGCGCAAGGTCTTTCTTGCCGAAGCCATTTGGACCCGTTATCAGCCAGCCGTCCAGATGGTGCGCGATCTCATCAGCAGCGGGCGCATCGGCATTCCACGCATGGTTACAGCCACCCTCGGTTACAGCATGGGCGACAAGCCGCGCATCATGCGCCCCGACCTTTGTGGTGGCGCTTTGCTCGACCTCGGTGTCTATGCCCTCAACTTCGTCCGCATGTTCTTCCCCGCAGACATCGTCAGCATGGAAAGCCAGTGTGTGAAGAGCGACACCGGCATGGACTTGACCAATGCCATCAGTCTTGTGCTGTCAGATGGCATCCTTGCCAACGTGCAGAGCAGTGCTGCCTGTGTGGGTGACAACATAGGTGTTATTGCAGGTACCGATGGAAATTTGATCATCGACAACATCAATAACCCCCAGCGCATCACTGTCAACACCCACGACCGTGAGTTTGTCGAGGACATCCATGTGCCCCAGCAAATCACAGGCTACGAATACCAATTCCTTGCCTGCCGTGATTCCCTTGCTGAGGGACTCCTCGAACCACGTGAGATGCCCCATGCTGAAACCCTCTATATCATGCAGTTGATGGATGGCTTCCGAAAGAAGTGGGGCGTTCATTACCCATACGATGATTAATGTTCCTGTTGTCCTCCCTGAAAGGTTGGACAAGCTTCCACGTGTCAGTAAGAAACACCCTGCGCAACTTTTTCAGGTGATCCCCAATTCTCATAACTCGTTGACCCCCAATCATCGCCTTCCAGCACGAAATATTATGCGCTGGAAGAACGAAATATTTCGCGCTGACAGCGTGAAATGTCACGCGCACCGTGCCGATAAATTCCAACAAAAATAATTCATGAAGAATTTGTGGCTAATTGGCTACGCCGAGCTAAAGGTTCATGGTCATTGGTTACGCCGAGCTAAAGGTTCGTGTTTTGTTTTAAACATAAATTAACGTCAGTTCGATGAATTCCAACAAAAATAATTCATGACTCAAATTTCGGATATATTTTTACAACGGATTGCACGGATTATACGGATTTTTCGTCGCAAGAGGCGACGATGGCCGGATGCAGAACAATCCGAA
>ONFA01000060.1 GCA_900316975.1 uncultured Prevotellaceae bacterium | reverse complement strand
ATGGTTGCAAGAGCCGTGCGAGGCTCTAATCCGAGTAATCAGAATCAATCCGAGTAATGGCTTACCCATAAGCGAAAATCTGTTTAATCCGCTCAATCTATGGTTAAAAATTAAAATCTCCGCTCAATCCGCTCAATCGTTCCGCAGGAACTTGTTTTATAAAGACATATCCCTTCGGGATGATTAAGCTGATTCAGCAGATTTTTAGGATTTATTCAAATCCACACACAGAATTATGCAAGTGTTCCGAGATTAGGATTTGACTTCTTCCACTTGCGTAGCGTCTTATCGGCCTCCTTGGATTATTCAATCGTGTACATCATAGACTATCGGAATTCGGATAGTCGAAAATGACAAAAATGACAAAATGAAGGGAATCTCACGACTCCCTTCCTTTTGTCATTTTGTCATTTTCATCATTTATCAACCGTATCCATTCTTTGCCGACGTGCCATTGCAATGCAGTTCATCAAGGCTCATGACATGTATTCCTGTCTGAACCTTAACCTTAACGCTAACCCGTCAGCTGTCCACCTTACACATTGCAGCGGCAATGGTCAAGTCGAAGGGAGTGGTGATTTTGATGTTCTCGCGATTGCCGGGAACAAGGGTGACGGAGTGTCCGAAACGTTCCACCACGGAGGCATCGTCGGTGAAGAAGTCGGTGTAGGGCTGCTCATAGGCTTGGCGGAGGAGATGAGCGGAGAACACCTGAGGGGTCTGAACAAGGCGGTAGTCACTGCGGGGCACTGTGATGGATTTTCCAGGGAGAACCTGACGTAAGGTTTCCACCACATCGGTGACGGGAATGACGGCTTCGGAACGGGCAGCCTCATCGTAGCAGGCACGAATGGTGTCGATGGAGACAAAGGGACGCACGCCGTCATGAACGCCTACAAGCGTGGCATCGAGGGAGACTTTGGCGAGTCCGTTCTTGACAGAGTGGAAACGGGTTTCTCCTCCATTGGCAAGAGTGTAAGGGCGCGAGAAATGGTATTCGTCGCAGAGTGTGCGCCAATAGTCTTGCTGCGTTTCGGGCAACACGAGCACCACCTGCATCTTCTCGTCGAACTGGAGAAAACGGTCGATGGTGCGCATCAAGATGGGGATGCCACCAACAGGAAGGAACTGCTTGGGTATGTCACCACCCATGCGAAGCCCCTTACCACCAGCTACGATGATGACGGCGTTCACTTTTCGATGATATGTTTGTACATCATGCCTTGCCTCAACTGGTCGGCTGCATCTTTGCCACAGAAGTGCTCCACGATGGCATAACCAAGCCCCAACGCGGCAGCAGGACCTTTACCTGTAAACATGAGCCCATCGCGCTCCACAAGGGCTGCCGTATAGTCTGCACCTGTCAGGTATTGCTCGAAACCCGGATAGCAGGTCATGCGCTTACCCTGAGCAAGACCGAGATTGCCATACACCATCGGTGCGGCACAGATGGCAGCGAGTGCCTTGCCTGCTTGATGATGAGCAAGAATAGCCTTACAGAGCCCTTCGTGGGCATTGAGGTTGGTTGCTCCAGGCATACCACCCGGCAGGAAAAGCATATCGGCATCGCTGTAGTCGTTGTCAGCAAACATGGAGTCTGCCACAATGCCCACACCATGCGCACCCACCACAGTGAGTTCGTCCATGATGGAAACTGTTATTACATCCAGCCCTGCACGACGACACACGTCAATGGGACCGAGGGCTTCCACTTCTTCGAAGCCTGTAGCAAGAAAAGCGTATATTTTCATATCATCGAATCATTTACAATCTGACAATTTACAATGGACAATTTCATGTACAATTTGACAATTTACAATGGACAATCTCATGTACAATTTGACAATTTACAATGGACAATCTCATGTACAATTTGACAATTTACAATGGACTATTTATTGGAGCCTACCTAAGTTTGAATCGGTAGGTGATGGTGCCACTCTCCGTGTGGTCACCTTCTGAGAAGCGGGATTGCTTGGCTGCTGCGATTGCCGCATTCTTGAGGGCAGCGGAGGAAGTGGTGCTGCTGGTCACACTGGCACTGATGACAGAACCTGATGCGCTGACCTGAATGGAGACAAGCACTGTGCCCTCGCTGTTGGGGTCTGCATAGTTAGGCTTAGCAAGATAGACGACGGTGCGGTTGCCCACCTTAGCAGATGTGCCTGTACCAAGACCGCCTGTTCCTGTGGTGGCACCTGTATTGCTGTTGCCTGTGGGTGAACCTTGTGCGCCATTGCCCGTTGTGTTGCCGCTGTTTCCCTTGTTGACACTGCCGAAAGCACCTGCCACACGGCTGTTGGCGGCAGCGGCAGCCTTACGGTCAGCCTCGGCTTTCTTGCGAGCGGCTTCCTCTGCCTTACGACGAGCTTCTTCTGCAGCGCGTTTCTTGGCAGCCTCTTCTGCCGCTTTCTTGCGAGCAGCCTCTTCGGCAGCACGTTTCTTGGCAGCCTCTTCAGCGGCTTTCTTGCGAGCAACCTCTTCGGCAGCACGTTTCTTGGCGGCCTCTTCTGCCTTACGCTTGGCTTCTGCTTTGATGCGTGCTTCTTCAGCAGCCTTTTTGCGAGCCTCTTCTGCTGCCTTCTTCTTGGCTTCCTCAGCTGCTATAGACTTCTCTTGGTCTTGTGTGATGAGAGGTTTGGCAGGTTGCGGTTTAGGAGCAGGAGTGGGTTTGGGAACAGGTGTAGGCTTCGGTGCTGGTGGTGGAGCGACTGGTACAGGGTCAGCCTCTTCAGGAGATTCTGGATTATCTGGAGATTCCAGAGATTCTGGAGCACTTGATGCATCTGCCGGCAAACCGCCTAAATCTTCGCCTCCTGCGTCTTCCACATTGCCGAGAAGCACGGGCACACCGTCTTCCTTGTCCTTGTCGGGTTGCGCCACAGAGAGCGTCAGGATGGCAAGGAGAAGGGCGATGGCTACGTGTACCAAAATGGAGATGACACCAGCCTTTACCTTATCTTTCTTGGAAGAATTATCATTCATCGTGTGAAGGTGGTCGTGTGGCAAGAACCATCTTGAAGTGGTTCTCGTTGGCTATACTGAGTATTTCAACTATATTTCGATAGGGAACCGCTTCGTCGGCATAGAGAGAGACGAAGAGTTCGGTGGAGTCGTTCACCTGTGCATTCAGCACCTGTGGCAGTTCCTCCAGTGTGACGGGCTCTTCCTGTTCGTTGCCAGCAGCGGCGTAGAGGTTGAGATCTTTGTCAATGACCACCCGTGCCGTTGCCTTCACCGTGGTCTGCTTCTTTCCTTGCGGCAGGAGCACCTTGATGGCATTGGGCGAGACCATCGTGCTCGTAATCATAAAGAAGATGAGCAGAAGGAATATAATATCGGTCATCGACGCCATGTTGAACGTCGGACTGACCTTTGTTCTTCGCTTAAACATAGGCTCACTCCCCTTCGCTTACGATGTCCATGAATGTGAGAGACTTTGCTTCAATCTCGTTCACCACACCATCAATCTTTGCCACCAGATAGTTGTAGCCGAAGAGTGCCACAATACCGACAGCAAGACCGCCCACCGTGGTGATCATTGCCTGATAGATGCCACCTGAAAGAAGGCTGATGTCGATGTTGCCTCCGGCATTGCTCATCTGCCAGAATGCCTCAACCATACCGATGACGGTGCCGAGGAAACCAATCATAGGTGCACCACCAGCGATGGTTGCCAACACAGGCAGACGCTTTTCCATCGTGGCAATCTCAAGGTTGCCAGTGTTCTCGATGGCTGTCTGGATCTCTGCAGCAGGTTTGCCGATACGGCTGATGCCACGCTCAATCATGCGGGCGGCAGCGGTGTTAGTGTTACGGCAATAGTTGATGGCGGACTTCACATCGTTGTTTTTCATGTAGTCGCGAATGCGATCCATAAAGAGTTTGTCGTCCTTGCCGGCACTGCGGATAGCCAAGAAACGCTCAACGAAAATGTACACTGCAATGACAGAAAGGACTGCGAGGACAATCATAATCCATCCGCCTTTCGATGCGAGCTCAAGAATGCTCAGTTCTTCCATAATGTTTCAGTAAATTAGTATCAATTATCTATTAGAAGTCACTTTTCTTTTTCTAAGGCACTATTTATCAAATTAAAAATGTACCTTTGCAGTGCAAAAGTACGACTTTTTCACACATAAGACAAATAAAAAATATTAAATATGACTAAAAAGCTCAAGTTTGCCCTTTTTGGCAATGTACATCAGGAGCGTAAGAGTGCTGCTGTACAGAAATTCCTTGCCATTGCCACCGAAAGAAAAGCAGAACTTGCCATGCCCGAGCCGTTCTATCTCTTTCTGCGCGACAACATGAAGATTCATGTACCTGATTGTGAAATCATCAAGGACAATCAGTTTGCCGCTGACTTTGTAGTGTGCATGGGAGGTGATGGCACCTTCCTTGATGTGGCAAGCCGTGTGGGCGAGAAGGAAATTCCCATCGTCGGCATCAACACAGGCAGATTGGGCTTTTTGGCAAGCTTCTCGCCCGACCATATCGAGGAGACCATGGCGGACATCTACGAAGGCAACTTCGGGATTGAAGCCCATAGCGTGCTGAACATCTCATGTGATGAAATGAACCTGAAGGACTATCCTTACGCACTGAACGAGATTGCCATCCTGAAACATGACATCTCTTCGATGATTTCCATCCACACGGACATCAACGACGAATACCTGACAACCTATCAGGCAGACGGACTCATCATCGGCACACCGACAGGCAGTACCGCCTATTCGCTCAGCGTGGGCGGCCCCATCATCGTGCCGCAAAGCGACACCATCAGCCTCACACCCGTGGCACCCCACAGCCTCAACATGCGACCGATGGTACTGTGCGACAACAGCGAAATCTCCCTCCGTGTGGAGAGCCGAAGCCATAGTTTCCTCATCTCACTTGACGGGCGAAGCCAAAGTTATCCCGACAACATCCACTTACGCATTCGTAAAGCACCATATAGCATCCGCGTCGTCACTCGCCAAGGTCACAGTTTCTTCTCGACTCTCCGAAAGAAAATGATGTGGGGAGCTGACAGTAGAGGATGATTGAGAGTTGAGAGTTGAGGGTTTAGAGTTTAGAGATAAGAGTTTAGAGTTTAGAGTTTAGAGTTTAGAGATAAGAGTTTAGAGTTGACAAATTGAAGTGCTGACAGATCCTGTGAAAATCAATAAGACAAAATATTCCAGCAGACAAATTGCGGCATGGCTATGGGGGCATCATCGGAACTGCCGCCTGCAAGCCATACTGAACATATTGATCGGGCTTTCGCAAGTGGGATTGGGCCTGCTCAGTGTCGATACGCTGCGTTCTCTCACCGACATTGCCACCCACGCAAAAGAGGGAAGCATCATCTGGACAGCCGTGTTACTTGCCACCATTTTCTTACTGGAAATGGGCATGCACATCGCTCACACATGGATCAGCGCGGTGCTCGGTGTGAGGACTCAAAACCTAATGCAGCAATTCTTCTTCCAGCGACTCATTAAGGGACAATGGCGAGGCATTGAGAAGTACCACAGCGGCGATGTGCTCAACCGCCTTTTCAGCGATGTGAGCGACATTGTTGATTTGATGACAGACGTACTGCCTACCACCGTGGTGGTCATCACCCAATTTGTGGCCTCGTTCGTCTATCTCTACGTGATGGACAGCACCCTTGCCCTCATCGTAGTGATTTCCTCCCCAATCTTCGTTCTCCTCTCACGCATCTATTTCAAACGGATGCGCCGCATCGTGCGCACCATCAAGGACAGCAACTCAGCCATTCAGTCCATCATTCAGGAAAGCATCCTCCACAAGATGGTCATCAAGGTACTGGGACGCGAAGACACAATGGTAAACCGTCTTGAACAGCGGCAAAGGCTGCTGCGCAAACAAATCAAGGCACGGGCATGCTTTTCCATTTTCTCCAACACACTCATCAACGTAGGCTTCGCCGGAGCCTTTCTCACAGCATTAGTCTGGGGACTTTTCCAACTGCAAGCGGGACTTATCACCGTCGGTGTGCTGATGGCATTCACCCAACTCATCAACCGCATTCAGCGTCCCATGCTCGACATGGCACGTCTGCTGCCCATTTTCGTGAACAGCCTGACCTCATGTGAGCGTCTGATAGAATTGGAAGAACTGCCACTCGAGGAAGAGGCCACCCCCATCCAAATGGAAGACAATGTGGGCATCCGTCTCAACAACGTGTCTTATTGCTACGATGCCAAACGTCGCACCATCATCAAGCACTTTTCCCACGACTTCCGCCCAGGCAGTTTCACGGCTATCCTTGGCGAGACGGGAGCAGGCAAGACGACACTCATCCGGCTTCTCCTCGCCCTCATCAATCCGACAGAAGGAACGGCAGAGGCATACACCACTTCTGACGAGAACAAAAGCGTGGCAATGAGCCCAGCCTTGCGCTGCAATTTCTCATACATTCCACAAGGCAACACGCTCTTCTCCGGCACCATCCGCGAGAATCTCCTGATGGGCAATCCCCGTGCCACCACTGAAGAGATGAAGCAGGCACTTCACCTCGCCATGGCAGATTTTGTCTTCGACTTGCACGATGGATTGGACACCAAGTGTTCAGAACAAGGTGGCGGACTTTCAGAAGGTCAGGCACAGCGCATTGCCGTCGCCCGTGCCATCCTTCACCCCTGCAAGGTACTGCTTCTTGACGAAGCCACCTCTGCCCTCGACGCTGAGACAGAAAAAAAACTGCTTGAGAACCTCAAGCAGCATTTTGCAGGATGCACCATCATTTTTGTCACACACCGACTCGCAGTCGTCGATTTCACCAGCGATGTCATCACCATGGTGCGCCAATAAACACGCTCAACTTTACGGCAATAGCACCACCCCTTCTTTCTTCATGCCATCAATCTTGATGACAATTGGATGGTCAAAACGGACATGACGGACATGGGCAGTCTCCTCCACCGCCGGGAGCGCATTGAGCAGAGACTGCTGGTAGATGCCGTCGCCAATGAAGTCATTAATCGTGAAGTACCCTACCCCCATGCTGGTGAGGTTCTGGAAGAAATGAGTGCCTTGGCTGGGATCGACCCTGAAATTGCTCAAGCCCGCCTCAACAATCACCTTAGCAGCCGAGATGTTAGGCCACTTGACAGGAATGCCTAACCATGAATCGCTGGACCCCCAACGACCCGGACCCACCAAAACATAATTCTCGCCGCGCTCGAGGAAGCCGCGATTGACACGTTCCACCTCCTCTGCAATGGTAGGATTGTCGGCTGCATTATATTCCTCGGTCTTGACATACACCACATCACAGACATCATTGACCACACCATGTCCAATGGCATTGTGGCTACGAAGAAGGCAAACCTCGTCGGAAATCTGAGTGATGTCTTCATCCAGTTGCATTTGGTTATCGACCATCGGACGGATCTGCAACAGATAAAAGTCCCCACTTCGGTCATCGTGCAGGTTGACAGCAAACTCGATTTCCACGGGACGCGCCATTTCTTTCTGTCCATAATACAGCACCTTCCGAAGCAGTTCGGGGAGAGGGAACACCCCGTTCTGCAACACGCCAGAAAATGATATAATCTTGCGGTTCTTCCCTTCATAGTAACCATCGTAGATGCACTGGTCATACGGGTCGAATGTCGAGACTATCCACTTCAAAGAGCCATCATGGTCGGCATCACGTACGGTTACTTTCTTCAGATTGAAGGCATCATCCACCTGGAATGCCAAGGCTCCATCGGAATCGCCATTCTCACTTGCCTCCACATCCAAGGCATAGAATTTCGTCTGAGTCTCTCGCAGAGCAATCTCCATCTCACTCGTCTGCAACACCTTATCGGGATGGTAAGGACAGACACGCAGACAAAGTCCGCCATCCACGATATATCTGCCCAATCCGAGAGCCAGTTCCACAATGCCCTCGTCGGCCTTTTCGTCACCCACGGGATAGTAGTTGATGCTACGTCCCACACCCGAAATCGTCGGATAAAAACCACTCTCATATTTCTGCCCGACCACCTCCTGCAAGATGACCGCCATTTTCTCCTGGTCAATCACATTAGACGTGGCAACCATATAGTCCTTACTGGCACGATAGAACACACTGGCATAGACACTCTTGATGGCATTAGACAACATTTCGAGACGTACATACTTATCGTTGGCACGCGGTATCATGTAGGTGGAATAGATGCCGGCAAATGGCTGATAGTGGCTATCTTCCAACAACGAAGAAGAACGGATGGCAACGGGACCATTCACCACATCCATGAAGGACATGAGGTCATCTGCCAGTTCTTCGGGCAATCTGCCATGCAAGAAGTGCTGCAAGATTTCTTCATCTGGAATGTCCGAAAGCGCCACCTCATAAAGAGAATTCGTTTCCATGAAACGGTCAAAGATGTCTGTACAAAGCACCACCGTCTTCGGAATCTGCACCGTGGCATTTTCAAACGCATTCAGGTCTTCACGACGCTTAATGATATTGTCAAGAAACGCCAAGCCTCTACCCTTTCCGCCCAACGAACCCTCGCCGATGCGGGCAAACTGGCTATAACTATCAAAGCGGTCGCGGTGGAAGATAGCCACCACGCCCCGATTCTTCATCTTACGGTAACTGACAATGGCATCGAAGATGTACTGGCGGTGGGCATCCACATCCGTCTCCACCTTCCACGTAATCTTCTTCAAGAACTCCGCCACAGGGAAAATAGCACGGGAAGCCAACCAGCGCGAAACGTTGTTGTGGCGCAAATGATAACTGAGAGACCCCGCAGGAATCGTGAAGATATTGTCTTGCAGTTCCTTCAAGTTGTGAACACGTCCCACCTCTTCCATCGTGTCAGGATTGCGGAAGATGAAATCGCCAAAACCGAAATGTCTGGAAAGCAAGTCCTTGATGTCTTGATTGATTTTCTTGGAATTCTTGTCAATAAAAGCCGCCTTGCACTGGTCAGCGTATGGCTTCTTGTCGCTCTCGCTGGAATTGAGCACCAACGGCACATATTCATCTACTTCACGGATGGCGCGGAGCAGTTTGAAACCCGCCAGTTCATCCTTCTCGGCACTGTCTGCCTTCATCGGGAAACGACAGTCGCTGATGACTCCCAATACATTGTCACTATATTTGGAATAGAGCGCCCATGCCTCTTCATAAGAACGTGCCAGAACAATCTTGGAACGTCCACGCATACGCAGCATCTCCAGTTGAGAGTTCAATGCCTCAGTGGCAAACTCCAGGCTCTGCTGTAAGACGAACTGATAGAGATTAGGCAACAAGGAGGAATAGAAACGGATGCTGTCCTCCACCACCAAAATCATCTGCACACCTGCTGCCAAATCGTTCTCCAGATTCATCTTGTCCTCTATCAACTTGATGATGGAGAGGAGCAACTCTGTATTGCCCAACCAACAGAACACATACTCGAAGACACTCAAATCTTCGTTCTCCATGCGGCGCGTAATGCCATGAGAGAAGGGAGTGAGCACAACGATGGGCAACGACGGGAACTCAGTCTTGATGCCTCTGGCTATGGCGAACACATCGTTGTTGTCTGTTCCCGGCATACAGATGACCAAGTCAAACTTGGTCCTGCCAATCAGCCCCGCTGCATCCTCCTGTGAAGCAGCACGAAAGAAACGAGGTGGATAGCGCAGCCCCAACTTCGCATACTCATCAAAAATCTTCTCATCCACACGTCCGTCATCCTCCAGCATGAACGCATCATAAGGATTCGCAATAATCAGCACATTGAACACGCGCTTCTGCATCAAATCCACAAACTTCGTCTCACGGAGCGTGGGGTATTTGTTGTCAACATTAGCCATAATGAAGATTGCACAAAACTTTTTCTGTTTGCAAAGATACACAAAATATCTGACCCCACAAAAGGAATATCACAAAATAGCATTTAACCCAAATGGGTCATTAAGAAACAAATTACCATAATTAAAATAATTTTATCCACAAATTATCATAATTATAACGTGGATTCGACGAAAACCACAAATAATTAAATTCATGAAAAATTGGCTACGCCGAGCTGAAGGTTCGTGTTTTAGTTTGAACATAAATTAAGTAGGTGAACAAAAATAGTTTATATGATGCGGCGGGGCCGCATGTTTCTCGGACAATAATTTCCAATAATTAACAATAATTTTATCCAATAATTATTATTGGAACCAATTTTTGGCAATTATTGGAAATTATTGTCCGAGAAAACAAGCCGCTTGCGGCGAAAAGAAGAGACATCATTGTATAAGATAATTTTGTGTGGTTACTTAAGATTCATCGAACTGACGT
>ONFA01000087.1 GCA_900316975.1 uncultured Prevotellaceae bacterium | reverse complement strand
CCAGCAGGCCGGTTCCTCCTTCTTACAACAAAGGTAGGGAATCGAACCTATCCAAGCAAGATTTGTTCTATCTTTTTCTTAGACACTGCAAACTTAGAGAGCAATCCGTGTAATCTGTGGTGATAAAAAGAACTTACGATACTTCAATTATTGAACTTTCGGAAGTGAGCGCTGCGCTCACTACTTCATTGTTACGGTCTTTCATTTCTGAAGATGGAGCTGCAGCACCCGTTTTGTGTGCTCGTCCACTCGGTACAGGTCGGAACTTCTCCTTCCGACCACCCAGGCAATTTCGTCACCATCCATGAGGAGGGGCTGGTGCTCTTTCTCGAAGAGGGTGAGTTTCTGGTCGGTGAGGAAGTCGCTGAGGAGTTTGCGTCTTCCGCCCATGCCGAAGGGGGCGAAGGTGTCGCCTGTTCGGGGAGTGCGGAGGGGCAAATGAGTTGACAGTTGACAGTTGACTGTTGTCAGTTGGGTGAAGGTGGTAGTGGTGAGTTTGTCAGCATCGAGATAAGCAAAGTGGGGGTCTTTCAGGATGTGCAGGTCTTGGATGGGCACTACTTTCTGGTGAATGGTGGGCATGGGGTAGTGTGTCGCTTCTATGATGAGGTGTTGTCTGTCAATCAGCAGACGTCTTCCCTCAGCCACAAATACTTTGCCACATTCGGTGAGTGCTGACAGGATGTCCCGCATTTGTGCCTTGTTGAAGCCTAAGGGGGAGAGCACTTCGTGCAGCAGGGAGATGGGGGAGGGCTGGCTTTGTAGTTCGGGAATATGGATGAGAATCTCGCCGTTTGTTTTGTTTTCCACGCACTGGGCAAGGGCTTGCTGCATGGCTTGCTGATAGACTTTCATCGCTTCCGTCAGGTTCTCTTGTGTGGAGGCGAGGTTTTTCATGGCTTCAGGGTTGATGTGCTCCAGAAGGGGCAGCACATCGAGCCGCACTTTGTTGCGGGCGTAGGCGTCTTCCATGTTGGTGTGGTCGGTCACATAGTCCTGCCTGATGCTTTGCAGATAGGTGAGGATGTCTTGTCTTGTCAGGCAGAGCAACGGGCGCACCACTGCTCCGTTTCGTGGCTGCATGCCGCAGAGCCCCTTGATGCCTGTGCCTCTTGCGGCATTGAGCAGTAGGGTCTCCACATTGTCGTCTTGATGGTGCCCCACGGCGATGGCTTCTGCTCCTGTCTCCTGCATGAGCCGGCGGAAGTGCTCATACCTGAGTTCTCTCGCTGCCATCTCGATGCTCACTTTTTGTGTTTGGGCATATTCTTCGGTGTTGAAGTCTGTCTTGTGGAGTTCCCATCCCATTTGTCGGCATAGTGCTGCCACGAATTGCTCGTCGCGCATGCTTTCTTCGCCCCGAAGGTGGAAGTTGCAGTGGGCAGCCACGACTTGGTAGCCGATGTTGTCGAGCATCCTTGCAAGGCACACGGAGTCGGGACCGCCACTGAGGCCGACTACTACTCGTGCACCGTCGCCCAGAAGGGTGTTGGTGCGGATGAAACGCATGACTTTTTCTTGCAAATCCTTCATAAAGTGGCACAAAATTAGAAAAAAAACCTTTCTCTTGCAAAAAAACTGCCTGAAAACTTTGCTGATTGCACATTTTGCACTACCTTTGCACTCGCTAAAACCAAAGCGACGGTATCTGGTGCGTTGGATGAGTGGCTTAGTCAACGGTCTGCAAAACCGTGTACACCCGTTCGAATCGGGTACGCACCTCCAAAGAACGAGAAAGAGGCTCAATGGACATTTCGGTCGGTTGAGCCTTACTTATCACCCAAAGGCTTGGCGAAGTGACGCGGAGCGCTGGAAGTGACAGTCGGGGATGACTGGATTTGACAGCAAGATGAGGTGGTACGTAAGCATGCAGAGAGTCGATGCCCCTCTCTCAAATCTCAGACATCAAAGAATTAATTGGCGAAACTCGTTACGCTCTCGCTGCCTAATCGAAGCATAGTAGATATGGCCTAATTCCCTTGTCAGACAAGGGAACGAGACATCGCCCAGAAAGCTATTTGTCCTGAAGCGTTCTGATCAGCGGTGCTATAAAATCGGGAATAGCCGGCAGGTGCCTCGCCCTGTTGGTGAAACTTTAGAGGATAAGGGTGCAGTTGGTGGTCTTGGTCTTGCTGCATCACGAAAACCGAAGGCAAGAATAAGCATGTAGAAAGCGTATGGCTTCCTTGTTTGGACGAGGGTTCAATCCCCTCCATCTCCACAAAAAGGCACAACTTCGGTTGTGCCTTTTTTGGTGGAATGGGTGGATTGAACCTGACATTATTAACTCAAGTTTCGGATGTTTTTCTCAACAACGAATATTTCGAATATGACGAATTTATACAATGCACAATGCACCCAAGGGTGCAACGAATAAAAACGAATGCTGAGTGTAGCCATTCAATTCCATTCGTTGCCGCTTGCGGCATTAGGAAAATACATCTTCTCGCCGCATGGTAAAT
>ONFA01000021.1 GCA_900316975.1 uncultured Prevotellaceae bacterium | reverse complement strand
TTGTGGTAAAAACAAAGGTAACAAAAAAGGCTGAAACCCAAGCGAGGGCTTCAGCCTAATTTTTATTTCATACTAAAATCTTTTAGCGGACAGCAATATAAGAAAATAAACTTGTTAGATGATGTTATTGTCGAAAGAGGGCTAAATAAAAATAGTTTTAGAGCACAAGCACATTTTAAGTGGCAACAAACCAATCTTGAAGAGGAGGTGGCAAATGGTACATTCTTTATAATAAAGAGTTCTCAGTTTTCTATAAGGTATCAAAAATCCACAAAAGCAACAAAAGTCCCATCAAATATAATTGATTCTGAGGTTGGAGTGGGGACGAATGAGACCGCTAATAAAGAATTGAAAGAGTTGGGATTTAATGGTAACTTTGAATATGCAAAGCCAACCTCACTCGTGAAATTCTTAACAAAGATGGGATTTTGGGCTAAGAATGATATTGTTGTACTTGACTTTTTTGCAGGAAGTGGAACAACTCTTGATGCAATAATTCAACTGAATGCTGATGAAAATTACCATCAATGCATTCTTTGCCAAATCAACGAAGCAAACATCTGTACGAAGGTTACTTACGAAAGGAACAAGCGAGTGATGAATGGCTACACTGACAGCAAAGGTAACCATGTGGAAGGTCTTGGTAACTCTCTCAAATACTACCGTACAGCCTTTGTTGGCAAGAACAAGCCCAAGGAAGCGACGGATGAGGACAAACTGACCTTGTCGAAAAAGGCAGGGTGTTTGTTGGCTTTGGCAGAAAACACGTTGTATGAACAAAAGAGTACGGACTTTTATCAGATTTACTCTGACGAGAAGGGACACTCGACTGCCATCTACTTTCAGGAAGATGGTGCAGCGTATGATGAGTTTCTGAAAGAAGTGGAAAGCATCGGGGGCAAACGTACAGTCTATGTTTTCAGTTGGGGAACGGCAGATGAGTTCAGAAGTGACTTTGAGATGATGAAAGACGTGACGGTGAAAAGCATTCCTCAGCCCATCTTGGATATTTACAAATCTTTGAATCAGTAGGAGGACTTGAATATGGAAAAAATAGCATTTCAGGAAAAGGCTGTGGAAGAACTTCTGGAGAGTTTCAAGAGATTGTGGAAAAACGGTAACCCGATGTTGGAACTGACGTTCAAGGCTCCTACGGGTAGCGGTAAGACTTACATGACGGAAAAGTTTATCACAGAACTGGGCAACCAACCTGACTGGCAGCAAGACGTGGCTTTCGTTTGGATTACTTTCTCGGACGATTTGGCCATGCAGAGTCGTGATAAGTTCATGGATTACTTCTATCCTAATGTGCCAGGGGGGCTATTGACTATCAACGACTTTAATAAAGGAGCGTTACACACCAAGGACGTGTTGTTCCTGAACTGGCAGAAGTTGGTGTCTCGCAAGGCTGAAGACCGTGTGAACCGTCGTCCCGATGATGAGCGTTTGCGCAAGGAGCAAGGGTTCTATTATGAAGATGTGATAGAGATGACCCATGCAGAGGGGAGAGAAATTGTGCTGATTATCGATGAAAGCCACAAGAATGTGACTTTTGCCTCTATGCGTGATGTGATTGTGCCTATGAATCCGCGCATCATCGTGAAGGTGTCTGCCACTCCCGAAAGTGAGCCAAGTTTTTCAGATGTGAAGAACGGAAGGGCTGGCTTCGTGGAAGTGGAAAGACAGGACGTGATAGATGCAGGTATGATTAAGGAACAGATTGTGTGCCAGACAGATGAGGATGTGCGGAAGAATCAAGGTTTGGACTTTGACGATGCGCTGATGCAGATGGCAATGGATAAGCGTGAGGAGTTGAAAGCACAACTGGAGAGTTTTGGCATTGATGTGAATCCGCTTGTATTGGTGCAGTTACCTAACGATGATGCTGACTACAAAGCACAAGGAGTGCCGACCAAAGAAGAAAAAGTGCTGGAGTTCCTGCAATCGAAAGGAGTGAAGCGGGAACGCATCGCCTCTTGGTTTGACCAAAAGAAGAAACCTGAAGGGTTGGAACGCGATGATAGCCCTTACGATTATTTGTTGTTCAAGATGGCTGCAGGTACAGGGTGGGACTGTCCGAGAGCACAGGTGCTGGTGATGTTCAGAGAGATTAAGTCTGCCATCTTCCATACGCAGACAATCGGACGCATCATGCGAGTGCCCATGAGAGGCAAACAGGGATGTGAGATTTTCCGTACAGGCTACATTTATACCAACTACAAACGCAACGAAGTGGCCCATGCGGATTATGGAAAAGAGATGAACAAGCCCAAACTGCTGGTGGCAAAGAACCAGAAAGGGAAAGAGTTTGTGCTTGACCAGCAGTTGAAGACGGAATACATTCCGCGCATCGACTACGGCGACCTGGGACGAACAGATGAGTTTCAACGTCATCTGCGGCAGTCGTTTAACGACTATTTCTGTTTGGACATTGATGACATCATGGAGAAGAGGATGCTGAAATTTCAGGAAAAACGCTTCTTCCCCAATGTGAAACTCAGGAATGAAATCATTGTCAACGCTAAAATTGACAACATTGACCAACTGCAGACACAATTAACCATGAATGGGGTTGATGTACAGGTGGAAGCGAGTCGCAACGATGTGGAGAAGACTTTCACACTTCTGTGCGCTCAACTATTGCGTGAACAAGATGACGAAGAGGCAAAAGTGAGCAATATCGCTCGTTCGTGGAGTCCGATGAAATCTGCATTGCGGATGTGGATGAAGAAGACTTTCACCGAATACAGTGATGATGAGTGCTATCGCATCTTTATCAATGACATTCTGAAAGGTGCAGACAGTGCTTTACGTGCGGCATTGACACAAACGCTGAAGTCATATCGTCCCAATCTGTTGGCACAGTTGAAGGAGAAAAGGGAAAAGGCTTTGCAATCAGAAACAGAAACCTTCAAGGTGCTGGAAACGTATGCTTATACAGATGACTATGAAGCGCATGAGATGCAACGGTGCCTTCTTGCACCTTTCTATATTCGTAAAGAGTATAATGGAAGAAATACAGAATGGGCCTTTGCACAGTATCTTGATGCACTACCCGAAGTGGATTGGTGGTTGAAGAATGGGGACAGCGGAAAGGACTATCTGTCTATCCGTTATACGGAAAGCCAAACAGGGGAACTCTCCTTGTTTTATCCTGACTGGATTGTGCGTTTCACCAATGGTACCATTGGCATCTTCGATACTAAAGGAGGCATTACGGCAGTTTCGCAAGATACCAAGGATAAGGCAGAGGAATTGCAACGTCGCATCAAGAAACTGAATAGTCTTGTTCGTGAACAGCGCTATGTGGGTGGCATTGTCCGATTTGCCAATGGAAAGTGGTATGCTAACAATGCTGACACATATACATGCAATCCGATGAACACCGATGGATGGAGGTTGCTGGACGACTTGTTGGTTTAGGTAGGCATGGGAGAGTTGATGTATGAGGAGAATGATGCCACAGTGGTTTGAAAGATTATAATAAATGCCGACTCTACATCATAATACGTAGAGTCGGCATTTTTGAGAATGATGGTTTGTTTTTACTTCTTCTCCTTCAAGAGGTCGCGGATTTCGGTGAGGAGCACTTCTTCCTTTGTTGGCTCTGGTTCTGGAGCGGCGGCAGCCTCTTCGGCTTCCTTCTTCTTGCGGAGGGCAGATGCCTTGGCGATGGCCTTCACGATGAAGAAGAGGCAGATGGCGATGATGAAGAAGTCGAGCACGTTCTGGCAGAATGCGCCGTAGTTCCAAGTGACGGGTTCGATGGCTTCGGTCACCACTTCGCCTGCCTCGTTCAGCACTTCGGGCACACCGGGCTTGAGTTCAATCTTCAGGTCTGCCACGTTCACGCTCCATGCTGCAGCCACGAGTGGCATGATGAGGTCGCCTACGATGGAGGATACAATCTTGCCGAATGCACCGCCGATGATGACACCGACTGCCATGTCCATCACATTGCCCTTGAAGGCAAATTCCTTAAATTCTTCAATAAATTTTGCCATAGTCTTTGATTTTTATATAATAAAATGTTGAAAAGTATCGTTATAAATGATACGAGAAGGTGGATGTTCTCGTTGCAAAGGTACAAAAAATTCTACACACTGTGTTAATAAACTAAAAAAATATGAAGAATAAATTGTTTTTTCTGTTGATGATGTGCATGTTGTTGCTGCTTGTAGCATGTTCGACAGCGCACCATTGTAATTGCGGATAGGGGTAAACCCGAATCGGTCATTAGACTGTTTATGCGCTGAAAAACTTTCTTTTTGTCATCTGCTTCACCACTTTTCAGTTACAATGGAACCCCATTGCGCCTTCAAAGCGGCGAAAACATCTGCTCAAAAATAAAAGTTGTCATCATCAAAACGCTAATGGCCGATTCGGGTTAAAAGAAAAGGAGAAGCGAATGCTTCCCCTTTCTTTGTTATGGTGGTTGAGTTTCTCTTATTTGAGCTCAGCGAGGTACTTGATAGTACGAACCATCTGAGAAGTGTAAGAGTTCTCGTTGTCATACCAAGAAACAACCTGTACCTGGTAAGTGTCGTCGTCAATCTTAGAAACCATAGTCTGAGTTGCGTCGAAGAGAGAACCGAACTTCATGCCGATGATGTCAGAAGAAACGATCTGGTCTTCAGTGTAACCGAAGCTCTCAGTGCCAGCAGCCTTCATGGCAGCGTTGATGCCTTCCTTAGTGATGTCCTTACCCTTCACAACAGCAACGAGGATAGTAGTAGAACCTGTTGGAGTTGGAACGCGCTGTGCAGAACCGATGAGTTTGCCGTTCAGTTCAGGAATAACGAGACCGATAGCCTTGGCAGCACCAGTTGAGTTTGGAACGATGTTGCAAGCACCAGCACGAGAACGACGGAGGTCGCCCTTACGCTGAGGACCGTCGAGAATCATCTGGTCGCCAGTGTAAGCGTGGATGGTTGACATGATACCGCTAACGATAGGAGCGTAGCCGTTCAAAGCAGCAGCCATAGGAGCCAAGCAGTTAGTGGTGCAAGATGCAGCAGAGATCACTGTGTCGGCAGGAGTCAGAGTCTTGTGGTTCACGTTGTAAACGATGGTTGGGAGGTCATTGCCTGCAGGAGCAGAGATAACCACCTTCTTTGCACCAGCCTGGATGTGTGCAGAAGCCTTCTCCTTAGAAGTGTAGAAACCAGTACACTCGAGCACTACGTCAACACCAAGCTCACCCCAAGGAAGCTCAGCAGCGTTTGGCTTAGCGTAGATAGTGATTTCCTTACCGTCAACGATGATAGAGTTGTCTGTTGCCTCAACAGTGTGCTTGCCTTCGCCAAACTTACCAGCGAAACCACCCTGTGCAGTGTCATACTTGAGGAGGTGAGCAAGCATCTTAGGGCTTGTCAAGTCGTTGATTGCGATTACTTCATAACCTTCAGCCTCGAACATCTGACGGAAAGCGAGGCGACCAATACGGCCGAAGCCGTTAATAGCTACTTTTGTCATTGATTTAATAATTTATTGAGTTAATAAAACTGTATGTTGCTTGTGTTTTTAGTAGGGGAGGAAAACGCCTCACGGGGCTTCCTTCTCTTTTTCCGACTGCAAAGGTACGAATTTTTTATCAATGTAAATCATTTTTGTCACAATTTCTTTTTAAAATAAGGCGAGCGGACACCAAAAGCCCGATATTGGCAAACAAAAAGAAATGGGAAAACTTGCTTTTGTCAACTACGTGTTGCAATAGGGGTGGGCAACCTCCTCTTTTTTGCCTCGTCCTTAGGCTCAGAAAATTCTCTTTTTCAAGTCTCGCAAGTGCTTTCAGACCACGGATTACAGATTGGCTACACTGAAGGTTCTTCTTTGCATGCTTGGGCTATTACGCAGATTTTTTCAAAATTCCACAGACAAAGCCCAGCAGGGCTTTTGAAGTAATCTGTGTAATTCATTCTTGAATCTTCAGTAAATCCGTGTAATCTGAGCAATCTGTGGTTTTATTTCACACTTGTGAAAGTTGAATGGAGTTATATATTATATAATGTGTATTAGCAAGAAAGAAGGCATTCCTTCTTTTGAAAAAGTAGATGCCAATCGTTGGCACGGGCGTTCGTGGTTCATTCATCGTTTGTTTGTGTTTTTGCTCGAAAACATAAATTGCCGTGAATGAACCACGAATGTTTCATGAATTTTTCGTACCTTTGCACCCAAATTAAAGGTAAAAAGCAAATGATTACAGTTTCTGATCTTGCCATACAGTTCGGCAAGCGCGTTCTCTACAAAGATGTAAACATGAAGTTTACCAACGGCAACATCTATGGTGTGATTGGTGCCAACGGTGCAGGTAAATCAACCCTGCTCAAAGCCATCAGCGGTGAACTCGAACCCACCAAAGGAACCATCACGCTCGGCCCGGGCGAACGCCTCTCCGTGCTTTCGCAGGACCACTTCAAGTTCGACAACTGCACGGTCATCAACACCGTGATGATGGGTCATTCGGTGCTCTGGGAAATCATGCAGGAGAAGGATGCCCTCTACGCCAAGTCTGACTTCAGCGACGAGGATGGCATCCGTGCTGCAGAGTTGGAGGAGAAGTTTGCCGAACTCGATGGATGGAATGCCGAGAGTGATGCGGCTCAGTTGCTGTCGGGGCTGGGCATCAAAGAAGACCTGCACTACAAGATGATGTCGGAACTGACGGGTAAGGAGAAGGTGCGCGTCATGCTGGCTCAGGCACTCTATGGCAACCCCGACAACCTGTTGCTCGACGAGCCGACCAACGACCTCGACCTCGACACCGTGGAGTGGCTTGAGGACTTCCTTGCGAACTTTGAACATACGGTGCTGGTGGTCAGCCACGACCGTCACTTCCTTGATGCCGTGAGCACCCACACCGTCGATATCGACTACAACAAGGTGAACCTCTTTGCAGGTAACTATTCCTTCTGGTATGAGTCTTCACAACTCGCCCTGAAGCAGGCACAGAACCAGAAGGCAAAGGCTGAGGAGAAGCGCAAGGAACTGGAAGAGTTCATCCGCCGATTCTCTGCCAATGCCGCCAAGAGCAAGCAGACCACCTCACGTAAGAAGATGCTGGAGAAACTCAATGTGGAGGAGATTCAGCCATCCACTCGTAAATATCCCGGCATTATCTTCACAATGGATAGAGAAGCAGGCAATCAAATACTTGAAGTGGAGGGACTTACCGCTATCGAAGATGATGGCACCGTACTCTTCAAAGACCTCTCTTTCACCGCCGAGAAGGGCGAAAAGATTGTCTTCCTCTCACACAATCCCCGTGCGATGACGGCACTTTTCGAGATTATCAACGGTAATCGTGAACCACAGGCAGGCACCTACAAGTGGGGTGTGACCATTACGACAGCCTATCTGCCTGTTGACAACACGGAATTTTTCAAAAGTGACAAGAACCTCGTAGAGTGGCTTTCACAGTTTGGCGAAGGCAACGATGTGTTCTTCAAGGGCTACTTAGGTCGTATGCTTTTCAGCGGAGAAGAAGTGCTGAAGAAGGTGAATGTGCTTTCAGGAGGTGAGAAGATGCGTTGTATGATTGCACGTATGCAGTTGAAGAATGCCAACTGCCTCATTCTCGACACGCCGACCAACCACCTTGACTTGGAATCCATTCAGGCTTTCAACAACAATCTCAAGCAGTTCAAGGGTAACATTCTCTTTGCTTCTCACGACCACGAGTTCATCCAGACGGTTGCCAACCGCATCATCGAACTCGGTCCAAAGGGTCACATAGACAAACTGATGGAGTATGATGACTACATCCACAGCGATGACATCAAGGAGTTGAGGGGAAGAATCTATTGAGATATTGAGTGAAAAGTGAAGAGTGAAAAGTGAAAAATCTAAGTTACCTATGCTAATGGCTAACTAACCGAATGGCAAGGTAACTTAGATTTTTCACTCTTCACTCTTCGCTTATAGGAGAAAACTTTCGTCAAATCCCAAAGGCAGCAAATCCTTGATGTTACGGACGATGTAGATGCCTTCGGTACCGTAGAGGAGCACTTCGATGTCACTGCCAGCCCGTTGTTCTGCTTCGAGCAACACCTGACGACAGGCTCCGCAGGGAGAGATGGGGCGTTGCAGAAACTGCCCCTCGGTGTCTCGTGCCACAATGCAGATGCGGCGGATGGGTTGGTCGGGATATTGTGAATTGGCATAGAACACAGCGGTACGTTCAGCACAAAGTCCGGAAGGGTAGGCGGCATTTTCCTGATTGCTGCCGCTCACGATGGTGCCATCAGCCAATGCAACGGCTGCGCCCACAGAGAAGTGAGAGTAGGGTGCATAACTGCGGTAAGTGGCACGGCGTGCTTCATCCAACAGCTTGACTTCCTCAGGAGTGAGTTCCTCTTCCTGTTTGACTAGGACATGAAGATGCAAATCCAGTTCTTTCATACGTCTTTCTATCATTTGGATGGCAAAGTTACGATTAAGTGAGGACAATACAAAATGAAAGAAAAGTTTTTTCATTTTTATTGTCGAGCGTGAGTGACTTCGGCGAAGCCAACGTAGTGAAAGCCGAACACAATACAAAATAAAATGGGTTTTATTTTTATTGTTGAGGCGCATCCTAAGTTCGGCGAAGCCAACGTACAATTAAGTGAGGACAATACAAAATGAAAGAAAAGTTTTTTCATTTTTATTGTCGAGCGTGAGTGACTTCGGCGAAGCCAACGTGGTGAAAGCTGAACACAAAACACTGTGTCGTACCCCTTGACTACACTACAGCGTACCCCTCGGGTACGGCATGGCGTAGCCGAGGGGTACGATTTTAGAACTATAATGTTTCAGGTACAGCAGGGACTGATCTGTGTCACCTCTCAGTTCTTTTTATTCTGCCAGATATTCTTTCATGCTCTTTTTCCAGTCGAGGTCATTGCTGAGGTCGGTGAGGTCGTCCACCTTCCATTCGCCACCTTCGTAGATAAGGTTTACCCCTCATTTTTTGACATTGCATGGTTATTTTCCGGGGGTGTTGACACTCATTTTTCTCACGGATAGCTCGGATGACACGGATGAGAGCCTCGGTGGCTCTGATAGGCTCACACGGAAAGCACAGAAATTCACTGAAAGAACGCCTTGTTCGGCGTGTTGGAATGAGAGAAACAAATGTGAATAATACCCATAATTGTATCCACAAATCATCTTATTTCATGGTTCTTCGTCAATTTAGTTGACAGATAGGCTAACGCGATGCTTGCATCCCGCATGGCAACTCCTAATTGGCTTCGCCGAAGATGCTCACGCTCGGCATAGTTCAAACAAGTTTGACCTCTGCACTCGCTCAACCGCATCTTTCCTCACTCCTAATTAAAAGGGTTTATCATTTAGCGCAGCGCATGGTTAAACGGTTAAATGGTTAAATTTCATTTTTTGAGCTTTTTCGTTATCAATTTTCATTTTTCATTTATCATTTAGCGCAGCGCATGTCATTAATTTACAAATCCTATTTTTTTATTCTTAGAATTCCTGATATTTTCACTTTTACAATAAGACATAACGTGTGAAATATCTTGATTGTGTCCATTGAGAATACTGTCAACAATCTGTTTTCGTGCGATATTCTCAATCTGACCGCCGCTGAAATCATAGCTCTCTGCTAGACTTCTCGCTTCTTCACCACTTAGGGAGGGTAACATGGCTTTCCAAATTTGTTTTCTAGTGGCCACAGTCGGTTTGTCAAAACAAATTTTATACAGGAAACGCCGTTCGAATGCTGAATCCAAATTAATAGAGAGGTTGGTTGTTGCAATCATTATTCCGGAAAGATTCTCCATAGCTTGAAGAATGATATTCTGACATGCATTCTCCATCTTGTCAACAGCCGCATCGGTATTGTTTGAGCGTTTGTTAATAATGGCATCTGCCTCGTTGAAAAGTAGGATGGGACAAACGTCATATTTCTTGACCATTGCCTCGTACTTACTAAATAATCCCTGTATCTTTTTCTCGCTCTCACCAACCCACTTTGATTTCATTTCGGATATATTGACTTGAAAGATTGGACGTCCAGTCTTACGACTCAGTTGTAGCACAGTTTCAGTCTTTCCTGTACCAGGGGAACCATAGAAGAGACAAGTGAAGCCTGTACGCATATTTGCATCTTTAAGACGCTGCTGAATATCTTTGAACCGATCTATCGATAGTAGTTTTGTCAAGCGTTCTATCTCTTCTAATTCACGTTCATTGTAGTACATGCGCTTTTCTACGATTACATCAGGCATAAGTAATGAGTTACTTATGGTTTCGTTCTTTGTATCTATATATTCCTTAAGTTCTACAAAAGTGGTTTCTAATACTTTATCTGTAAGACAGAATTTGTCTGGTTCAACCATGCCATTGACGGTGTAGTTCTCTATCCATCCTTCTTTTTTTAATATACAAGTATTGGCATTTAGAACGAAAATGAAGGACTTGATGCCAGATTCTTCAGGGAGGATTCGTAAAATCTCAGAAGACGAAATATAATCAGAATTGTTTTCTATCTTATCCTTCACTGTGAGTAGAATCACCATCATGGCAAGGTCGTTCATTTCGGAGGTCAGCAAGTCTTTTGAAAATGTCAGATGCTTTGTTGCCTCTAAAATTCGTCTGACGTTTTTTACTATTTCTTCATAGAGCCTTTCATCACGTTTTAGAATCTCTATCCATTTGATAATTTTTGTATAGATATCGTATGCTGTATAGTCTTCATATTTCTTGGGAGTATATGGTATATTATTTATGATAGCCTCCATAAACTCATCACGAATGCAGTATTCTAAAGAATATCTTGTCATACACCATTGTACGAAATGCCTATAATGTAATTCATCCAGTTCGTTTTTATGTGTACGAAATCTGATCGGTGAACATTTCGTATAACTTGACATGTCGTTTAGAGATTTAGATCCTTCACTATTTGCGAGTATGGCAAGCATAATCGATTGAAAAGGTGTAACATTTAATTCCTTGCTAACAAAACTGATAGTGTCATTACATGTATCGTAGAACTCCGGTGAAAGTTTACTTTCGCAAGATTTCTCATATATCATCTCAAACGCAGAGGCAAGAGTAAAACTCTCAAGTTTCTTTTTGGTCATTTTCCTTTCTTTCTTTACCATAGTCATTTGTTTAATTGAATAAAAATCAAACGTATTGTACCAATATTCCAATTTTATTGTACCGTCGAATTTTGCAGAGAGCCTTTTCGCGTATCTGGCAGACACGTTCACTTTAATGATCAACTGATAAAAATCTTTTCATTTGAATTTTGGATTTGACATCTAAACAATTCTAATTGCTTCGGGGTTAGAACCTTGCACTCAGTTGCATCTGGAATTGAATCCATGCAATACTTAGCCTGCAATTCTCTATCCTCGATACACGTGACATCAAAGGCGTCTGCTATCATCTCTGAGGTTCCAATCTTTACAACCCATGTGTCTTTTACCTTTACAGCAACTGCAAAGGCATCTTCCAATTTCGTAACTTCAATTTGTTCGTCCATATTTTAGTGTTCAATTATTACTTCATTTGAGGTGCCCCTATTATATATTATACGATTAAGCAACTTTTAAAAATGACGATTTTGGGCGTTTTTGGCATCTTCTATGCAAAAACACCGCAGAAAGGGGTAAGATAATGCAACGTTTTTTGAAAAATTCTGTTGGGAAAAATACTTTTTGGGGAAATAATCTTTAACTTTGCGACTAACTAAAACCTATTGCCTAATGATTAGCAAAACCTATTATCGTTACATCTGGCTGCTGAACGTGCTGCTTTCAGGGGGAGCGCTCACTTATGAAGAGATTGTCGAACTGTGGAAAAAAGACCCGAATGGTGGTGATAGTTATCCTTTGCGCACTTTCCATGAACACAGAAAGGGAGTGAAGGAAATGTTTGGTGTGGATATTGTGTGCGACAAATACGTTGGATATGCGTATTATGTGAAGAATGCGGGTGTGTTGGAAGACAACAAACCTGCCAAGTGGCTGGTTAACAAGTGCAATGTTCCTAAGGACTTCATCACTTATAGTGCGATGAAAGACAGGATCATGTTGGAAGAAGTTCGTTCTAACCCTGACTATCTGAAGTCTATCATCAAAGCCTTACAAAAGAATGTGGAGTTAGAAATTGACTATCAGAAGCATGAAGGACATCGCGAGGCCTTCCAAGTACAACCATATCTGTTAAAGGTGTATCATCGCCGTTGGTATCTGCTGGGATATGTTAAGGAACGGGAGGAAATCCGTCATCTAGCATTGGATAGGATGCTAGAGGTGAACACCACAAGGAAGCATTTCACCATGCCCGAAGATTTTGATGCCAAGAAATATTATGCCAATACGATTGGGGTATATGTTGACCACAAATTGCCTATAGAGGAAGTGAAAATTCGTGCGTATGGTACCCAAATGGAGTATCTCCGTTCCTTGCCTCTGCATGAAACGCAGAAAGAAGGTCGGTCGAAATATGGGGAGTTTGCAGAGTTCATCTATCGTTTATGTATTACGCCAGAATTGGTGAGCCAGTTGCTGGCAATGGGAGATAAGGTGGAGGTATTAGAACCTCAAGAATTGAGGGCAGAGATGAAGAAGAAGATAACTGCAATGTATAACAATTTAAATTAACAGCAAATATGGAAAAATATCAAGATCCAACAGATATGCAAACCGCTTTGGATTGTGCAATTAGAGAATATGAAGGAAAGAAAGGTGGATACGTAATGACCAAAAGTGATACTACCTACTGTAATTATATGAATAATAAAGAGTGGAATAGTTTTCTGAATGAGATGAGCCCTATTCATAAAGCACAATATTGTTGTGGTGGAGGTGGAGAACTTTATCCGGGAAGATATCCGCCCAAGATGGCTTCATTTGGTTCATCAAGTCGTTTCATATATGAATTGTCAAAAAATATTTCTGGGTTCAAATTTGAAGAAAAACTTGACACAAAAGTTGGAGGAGTTGCGAATTTAGATGGATTTATTAAAACAAATGATAAATACATCTACATAGAAGCTAAGAGGCGAGAAATATATGGAGCATCACATGCCAACGAAAAAATAAAAGTTGTATACGAAGATGTTTATAATACAATACAGGAGTTAGTAATCAATTTCAATTTTGAAATGTATGGGGAAGAAGACGAAGAGGGATGCAAGAAATGTACTTTCAAAATCTGTAATAAAGTTGTTAAGTACTTTGATCTGAAACAATTGATATGTCACTTCCTTGGCATCACGTATGATATTGCTAAACATAACATAAAAGATGCTGAAGTAAAATTTGTTTATCTAATTTACAATCCGAAAGAAGTAGAAGGAATAATATCTGAGAAATACAAAGACAATATAGTAACGAGGTATAGAGAAGTTACTGAGTTTGTTAATAATAATACGTCTATTATAAAGAGTATATTTAATGCTGTATTTGAATATCAGACTAAAAGACAAAACACAGATGTTAATTTTGAATTCAAACTTGTAGATCAGGATAGTTATAAAGATGAACTGAAATAAAAAAACAAACATTTTCTGCCGCGTTCTGCGGCGTTTTTGCATAGAAGATGCCCAAAACGCCCAAAATCGCCATTTCAACAAGGGGGCTTATTCGTATAATAGAGAAAAATAAAATTCTTACACTTTATCAAAACAATTAAGAATATGGCAAACATAGATGAAAAGGCACAGAAACAGCAAGTGATTTCCGACGCGCTTACTTTGCTTGAAAAAAACAAGGAATGGGAGGAAAGATACAGGGGTTATATATCAAATGCCCTTGCAAAGGAAAAAGGGAAACGCCCCTTTAATAAACCCGAAGGGCTGTCCTTGTATAGCTCAGTCAGTATGTACAAAGGAAACACGTATGATTTACGTTTTGATGGACAAAGTGTTGGTCAGGTGAGATGTCGAGACGGGAAAGTGTATCTGAATCCTCGCAAAGATGCCAATGAAACTTATTTTAAGTTTAAATTATCCGATGAAAATGAAGAATGGGAGTGGAAGAAAGATTCCAAAGCAATAGAATTCAGAAAATTCTTCAGAGATACAGCAAGAAAATCATCTGACATAAAACTCAAAAGCCCTGAACATAGAGTTGAGAATCGTTTGCTAAAAGAATTCTCAAAAAGCGTAGGCAAAGAGAAAAGTCTCTGTAATATCCAACCTATCAAACTCTATGGATGTTTTTTCCAGTTTCCAACGCCATTCAAGGCCAGCGAACACGGGAAATTAACTTACGCGGCACAATATGGTGGCGGCATAGACATACTAGCTCGTGTCAGAACAAATAGAGGAAACTCAAGGATTTGTGTGATGGAAGTCAAAGATCAAAACATAAATAGTGAAAGTCAATCTGTAGCTATTGAACAAGCCTTGGTCTATGCAACTTTTGTTGCAAAGCTCTTACATAGTAATTCTGGTAAACAATGGTGGGACTTTTTTAGAAATAACAATAAGGATTCTAAATCCATTCCTCCTCATCTTGATATAGATGTTGTTACAATTATGCCTAAAAGTGATACGGATGAATTTTGTGGTGAACTACTAGAGTGTAAAGAACTATCCACAACTTTTCATTGCCATTCGTTGTATTATGATGATGAAGAATTCGAGAAAGAACGATTCGTTTTCTCAGGTACGTATCCTCAACAATTAAAAAGATACAAAAAAACACAATAAAAAGCGCCGCGTTCTGCGGCGTTTTTGCATAGAAGGCGTCAAAAACGCCCAAAATCGCCATTTTTAAAAGTTGCTTAATCGTATAATATAATATAGAGACGTGTTAAAAAAATTATACGATATGAGCAAGCAAAAAGATCAAAAGCGCAAAGCGCAACTGAGTGAGAAGGCAAAGAACGAGTCGTTCAAGTTTCAGGTGGAGTATGCCCGCCAGCAAAGGGGCACCTTTATCGCTGCCGATGCACCTGAACTGAGGGTGGAGGTGGATGCCATCTGTCAGAACGGGCTGGTGGATGCCCTGCTGGCACTTCGCGACATTGTGGATGGAGTGCGCAGAGAGTTCGGAATCGAGCCGGAGAACGAGCGCTGTTCGCTGAATGGTGCGATTGTCCCTTATCTCCTGGGCATCACTACGGTCTGCCCAGATAGTGCCGACACCTACGTGCCAGGCTTGTTTCTGGGCGAGTATCCTCTGCAAGTCGTGGTTGCCTATGACAACGAGGTGCGCAACCAAGTGGTTGACTGGGCGAAGGCGCGTTTCGATGGCATGACGACCAGATTAGGGCAACCCATCCTCAAACTGCCCAAGATGGTGGTGGAGTTCAAACGGATTCTCAAATAGTATATACATCAACTAACTTAACTTTCGGAAGTCATAAAAACCACAGATTGCACAGATTACACAGATTTTATGCTGAGAGAAATTTTGGCAGATTGCACAGATTTTTTGCTTTCTTGGCGAAAGCCCATCCGAATGGCCTTAAGAGTCGGCACGACTCTAATTTGTGAAATTAAGGAAGAATCGGTGTAATGGCCAATCCACCAGCGGATAAAATCAGAGTAATCTGTGTAATCTGTGGTGAAAAAGAACTCCTGAAACTTCAATCAACTAATTGAATCAAAATGAAGATAAGAATACATCGGGGTACTCATCAGATAGGTGGATGTGTTACAGAATACGAATGTGATGGTTGGCATTTGTTCGTCGATTATGGCGAAGAATTGCCGGATGGACCGACGACGGGCGATTTGCAAGTCGAAGGCTTGACACATGGAGATATATCGAAGAGCGCATTGCTTATCACCCACTATCATGGCGACCACATAGGCTGTATCACAAAGTTGCCCAAGGACTTGCCTATCTATATGGGTAAGGTGGGGAGTGAGATTCAGAGGGTGTTGTCGAATCACCTCAAATCCAAGTCCCTTATTCATCAGGAAATGTTAGAGCGATTGCCTTCTATTCATACATTCAGGGAGGGTGAAACGTTTCAGTTTGGTTCTTTCAACATCAGGGCTGTGACTGTTGACCATTCTGCTTTTGACGCATATGCCTTTAGGATTGTGGCAGATGAAGTGTCTGTTTATCATACTGGCGACTTCCGCTTGCATGGCTTCAGAAGTGGTAAGGCTGATCAACTGATGCAGAAATATGTGGGCGAGGTGGACTATGTGGTGTGTGAAGGCACGAATGTTGCACGCCCACAAGCCACGAGCAAGACGGAATCTGAACTCCAGCAAGACTTTATATCTTTGTTCAAGGAAAACAAAGGATGTGTCGTCTATCTTTCTTCCACGAATATTGATAGGCTGTTCTCTTTGTATCATGCAGCCATCAAGGCAGGAAGGTCTTTCTATGTGGATAGATACCAAAAGGAAATGATGGATATTGTGGCTACAGGTGATTCTATTTGGACTCATTCGCCTTGGTATCAATATGGTAAAGAGGAACCAAAAGAGTTGATATATGACAAGAAGGACCATCATCATTTTTATGTTAGCGACAAGTTCAAATGGTTTCTTGCTCAAAAAGGCTATGTGCTGATTGCCCGGCCTAATCAACGCTTCGAATATCTGCTTGAACAGATACCAGGGGAAAAGAAAAAGGTCTTGTCTATGTGGGATGGTTACTTAAAAGAGGGAACAGAAGCATACAATGAGGCTCTTGCCAAAGCCCTGAATAGTGACTACGATTATTTGCACACCAGTGGCCACATTGATGTGGAAGACTTGAGACACATCTTTCATCTACTTAACCCCAAGGCAATTATTCCCATCCATACAAATGCCCCTGAACAATTCGCAGAACTGTTTGGTGATGAATGGTCTGTTGTATTGTTGAATGACGGAGAATCAATTAGCACATGAAAATCCTTCAAATCTCCGACACACACAATCGACATCGGCAACTGAGAAACCTGCCAGAAGCCGATGTGATTGTGCATTGTGGTGACTTTGCGGATAATGGGACAGAAGAGGAGGTGCTTGATTTTCTCAACTGGTACATTGACTTACCTTACAAATACAAAATATTTGTAACAGGTAACCATGACCTTTGCTTATGGGATGCTCAAGGCATTGAAGACTTGCCCGACAATGTGTTCTTCCTGCAAGACAGGGGTGTAACCATCGATGGCGTGAAGTTTTTTGGCATCGCATACAATCATTCAGAGCACCTCATCCCAGAAGGGACAGACATTGTCATCACCCATGAGCCTCCCATCATGATTTTGGATGAATCAGTAGGGACTCATTGGGGAAACTTCCCTTTGTTCAAACGTATCATGGAAGTAAGGCCTCGCTACCACCTCTTTGGTCATGCACATGAGAGTTGTGGAACCCTCAAACAAGATGATATCATTTTCTCCAATGGTGCCATTCTCGATAATTTTTACCATATTAGCCATCAACCAAAGGTTTTCCTAATTGACACTAACACGTCAACCCCTAAACCGTGAGAATGGAGATTTAATGCCTTGCGTGTGTCACAGAGAGCCCCACCTTGTCACCCTAATTCTCTCAAATTAGGGGACGAAAATCAGGGAACGTTTCTCTGATTTGACAGCAACACTTAAGACTGAAGATGCAAGTAAGCTGAAATTATCAAAACATGGGCACTAAGCGCAAAATAATACGCGCTGTAAGAACGAAATATTATGCGCTGGGTGAGTGAAATGTGATGCGCACGGTGCGCGCGTAGGGGAATAATCTCAATTCTGTGAGCTATTCAATGTCACTCATAAACTTGCCTTTGCGTCAACGGTTGTTAGTGGGGAGGGTGAATGAATACTTGCCGGGCGATGATACTTTCACTCCACCTTGTGGTGTTGTGGTGGTCGTCTGCGTGGAACGGTTCGTCGTTGGTGTTGACGTAGGAGACTCTATACGCAAATCCTGCAGGTAGTTACAGTCTGCGAAAGCCTCGGGATGGCAATACGCATTCTTGCCGCTAATGATGGCAGTGGTGAGAACGCGGCAGTTGCGAAAGGCATGGCGCTGTACGTTGGCATTGTTGCCCGGCACAGCTACCGATGCAAGCCCTGTGTTGTAGAAGGCATCCTCCTCGATACTGCGCACGCTGGCTGGAATCTCCACTGACTTCATCTTCGTCTGGTCAGCGAAAGCCCGTTTGCCGATGCCCACCACCTGATACGTCACGCCACTGTGCTTCACCACACTTGGAATCTTTACGTGACCGCTGTAGTTGCCTTTCAGTTCGCTCGTTAGTTCAACGGTGTTACCACTCAGAATCTTGTAGTTCAGTTTGTCCTCTGTGAAGACAAGTCCCACATTGCCTGTCGTGCCAGCGTTTGAATAGTGATTACGGATGTCGTCCATGGAAATGCCGAATTTCTTGGCTCCTTTTTCAATATCAAACTCTTTCACAGCCACCTTGCCGTTGCTGCCCACCGACGACGTCTGTCCTGGCTGCAGGTTCACCTTGTCTGTTCCCTTCTTGCTCTTCACCGTCACAGAGCCAGCAAACAGATAGATGTTTGACTTGCCGCCCGTCTCCTCAAACGCCACAATCGTGCCATTGATGCCACAAACACATTGAGACATCTCAACATCCAGAGCTTTCCCCGCAGCCATCTTTTTGATGTTAGTCCACATGCTGCCTATGAGCATTTCAAGCTTTGACTCATTTCCCTCTTCTGTATGAATGATGAGGACACTCTCTGATTTGATGACATAGGTGCTCATATCCTCCAGCCCCAAGATGGCACCGGACTCCTCTTCTGTCTTGATTCTGTCGTTTTCATAAACCACATCATCCAAATCTACAAATTCATAGGAATCATCCTCTTCAAAATTACAACGTTTCTTCACCTCTCCATAAAAGTCATTAAATCGAATATGGCTATCAATCTTTTCACAAGGTCCCTTTTCCGGCTCAGGTGTACGTACTACAGGTGTAGGCACAGACACAGGCACAGGTGTCGCATCAATGTCAAGGTTCCACGTCACCGTAATCCAGTCACCCGTATCACCCAGATAGTAGATGTTCACTTCGCCATATTTCCTTTTGGGGACACGGCTGCTGGTCGCCTTCTCCTTGTCTGTACGCATGGACTCATCCGTAAGTGGGGCGCCACTCATGCTGGGCCTATCGTAATATCTGATGTCAAAGTAGATGATGGGGACTTTATTGCCCTTCACCTGTCGGCATTTGACAGTGATGGTCTTTCCCGACTCCACCGTTCCCTCATAATTCTGCATATAATTACCCTGCTCTGGTGTATTTCCCGTGTAGAGAGGCTGTTCCTCCTTCGTCACCTGCACCCCACTGATAGAGTATTCAATGGTCTGCCCCTGACGGGTGATGGTTCTCTTGAATTCACTCTGTGCTCCTGCTGTCCCTGCCACCATCAGCAGAACGAGTGTCATGATAATACTTTGAATTCCTTTCATAGTCGTATGGGTATGATGTGATTAGTTTCTTTCAATTGTCATTTCGGCTACAAAGATGCGATATTTATTTGAATCAACAAAATAATGAACCCCAAAAACGGCTCACCTGCAAAAATCTGTGTGTGGATTTGGATAAATCCCATAAATCTGCAGAATCAGCTTATTCATCCCAAAGGGGTTTGTTTTTATATAAACAAGTTCCTGCGGAACGATTGAGCGGATTGAACGGAAATCACGCCTCGCGCGGCGTGTGGTGGAGTGCCCTGCGGGCGAAATCGTACAAATCTTTTCAAAATCATTCAAATTTATTTCCAGACAAAATGATTCAAATCCTATAAATCCGCCCAATCTGCTTAATCATCCCGAAGGGATATGTCTTTATAAAACAAGTTCCTGCGGAACGATTGAGCGGATTGAACAGCTTTTCTTGACCACGAATTATACGAATTAAACGAATTTTTGGCTTTCTTGGCGAAAGCCCCGTCCGGATGGTTTCCCAAGAGCCGCCAAGGCTCTCCCAATTCGTGAAATTCGTGAAAATCGTGGTCGAAAATTATAAATCCGTTTAATCGGCTCAATCTGTGGTTTTATTACTTGCGAGTGTATTTTGTTTAAGACAGACACAGGTGTTTACGATTGAGCCAGAATTAGTTGTACTTGTACTATCAAAATACGGGCACTCAGCATTCCGTCATTTGTGCTGGGTGCCCGTAAGGGTAGGCGTTGGGTGTGCGAACCTTTCGCCGTTAGGCAATTCTGATGCGCTCGGTGCGCATGTGGGGAATTCTTTTATTCTGCCAGATATTCTTTCATGCTCTTTTTCCAGTCGAGATCATTGCTGAGGTCGGTGAGGTCGTCCACCTTCCATTCGCCACCTTCGTAGATGAGGTTGACGCGCACAGGAATCTCACTGAAGTTATGGAGCTTGAGCGTCACGGCAGCCTCCCAAGTGGTGTCGTTCATAAGGAGTTTCTCCAAGTTGAGGTCTGTGGCGTAAATCTTCTTGCTGAAGTCTTGACCCATCACCCAGTAGTCGGCATCGAAGAAGCCCATCTCTTCAGGATTCTGGTTGTCTTTCTCTCTGACAGCCTTTACCGTGGCGTTCCAGTCTTTGGAACAATACTCCTTGTCAAGTTCATTGGATTGGGTTTGCCAATCTTCACTGCTATATGCTTGACCGACCGCTTCATAGACTTCCTGTACGGTTTCAAGGGCATATTGTCCCACTTCCTCCTCTGTCGGTTCATACACAGAACCAGGACCGTCAAGCATAAAAACAGAGTCTTCATCTCCGTTGTCATTGTTGCCTGTGGTCTTGTTGCCGCAAGCAACAAACGTGATGGCGGTCATTGCTATCATGATAAATGTCAGTTTCTTCATCCTGCTGGATCGTCAAGATTGATTCCTAAAAATGATTCCATATCTCTGCGGAAACCTACGCCGTCGAGGTCATAGTCGGCAAAGTCGTTGATTTTCCATTGTCCGTCTTCCACGGTGAGACGAAGGCGCACTTGCCCCTTCTGTCCGTTCCATGAGAGGGTGAGGAATGCCTCCACATAGTCTTGTGTGGGGTCGGTAATGTTGTCGAACTGCACTTTGATGGGCGTACCGAGTCCTTGGAACCAGCGGTAGCCTTCATCCTCGAAGTACGCGTCGCTGCCTTGAGCAATGGCTTTCATGTTCTTCTCTTCCACCTGTTCCATCAGCGCCAGAAGGCTTTTGGTGCATGCGATGGAATCGAGTAGGGTCATGTTCATCACCCCATCGTTCACATTGTTCAGTTCATTGTAATAGGCTGTGATTTGTGCCTTGATGGCTTCCTCTGTATGGAGGTCGGCAGCAGGTGTTGCTGTCATGGATGTGCTGTCGGTGGTTCCAGCGGCAATGCTGTCGGTGTCGATGCTGCCGTTGTTAACTTTTTTCCCGTCACATGCCGTGAGCATCAGCAGGCAAGCAATGGCGGAACTGATCAAAAGTTGTTTCATGTGATTTTGTTTTTAGAGTTGGTTGGTTTTAAAAAGGTCTGGATAACCGCCGAGGCTACCCAGACCTTTTTTATGTTTGATGTTGATGTTCAATTATTCTGCTGGGGCAGCCTCTGGCTCTGCATTGCCCTTGTTCTTGTTAGCAAGTTCTGCCAGTTTCTTCTTGCCGTTGAAAGCGAACACCCATACGAGGAAGCCTGCAATGAGCAAGAGGATGATGCCGAGTACTGGACGGTAGAAGATCCATGCCAATGCGATGACGATGAGTGAGTAAACGATACCGATGATGGTTGCAATGATGCCCACGCCAAATGCGAAGAGGCTTGACAGGAATGGAACCACCTTGAGCAGTGTCTCAACGAATGAGAAGAGGCTCTTGATACCAGAGATGACGAGGAGTGTGCCGACGATACGGAGAATCCAAGTCCACATGCTGTTAGCCTCGTTCTCCTCTTCGAAGATTTCGTCAATCGTCTTCTTGCCCATTCTGAGGGTCTGGAACTTCTTCTTGTTCTTTGCCACGAAAGGCTTGAATGTGTTGCCCTCAACTTGAGAAACGACAGTCACCTTAGCCGGAACAGTCTTCTCGAAAGTGATGCGCACGTCACCAATCTCAGGAGCGTTCATGGTGCGACCGAGGTAAATCACGTTGCCAGCCTGGTGAACATATTCAAGGTCAACCTTGTTGTCCTGCTTGATAGAGTCGGGGATGGCCGTCTTTACACTGTCATCAGCGGCAACAGCAGGTTCGGTAACAGCTGCATTAACTGTAGGCACGCCCTTGATTCTTGCGTAAACATCAGCGACGCTCTTGTCCATGGAAGCCAGTACTTGGTCGTTCACATTCAGTTCAACAGCCTCTGTGGAACTGATGGAGTGGATGAGAGATTCGTTCAGTACGTATGCACCGAAAGTCACTTTTTCTGCCCATACATCTTGGCTCTCGATGTTAGCCCAAGTGTAGTTCTTGCCCTGATAAGCAGGATCCTTGAAGTCGCCACTGTTCACAGGGCTGCTTACCCATTCCTGTGTGTAAGTGTAAGTAGTAGTGGTCTCCTGCTTGCCACCGAGTTTGTCTTCGCTCTTTGACTCAGAGTGCTCAACCCACTGGTAGTACTCCACCTTGCGGCTCAGGCTGATAGCGTTCTCGCTGATGCCGAAGTCAGCATCGGTCAACACTTCGTCAGTGTTGGCCATCGCGGTAGCACATACGAGTTCGCCTTCAAACTCTGCGCTTTTCTTGTCGGGGTTAGGCATCTCGACACATGCTCCCTGAGCGTCTTCCAACATGTCGGCTGTCTTCACTGCACGACCTTCATTCCACCAGAGCAGAATGGTTGCACCAATGATGAGGACGAAGCCCATGAGAACTGCTTTGAGCGAGTTGCCCACACGGGTACCATAACCCGTAGTTGTTTTTTCTGTGTAAGCCATAATCTTTTGTTTTTAAAAATGATTAGTAAATAGGATTTATAATTATAATAATTCACTTTTTCCGTTGCAAAGATACTCCTTTTGTTAATATTCCACAAATCTTAGGCTCTTTTTTGTCAAAAAGGAGGGTGTTTTTGCCAAAATGTGCGATTTTTTTTGTCGGAAGAGGACAAAAGCTGCATGAAAATACTTAAAAAGTCAAATATAATCCGTAATTTTGCAATCAATTTACTTCTATTTGAAATATGACACTCAAAGCACTGAACGCTCGCACGGCTCCGAAGAGTCATGCACCCGAAAGAATTGTCCAGTTTGGCGAAGGCAATTTCCTCCGTTGTTTTGTGGACTGGATTGTTTACAACATGAATCAAAAGACAGACTTCAACTCGTCTGTAGTGGTGGTTCAGCCTATCGAACACGGAATGGTGGATTGGCTCAATGGGCAGGATTGTCTCTATCATGTCAATCTGCAAGGTCGTCTGAACGGCGAGAAAGTCAATTCTCTCACCCGCATTGACTGCATCAGCCGTGCCCTCAATCCATACAGCCAGAACCCTGCATTCATGGCATTGGCAGATCAGCCGGAGATTCGTTTTGTCATTTCCAACACTACAGAAGCGGGCATCGCCTTCGATCCTGCATGTAAGTTGACTGACGCACCTGCTTCATCCTACCCGGGTAAACTTACCCAATTGCTCTATCGCCGTTTCAAAACTTTCAATGGCGCTGCCGATAAGGGACTCATTATCATGCCATGCGAACTGATTTTCTTGAATGGCCATCATTTGAAGGATTGTATCTATCAGTATATCGAACATTGGAAAAAAGATCTGGGTACTGACTATGCTGCCTTCAAGGAGTGGTTCACTCATTATAATTATGTGTGTGCCACACTCGTTGACCGCATCGTGCCTGGTTTTCCGCGTAAAGAGATTGCCGAGATTCAGGAAAAGGTTTGCTATGCAGATAACCTCGTCGTACAGGGTGAGGCATTCCATCTTTGGGTCATTGAGAAGCCCGAGAACATGGACATTGACGCTCTGAAGGCAGAGTTCCCTGCTGAGAAAGCGGGACTGAATGTCCTCATTGCTGAAAGTGAAAAGCCCTATCACGAAAGAAAGGTGACGCTTTTGAATGGTCCGCACACGGTCCTCTCTCCTGTGGCTTATCTCAGCGGCATCAACATCGTGCGTGATGCCTGCAACGATGAGGTGGTGGGCAAATATATCCACAAGGTGCAGTTTGACGAATTGATGCAGACGCTCAATCTCCCCATGGAAGAATTGCAGCAGTTTGCCACCGATGTGCTCGAACGTTTCAACAATCCGTATGTTGACCATCAGGTGACGAGCATCATGCTCAATTCCTTCCCTAAATACGAGACACGCGACCTGCCTGGCGTGAAGGTTTATCTGGAGCGTAAAGGCGAACTTCCACAAGGTCTTGTGTTTGGCCTGGCTGCCATCATCACCTACTATAAGGGGGGCACTCGTGCCGATGGCGCACCAATCGAACCCAACGATGCACCTGAAATCATGCAGTTGCTCAAAGACCTTTGGGCTACAGGTGATACACAGAAAGTGGCAGAGGGTGTTCTTGCTGCCGAAAACATCTGGCACGAGAACCTCAACAACACGGTTCCAGGCCTCACCGCACTGGTGAAGAAAGACCTTGACCTCATTCAGGAGAAAGGTATGTTGGAGGCTGTGAAGACCATCCTGTAAGTCTTGCCAGTCATGAAAAATGATAGTGTGCTTGCAATTTTTTCAGTTGCAAGCACATTTCTTTTAAAAAAAGTTATTACCTTTGCACTCGATTTCAAGGGAATTCTTTGGAATCGAACAGAAAAAGAGAGTACTAACAAATTAGAAACAACTATGGACGATTATCCGGCGAATAGTACAAAGTGCCTGGGATAAGACTCACCTCTCACGCGGAGTTGAATGAGTCTTTGCCCCACCTTTTTATTGTTCTTACATCGAAAAAGCAAAGATTCAGAAAACAATGCGAACATTCTGGAATTTTAATGGCGGCATCAAGCACATTGATGCTTGGGAGTCAAACTGTTGGGTACAGGTTACTTGCCCAGTGGATGATGACAGGGAGTTTCTGGAGAAGGAACTCGGTATGCCAGACTACTTCATGGATGACGTTTCGGATGCCGACGAGCGTGCCCGTTACGACATGGATGAAGGGTGGCTCATGATTATCTTGCGTATTCCCCATTTGAAGAGCGTTTCTTCAAGGAGCCCTTACACGACCATCCCGTTGGGTATTGTGATCAAGGGAGATAAGATTGTGACTATCTGCAATCAGGAAACACGGATGATGCTCGATTTCGTAAATCACCAGATGCGTCGTGCAGAAGGCTTTACGGATGCGGCAGACTTGGTGTTCCGTCTCTTCTTGAGCGCATCGGTGTGGTATCTGAAATACCTGAAACAGGTGAATGGCATCATTGAAAAGGCGAAACGTGACCTCGACAAGCATATAGACAACAAGGACCTCGTGAATCTGTCACGTCTGCAAGACTCGCTCACATACTTCGGCACTTCCATTCGTGGCAACGAGTCACTGTTGAGCAAGTTGAAGTTCCGTTTGCCGGTCGATGAACTGGATGCCGAACTCATTGAAGATGTGAACATCGAGATGAATCAGGCACGCGAGACAACCGCCATCTACATTAACATCCTCGACTCCACAATGGACACCTACGCGAACATTATTAATAATAATATGAATACGGTGATGAGGCTGTTGACTTCGCTGAACATGATCATCCTCTTCCCGACCTTCATCACGTCGATGTTTGGCATGAACCTCATCAACGGCATGGAGAAATGGAAGATGGGCTTCCCGATAGCCATCATCGCCTGTGTGGTTTGCACGGCAGTATCACTGTGGTGGTTCAGAAGGAAGAAGTGGCTGTAATTTATCATGAAATTGCAATATGGGTGTACCAAATGCTAAAGGCCTACGCCCATTTTTGTTTTTTTTGAAATAAAAAGAAAACAAGTTGCCACTCGTTTGAATTATTATTAGTAACTTTGTGGCTCATTTAGGTAAAAAGGCAAATTTACACGTATTTTTAATTATAACACAACAAAATGAAAAAGTACAATTTCAATGCAGGACCTTCCATCCTTCCTCGCGAGGTGATTGAACAGACTGCACAGGCTTGTCTTGATTTCAATGGGTCAGGACTTTCTCTTATGGAGATTAGCCACCGCGCAAAGGATTTTCAGCCAGTAGTTGATGAGGCAGTAGCACTCTTCAAGGAACTTCTCAACATTCCAGAGGGTTACTCCGTACTCTTCCTCGGTGGCGGTGCAAGTCTTGAGTTCTGCATGGTTCCTTACAACTTCCTTGAGAAGAAGGCTGCCTACCTGAATACGGGTGTTTGGGCTACCAAGGCAGAGAAGGAGGCCAAGGCTTTCGGTGAGGTGGTGGAAGTGGCTTCTTCTGCCGACAAGAACTTCACCTATATCCCACGCAATTTCGAGATTCCTACAGATGCTGACTACCTGCACATCACATCCAACAACACGATTTACGGTACAGAACTTCGTGAAGACCTCGACTCTCCAATTCCTCTGATTGCAGATATGTCTTCCGATATCTTCAGCCGTCCTGTTGATGTGAGCAAGTATGCTATGATTTATGGTGGTGCTCAGAAGAACCTCGCTATGGCAGGTCTTACCTTCGTCATCGTGAAGGAAGATGCACTTGGCAAGGTGTCTCGCCACATCCCAACGATGCTTGACTACCGCACTCACGTGAAGAAAGGCTCTATGTTCAACACGCCTCCTGTAGTGCCTATCTATTCAGCCCTGATGAACCTCCGTTACATGAAGGCTCACGGCGGTGTTGAGGCAATGGAGAAGTTGGCTAAGGAGCGCGCCGAAATCGTGTATGCCGAAATTGACCGCAACAAACTCTTCGTCGGCACTGCCGAGGAGGACAGCCGTTCGCTCATGAACATCACCTTCGTCTTGAAGCCAGAGTATCAGGACTTGCAGGACGAGTTCCTCAAGTTCGCTACAAGCCAAGGCATGGTCGGCGTGAAGGGTCACCGCGACGTGGGTGGTTTCCGTGCTTCTTGCTACAACGCCATGTCTATCGAAGGCGTTCAGGCACTCGTGAAGTGCATGAAGGAGTTTGAGGCTCAACACTAATTTGATTGTTTAATTTGTAACATATAATGCCCATGAATGCCCACGAATTATCATGAATATTATATTTATGAACATTCGTGGGCATTCATGGGCATTCTTGTAAATAAAAAATAGAAAAAATGGCAAAAGTTTTAATTGCAACTGAGAAGCCTTTTGCTGCTCCTGCGGTTGCTGGTATCAAAGAGATTATTGAAGGTGCAGGTTTCGAACTTGCTCTTCTGGAGAAATATACAGAGAAGGCACAGTTGCTCAGCGCAGTGGCTGACGTGGACGCCATCATCATCCGTTCTGACAAAATCGATGCAGAGGTGCTCGATGCTGCCAAGAACCTGAAGATTGTGGTTCGTGCAGGTGCTGGTTACGACAATGTGGACCTCGAGGCTGCTACTGCCCACAAGGTGGTGGTGATGAATACTCCTGGTCAGAACGCCAATGCTGTGGCTGAGTTGGTACTCGGTCTGCTCGTGTTCACCGTTCGTAACTTCTACAACGGCAAGGCTGGTTCTGAACTCATGGGCAAGAAACTCGGTATTCTTGCTTTCGGCAATGTGGGTCGCAATGTGGCTCGCATCGCCAAAGGTTTTGGCATGGAAGTGTCTGCCTACGATGCTTACTGCCCAGCAGAGGCAATCGAGGCTGCAGGTGTTCACGCTGCTGCATCACAGAACGAACTCTTTGAGACTTGCGACATCGTGTCTCTCCACATCCCTGCTACAGCAGAGACCAAGCAGAGCATCAACAAGGCACTCGTGGGCAGCATGAAGAAGGGTGGTATCCTCATCAACACCGCTCGTAAGGAAGTTATCAATGAGCCAGAACTCCTCGAACTCCTTGCTGAGCGTACCGACCTCAAGTACATCACCGACATCAAGCCAGATGCAGATGCTGAGTTCGCTAAGTTCGAAGGTCGTTACTTCTCCACTCCCAAGAAGATGGGTGCCCAGACTGCAGAGGCAAACACCAATGCAGGTCTTGCTGCAGCCAACCAGATTGTGGGTTACATCAAGGAGGGTATCACAAAGTTCCAAGTGAACAAGTAACCATAAGATTTTACCTATAAATCGTCGAAAGATAGGGCTTTCATTTGGTCATTCCGAATGAAAGCCCTAACTTTGTACCATCAACAGAAAAATCGTCAAATTGTAAATTAACTTTATGGCAATTGTAAAACCTTTTAAGGGTGTGCGTCCACCAAAGCAGTATGTAGAGCAGGTGGAGAGCCGCCCATACGATGTGCTGGACTCTGAGGAGGCTCGCGCAGAGGCTGGTGACAACGAGATGTCGCTGTACCATATCATCAAACCAGAGATTAACTTCGAGCCAGGCACCAGCGAGTATGACCCACGTGTGTATGAGGAGGCTGCCCGACAGTTCGCCAAGTTCCAGAAAAACGGTTGGCTGGTGCAGGACGAGAAGGAGCAGTATTACATCTATGCACAGACTTCGTGCCTGCCTGCCAATGGCAATAAGGAGAAGACACAGTATGGCATTGTGGTGGGAGCTTATAGCGGTGATTATCAAACGGGAGTTATCAAGAAGCATGAATTGACCCGTGCCGACAAGGAGGAGGATCGCATGAAGCATGTGCGTGTGAACGATGCCAACATCGAGCCTGTGTTCTTTGCCTATCCTGACGATGAGGTGTTGCTGCAACTCATTGACAAGTATGCCAAGACTACCCCTGAATATGATTTCGTTGCGCCCATCGATGGTTTTGGACACAAACTCTGGGTGGTGAGCGATGATAACGATATTAAGACCATCACCGAGCGTTTTGCCCAGATGCCTAACCTCTACATTGCCGACGGACACCACCGCAGTGCTGCTGCAGCCTTGGTGGGTGCAGAGAAGGCAAAGCAGAATCCGAACCATCGTGGCGATGAGGAGTACAACTATTTCATGGCAGTTTGTTTCCCTGCCAGCCAGTTGACCATCCTCGACTATAACCGCGTCATCAAAGACTTGAACGGCTTGACTCCTGCGGAGTTTATCAAGGCGTTGGAGAAGAACTTTGTGGTGGAGAAGAAAGGTGCTGCAGAGTATCGTGCACAGGAGTTGCATGAGTTCTCATTGTATCTGGAAGGGGAGTGGTATTCGCTCAAGGCAAAGCCTGGTACATACGACGAGAATGATCCCATCGGCGTGCTGGATGTGAGCATCTCGTCGAAACTGATTCTCGATGACATCTTGGGCATCAAGGACTTGCGTCGCGACAAGCGCATTGACTTCGTGGGCGGTTTGCGTGGTCTTGGCGAACTGAAACGCCGTGTGGATAGTGGTGAGATGAAGACTGCCTTAGCACTTTATCCCGTCACCATGAAGCAAATCATGGATATTGCTGATTCTGGCAACATCATGCCACCGAAGGCAACGTGGTTTGAGCCAAAACTCCGCAGTGGTCTTGTGATACATAAGTTGAGTTAGAAGTTAGGAGTTAGGAGTTGCCATGCGGCTTGCTCTCAATGAGAAAACCAGCAGGATAGCCAACTCCAAACTCCTAACTCCTAACTCCAAACTCCTAACTCCTAACTGAAAATGGATTCCTACAGAACGATAAAATTCTTGTCGGAAGGCACTTATAGCGAGAAGCGCAGCAAGTTTCTCGCTTTTGCTATTCCTGTCCGTTCTGTAGATGAGGTGAAGCAGATTGTGGCGGAGTACCAGAAGAAATACTACGATGCCCGTCATGTCTGCTATGCCTATATGTTAGGTGCGGAACGGAAGGAATTCCGAGCCAATGACAATGGCGAACCTTCTGGCACGGCTGGAAAGCCCATTCTTGGACAAATCAATTCCAACGAACTTACTGATATTCTTATTATTGTAGTTCGCTACTTTGGAGGTGTGAAACTCGGAACTTCGGGGTTGATTGTGGCATATCGTTTGGCGGCAGCCGAAGCCATTGCCGCTGCTGAAATTATTGAAAAGACGGTGGATGAAGACATCACGTTCTTTTTCGAATATCCTTTCATGAATGACGTGATGCGCATAGTGAAGGAAGAGGAACCTCAAATTGTATCACAAGGCTTTGACAACGACTGTACCATGACCCTCCGCATCCGTAAAGATTCCATGCCGCGTCTGAAAGCACGGTTGGAAAAGGTGTCATCACTCCGATTTGAATAGGATGGGGGAAGCAAAAAAATGCCGAGAAAGGGATGCTTTTCTCGGCATTTCTTATGTCCTTTCGCGAAAAAACGTACAAAAGTCATAATAAAACTTAACGGAGGGCATGAATTTGAAAAATAGTTGCTATCTTTGTCAAATCGATAGAATGACTTTAAAAAGAATTTTTCATATATGAATACTTCAAGATACTTGATGGCTGGAGCGATGCTGCTGATGAGTATATCGTCAGTACAGGCGCAGAAGGTGGTGATCGGCAACTATGTGTTCCCAAAAGATGGTTCAACCTATTATGGTGAGTTGGAGAGTGGTAAACCGAATGGCAAGGGTAAGACAACCTTCAAGACGGGCGACACTTATGAGGGAGAGTATGTGAAGGGTAAGCGTCAGGGATATGGCGTCTATACCTTTACGGACGGCGAAAAATATGAAGGGAATTGGCATCAGGACCATCAGCATGGGCGTGGCATCTATTATTTCGCCAACAACAATAAGTATGATGGTCTTTGGTACATAGACTACCAGCAAGGGTTCGGCACGATGTACTACTACAATGGTGACAAGTACACGGGTGAATGGTTGCAGGACAAGCGCAACGGGCAGGGAAGATACACGTGGGCAAATGGCATCTATTATGACGGGAACTGGAAGGAAGACAAGAAGTCGGGCAAGGGAACCTTTGACTGGCGTGACGGCTCTCGCTATGAGGGTGACATGGAAAATGATATGCGCAACGGACAAGGCAAATACACGTATGCCAATGGTGATTTCTATACAGGTGGATGGAAAGATGATATGATGCACGGGAAAGGTATCTACAAATTCAAGAATGGAGATATCTATGAAGGTGATTATCTAAACGGTGAGCGCACAGGGCAGGGTATCTTCACTTATGCGGACAAGCGTAAGTATGTGGGACAGTTCAAGAATGGTCTGATGGATGGCTTTGGCACCTACACATGGCCTGATGGTTCTCGTTATGAGGGCTATTGGGTGGAAGACAAGGAGCACGGACGTGGCAAGTTCACGGGTGCCGGGGGTGACCTCTACGATGGTGAATGGGCTGCTGGCGAAATGAATGGTGAGGGTGTTCTCCGCTTGGCTGATGGCACTAAATTCAAAGGGCACTTCAAGGATGGCATGAAAAACGGAAAGGGAGTGGAAGAGGCTGCTGACGGCACACGTTTTGAGGGTTCTTTCTTCAACGACCAGAGAGATGGTTCATTCGTCGAAAAGGACAGAAGTGGCAAGGTGATTCGTAAGGGCATCTATAGTCGTGGAAGACTGATGGGACAGTGATAAAAAGACCCTCTCTGTCCTGCGGAAATCTCCCACATAATGGGGAAAGCCATGCGGGATGTGAGAGTTAAGGGTTTAGGGTTTAGAGTTTGAAAGAGAGGATTATGATGATGGACTTGCAAGGTGTATTGGAAGAGGTGAAGCAGTTGGCAGTGGAGGTGGGAACATTTATCTCCAAACAACGTGAGACCTTTGACCTCAGTAGGGTGGAGTCGAAGCATAGTCATGACTATGTGAGTTATGTGGATAAGGAGAGCGAGAAGATGATAGTGGCTCGGTTGAAGGAAATATTGCCTGTGGCAGGTTTCATTACAGAGGAGAAGACCACGGAACAGAAAGATGAGGAAACGGAACTTTTCTGGGTGGTTGACCCGCTGGACGGCACGACAAACTTCATACATGACCTTGCTCCCTATTGCGTGAGTATTGCATTGAGAAACGAAAAGGAATTTCTGCTCGGTGTGGTGTATGAAGTGACGCGTAAAGAATTGTACAGTGCCTTTAAGGGTGGTGGGGCTTATCTGAATGGCAGGAAGATACATGTGTCCTCTTTCACGGACATGGACAAGGCTTTGGTCATGATAGGCTATCCATATAATGCGGAAGGCTATCGCAGGTTCTGTATGAATTTGTCGGGGCAGTTATATGGGCATTGTGCCAGCATCCGCAGCAATGGCAGTGCGGAAGCAGAATTTTGCTATTTGGCGGCAGGTAAAATCGATGTCTATGTGGAATCGTTCATTCAGCCATGGGATGTGGCGGCAGGTGCTTGCATTCTGATGGAGGCAGGTGGTAAAGTGACCGATTATGAAGGAAAAAATGAATTGTGGGAAAGTGGGCGTGAGGTGCTTGCCACCAATGGAATGTTGCACGAAGCGATGCTGAAAGAAATCAGTCGGGCAAGGGATTGAAAGACATGTAAAGAGAGATAACTAACAGTATTATAAACCTTAATTCATCAGCGTTATGATTTTAGACACACTTGAGAACTTTGGCAAATATGTTTCCCTTAACCCTTTATTCCCTAAAGTGTTGGAGTATTTGCAGAACACAGACTTGATGGCACAAGAGCCTGGATGTGTGAACATTGATGGTAACAAACTCTTTGTCAACCACAATGTGGCAAAAGGCAAAACAGTGGATCAGGCAAGAATGGAAACGCACAATGCGATGATTGACATCCAGATTCCGTTGTCATGCCCAGAGGTGATAGGCTATATCCCTCGCCAGTATCTTTCCAGGGCAGAGTACGATGCGACAAAGGATATCACCTTCTATCTGGATCGTCCCGAACAATACATTACGGTGCATCCGGGAGAGTTCGTCATCTTCTTTCCAGAAGATGGCCATGCACCTTGCATCTCGCCTGTGCCAGAATACAAAAAAGTTATCTTCAAAGTTAAAGCATAAGGAGTCATGGCTACAAAAAAGAATGTAAAAACCGCTGCAGCCAAGAAAGAGGCTGCCGTGAAACATATCGGCATCGTCAAGAATGACCCATGGCTTGAACCCTTTGAGGAAGCCATCTGCGGTCGTCACGACCATGCTCTATACAAGTTGAATGAACTGACCAACGGTGGCAAACAGACCCTTTCCGACTTTGCCAGCGGACACCTGTACTTCGGACTTCACAAAACCTCCAAGGGATGGGTGCTGCGCGAGTGGGCGCCGAATGCCACCGACATTCATCTGGTGGGCGACTTCAACGGATGGCAGGAAGATGAAGCCTACAAGATGACCCGCATCGACAACGGCAACTGGGAAATCAAACTGAAAGCCAGCCAGATGCACCATGGCGACCTCTTCAAACTGAAAATCAAGTGGCAAGGCGGAGAGGGGGAGCGCATACCTTCCTACGCCAACCGCGTGGTACAAGACGAAGTGACAAAGATATTCTCCGCACAAGTCTGGGCGCCAGCAAAGCCCTATGAGTTCAAGAAAAAGAACTTCAAGCCCGACACCAACCCGCTCCTCATCTACGAATGCCACGTCGGCATGGCACAGGATGCCGAGAAAGTGGGCACCTATACCGAGTTCAAGGACAACGTCTTGCCTCGCATCAAGAAAGACGGCTACAACGCCATTCAGGTGATGGCCATAGCCGAGCATCCCTACTACGGCTCCTTTGGCTACCATGTGAGCAATTTCTTCGCTCCTTCCAGCCGTTTCGGTACACCCGAAGAACTGAAGGAACTCATCGACACCGCCCACCAGATGGGCATCGCCGTCATCATGGACATCGTACACTCACATGCCGTGAAGAACGAGATAGAAGGCTTGGGCAACTTCGCCGGCGATGGCTGCCAATACTTCATGCAAGGCGGACGACGCGAGCACCCCGCTTGGGACTCCCTCTGCTTCGACTACGGCAAGAATGAGGTCATCCACTACCTGCTCTCCAACTGCAAGTATTGGCTTCAGGAATTCCATTTCGACGGATTCCGCTTCGACGGAGTCACCTCCATGCTCTACTACAGTCACGGTCTGGGCGAAGCCTTTGGCGGCTACGGCGACTACTACAATGGTCACGAAGACGACGAGGCCATTGCCTATCTCACCCTCGCCAATCTGCTCATCCATGAGGTCAATCCACGTGCCATCACCATTGCCGAGGAAGTGTCGGGCATGCCCGGTCTCGCTGCCCCCTTCAAGGATGGCGGCTACGGCTTCGACTACCGCATGGCGATGAACATACCCGACTACTGGATCAAGACCATCAAGGAACTCCGAGACGAAGACTGGAAACCGTCCTCCATGTTCTGGGAAACCACCAATCGCCGCCAGGACGAGAAGACCATCTCATACGCTGAAAGCCACGACCAGGCACTGGTGGGCGACAAGACCATCATCTTCCGTCTCATCGATGCCGACATGTACTGGCACTTCAAGAAAGGCGACGAGAACATGACCGTCAACCGAGGCATCGCTCTCCACAAGATGATACGCCTCCTGACTGCCTCGACCATGAACGGTGGCTACCTCAACTTCATGGGCAACGAGTTCGGCCATCCCGAGTGGATAGACTTCCCTCGCGAAGGCAACGGATGGGGCTACAAGTACGCACGTCGCCAATGGAATCTTGTCGATAATAAGGAACTGTGTTACCACTACTTAGGCGATTTTGACAAAGCCATGCTCAAAGTCATCAAGACCCAGAAAAACTTCCAGAAGACCCCCGTGGTGGAAGTGTGGCACAACGATGGCGACCAAATCCTCGCCTTCTCTCGTGGCGACTTGCTGTTCGTGTTCAACTTCTCGCCCGACCGTTCCTACACCGACTACGGTTTCATCGTGCCTCAGGGCAGCTACGACGTCGTGCTCAACACCGACAGCAAATGCTACGGAGGCAACGAACTTGCCGACGACACCGTTCGTCATTTCACCAATTACGACCCCATCTACGAGAAAGACAGCAAGGGGTGGCTCATGCTCTACATACCAGCCCGTTCCGCCGTCGTACTTCGTAAAAACGCAGATTGATTGTGAACTCCTATCATCCATACCCACAGAAGACCGCAGGAATCATCCGCTATTCCTGCGGGATTCTGTTCATGCTCTTCTCATTCAGTTACCTCTACTATCTGCAAGGTGAGATATTGGCAGAGGCACAGTTCGTATATTCCAAAGGAGTCACCACCTACAACCTTCTGCTGGGTGCCATCATTATCACCCTCGTCCTGCAGCTGCTTCAGTGGGTCGTCAGCCTTCTTTCCCGTCTGCCGTCCCGATGGCATGCATTCTCTTACCTGCCCTCCATGCTGCTGCTCGCCATCCTCACCGACGTCAATCCCGAAGCGATGCTTCACTTCTCCTTGGGGGCATGGCTCTGGATTGCTCCTGCACTTCTTATAGCTTACATCCTTTTAGTCATCATCGTTCGAAAGGTTGACGCAGATGAGTCTGACTACCCATTAGCCACCAAATCGCAGGCATACCCCAACCTCATCATCCTGTTCCTCCTCATGCTTCTCACGGGTGCTGTGCCGCAGACCCCCGATGTCTATCACTATGAACTCAAGGCTGAACGCCTTCTCCTTGCTCATGACTATGAAGGTGCGGCAGCTGTAGGAGAGAAATCTCTACGTACCACAGCCCGACTCAACCAATTGCGCATGTATGCCCTTTCCCAACAAGGACTGCTTCCCGAACGCATATTTCACTATCCTCACCATGACGGCTCACGTGGGTTGCTCGACATCACAGATACGTTCTCCTTATACCGCCTCACTCCGCAGGATATCTGTTCCCATCTTGGAGCACGCCCTGGCAAATCTGTCCGCACTGTAGATCGTTTCTATCAACTCCTGCTTGCCGACACCCTCCATAATCAGCATGTAGTGGACTACTATTTGTGTAGTCTTTTGCTTGACAAGGAACTATCCACCTTCCAGCATCAGTTGCCACGTTATTACAACCTTTCAGACACCCTTGTTGGAGCCTACGACCGTTTGCCGACCGCCTATCGTGAGGCCCTTTTACTCATAGGTCAGCACAAAGCGGCACTTGATGGACACATCGTTATTCAGCACGACACCCTTGCCACATTAGCTGACATTGAGCTGGTGAACCGTTTCCGTGATTATTGCGCACTTAGGGATACGCTGACAGATAAGACAGAGCGTGTCAACAGGACCCATCGTGAATTTGGTGACACCTATTGGTGGTACTATGAATTTAGCCATCTTGCTACAGGAGAATTGAAAAAGAGAAAATGACCACTCGTGCCCGTTCAATAGCCATCCTCCGTCTTGCCTGTCCCATCATCATTGCACAATTAGGCAGCATACTGCAAGGATGGGCAGATACCATCATGGTGGGGCAGTATGGCACGCCAGAACTCTCAGCCGCAGGCTTTGTCAACAACGTATTCAATCTCTGTCTCTATTTTCTCTTGGGCATTTCCTATGCCACCACGCCTGTAGTTGCTGCATTCTTCAGTCAGGGCAAACATCGCGAAGTCCTTCGTTCTTTCCATGAGAGCAACTTTGTCAATCTCCTTATGAGCCTTGTTGTAATGGCCCTGCTTTTCATCCTTTATCTCAACATCCATCATTTAGGGCAACCCGACGAACTGTTGCCCCTTATCCGGCCTTATTTTATCATTCTTTTGTTATCTTTGCCGTTCCTTGCCCTTTTCAATTCCATGAAGCAGTATTTTGATGCATTGGGCAATACAAAGGCACCCATGTGGGTGATGATAGGCAGCAATATTCTTAACTTTGTACTTAATTACCTCCTCATCTTTGTTCTTGACCTTGGACTCTTCGGTGCAGGATTTGCCACCTTCATTTCTCGTGCTTTCATGCCCCTTGCCATGTGGTTGGTGCTTCAGCATCGGCAAAAGACAATTGGCAATGGTCAACGAGTGCTACCCAATCGTCAGGGCATCCTTAATCTCATTCGTCTTGGCATTCCTATCTCGGTTCAGTTATGTCTTGAAGCCGGTTCTTTCAATATATGTGTTCTCTTTATGGGATGGATTGGGGCAGCCGCTCTTGCAGCCCATCAGATTATGGGAACAGTTTGTACTCTTGCTTTTATGGTCATCTACGGCATTGGTGCAGCAGCAGCCATCCGTATTGCTCACCACCGAGGTATTGGCAATTGGGAGGAAGTGCGTCGCACAGCTCAAACAGCCGTATGTCTGTCTTTCATGATTGATGCCTTCATCGTGGCTGCTATTTGCTTGGCAAGTCATCCGATTACTCGCCTCTTCACTACCAGCCACGAAGTCACAGTTTTGGTCATTTCCTTCCTGCCTGCCTTTGTATGCTATCAGATAGGTGACTGCATCCAGATTATTTATGCTAATGCTCTCCGTGCCATTGAAGATGTACGTGCCATGATGTTCTATGCTTTTGTTGCTTATATCATGGTCAGCATTCCGCTTGCTTATCTTTTTGCCTTTCCTCTTCACATGGGAGCCGTTGGCATCTGGTGGTCATTTCCCTTTGGACTCACCACTGCTGGTATTTGCTACTACCTCCAGTTCCGCCGTCATATGAGGAAAGGAGGGAAAGGATGCAATATGATTGTATCATAGGGAAAGAATAAATAGGGAAATACGTTATGGCAGGTTGTTAGTGGTATGAAGGCTGAATTCGCAACCACAGTATTGTTGGTTGTAAAAGTTGTATTCGTGTAGAAGTTGATTGCGGCGGTCTTGTAGTCCGCCTTTGCGCCAGTTTTGAGGCCAGAAAAGGGTGCGCTCCACACCTTGTTGGGCGATAAGACCGGCTTGATTGATTTGGTCGAGGCTCTTCCAGCGTGAAGAGGCAAGGGTCGTGGCAAAGTAGGTGAGGCCAAGTTCTTGGGCTTGAAGAGCCGTGGCGGTGAGGCGTATGCGGAAACATTGGAAGCAACGGGAACCACGTTCAGGTTCCTGTTCAAGACCTCGAATTTGGGAGAGCCATGCTTGGTGATTATAATCTCCGTCAATCCACGGAATATTCATGCTGTCTGCATGGCGTTTACTTTCATTTTTCCTAATTATGTACTCATCGTATGGGTAGATGTTAGGATTGAAGTAGAAAATGGTGGGGTGGATGTCATGTTGAAGCATCCACTCGACGATGGCGGAAGAGCAGGGTGCACAACAAGCATGGAGGAGCACTTCGTGAAGACCGTCAGGGATAATAATGTCGTTTTTTTTCTTCATGCTGGCAGGGCCATTATTGTTTGTACAGGCTATATTTAACCTTCATTTTCACAAAGGGTTTGACGTGGTCGTGCATGGTCATGTAGGTATGATTATGTCCACTCTCTCGCAGTCTTCCATAGAATGGGATGGTTGCTCCGATGCCTAAATTCAAAGTTACTTTGTCTTTTCCTGATTTTGGTTGACAGTTTTTTGTATTTTTCCTGATGTGGTTGACAGGCAATTTACTGAATAGGTTGACAGTCTTCCTAACATGGTTG
>ONFA01000058.1 GCA_900316975.1 uncultured Prevotellaceae bacterium | reverse complement strand
ATCCCGAACAGAGAAGTTAAGCCCGGGCGCGCCGATGGTACTGCACCGCAATGCGGGAGAGTAGGTCGCCGCCTTCTTGAGAGAGGGGGTTCCTTGCAGAGATGCGGGGAACCCCCTCTTTTTTGTTTTTAAATTTCTTTGTGCTCATGGAAATTTTTATTACCTTTGCAGTTGAATTTCAAAAAGTAATCAAATCATATTCAAAAATGCAGATGAGACGCGTTAGAAGTCTTTTGATATTGTGTTTGTTGGCTCTGCTGCCAATGATGGGAGTGGAAGCTGCGACCGTGTTGTCATATGTTGGTGCATTGGCAGGTCCTGCTGATGGTGATGGTAAACGTGTGTTGCATGGTGTCGTAACGGATGAAAAGGGTGAACCGCTACCAGGTGTGGCGGTGTTCCCGACAAATTATGTGGAGTTTGGTGCAGCAACAGATAATGATGGTAAATATGTGTTGCAGAATGTACCTGCTGAGGCGAAGTCTTTGACGTTTTTGATGTTGGGTATGAAGAAGGAGATTGTGATGATTGGCAAGAAGGACAAAGTGGATGTGATGCTGATTGAAGATGTCAATTCGTTGGAAGACGTCGTCGTAACGGGTTATCAGAAGATAGACAAGCGCTATTCGACCAGCGCCGTGACGTCATTGAAGATGGAGGATGTGCATTTGCCAGGTGTGGCGAGTCTTGACCAGATGCTTGAAGGTAAGATTCCTGATATGGTGTTTACGACCAATAGTGGTGAAATCAATGCAACCCCTCGTTTGCGCATTCGAGGCACATCGACCTTGATTGGTAACCGTGAACCTTTGTGGGTGTTGGACGGCATTGTGTTGACAGACCCTGTGGCTTTAAGTCCAGATGTGTTGAATGATCCCGATTATGTGAACCGTATCGGTAATGCCATTTCAGGCATCAATCCACAGGATATTCTTCGTATTGATGTGTTGAAGGATGCCGCTGCCACCGCTTTGTACGGTACACGTGCTGCGAATGGTGTGATTGTCATCACGACCAAGAGCGGGCGTGAAGGCAACCCCGTCCTTTCTTATTCAGCCACCATGACGGGGCGTCGTCGTCCTTATTATACAGATTCCAAGATAAACCTGATGAATTCCGATGAACGTATTCAGTTCTCGCAATTCCTTGTCGATCAGCACTATTTGTATCCAAGCGGGATGCCGTTGGTGGGTTATGAAAATGCGCTTAATAATCTCTATGCAGGGGTTTATACTCAAAGTGAGTTCGACAAATCGGTGCACGAGATGGCATCCATGAATACGGACTGGTTTGATATTCTGTGCCACAACTCCTTCTCCCACGACCATAGCATTTCCGTTTCGGGTGGTAGCGACAAGATTCGTTACTACGCCTCTTTAGGTTATACAGACCAAGACGATGTCATCAAAAACACCAAAAATCGCCGTTATACAGGGATGGCGAAGTTGGACATTCAGTTGATGCGGAAATTGGATTTGTCATTGAACATCAATGGCTATCATAACGATCGCAAATACAATGCCGACGGAATCAATCCCACCGATTATGCCTATAACACATCACGTGCCATTCCTGCTTTCAACAAGGACGGCTCATACTATTATTATAAGAAGAACACAGGCGGATATGCAGGCTATCTGAATTATAACATCTTGAACGAGTTGGATAACTCAGGACAAAACCAGTCAGTCAACAACATTATGGCGACGGCAAACCTGCATTTCCAGCCTCTGCAGTGGCTTCATTTCAATGGCATTTTGTCATTGAATTCATCCTCAAGTTCTTCCGAATTGTTATATGGGGAGAGCACCTTCCATAGTTCTTCGTTGCGTCGGAGTGAAGTAGGCGTTTTGCCAGGTACAGACAGCGAGATGCCGTATGGTGGTGAGTTCAAGAAATCCACCACCAGTACAAAAGGCTATACGGCTCGTTTGCAGATGGATATCAATAAATTCTTTGGAGAAGAAGAGCAGCATCTCATCAACTTCTCGTTAGGTGGTGAAGCATCATCCACCCTCTACAAAGGTTACGAACGTACCGACCGTGGATTTTATCCCGATAGGGGAGAGACCTTCGTGGTCAATGTGCCGACCTCCTATTCCAGTTATTATACATGGATGAGTAGCAATGTGCCACATATCCAAGACCAGAAGACCAACCTTCTCTCAGGATACGCCACCTTGTCATACACCTTCAAAGACCTGTTCACGCTCAATGCCAACACCCGTTACGACGGCTCCAACAAGTTCGGTAGCCGAAGCAATGAAAAACTCCTGCCCATTTGGTCCGTGTCAGGCAATGCCAACCTGAAGAGCATCGCCAACATCAATGCCGATTGGTTAGACAATCTGACCGTGAAAGCATCGTACGGTGAGCAGGGAAACATGCTTGACAACCAGACTCCAGTCATGGTCATCAAGAAAGGGACGATGGATGCATATTATGGTGAGATGGTGACCACGGCAGCCTACTTTGCCAATCCCGACTTGAAGTGGGAAAAGACCCATTCCACCAATGCAGGCATAGAGTCAAGTTTCTTTGCCGGACGCTTCCAGTTAGGTGTTGAGTTCTTCCATAAGCGCACCACCGATGCCTTCATGTCGAAGACCATCAGCGATGTGAACGGCTACACCTCCTACATTGTCAACTCCGGCACCGTCATCAACAAGGGTTATAACATCACCCTTTCGGCAACCCCCATCAAACTGCATCATTTCTATTGGATACTTTCAGGCAACTTCTCGAAAATCAAGAACAAGGTGACCACCACGCCAGGAGGCGAGTCCTATGAGTTGAATGACTTCCTGACGGGTCAAGCCGTGGTGGAGGGACAGCCCGTTGGCACCTTCTACAGTTACAAGTTCGTCGGTCTGAGCAGCGAAGACGGCGGACCCATCTTCGAAGATTGGGAAGACCGCCAGAGCGAGATTGAGAACCTGAACAACTATGAGGCATACACCAAAGTCCTCGTTCCCAGCGGTAAGCGCGAACCCGACATCACAGGTAGCCTTTCCAACACCTTCACTTATAAACAATGGCGTTTAGGCATTACCTTCACCTACTCCTTCGGAGCAAGCACCCGTCTCTTCCGTCTCTACGACGGCTTCACGGAAGGCTATTCCAGCGAGGCAAATGTCAACCGCGACCTGATGGCTCGTTGGCAGCGTCCAGGCGACGAGGCACACACCAGCATCCCCGCCATCATGGGCAGTGGCAACAGCAGTTACTGGCAGTATGCCAACCACTGGAGTAGCAGCGACCTCTACACAGGCCCTCGGTTCAGTAGCAACGCATGGACCATGTACGATTACTCCACAGCCCGTGTGGTCAGTGCCGACTATGTGAAACTGCAGAACATCTCGCTCACCTACGAATTCGACAAGCACCTCATTCAGAAGTGGCATCTTGGTCGTTTGGCGTTGACCGCCTCAGCCACCAACCTCCACACCTTCTGTAACAGCCGTCTGCGTGGTCAGACACCCCTGCAAGGAGGCTTCTCCGAGGTACAGTTGAGCGACACCCCGACATATACGATAGGACTTAACGTGGAATTCTAAAGATGAAAAAGATACAAAACATATTGGCAACCCTTCTCACAGGGTTCTTTACCACCCTCTTCATTTCGTGTGGTGATTTCTTGGAAGAATATTCGCAAGACACCGACTATGTGCGCACATGGAAAGACCTCGACGAACTGCTGATAGGCGACTGCTATCTTCCGGTCGAAGCATCCAATTATCTGAGCTACACCTCCAATGTCGGTTCTTGGATCCATCTGTTAGGCGACGAAGTGCAGGAATCACAGACAGGCTACACCACCCAATACGCCTCAGGAGACTACCGTGCCAATTCCTTTGGTTACTTCACTTGGCAACAACGCGTGGGGCAGAACGAGTCCTACACCGACTATTACACTGAAAACGGCACATGGACAAAGATATACTACTGCATCAACGTCGCCAACAACATCCTCTCCTCCGTCAACGATGTTCCTTGTGTGACCGAAGTGGAACAACAAGGCGTTCACAAAGTGAAGGGCGAAGCCCATTTCCTTCGAGCCTGCTACTATTTCTGGTTGGCAAACCTCTACGGAAAACCCTACAATGCAGCCACGGCAGAGACCGACCTTTGCGTTCCGCTCAAGACCAGCGATGTGGTCGAAGACAAAAAGTTCACCCGTCAGACCGTGGCAGAAGTCTATCGTCAGGTACTTGCCGACCTCTCAGCAGCCGAGTCCGAACTGAAACAAGTGAAGACCCCAAAACTCAGCATCTATCGGGCAGACTCCACCGCCTGCCACCTGCTCCAGAGCCGTGTCTATCTCTATATGCAGCAGTGGGATAAGGCATCCCTCTATGCCAAGAAAGTGATGGCTGCACATCCAGCTCTGACCAATCTGAACACCGCCACAGGCAAGTTCTTGGTGAAAGACAATGCCGAAAACATCTTCTCCATGGGCGGCAACGATGTTCACCGAATCTTCAACTACATCTGCCAGTCCTATTCCGTCAGCAAAGAACTCTACGATGCCTACAGTAGCAACGACCTTCGCAAGGCTCAGTGGTACTGGAAAAAAGGTCAGTTTATAGGGCCTGTACGAGTGGCAGTGAACAACCTCTACACCTCTTACGACGCCACCAATGGAAGCTACTATGAACGGGCATACTCCGAGAAAGGGCAACAAGAAGAAGTCTCAGGGCAGTTCCTGATGCGTTCAGCAGAAGCCTACCTGAATGAAGCAGAGGCAGAAGCCTATCTGGGACATGATGAAGAGGCAAGACGGGTGCTCAACCTCCTGCGCGCCAACCGTTTCTCCGCCTCATCCAATAGCGAGGTGACAGCATCAGGTGCAGAACTCATCACCTCCATCCGCAACGAGCGTCGTCGCGAACTCGCACTCGAAGGACATCGCTGGTTCGACCTGCGCCGTTATATGGTGTGCAGCGTTCAGCCCGAGAGCCATGCCATCACCCACGAGTGGACCTACTACTCATCCCACACCTCCACCACTCAGATTGAGCGTCGTCGCTTCGTGTTGGAGGCAAACGATGATGCCTACACCCTTCCCATCCCTCAGGAAGTGCTCAATTTCAATACAGGAATGCCAAACAATGCGCGTCCATGGCGCGAATACACAGTTGTACAATGAAAAAGTTCTATTATATCCTATTGATGTCAGCGTCAGTGATGGCGGTCTCATGTTCTGAAGATGACGTGACCCCACACTTGAAAGACACCACGCTCGCCTTTCTCCCCTCCGCTGACGACACCAGCGAAGAGGCGCAACTGCGCCGTGACTTCTATCGTGAATACGGCTCCTTCTTGCTCTTCAACGACACGCTTCAGCATGAGGCATTGGGCAAGGATGTGAATGGCGACACACACTACTTCACCGAAGTGCTCGACTTGAACTATCAGGTAGGCATGAGCACCACCTCCAACGAGAAGTTCCGCTACACCCTCCTGTCCGGTCTCGACCAGAAACGTGTCGCCGTACAGTACGTCAAAGACTATCTTCTCGTGCATCTGACAGGCAAGTTGAAACCCTATTCCTGGCTGTTGGTCGATAAGATTCAGCGCGAGTATAGCGGTTCGTTCTCTTCTCCCAACGTGGCAGCAGGTGAACGCTCCATTGCATTGGCATGCAACATGTTGCCCCGACTGACCGATGCCCAGAAAGAGCAGTACGCCTCTCAAGTGATGAACACTATCATTGCCAAATTGGCAATCGACAATGCCGCAGCCTTCAATGCATTCCTGCAAGTGAGCGCGGCATACTACGATAGCGGGTTCACCGCCCCGTCTGCCAATGCCGAAAACACCGCACAGTTGAACAAGCTGGGTTTCATTTGTCGGGGAACCGACGATTTCAAGCAGGAAGTCAATGGACTATGCCCCAACCAAGAGCAAGACATCAAGGCATATTCCCGTTTGGTTGTTTCCAACACAGCAGAGACTTTAGCCGCCAAGTATGCCGACTATCCTCTTGTGCTGGAGAAGAGTGAACTGATGCGTAAAACTCTAAAAACATTAGGTTATGTGGAATAAAGCAACATCTTATATCCTCCTCCTCTGTGTGGCATTCCTCGCAGGATGCTCCGACGATGACAGCGTCAGCGTGGAACAGCCCTCAGCACAGGGAACCTTCGTCGATGCACGTGATGGGAAAGAATACCACTACATTCATGTAGGAGGCTTGGATTGGTCAGTGGAAAACTTGGCATACGACTTAGGCAATCAAGACCTTGCACGTGTCTATCAGAGTGAGGAAGCCCATGATAAAGGAATCTATTCCTTAGACTATCTCGACAAGTACGGCATGCTCTACACCTACGATGGGGCAGTGCAGGCAGTCCCCGACGGCTGGCGCCTTCCCACCGATGCCGATTGGGCAGCCCTCGAAGCCTCCCACGGCTATCTGAACGAAGCCTTTAGCCTCCTCTATGGCGGCTACTACACCAAGAACACGGCAGCAACCGCCTACAACGGCAGCCGTTTCATGGGCACCTGGGCATACTTCTGGACAGCCACCAGCGATGACGCCAAGACAGGTGAGTACTATTTCGCACGCAAGAAGTTCTACGGTACTCAGCATCTGGAACGCCTGAGCATAGAACCCACAGCCTACTTCCTCAATGTGAGGTTCGTACGCTAACCCACACATCACAGGTATGCATCGGGTTCTGACCATACTTTTGTCGCTCTTTCTGTCATTGTCTGTGCAGGCTCAGACAGAAAAGGCAGACAGTGCCGAAACCGCACTTCCGGTCGATGTGTCAGCCTACTATGTGGAGGTCACCCCAGGCAGTACCCTCGCCTCGGTGTTTGGTCATGCAGCCATCCGCATGTCGTGTCCCTCAGCAGGGTTAGACTACTGCTTCACCATCAAGACCCCCGAAATCAACGACGAGTTCTTTGACATCCTCTTTGGACATCTGCGTGTGGGATTAGTGCCAGAGCAGACCTCCCAGTTCCGCGCCGATTACCTGCAACAGGGCAGGGGCATCACCGAATACCGTCTCGCCCTGACCCTTGACGAAGCACGTCAACTGTGGCAGACGCTCGACGGACAAGTGGCACGAGGACTGTACTGGGACATGGATTATGTCAACAACGGCTGCACCCAAGTCATCTTCGAGGGACTCTACGATTTGATGCGTCAGCGTCCCGCATTGAAAGTGGACGATGTCATCCGTGAGACCCTGCCCATGCACACGCGCCGCGAGGCAGTCTTTTCAGTCCTCAGCCCCGCCTCATGGTTAGGTTTCTTCCTCCATTCCTGCTATGCAGGACCGATAGACGAAGAAGTGTCGGCTCGCCGTCTCGTCATCCTCCCTTCCGATGGCGCAAAAGTGTTGGAGAACGCCAGACTCGTGGCAGCCAGGCAAACACTCGCCACCCCCTCTGTCACACCGCTTTCAGAGGACCACGCAGCGTTCACCCCGCTCATGGCATCCGTGCTGTTCCTGCTGCTTTGCCTGCTGCCTTACAGGAAGATAGACTATGTGACCCTTCCCTTGCAAACGGTGCTGCTCCTCCTGTTCTGCACGTTGACATTCTTCTCCCGTTCGTCAGGTTTTGGATGGAACTGGCTCATCCTCGCCCTCTTTCCCTTGACGGCACCCGTAGGCATCCTCTATATGCTCTTCCACATGGGGAGCATCTTCAGCCTTCCGCAATTAGTGGTGGCAGTCGCATTCATGATTCGGACTATATACTGGATTAGTTGGAAAAAGAGATTATTCACTAAATATTAACCGTAAAAAAAGAAAAACTTATGAAAAAATTTTACGCATTCATCCTTTTTGCCGTGATAGGTATCTCTGCCTTTGCAGAAACCGACGACAATTATTATTGGTTCTTTAATAAGGTGGAGGCATCCCCCACAGGAAAAGGCGTCATCTATGCCTCTGATGGCAGTGTCACCCCCGAGTCCGAGAGCGATTATGTCGCATCTCTCGATGTAAAATTCAATGCACACTCCTCCTATGGCTCCATCTATGCGTGGGCAAAACCAGCCGCAGGCTACCAGTTGGCAGGATGGTTCACTTCAGCCACCGACGAGACCACCATGGCTGAAAAAGTGGCAGATGGAGAAGAGGCTTCCATTGCTGTGACCACCGAAGTGACCACCGACAATGACACCCAGGAATATTATCCTTTTGAACCAGACGCCACCTACTATGCCATCTTCGCAAAAGTGAAGGTGAACGCAGCAGCAGGCTTGGAGGACGTAGCCGAACTCAGCATCAGCAAGGTGGCAAACGACACCGGCGACAAGATCACCCTCACGGCAACCCCTTATGACGCCGAGAGCGTTCAGTTCGACTACTGGTCAGACTCCAAGGGCAACAAGATCACCGAAAACCCCTACACGCTCACCGTCTCAGGTGTCGAGACCTACACCGCCCACTTCAAAGGCGATGGCATCCTCACCATCGACTTCGGCGAGGGCAAGTACCTCCCATTCTCCAACGAATGCTCCACCATTCTCAATCCCGACGTAGTGGGCTATCGCATCGAGGAGCAACCTCAGACATTCTTCGACGACGATTATAATGAGATTGCTTTCGATGAGACCGAAAACGCATGGGGTTATTGGACCAACGTGTACGACGATGAGGGCAACCTCGAATCGTCCACCTTCACAAAATATGAAGGCGAAATCCCCACATTCGACACCTCCTACAAACTCTCTCAGTTTGGTTACACCTACAACGCTGGCGATGCAGTCATCCTCTACAGCAAGGGCTTGCAGTCCTTTGCGCTCACCCCGGAAGAGGAGCCTTCTCCATGGGAGGGTTCACTGTTGCAGCCAACCTGTGAAGGTGCAGTCAACATCGCCGACCTTCCAACCAAAGACGATGACGGCAATGCCATCACCTACTACACCTTTAACGGTCAGGACTTTGTCAAGGCAACCACAGGCACCGTGGCAAAAGACCAGTGCTACCTTATGCTGACAGCCGAGCAGTATCCTCAACCCGACAAGATTCTGGTTGCTAATTCCGACCTCGTCGTAGGCATCGAAGCCGTTCCTGCCAAGCCTGCCGCACCTCAGTTCGTTGGCATCTACACCATCGATGGCAAGCAGGTGAAAGCACCTGTCAAGGGCATCAACATCGTGAACGGCAAAAAAGTATGGGTTAAGTAATAGGCAATGAAAAAGCATCTTTCATTCATATCGTTGGTCTGCTGTTTAGTCTTCTTCGCTTCATGCAAGGAGGAGGCTGAACGGCAGACCTTCTGCATTCATGGCACCATCCCCGGGCTTACAGCAGGTGTGGAAATAGGACTGCTGAATGCAGAAGACCCCAATGCTGGCGAAATCGCCAAAGCCACAGTGCAGGAAGACGGTAAGTTCTGGCTCGAAGGGACGGTGGAACACCCGACCCTCTGCACCCTGACCACCAACAACCTTGCCCTCTTGGGCGACGAAGCCGAAGCCTCCGACTATGAGGGCGTGAAGTGGACCTACACCCCTGTCTTTGTCGATAATTCCGACATGGAAATACAAGTGCCTTCCTACGACCTTGTGCCCGATGCACCCGAGTCTGCCAACTTCCATATCGTCGGCAGTCCCGCCCATCAAGACTACTGCGAGTTCGTGTCGCTCTGCGGAAATGTAGAGTTCGAACGCCCCCGCACCGATGTGGCACTGCAATTCTTTGCAGCACACCCCACTTCGGTCGTGTCCGTCTATGCAGCCAACAAACTGCTCACCAATGCCTACAACCTCACCGCTGAGCAAGTCCGTCAGATGCAGCAGACCCTTACTGGATGCCCAGCCGACACAGCCCGCTTCAATCGTTTCACCGAACGGGCACGACTGGCAGAAAAGACCACTGTGGGCAGTCCCATTGTTGACCTCGACCTCGTTACCCCCGACGGCACACGTTGCCAGTTGGCAGACATCGTCAAGTCCCATGCAGGCAAACACCTGCTCATCGACTTCTGGGCATCGTGGTGCGGCATCTGCAGAGCCTCCACACCCGCCATCAAGACACTCTATGGCACCCTCGACCATGCTCAGTTCGAAGTCATCTCCGTCTCCTGCGACGAAGACGATGCCGCTTGGCGCAAAGCCATGCAGGACGACCAGATGCCCTGGGCGCAATACTGCCTCACCCCCGACGGCTACAAGGCATTCTTTGCCAACTACCAGACCATCGGCGTTCCTTATTACCTGTTGGTCAATCCTGAAGGCAAAGTCATTGCCAATCCTTCTGGCATCGACGAGGTGGAACGACTGCTGAATCCATGACGGGACACACCCTGTGCAATTTTTTCAGGCACTCCCCCAATTCTCGTAACTTGTTGACCCCCAATCATCGCCTTCCAGCACGAAATATTACGCGCTGGAAGGCTGAAATATTTCGCGCTGACAGCGTGTAATGTCACGCGCACCGTGCCGATAAAATCCAACAATAATATTAACGTGAATTCGACGAAAACTACAAATAATTAAATTCATGAAAAATTCGTGGTTAAT
>ONFA01000013.1 GCA_900316975.1 uncultured Prevotellaceae bacterium | reverse complement strand
ATGTTTTATTCTTGAGAACATACTTATAATTGGAACATATGGTTACAAACATTTGAAAAAAGTATTTGATAAGACATGAACAAGGGCATCAGTTCCATCTCGTATGACCAGTTTGGAAATCTTTTTAAGGTCACCTTTGGCAATAAAAGCAGCATTGAATACGTTTATAGTGCAGATGGCGTCAAATTGAAGGCACGCCACATCACGGCAATTCCTTAGGGAACAGGCTCTTCCTCGTCAAGCACCAACTACATCATGTCAAAGGATTCTATGGTACAAGTATCTGAATGGCGATGTATATACGCTTTACAAGAAAATACCACGTGAGAAAATGAAGAAAAAACAAGATAGAAATGAAGACCAAGAAAGTTTTATTTAGTAATTATATACGATGCGTCTTGGGATTATTATTCATGATTCTTTTAATATATGTTTTATATCCAGAACGTAGAATGATAAAAGAATATAGAGAACAATTAACCACGACTCATAGTGTGACTAAGGCACATATTTATCACGTGACGAATAATACGAATACTTTTTATTATACTTTTACGATACATGGTGTCGAGTATTCCGGGACATCCCGATATTCTCACTTGAATCCACCATATCCAAGGGAGGGGGATTCTATAGAGGTCTATTATAGTGAAACAGACCCTAATGTGAATCTATGGAAGGGGGAGTTCTCCGAGTGACAGTGGGGACAGGTCACTGTCACCTCTCTCTTGCATTTTACCAGGACTATACTCTAACTCAAAAAATGAATGTGTTAGTTTGTATTTTGATTCAAAATACCCGAATAATGTGAATTACAAGAATGTATTACCGGAAGGAATTAAAGGATATGTTTACAAGATTTATTAGCTGCTTACTGATTTTTTTCAGTGTTGGGGTTTGTAGTTTGAATGCGAAAACGATAACTGCCAAAAGTTATGATGATGCCATTCATAAAATTCAGAAGAAAATGAACGACCCTTTCTATGATTATGATTATATAGCGATGCAACGCCATTATTTCCTATTGCATCATCGGGACAAATGGGAATATGACAATCAAAAAAGCGACACCATCTATGTCTGTATTGTGACCAACTTGAATGGTTTGTCTTATGACGAATACATCATCACTCCTGAAAGGATTTACTCGTCGAAAAGTGCATATGGATGGTCTCTTAAATGCAAGGTTCTTTCTAGTCGGGAAGAGTACAATAACATGATAAATAGTAGATGTGTAAACTATATCATGAAATGGGATGTAGGTCTATTCAAAAGATGGAAAACATCGACAATAAACGATGTTTCATACATAGATGCCATTAGGATTGTACGAATCTCTAATCGTAAATACCAATATGAATATTATTCTTTCTGTGATAATTATTGGGAAGAAAATGACCCCATTCCTATTGGTGACTAAAATATAACAGCATTATGCCCAAGGTCTCCACAGACAATGTTGGCGGCTTTGTGTACAACGATATTTTATCAGTAATTTTGCGGAACAATTAACGATTTACTCAAAGGATTTAAAGGATATGTTTACAAGAGTTATTTGCTACCTACTTATGGTTTTCAGTCTGGGTGTCTGCAATTTGAATGCGAGAACAATCTTTGCCTCCGATTATCTTCATGCAATTCGTAAAATACAGAAGAAAATTTCATCCGACCCCGTCTTTGATTATATAGCAATGCAACGCAAGGCTCTTTTATCGCGTAAATACTATTGGGATATCGATAATCGGAACAGTGACACAATCTATGTTTGTGATGTGGTCAATTTGAAAAGGGCATCTTACAACGAATACATCGTAGCACATCATCACATTTATGCATTGAAAAATGAAGTCGGAGTATCTCTGGATTGCGACATGAATACCAGCCATGAGAAGTTTTTCGAGAAGGAGATGGAGGATGAGAATGGCGCTGACAACATTAGGCTTTTGAAGTATGTGATGAACTGGGATGTGAATCTGTTCAAGAGATGGAATAAGGAAACAAGGAACCGCCATACGAGCGTGAACGCAGTGAGGATTATCCGACGATCTAAATATATATACCAATATGATTATTACTCATTTTTCGACAACCATTTGGCAGAAAATAATTCCATCCCTATAGGTGACTAAAATATGACTACATCATGTCAAAGGATTCAACAGACTACATAGGTGAAAAATACATTGTTTTTCACTCAAACACGAAACGGTGAAACGGATTGGAGGATATGACAGAAGCCAATACGAATAGCAAGAATTATTCTGTTCATTAACATGAATCGAAGCAACTCATGCCGATTCGTCGAATTCACGTTGATATGGTTCGCGTTGCTACCCGAAGCGTTAAGAAATAAAAAACTGAGAGGGCGAGAGGTCTTTTTTTCTGCGATAATTGCGATTTTGTCAACTAAAACCACTAAATTTGCATTTGATTTACGACATTTATTGTAAGGACATCATTTGTATCGATTCAGATGGCAACAAAGGATATTACATACAGGTCATATTCGATGGAGTATGGCACTTTCGTGGGACTGGTATGGGGAGGTGTGTTCCTCTCTTATGTAGAGGGAATCAGTTACAACAACGGGCTGCTGATGCTGCTGTGCTTTATGTTGTGTGGTGTGTCGCTGGTACTGCCGTTTGTATTGGGATGGCGTCTGAACAGGAAGATGGCGCTGGCAGGGGAAAGGCTGAATTATTTCCAAGGACTATTCTTCGCTTTTTCAATGTTCATGTATGCCTGTCTGCTGGACGGGCTGATTGTGTTTTCCTATTTCCAATTTCTGGATGACGGGCTGCTGATGGAGCAACTGAACGCCCTGCTGACACAGCCGGAAATGGCAAAGACGTATGAACAGATGGGCATGGAGGTACAGCATGCTCAGATGCTGGAGATTCTGGCAGAGGTGGATGGCCTGTCGGCATGGGAGAAAACGCTGGTGATTTTTAACAATAACTTTGTATTTAGCCTCGTCCTTTCGTTGGTTGTGGCTTGGGTTGCATCATGGAGCAGACCGCACGTTGGGCGAAATTCCAATTGAACAAACTACAAATTCTATAAAAACATCATGGACATTTCAGTTGTAGTGCCTCTATATAATGAGGATGAATCGATTGCGGAATTGCACGAGTGGATTAAACGTGTGATGGATGCAAACGGCTTCTCTTATGAGGTGATTTTTGTGAATGACGGTTCGACCGACCGCTCATGGGAAGTGATTGAGAAGTTGAGCCAGAAGTTCCCGGAAGTGCATGGTATCAAATTCCGCAGAAACTACGGAAAGAGCCCTGCCCTATTCCACGGTTTTGAACGGGCTGAGGGCGATGTGGTCATCACGATGGATGCGGATTTGCAAGACAGCCCCGACGAAATTCCCGAACTGTACAGAATGGTGAAGGAAGAGGGCTATGACCTCGTGAGCGGATTCAAGATGAATCGCAGGAAGGGGGATCCGTTGTCGAAGACGATTCCGACGAAGTTGTTTAACGCAACAACCCGTATGGTGAGCGGAATCCACAACCTGCATGACTTCAACTGCGGACTGAAGGCTTACAGAAAGGATGTGGTGAAACACATTGAGGTGTACGGTGAAATGCACCGCTTCATCCCCTACCTCGCCAAGAATGCGGGCTTCAGCAAAATCGGCGAGAAGCCTGTGCATCATCAAGCACGACAGCACGGAAAGAGTAAGTTCATGGGATTGAACCGTTTCGTGAATGGCTATCTGGACTTGATGAGCCTGTGGTTTATCAGCACCTTCGGCATGAAGCCCATGCACATCTTCGGTTTCATCGGCACCCTCATGTTCATCATCGGCTTCATCGCCATCGTCATTGTTGGCACCATCAAGGTGGTGGCTTTGTGCCAGCATGTGCCGCATGCCCTGGTTACAGACAGCCCTTACTTCTATATCTCACTGACAATGATGATTCTGGGCACGCAATTGTTTGTAGGCGGATTCCTCGGTGACCTCATCAGCAGGAACAGCCAGGAGAGAAACAAGTATCAAGTGGAGAAGGAGATTTAAAACTTTGAACATAGCATTGGATATTCGGTTGAGACATAAGATTTGTGCAGCCATGATGATGGGGACATCGGTCATGGCAATGCTGGTGGCAGGGTGTTACTCGAACAACTGTCCTGTGGAGAATATGGTGACGTGCAACTATGGTTTCTATGACTCAGAGGGCACACCCATCACCTACGGCGACACAATCACGGTAACGACCCTGATGCCAGGCTACAAGACGGTGTACACCTATCGGAAGTTGGGCAACGCAACCATAACGAAAGATGCCCCTGACACAGCACTGGTAAATCAGGGTTACACGGAGAGCGTGACCCAACAGCGCAGGGACACAGTGCTGCTGAACAAACTGTGCAACGCTTCAAGCATGAAAGTGCCAATGAGTTTCTTCCACGATCGGGACACGCTGATTCTCTCCTACAACATGATTACGCTGAAAGATACCATCAAGGTCGAGCACAAAAGCCACCCGAACGTAGAACTGCCTGAGTGTGGAACTTATCGTTTCCACACGCTCATGAATGTAACAACCACAGAGGCTGCTATCGATCACATCGAAATCAGTGAGCCGAAGGTGAACTACGAGGGGAACACGAACGTGAAAATCTACTTTAACGGAGTGATTGAGGATTGAAATGACAAATGATAAATGATTGAAGTTTCGCAAGTGCTCAACTTCTTTGGAGTTAAAGGAGTTGACAGTTGAGAGTTGACAGTTGAGAGTTGAGGGCAACTTTTCATTCCTTCATTCTTTCATTCTTTCATTTTTAGACTATCGGCTTTTAACTCCTGAGCGGAGCGATAACTCCTATAACTCCTTTAACTCCAATAAACTAAAACATCCGAAACTTAAATATAAATAATAAATTGTTGAATTTGAGCATTCAGTTTAGACATATCGTCAGTGCAGTCATGATGGCAGGGGCATCGGTCATGGCCATGAGGGCACAAGAGCAGCAGACAGAGCCTGTGATGCCTGGCGAAAGACCGAAGCCTACAAAATATGTGGCGGTGGAGGAACAGAAAGAGCATCAGGTGTTCTTCCAAGGCTTTACATTGTCGGTGGACTGCTACGGTCCCGTTGCAATGATGGTGTCAGACTATGGCACATTGGAAGGTGCGCTCCGACTGAACTTGAAGAACACTTTCTTTCCCATCATTGAGGCGGGTGTGGGCAAATGCGACAAGGAGGATTTCAACACGAAGGTGTCTTATAAGGCAAGCGCCCCTTTCGCACGTGTCGGCATTGACATCAACATGCTGAAAGACAAGTTCCAGAGCAATCGCCTCTACCTTGGCGCACGCTACGGCATCTCAATGTTCAAGTATGACGTTGCCGGTCCAGCACAGACTGACCCCATTTGGGGAGGCAGCCAACCTTTCAGCGTGAAGGGTCTTGACTGCACCAGCCACTGGGCAGAACTGGTGTTTGGCGTAGAAGTGAAGATTTTCAGGAATTTCCACATGGGATGGGCTATACGCTACAAACGTGAAATCGCCTCGACAAAGAGCGACTACGCCAAGCCCAATTGCATACCAGGCTATGGCTACACGACAGACTCCTCATGTTGGGGCGGCACCTACAGCCTCATCTTCGACCTGAACTGGGGCTTGAAGAAGAGCCATAAACGAGGGGTGAACGTGGACATTCGAACCATAGAAAACGGACTACAGACTACGGACAACAGACAACAAACAACGGATTCTGCTCCCACACCGGAGAATTCGCAACCAACAACTATTCAAGAAAATGGAACAGAAGAAAGACAAGAAGAATAAAACATTTGACCCCTATGCTCCACATAAAATCAAATGGTGGGGATGGCCACTGCTTGCATTGCTCATTGCTGGCACCATCTATATTGTAATGACGCATGGAAAGGAAAACAAACAACCAGCAGTGACAATGGGTAAGGCATGGGCGAATACAGAAACACAACGCAGTGAAGGAAGTGTGTTCGGTACATTTTACCACATCACATATCAATATTCCACCCCTCTGCAGGAGGGCATCGACAAAGCCTTGCAAGAGGTGGACGTTTCTTTGTCACCGTTCAACAAGGAATCTGTGATCAGCGCCATCAACAACAACACGAGCATGGACACGAATGCGATGTTCGTGGAGGTTTTCAACTTGGCACAAAAGGTGTCGGGAGAAACAAACGGGGCTTTCGACATTACTGTGGCACCGTTGGTGAATCTGTGGGGCTTTGGATTCAAGAACATGGACAACGTGAGTCAGGAGAAAGTGGACAGTCTGCTACCATTTGTTGGCTACGAGAAGGTGAAACTCGTGGAGGGAAAGATTCAGAAGGAACACCCTGAGACAATGCTGGATTGCAGTGCCATCGCCAAGGGCTATGGCGTGGATGCCGTTGGCAAATACTTGGAAAGCCAAGGCATCGGCAACTACATGGTGGAGATAGGCGGAGAAGTGCGCGTGAGAGGCACGAACCCACGGGGTGAACTGTGGCATGTGGGCATCAGCAAACCCAACGATGACCCTGCCAGCATCAGCACCGACATTGAACAAGTCATCCAAATCACCCAACTTGCCATGGCCACATCGGGCAACTACCGCAACTACTACGAAAAGGACGGAAAGAAATATGCCCACACGATTGACCCCCACACGGGACATCCTGTACAACACAGCATCCTTTCTTCAACAGTGCTGGCTCAAGATTGTGCCACAGCCGATGCCTATGCTACAGCCTTCATGGTGTTGGGCATGGATGAGGCAAAGAAAGTGCTCGCCCGGCACCCCGAACTGATGGCATTCTTCATCTATTCGGACAAGGACGGAGAAATGAAGGAATGGATGACAGAAGGAATGGAAAAGATGATTATTGAGAATTGATGGAACTGACAATGTTTGAACGGCTACTCCAACTACCGCTGTTTCAGGGGCTGACAACCCGGGAGATAGCGGAAGTGATGGCGCATGTCAGACTGGACTTTGTCAACTACCATAGCGGTGATGAAATCGTGATGCAGGGAGAGCGGTGCCAGGGACTCATCTACATCATCCAAGGAGAAGTGGTGGCTGAATTCCGCGACACAGACAACCGCTTCTGCCTCACAGAGCATCTGCCCCACCTCAAGGTGATAGAACCCTACAACCTTTTCGGGATGTATCAAACATACTCCCGCTCCTACTCTTTTGCATCTTCTGGTCGCACATTGTCCATCGACAAGGCAATGGTGCTACGTTACCTGATGGCAAACGACATCATCAAAATCAACATGATGAACATTACCTGTAACAAGTACCAGCAAACCCAGCGACTCTTGTGCCTGTTTCCCGACGATACGGTGCAACAAAAAATCCTCAAATTCATCCTCGCCCACTCCATCAGCCGGAAGGGGACAAAAGAGGTACAAATCAAAATGACAGCACTCGCCCACATCATTCACGAAACCCGCCTGAACGTATCAATAGCCCTCAACCAACTACAGGAGCTGGGATTCCTCACCCTGCAAAGAGGCGGCTTTGTCATCAAGAACATACAACAAACAACCGATTTATTCACACCCTTCACTCCTCATAAATAACTTCAAAAAACTTCAGCAAACAAACCCACAACGATGAATCCATTCTACACACCCTACGAATACACACCCTTCGACACCATCAAGGAAACAGACTATGAGCCTGCCATCTTGAAAGGCATAGAAGAAGAAGACAAAGAGATAGACCAAATTGTCAATCAACCAGAAGCCCCCACTTTCGAGAACACCATCGAGGCACTGGACCGCACCGGTGAACTGCTGGGCAAAGTGACCTCCGTGTTCTACAACCAACTCAGCGCAGAAACCTCTGACTATCTGGACGAACTGTCACAACGGATGTCGCCCATCCTCACCGAACATTCTAACAACATCACCCTCAACAAAAGACTCTTCAGACGAGTGAAAGCCGTGTATGAAAACCATGCCGCCAAAGATTTCAAAGACCTGGATGCAGAACAAAAGATGCTGCTCACCACGACCTATGAAGGATTCGTCCGCAAAGGAGCCAACCTGCCCGACGAGCAGCAGAAACGCTTGCGGGCACTGTCGGCAGAACTGAGCGTGCTCACACTCCAATTCTCACAAAACAAACTGAAAGACACCAACGACTTTCTGCTGCACATCACTAACGAAGAAGATTTGGAAGGGCTGCCAGAGAGCGCCATCAACCTCGCCAGGCAAACCGCCAAGGAACGAAACATGGAAGGATATGCGTTCACCCTCCAAGCACCATCATACATGCCCTTCCTCACCTACTCCGCCAAAAGAGAACTTAGAGAGAAAATGTATCTGGCATACCATACACTCTGCACCCATCCCAACGACAACAACAACACCGACATCGTCCGAAAAATCGTGAACCTACGCCGTGAGATGGCACAAATGCTGGGTTACGACACCTACGCTGACTATGCCCTCGCACACCGCATGGCAGAAAAGCCCCAAGCCGTGTACGACCTGCTCAACCAACTCATCGACGCATACATGCCTACAGCACAAGCAGAAGTCAAAGCTGTGGAGGACCTGTGCCATCAGACCCTCAACCTTCAACCCTTCATGCCCTGGGATTTCCCCTACTACGCCAACAAACTGAAAGAAAGCCGTTACAACCTCAACAGCGAAATGCTCCGTCCCTACTTTCAGTTAGCGAAAGTAAAGGAAGGAGTGTTCGGCTTGGCACACAGACTCTATGGCATCACCTTCAGAAGAAACCATGAAGTGCCAGTATATCACCCCGACGTGGAAGTGTACGACGTGATGGACAAGGACGACAGTCCGTTGGCCCTGCTATACGCCGATTTCCATCCGAGAACCTCGAAGAAGTCGGGAGCATGGATGACCTCCTATAAAGAACAATGGAAAGAGAAGAACGGGAAAAACTCACGTCCACAGGTCGCCATCGTCATGAACCTTTCAAAAGCGACAGACGAGCAACCAGCCCTGCTCACACTGGGCGAGGTGGAAACCTTCCTGCATGAGTTTGGGCATGCCCTTCACGGCATCTTCGCCAACACCACCTACCGTTCCCTTTCTGGTACAAATGTCTATTGGGATTTCGTGGAACTGCCCTCGCAGTTCATGGAAAACTTCAGCACGGAGAAAGAATTTCTCAACACCTTCGCCACCCACTACAAGACAGGCGAGCCCCTCCCCCAGGAACTCATCGACCGCATCACTGCCAGCCGCAACTTCAACGTGGCATACGCCTGTATGCGACAAGTCAGTTTCGGACTGCTCGACATGGCATATTACACCATGAAAGACGCGTTCACAGCAGACCCTATCCCCTTCGAACAACAGGCATGGAGCCGTGTCAAGTTGCTGCCCTCAGTGGAAGGCACATGCATGACCACCCAGTTCTCACACATCATGGCTGGCGGGTACTCTGCTGGCTACTACAGTTACAAATGGGCAGAAGTGCTCGATGCCGATGCTTTCTCACTCTTCCAAGAACGTGGCATTTTCGACCCCGAAACTGCTCAAAGTTTCCGCAACAACATCCTCTCACGCGGCGGCACAGAACACCCCATGACACTTTACAAGCGTTTCCGAGGACAAGCACCCACCATCCACGCCCTGCTCCGACGGAACGGTATTCAATGAAATCATACACATACAAACATGAAAAGAATCAAGTTCATCCTCTATCTGACCCTCACACTGCTTGCCGTCGCTTCCTGCAAAAATGAAGACGACGTGGAAGAAATATTCACAGGCAAGACATGGTACATGAACGGGCTTGTCATCAACGGAATCACCTCTTCCGAGGAAACCAAGAAATTCTACACTGAAGAAGGGCAAGGTGCATACTACATCACGTTCGCATCCAGCACCTTCAACGGGCAACTCTCCTCGGGCGTGACATTCTCGGGGACATGGGAGGCTGACGGCAAACATCAGACCATCGCGCTCCACCTCCAACAGAAAGCATCCTCTTCCCTCGTCATAGACAAACAGATTTACAATATCCTTTCCAATGTAACATCCTACAGTAGCGGTGCAAGTTTTCTCCATCTGAACGACAAGAACCATAGCACCCTACGGCTGGGAGATTTCAGATAATTCAACCCGAAACCCGGCAACTATCAACTTTTATAACACATAACATCCGATGACTGAACAAGAAAAAAAACAATACAACCTCGATTGTAGATATGTACGCATGGCACGAATATGGGCAGAGAATTCCTACTGCAAACGCCGCCAAGTGGGTGCATTGGTGGTGAAGAACAAAGCCATCATCTCTGACGGTTACAATGGTACACCTTCAGGTTTTGAAAATATATGTGAGGATGAAAACAACGTGACAAAACCTTACGTGCTTCATGCAGAAGCCAATGCCATCACCAAATTAGCACGAAGCCACAATTCAAGCGACGGGGCAACCCTGTATGTCACAGCCTCCCCATGCATTGAATGTGCCAAACTCATCATTCAAGCTGGCATCAAGCGGGTCGTCTATTCAGAACACTACCGTTTGGAAGATGGCATTAAACTTTTACAACGCGCAAACATCAAAGTAGAGTATCTTAATCCTGACGAAAACAATGAGCAATAATAGCAATAATAATAATAACAATATCAACAGAAATAACCGATGGATGCCCATCATCATTGCCGTCAGTGTCGTGGTCGGCATTATCATTGGCACATTCTTTGCCAATCGTTTTGCGGGCAATCGACTGAACATCATCAACACCTCATCCAACAAACTGAATGACCTGCTGCATATTATTGATGACCAATATGTGGACACAGTGGACATTGCCGCCATTGTGGAACAAGCCATGCCTAAAATCATGGAGGAACTTGACCCACACTCTACTTATATCTCAGCAAAGGATGCACAAACTGCCAACGATGACCTGAAAGGGTCTTTCAGCGGTGTAGGCATACAGTTTGTCATTCGAGATGATACGGTACGGGTTACAGGAATCATCAAAGGAGGACCTTCTGAAAAGGTCGGAATCCTTGCGGGAGACAAGATTGTCAGTGTAGATGGAGAAACTTATGTAGGGGATGTGGTTACAAACGAAGAGACTCTCCACCGCCTGAAAGGGGAAAAGGGAACCAAGGTTAAAATTGGCGTGTTGCGACACGGACAAAAAAAGCCTCTTTCATTTACGGTAGTGCGTGGAGACATCCCTCTCAAGAGTGTTGATGCCACCTACATGATTAACAAAGAACTTGGCTACATCAAAATCAAGAACTTCGGAGAAACCACTTATGCCGAACTCCTCACATCGTTGGCAGAATTGGAAGTGGAAGGATTCAAAGGACTCGTCATTGATTTGCGAGGCAACGGAGGAGGCTATCTCTCGGCAGCCATCCAGATGGTGAACGAATTCTTGCCTAAAAATCGACTCATTGTTTACACACAAGGAAGACGTTCACGCCGTGAGGAGTATAGAAGTGATGGAAGAGGCTCCTATCAAGACCTGCCGCTCATCGTACTCATTGACGAAACAACAGCGTCGGCTTCTGAAATCTTCTCCGGGGCCATTCAAGACAACGACCGTGGCATCATTGTGGGGCGACGTTCCTTCGGAAAGGGACTGGTGCAGCAACCCGTTGAATTTGCAGATGGCTCTCTCATCCACCTCACCATCGCACGCTATTACACCCCATCTGGCAGATGCATCCAAAAACCATACGTGAAAGGACAACCTAAAGAATATGAAATGGATCTCATCACACGCTACGAACGTGGAGAATTCTTCAGCCAGGACAGCATCCACCAGACGGGAGAAGAGTACAAGACCAGCATTGGACGTATTGTCTATGGAGGTGGCGGCATTATGCCCGACTATTTTGTAGCGGAAGACACAACGGCACTGACACCTTATTATACAGAATGTGTCACCCAAGGCACCATCGCCCAGTATTGTTTCGAATACACCGACGACAACCGCGAAAAACTTTCCACGTTCGACAATGCTGCCGAGTTGGAGAAATATCTGCGACGCCAGGGATTGGTGGATCGCTTCATCCGCTATGCTGACAGCAAAGGCATTCAGCGACGCAACAACATGATACTCAAGTCGCAGCATCTGTTTGAGCAAGCTATCTATGGCAGCATCATCTACAACATCCTAGAGATGAACGACTATATACAATACCTCAACCGCAACGACATCACTCTTGAAAAAGCCATACAACTCTTCAAAGCAGGACAGACAAAACCAACCCTTCATGACCAAAAAGGAAATTCGAGAACTAATTCGGGAAAGAAAAAGGCAGCATACCACCGAGCAACTCCAATCATACAGCCAAAGCATCAAGGGTGCATTGCTTGAACGCATTACAAAAGAAGAGAATTGCCAGACCATCCTTCTGTATCACTCTCTTCCAGATGAGGTTAACACCCACGACCTTATTCGCATATTGTATGCGCAAGGCTATACCATCCTGCTCCCGACTGTCGTGGGATGCAACCTCACCCTCCATGTATATGAGGGTGAAGACACCATGAACATCGGTTTAGCCTACGGCATCCAAGAGTCGCTTGGCAAACTCTTCACCGAGTATTCCCATATTGACCTTGCCATCATTCCAGGCATGGCATTCACACAACAAGGCGACCGACTTGGACGCGGAAAAGGCTATTACGACCGGCTCCTTCCACAACTAACCTGCCCACTCATTGGCATTGCCTTCCCCTTTCAACTCGTTCCAACCATTCCCACTGAATCACATGATATTCAAATGACAGAAATTATCACATGTAAAAGATGAAAAACCTCAGCATCTACAAAGCATCGGCAGGTTCGGGCAAAACCTTTACATTGGCAGTGGAATATATTGCGCTACTGGCAATCAATCCGATGGAGTACCAAAACATCCTTGCCGTCACCTTCACCAACAAGGCGACAGCAGAGATGAAGCAACGTATTCTGAGCACGCTGTATGCTATTGCGCATGGACTTCAAGAGGGGGAAGGTTATGTTGAAAACATCCTGACCAATTTGGCAGAACGAAAGAAAATGCCACAATATCAGGAAGAACCATACCCTTCGGTGCTGCAAAACATGAATCGGGACATGTTACGCAAGAGAGCAAAAGAGGCACTGTCAAATATCATTCATGATTACAGCCGTTTCCACATCGAGACAATCGACTCTTTTTTCCAAGGAATCGTACACGAAATAGCGAACGAATTGGAACTATCGACAAAGATGAAGGTGGAACTGGATGAAACAGAGGTGCTGTCTGATGCCATTACCCAAATCATCGAAAATCTGAAAGAAGGATCAAGCGAGTTCCGTACCATCATTGATTTCATCGAAGAGAAAATCCAGGAGAATCACTCATGGCAGGTGGAAGAAACGGTAAAAGAATTCGGACGCAATATCTTTAAGGAGAAATACCTCATTCACGGTGAGGAAGTAAGGAGGAAAATCACAAATTTCAGCGAGATATATAAGTATCGCGCCCTCATTCATCAATATCTGGAACAAAAGAGGCAGACAGTGATTATGTTAGGCTACAAGATGCTGGAAGCCTACGAAAACATAGGCATCACCGAAGAGGACGGCAGCAAGAACATCGTCACGTTCATGGAAAAGGTGCGTGATTACAACATCACAGAACCCACCAATAAAAGCAGGGGCACCTTCTCCGATTCCATCGAAACATACACTGAAGATGCTGGGAAATGGTTCAAAAAAAGCTCAAAGAACCGGGACGCATTGTTGCCACAAGTGGAGACTGTACTCATGCCGATGTTGACAGAGGCTTTTGAGAAGCACCAAGAATATGTCAGTCATCTACATACGGTCAATGCCATCGGACAGCATCTCTACTCTTTGATGCTGCTGAATGAAATCAGCCAGATGGTGAAATTGCTGAACGAAAAAGGAAACCGTTTCCTTTTGTCTGAAACAGCCAATTTTCTGCGCAATGTGATTAATAACCAAGACATTCCTTTCATCTACGAGAAAACAGGAGCGGTCATCAAGCACATTATGATAGATGAGTTTCAGGACACCTCAACACTACAATGGGAAAATTTCAAGCCACTCATTCAAAACAGTCTTTCCATGGGTGGTTCCTGTCTTATTGTGGGCGATGTGAAGCAGAGCATCTACCGATTCAGAAATTCTGACTGGCAGATTCTGAACAACATTGAAAATGACTCAGACCTGAAAAGCCACATGAGAAAGATTCCTGCCACCTACAACTTTCGTTCGGCAAAGCATGTGGTAGAGTTTAACAATGAGATATTTCAGAATGCCGTCAACTTATTAAAGCAAAATTGCCCTGCCCTATCAATGGCATACGGTGATGTCGCACAAATTGCAAGAAAAGAAGATGAAACAGGATTTGTCAAAATCGAGAATATTGATTATCACGATATCGACCCCGATCATCTACCCGAAGTGTGGGACAAAAGTATTTCAGCCGACTATGATGAAGCCACCTTGCAACGCATTCAATCATCGATTAAAGAGTTAATTGATAACAAAGTGAATCCCAATGATATAACAATATTAACAAGAACAAACCGAGAAGTTCCACAAATCTGCGAATACTTTAACGAACATCAAGACATATTGACGGTGAAGGTCGTCTCGGATGATGCATTCCGTCTTGACGCATCACCTGCTATCAATATCATCATCTGCGCCCTCAGAGTATTGGCTGAACCAGACAGTAAACTCCACCTTGCCACACTTACGCACCATGCCACATCCATACCCGATGCATTCAATGAAAAAGAACGGGCTGACATACGTTTCTCCCCCATCACGGAACAAATTGAATACATTTACCGAATCTTTCGGCTTGACCAAATTCCCAATCAAGATGCCTATCTCTTTTTCTTTAACGACATCGTGGAGCAGTTCTGTCAGGAGAATCTAACTGATCTTGACTCTTTCTTGAAGGCTTGGGACGAGTCTCTTGGCGAAAAGACCATTCCTGGGGGTGCTGCCGATGGTGTACGCATCATGACCATGCACAAGTCGAAGGGGCTGGAGTTCCATAGCGTCATCATCCCGTCGTGCTCATGGGCTATCAAGCCGAAAGACACAGAGGTGATGTGGTGTGTGCCCGACAGAGAGCCTTACGACCTCATGCCTCTCCTGCCCATCAGTGTGAACCAAGCCAAAGATGACAGCATCTTTGCAGATGACCGCCGTGAGGAAGAACTGCGCACACTTGTTGACAACATAAATGTGCTATATGTGGCTTTCACACGTGCCAAGCATAATCTCATTATACTGACAGGCAACAAGTTGCAAGAAAAACGAGGGAGGGGCAAAGAGAATGCCGAATTAGAGGACGCGATTGCGACGATTGAAAATGCACAATCATTCCTCATCAATGCCATGCCTGCAAAGATGGAAAAGACAGAAATTGAGGAAATTATCACGCGTTATCAATATGGTACAATTGTGCCAAGCCAGAAGAAGGACATGCCTGATAACACAAAAGAACAGAATGTTATCGACTGCGAACACACACCATTACCCGTAGCATTCGCATCTTACCCATCCGTAGCACAATACCGCCAGAGTTACGAGTCTGACATGTTTATCACGGCAGATTCTGAAAATCTGCAAACTCAGCAACACACCGAACGTATCCGACTCATTAGCCTTGGCAATCTGTATCACAGCATTTTTGAGCATATTCACACCATTGACGATGTGCCTCACGCCATCCATCTTTTAGAATCAAAAGGATGTTTCGGCAGCATTTTGAATGCAAAAGAAGCACAAGAGGCTGTGACCCAAATGATTGAAAAAATCACCATTCCCCATCCGGAATGGTTCTCCCCAGAATGGAAAACACTCAATGAACGTGCCATCCTTTTTCTCGAAAAAAAGATGATGACGACTAAACGTCCCGACCGAGTTGTAGTCAAAAATAAAAAAGCCGTCATCATTGACTACAAGACAGCACAAGGTGCAGTGAAACAACAGGAAAACGGCACCTTCTCAGCACCGGCTGAAAACAAACAACAAATCGAGGAGTACAAACGACTCTTATTTGAAATTGGTTATACCGATGTAGAAGCATATCTGTGGTACATTCTTGACGACATCATCATTCCTGTATAATCTTATTTCAACAACCAATCATCAATTCATGAAAAGAATCATTATGAAATTAAAAAACAAAACAGACATCAAGGTGGTTTCTGCATTGACCTTTGCATCCCTCCTGATGCCAACAAATGCGACTGCACAGTTCGGAGGCTTCAACTTTGGAAACTTCAATATGGAAAGCATGTTTCCTAAGGTGGAACACACAAAGATGAACAACCTGCAATCCAATCTGCCCGTCATCACCATTACCACAGATTCGCCGCTGAATGCACAGGAAAAAGTGACAGCCCATATGAAAATGGAAGGCTACGATGGTGCTATCGGCATCAAACTGCGTGGAAACAGTTCGCTGGCATTTAACCAAAAGAAATACACTGTGGAAACGCGGGATGCTGACGGGAAAGAACTGAAAGTGGGCCTGCTGGGCATGCCAGCAGGGAGCGACTGGGTGTTGCTGTGCCCTTACAACGACGTGTCTATGGTGCGCGACCCTTTGGCTTTCAACCTCTGGAGAGAAATGGGACATTGGGGACCACGCACCCAGATGGTTGAGGTGCTAATGGATGGAGAATATCTTGGCATCTATATCTTCTCAGAGGCTATCAAACGGGGTGAAGGGCGCGTGGAAATTCCCAAACTCCGAAAGACTGACACAGAGGGAACGGAACTGACGGGAGGCTACATCCTCCGCATCGACACCTACAATGAGGACGACGCCACTTTCCCCTCGAAAGTGCCGGGCATTGGTGAGGGCATCATGACCAGCCAAATCACGTGGTCGTGCATCTATCCCAAGAAGAAGAATCTGCAACCAGAGCAATTGGCCTATATCCAGCAATATATTGACGAAACAGAGCAAGCCATTCAATCCGATGACTTTGCCGACCCACAGCGAGGCTATGCCAAATATATTGACGTGCCTTCGTTTGTCGATTACTTCATCCACACCGAATTGAGTCTTAATGCCGACGGTTTCAAGCGCAGTGCCTATTTCTACAAAGAACGGCAGAATGCCGACGGAACAGGTGGAAAACTCTTTGCAGGACCTGTGTGGGACTACAACCTTGCATATGGCAATTGCAATTTCTGCAACGCCAATAAAATAGACGCATGGTGCTTTGAAGGTGGCAACACGCAACCCACTCCTGCCCTTTGGCAACGGTTGCTGCAAGACCCTGCCTTCCGGAAGGCGGTCAAGACACGCTACCAATCGCTACGCAAAACTGTCCTCAGCGACAAAGCCATCAATACCTATATTGACAACCATGCGAAATTAGTGGCTGCCGCAAAAGAACGACACTTCAAGGAGTATCCGGAACTGCTGGTGGATGAAAGTCAAAAAAACAACAAGGAGCAACAAAATGCAGGAATGCCTAATGGGTTTGGAGGGTTCCCCATGATGCCTGGATTCCAAATGCCTGAAGGAGGATTCCAAATGCCTGAAGGAGGATTCCAAATGCCTGAAGGAGGATTTCCCATGATGCCAGGCGGTTTTGGTGGCATGGGAGGTGGCGATGCCATTTCATGGTTTGCAGCCTATCGTGTCAGCACCTACGAAGAAGAAATCAAGACACTCAAGCAATGGCTTGCAGACCGCCTCAGTTTCCTCGACCAGAACATAGACCGTTTTGACAAGGACTTTGAGCCACACATTCAAAAGCCTGTGGAAATCAAGCCACAAAATGGAGGAGGATTCCCCTTCTTTCAGTTCCCCAACATGTAAACACCCCTGTTTTCTCACGGACATGATACCATTCCTTCAACTTGTAGCAGACGACCTGTATCAGAAACTGGGAGGAAACTTTCAGGACACCTGCATCATCTTCCCCAACAAGCGTGCCTCATTGTTCTTCAATCAGTACCTGTGGGAGAACGCTGAGGGGCAGACGATGTGGACTCCTGAATACACAACCATCAGCGAACTCTTCACATCCTTGTCAGAATACACCATAGGTGACCCCATCTATCTTGTGGTGCGGCTCTGGGAAGTCTATCAGTCAAAAATACAACCATCCCACACGTTCGACCAGTTGTATTCACTGATGGAAATGATGCTCAGCGACTTTCAAGACATCGACAACAACATGGTGGATCCATCCCGTCTGTTTCTGAACATGGCAGACCTCAAGGAGAAGACCGACTTCTCTTTCCTCGAAGAGGAGCAACGGAAAGCGATAGAGCAGTTCTTCGGGATGTTTTTCAATACAGACAACGGACAGCGAACAACAGACACTCCCCTGAAAAGCAAGTTCATGGCTTTGTGGAATCGGCTGACAGATATCTACGAGACCTATCAGAAAGCATTGCTGACCACCACAGCTGATGAGGAGCCAATGGTGTATGAGGGAATGATGAAACGCAGAGTGATTGAAGCATTGACCAGCAAAGATGAAGAGGCGAGACGACGCATGGACGAAAGACTCGCGGCAAAAACCTATGTAATGGTCGGCTTCAATGTACTCAACAAGACCGAACGGGAACTGTTCCGGTATCTTAAGCAACATCGTGAAGCCAAGTTTTATTGGGATTATGACATGGCATACACCTGCCCACATCACTCAACCACCCTTTTGAATTCCTCCCATTCCACGGTGCTCAGCAAGTACGAAGCCGGGCAATTCATTCTGGAGAACATCAAACTGTTGGGCAACGAGTTTGAGGGGAGAGACCTCTTCAACAACATGCGTCAGCCCAAGGAAATCACCTTCATCCAATCACCCACCGACAATGCCCAGACACGATACATCGATACATGGCTGAACAGTCACGCCAACAAACAACAGACAACAGAACTTTTAAGAGAGTCTGCAGTGATTCTCTGCAATGAAAACCTTCTGCAACCCGTACTGCACAGCATCGGCAAAGTGGATGCCATCAACGTGACAATGGGGTATCCGATGACCGAAACCCCTATCTATTCATTAATGCAAGCACTCATTGAGTTGCAAGTACATGGCAGCACCGCATCCGATTCATGGAGATACAAATATGTGGCAGCCGTGCTGAAGCATCCATTCATCCAAAAACTCTTAGGCAAAGCAGGCAAGGAGAAAATGCACGAACTCACCACTCAAAATGTGGTATTTCCCAACAAAGAACGCTTTGCGGACAACAGCACCATGCGCCAAATCTTCACCTCCGTAAGAGGCAAGGAACTCACCACCTATCTTTCCGAAATTCTCTCGATGGTAGGGCACTGCTATCAAGAGACATCAGGCAATGAAGAAAACACATTGCAAATCTATAAGGAATGCATTTTCGTGGCATACACCATCGTCAACCGCATCCACATCCTACAGGAGAAATATGCGGCACTGACGCTCAGCGATGAAACACTATCCCGACTCATCCTGCAGTTGATTGGGCAAGCCACGGTGCCGTTCCACGGTGAACCCGCCATCGGACTTCAAGTGATGGGACTGCTCGAAACCCGCAACCTCGACTTCCGCCACATCGTCATGCTCTCCGTCAATGAAGGGCAGATGCCCAAAGGCGATAAGCGCACGTCCCTCATCCCCTACACCTTGCGTGCGGCCTATGGCATGACCACCATCGAACGAGAAGTGAGTCTCTACGCATACTACTATTACCGACTTTTCCAACGTGCAGAAAGCATCACCCTACTCTACAACTCCAGCAACGAAGGTGGCAATAAAGGCGAGATGTCACGCTTCATGCTGCAAACCCTCATCGAAAAAGACGACCTCTTCACCCCTGGACAAAAAATAGACCTTAGGACCTTCACAACTCCCAGCGAGACACTATCAGCGCAACCCATCAGCATCCCCAAAGATGCAACTGTGATGCAACAACTCCATGACAGATTCAATGACGAGCACATCCTCTCCCCCTCCGCCATCAACACTTACATGAAGTGTCCCCTCAAGTTCTACCTCAACTATGTAGCAGGATTGCGCCCCACCAATGAGGTGGCTGACGATGTGGACAACGCCATGTTCGGCACCCTCTTCCACGATGCCATGCACCGTCTTTACCAACCCTATGAAAAGAAGCCCTTCCGTAGCGACCAGGTACGTGCCCTTGCCCAAAACGAAGACCTCATCAGCCAACATCTCAACAACGCATTTGCCGTCAACTTCTTCCATTATCCACCTAACGATTCCAATGGCATCCCTATTAACTACGGGACCGACCGGCCATTGCCCCTCAACGGAACAGGTCTCATCAATCGGCACGTCATCAAACAATTCATCATCAACCAACTCAATGCTGACGCCCAAATGGCTGCCGACCTTGAACACCAAGGTGGTTACTGGCAAATCATCAGCCAAGAAGAACCCTATGCCATCATCCACAAACTCTCTGCCAAAACCTCCCGACCCTCAACCCTCAAACTGGGTGGTATCATCGACCGCCTTGACCTGCTCTCCTCACCATTGGGCGACCGCATCCGCATTGTCGATTACAAGACCAGCAGCATACCACACTCAGCCAACACCCTTGCCGACCTTTTCGACCCCGATAAATGCACCCACAACTACCACATGATGCAAGCCCTCTACTATTGCAAGGTGCTCGCCGACCCCACCTCCCCATATAACGGCACCCCCATCCTGCCAGCCCTCATGTATTGTGCCAAAAACTATGGCAGCAACTACTCTGGCATCATCAAACTGACCCCACCAGACAACCCTAAGAAGGCTCCCATCGACGACTACAAGTCACAGTACGACAAAGACTTCACCAACCTCCTCACACAAAAGATTGATGAAATCTTCACACCATATGAAGCCGACCCCGACCTCGGCACATTCAAACAATGTGCCGACACACAAAATTGCGCTCACTGCGACTTTCTCACCTTTTGTCTGCGTCATCCCAAAAAGACATATTGAATGGAAAAATTCGAAATCAACATATTAGGTTGCGGAGCAGCCCTTCCCACCCCCCGCCGCCTCAGTTCCTCACAAATCGTCAACATTCGTGAGAAACTCTTCATGCTCGATTGTGCAGAGGGCACCCAGATGGCACTCCGACGTTCCCGTCTCCCCTTCTCCCATCTCCAAGCCATCTTCCTCACACACCTTCATGGCGATCACACTTTTGGACTCATCGGCATGCTCTCCACCTTCGGACTTCTCGGGCGCATTCAAGACCTCCACATCTATGGTCCCAAGGACCTGCAACGCATTTTCCAACCACAAATCGACTACTTCTGTGCCGATTCCCCCTACCACATCATCCTTCACGAAATCGACCCCACCATCCCCCAAACCCTCTATGAAGACCGTTCCGTCTGCATTTCGACATTACCTCTTTCACATCGTGTACCTTGCTGCGGCTACCTTTTCCGCGAGAAGCCCACACCGCGCCACATCCGCCGCGACATGATAGACTTCTACCACATACCCATTTCTCAAATCAACAACATCAAGGCAGGCATGGATTGGACAACAGAAGACGGCACCATCATTCCCAACGAACGCCTGACCACCCCATCCGACCCTGTCCGTTCCTACGCATACTGCACAGACACCACATACCGCCCCCGACTCACTGAACTCATCCACGGCATCACCTGCCTGTACCACGAAGCCACCTTCGCGCAAGAGCATGCCCTTCTTGCACAGAAGACATTCCACAGCACGGCTGCACAAGCCGCACAAATAGCCCGTGATGCCCAAGTACAGCGTCTCATCCTCGGACATTTCTCTTCACGCTACAAGTCAGAAGCCCCCCTTCTGGCAGAGGCACAGCAAATATTTCCCGACACCCTTCTGGCAGAAGACGGAATGAAAATCACCTTATAGCCGACAAAAAAAGGAACGCCTTTCGACGTTCCTTCTTCGCGGAAAGTGAGGGATTCTTTCTACGAAAGCGCTGCGCGATGACGAACCCTAGGGTTCAAACCCCTCACTTTCCGACAAAAAAGGAACGCCTTTCGACGTTCCTCTTTTGCGGAAAGTGAGGGATTCGAACCCCCGGAACAGTTACCCGTTCACCGCATTTCGAGTGCGGCCCGATCGACCACTCCGGCAACTTTCCTTGTAAAGGGTGGGCTTATATCAATAAGTCCACCCTTTATAAAAAGCCGGGAGGAGATGTGATGAAACTCCGACGTGATAAGATTTGAGTATTTACCGTCCTTTGTAATCCACCGACTCAATGGTTTCCAGATGCCGAAACCCCATGCTCGACGACATGGCGACTTCTGGGTTGTGGCCCGCCATTGGAACGATAAAATCATCTCGGTTTCAAAGTATAATTTGATGAGTATCCCGATCGATCCTGTACCCCGGCTGTATGTAAACGTCCGCTGTCCATATCGTTCAGTTCTCTCACCAAATCAGACGGCTTCCGTTGTCTTTCATTCCTCGTTCGCTTGCTGAAGAAAGCAGCCCAATGCGCTTTTCAATAGTTCGCTCACGAATTTCTACAGGCAAAGGTAATACATTCCAAATATAAAAACAAGGGATTTGAAGAAAAAAATCCTCAAATCCCTCATTTTTTAACATTTCGGGCAATTATTCGCCGAGGTACACCGCAAATGACATAGACCTTCCGGCTGGAGTCTTACCCCATATCCAAAGCGTCTGTTCATCGCTTGTCTGAGCCGATTTGAACACCGATTCCATATCAGCAGCCGACTTGATGTTCTGGTTGTTCGCCTTCAGAATGATGAAGCCTTCAGGCACGCCAGCATCCTTCAAGTAACCACTCTTCAGGTTCGTCACCTGCACACCATAAGAGAGGTGCAGCGTCTTCTGCTGACTCTCGGTCAGAGCCTTAAACTCGGCACCCAGCGCATCCACCTTCTGAGCCTTCACCACATTGGTACTGCCCTTCGCGTTGCGGAAAGTGATGGTGGCAGTTTTCTCCTTCTTGTCGCGGATATAACCAATCTGCGCCTTGTCGCCCGGACGATACTTCGTGGTGGCCTCCTGCAGTTCCGACATCTTCGTCACCTTCTTGCCATCCACCGAAACAATCACATCACCGCTCTTCAGACCTGCCTCCGCTGCCGCACCGTCATCAACCACCTCAGCCACATACACACCGTCCACCGTGCCAAAGTCAGCCTCAAACTTCTCGTCGTCACGCTTCTTGCTGTCGATATAGTCATGCAGAGTCATGCCGCTGATACCAATCATCGCACGCTGCACCGTACCGTAAGCCTGCAAGTCCGTCACCACCTTCTTCATGATAGTCGTCGGGATGGCAAAACCATACCCCGTGAAAGAACCCGTCTGCGAATACAGCATTGCATTGATGCCCACCAGTTCGCCACGCGTATTCACCAGTGCACCGCCCGAGTTACCCGCATTGATGGCAGCATCCGTCTGGATGAACGACTCAATGCCGTTCTTGTGCGCACCGATGCCACGCGCCTTGGCAGACACGATGCCCGCCGTCACCGTCGAAGTCAGGTTGAAGGGGTTGCCAACAGCCAGCACCCACTCACCTACTTTCAACTGTTCCGAATCGCCAATCACGATGGCAGGCAACCCCGTCGCATCAATCTTCAGCAGAGCCAAATCCGTGTCAGCATCAGTACCAATCACCTTAGCCGTAAACTCACGGTTGTCATTCAGCGTGATGGTGATGTCATCCGCATCCTCCACCACGTGGTTATTCGTCACGATATAGCCATCATCCGAGATAATCACACCCGAACCAGCCGCCTCACGCTTCGGAGTCTCCACCTGGCGACGCTGCGTGCCGCCACCGCCACGACCGAAGAAGTCTCCAAAGAAATCCTCAAACGGGTCACGATATTCAATCGTCTGCTGACGCCCCTTCTGCACCACCTTGATATACACCACAGCGTTGCAAGCCTTCTCAGCAGCCTCCGTCAAGTCCACAGGCTGAGCAGCAGGAGCCGATGCAGTCGAAAGGTGCATCATGCCACTTGCCGGTTCCTGCGCCTTCTTCGGCTCTGTGAAAGAGAAAGAAGGCAAAACCTTGTCCACTGACTTCTGCGAAAGCGAATAAGCAAAAGCCCCTGTCAATCCTGAAAGGAAGGCGACACCAACCAGTGCGCCATAAAATCTTTTAGTTGTTTGTTTCATAGTTCGTCTTTATTATATCAGTTTAGTTATGCATTTTCGGATAATACTCTTATTGAAGTAAAAGAAGCCATGGAAATAACCGTATCGCTCGGTGAATCCAAACTCAAGTCACTTTCAAAACCAAGCGCAAAATAACGACAAATTCTTATCATGACAAAACAAAATCCACCTATTTTTTCCATTCTTTGAATTAGTTTAACAAATCCCCTCAGAGTGTTAACACCGATTAAGAATAAATCTTAAATAATTCACACACCTTTAACACAAACTCCATTTAGAGTTAAGAGTTTAGAGGTTAGGGGTGAGGGTTAAGGGGTGAGAGTTGAGGGCTGAGAGTTGGGTGCTGAGAGTTGGGTGCGTGCCATTGGTACACAAAAAAGCACCACCAAACCTATGGGCTGGAGGTGCTTCGTATGTATGGATTGAGATTTTTTCACTCCCACTCGATCGTTGCTGGTGGTTTGGAGGACACATCGTAGCAGACGCGGTTGATGCCACGCACATTGCGGATGATCTGGTTGCTGACTTCGGCAAGGAACTCGTAGGGGAGTTTTGCCCAGTCGGCTGTCATGGCATCGGAGGAGGTGACGGCACGCAGGGCAACGGGATTCTCGTAGGTGCGCTCGTCGCCCATCACACCGACGCTCTTCACGTCGGAGAGGAGGATGGCTCCTGCCTGCCAAATCTGGTCGTAGAGGGACACTTCTATCTCTCCGTCTTTCATGTCGGCTGGCACTCCTGCAGCGAGCACCTTGCGGGCTTCCTCGCCTGAGAGTTTGACTTTCCAGTTGCGCAAGCCACGGATGAAGATGTCGTCGGCATCTTGCAGCACACGCACTTTCTCGGGGGTGATGTCGCCCAGAATGCGGACAGCCAAGCCAGGACCCGGGAAGGGATGGCGAGTGATGAGGTGTTCAGGCATCTGGAGTTGACGACCCACACGGCGCACTTCGTCCTTGAAAAGCCACTTGAGGGGTTCGCAGAGTTTCAAGCCCATCTTCTCGGGCAGACCGCCCACGTTGTGGTGGGACTTGATGACCTTGCCCGTGATGTTGAGCGACTCAATGCGGTCGGGGTAGATGGTACCCTGTGCCAGCCATTTGGCTCCCTCGATCTTCTTGGCTTCGGCTTCGAACACATCGATAAAGCCTGCACCGATGATCTTTCGCTTGCGCTCGGGTTCGCTGACACCTGCCAGTTCGCGGTAGAACTTTTCGGAGGCATCAACACCCACCACGTTGAGACCAAGGCACTCGTAATCGCGGAGCACGTCAGTGAACTCATTCTTGCGGAGGAGTCCGTTGTTGACGAAGATGCAGGTGAGGTTCTTGCCGATGGCACGGTTGAGCAATACGGCTGCCACGGAGGAATCGACACCGCCTGAAAGTCCGAGAATCACCTTGTCGTCACCCACTTGCTGACGGAGTTCTGCCACCGTCTGGTCAACGAACGATGCGGGTGACCAGTCTTGCTTGCCACCACAGATGTCAACCACGAAGTTCTTCAAGAGCAATGTGCCATCGATGGAGTGGAACACCTCGGGGTGATACTGCACACCCCAAATCTTCTCGTCGTTGGCAGCATAGGCTGCGTACTTGACAGTTGCTGTGGAGGCGATGCAGCGAAAGCCTTCGGGTAACTTGGTGATGGTGTCGCCATGCGACATCCACACTTGGCTGTTGGGAGCGAATCCTTTTAGGAGCGGATTACCCTCTTCCATGAACTCGAGGTTGGCACGTCCGTACTCACGAGTACCTTCGGGTTCCACCTTACCGCCAAAGGTATGTGCCATGAGTTGGGCACCATAGCAGATGCCGAGGATGGGATACTTGCCACGAATCTGCGCAAAATCGAGTTTGAAAGCCCGCTCCTCATAGACGCTGTAGGGCGAACCCGACAGGATGACACCTATCACATCGGGGTCATTCTGCGGAAACTTGTTGTAAGGCATGATTTCGCAAAACGTGTTCAACTCGCGCACACGGCGACCGATGAGTTGGGTGGTCTGCGAACCAAAATCCAAAATGATGATCTTCTGCATATATAAATAATATAAGTATAGCAAATTTTATGTAGGGCAGAGAGAAATGAGGAATTGAAACCCTCAACCCTACGAAGCCATAGTTGAGTACGGATGTGCAAAGTTAGGCAAAAAAAGCGAAACTTTTTGCATCGCCAAGGAAAATAAGCCCATTTACTTACAGATATTCCTCTTTTTTCTTTTGTTTCTCAAAAAAAAATTCTACTTTTGCAAAGAAATATACAGACTCTAATCGAAGATGAAACACAAATTTTGGCGTATTAGATCTTTTGCCACACGTCTCAGTATATGGGTCATCCTGACTGCGGCGATTATTTTGTTGACCACAGCCCTTGTCGTTAATTTTTTCGTGCGTGACGGCATCTTGCGTGAGGAGCAGTTGAGGGCAACGAGTGCGCTGGAAAATGCTGAAGAGCACATCAATAAGGTGTTCATTGCCGTGGAGACAGCAGTGAAGAACCACACCAACGAAATCAAGAAGAATGTGAATGCGCCCCACGAGGAGATGTACCGCATCACCCGTGAGATGCTGGAGATAAACCCGATGATTGTGGGGTCTGCCATCGCTTTTGAACCTAATTACTTCCCCGACGAAGGCAAGTATTTCTCGCCCTACAGTTATCGGGATGAGAAAGGTGAAATCCTCTCCAAGCAATTGGGCACCGACACATACGACTACCACACGATGGAGTGGTATCAGATGCCCAAGAAACTGAAGAAGGGGCATTGGAGTGAGCCTTATTGCGACACGGGGGGTGGTGAGATGACGATGACCACTTACAGTTATCCTCTGACTGACAACGAGGGGAATGTCTATGCGATCGTGACTGCCGACGTGTCACTCGACTGGCTGTCAGACATGATGGATTCACTGAAATATTATGAGCAGTCCTACTGCTTCATCCTTTCCAGAGATGGTACTTACCTCGCTCATCCCATCAAGGAAACAGTACTGAACGAGACCGTTTTCGACGCATCGAAAAAACTAAAGAATGACGATTTGGCGCAGATAGGAAAGGAGATGACGGGTGGAAAGATGGATATGAAGCGTTTCAGTTCTCCTCATCTGGGACATTCGTTCATCTTCTACAAACCCATTGTCCGAACGGGCTGGTCAATGGCGATTGTATGCAGTGCGAAAGAATTCTTCAGCAGTGCCACCGATGCGGGATTTTTTGTGGCAACACTCATTCTGGTCATGCTGGTGATTCTTGCCTTCATTCTGAAGATTGGTGTTCGCCGCCTCACCCTACCCCTCACCCAATTCACCCAAGCGGTGAACGAGGTGGCAAATGGCAACTTGCAAGCCAAACTGCCTCCTGTGCGTTCGAAAGACGAAATGCTGAGACTGCGCAACTCGTTTGTCACCATGCAACGCTCGCTGGAGCAGCAAATGGAGGAACTCAAGCAGGTGAACGAGCAGAAAGGGCGCATTGAGAGTGAACTGAGAATTGCCAGCAACATCCAGCGGGCTATGCTGCCGAAGATATTCCCTCCCTACCCTGACCGCGACGACATCGACATATACGGGCAACAGACTCCTGCCAAGGCGGTGGGAGGTGACCTCTTCGACTTCTACATCCGCGACGAGAAACTGTTCTTCTGCATCGGCGACGTGTCGGGCAAGGGTATTCCTGCATCACTGGTCATGGCGGTGGCGCGTTCGCTCTTCCGCACCCTCTCGATGCACGAACCACACCCTAACCGCATCATTTCGCAGATGAATGACCGCATGGCTGAGGATAATGAACTGAATATGTTCGTCACTCTCTTCATCGGTGTGCTCGACCTACCTACAGGACGGTTGCGCTACTGCAATGCCGGACATAACGCTCCGCTCTTGCTCAACGAGGCGGAGAATGTGAAGGAGAAGACGTTCCTCCCTTGTGACAGCAACCTCCCCATCGGCATCATGGGCGGATGGAAGTTCACGCTGCAAGAGACGAACATCACTCCTGGCACCACGATTTTCCTCTACACCGATGGACTCACTGAGGCTGAAAACATTGAGCATGAGTTGTTTGGAGAGGAACGGATGATTGATGCGGTGCCGTTCACTTCTAATTCGCAGGACATCACGGAACGTGTGGTGGAGGCTGTGCAGGACTTCACTGGTGAAGCGGAACAAAGCGATGACCTGACCATGCTGACCGTCCGCTACATCAGGCCCGACCAGAACTTGCGCTTTAAGCAAGAAATCACACTGACCAACGATGTCAGCCAAGTGCCGCAACTCACGGACTTTGTGGATCTGGTATGCGAAAAGGTGAACTTCGATGCTGCCACCACCATGCAGATGAATCTTGCGATGGAGGAGGCTGTGGTGAACGTGATGAACTATGCCTATCCTGAAGGTACGACGGGAGACATTCATATTGTGGCTGCCGCAAACGACAAACGTCTCAAGTTCATCATCAGCGACAACGGCATTCCGTTTGACCCGACTATGCGCAAGGAGGTGGACACGACGCTCTCTGCGGAGGAACGACCCATCGGCGGTCTTGGCATCCACCTCGTCACACAACTCATGGACAGCATCAACTATGAGCGCAAGGACAACATGAATGTCCTGACACTGCGGAAAAAGTTGAGAGTTGAGGGTTAAGGGGTTAGAGTTTAGAGTTTAGAATAAAAATGGAAGATATTATTTTTTGTGGATTAAATCTTGGTGCTTGGGTGACTATCGTCACTGTACTGAGTATGTTTGCGACTCTTCTTCTCACGAAGTTGCGTGAGGATATTGCATTTTTGGGCGTTATCGCCATTCTGCTACTGACTGGCGTGCTGGACACGAAGGAGGCTCTGAGCGGCTTCTCATCGGGCTCTGTGGTGGTCATCGGTGTGCTTTTTGCTGTGTTGGCTGGACTGGTGCATACGGGCGTGTTGCAATGGATTGTCCGCTACTTGCTGGGAACACCGAAGAACTATTCGGCAGCAGTGGTCAGACTGATGTTGCCTGTTGCAGCACTCAGTTCTATATTGAGCAACACAACGGTGGTGGCACTCTTTGTAGGCATCGTGAAGGTATGGGCAAAGAAACTGCACACGGCACCTTCTAAACTGTTGATACCATTGAGTTACGCTTCTGGTCTTGGTGGTGTGTGTACCCTCGTCGGAACTCCTCCTAACCTGATTATATCGGGACTTTACGCTACAGACACAGGAGAGCATTTGAATATCTTTGCAACAACGATACCAGGTTTGGCTTGTCTGTTTGTGGGCGTGTTGTCGGTGCTGGCAATGCATAAGTTACTGCCAGAACGTCGCAGTGCAGACGAATCATTTGAGCATACGGAAGATTACACTGTGGAACTTCTGATACCAGCCGACTGCCGCCATATCGGAGAAACGGTGGAGGAAGCAAAACTGAATACAGTGGAAGGTGGACAATTGATTGAGATTATACGCTTCGACCGCGAAGTCATTTCACCTGTACCTGCCGATGAATACCTAATGGGTGGTGACCGCCTGGTATTTGCCGGACGTGTGGAAGAAATTCTCAACTTGCGTAAAAGCCACGGTTTGGTAAATGCAGATCACCCTGTGTTCACGGTGGACGAACTTGACAAGAAACGCCTATTACGCACGGCTTATATCATGCAGGGATGTGAATTGGCTGGAAAGCGTTTGTCGGAAACAACGCTGGAGCATGATTACCAATTCACATTGGTGGCTGTGGCAAGACAGGGGGAACGAATCAGAAAGAGTCCACGCGACATCGAGTTGCGCGCAGGTGACTCGCTGTTGATTGAAAGTACACGAGGAGCGAAAAATACTGTAATAATACGAGGACTGCAATTTTTCGAATCCTCTTCGTTAATTTCCAACATAGGAAGCAAAACATTGGTTTCAAGCCTTATCATGCTGGCAATGATCGTACTGTCAAGCCTTGAAATCATGCCACTTCTGCAAAGTGCCATGCTGGCAGCCTTTGCCATGTTGGTGTTCCGTTGCTGCACACCTACGCAGGCAATGAAAGCCATCGACTGGAACATTCTGATGATTTTTGCAGGTAGCGTGGTCATTGGTACAGCCATTCAGAAGACGGGTATTGCTGAAGCCATGGCAAATGGCATGATGTCTGCCTGTGGGGACAACCCCCTCTTGGTGATGACCATGATGTGTGTTGCCAGCACATTCCTCACCGAATTTATCTCCAACACTGCCGCTGGTGCCATCTTCTACCCGATTGTCTATCAAGCAGCGGTGTCAATGGGTGTCAATCCTCTCCCCTTCATCATCTCGTTGATGATTGCGGTATCGAGCAGTTTTGCCACTCCTATCGGCTCACCTACTCATATGCTTGTCTATGGTCCTGGTGGCTACCGTTTCTCTGACTTCCTGAAGATTGGCATCTGGATGAACTTCATCATCCTTGCGGTCAACCTGCTCGTGGTCAACCTCATTTATTCTCTCTGAGAATGAGGAAGGCGCTGCGCTAAATGACAAATGAACGTTAGGGTTAAGGTTAAAAAAATTTAGTTTTATCAATAATAATCATTAAACAAAAGAAGTAATTATGAAAACGACAATTAAAGAAGAGAACAACAACCACGTTGTCTATTTCGAGGGCCGTCTTGACACGTCGGCTTCCTCACAAGTACAAGTGGATGTGCAACCCGTCATGGACAATGTGAAGAGTGACATCATCCTCGACTGCAACAAACTGGAATACATTTCCTCCAGCGGCTTGCGCATCTTCCTCAGCATCCTAAAAAGTGCCAAGGCAAGCGGCAAGCACGTGTATATCCAGGGGCTCAACAACGAGTTGCGCCAGGTGTTCACGATGACGGGCTTCATCAACTTGTTTGAATTCAAATAAAGAATACGAAGAGAGAAGTATGAAAAAAGGGAGGCTAAGTTTTTATGCTTAGCCTCCTTTTCTTATTGGAACCACTCTTCCGCTTTCGCAATCGTGTCGAGTTTGCCCACATCGAGCAGTTGGAGTTGTGGGTCGAAATGACAATGGATGGGAACTTTGTCACAGATGGAGAGGTAGAAGTCGATGATGGAGAACTTACCTTGCCAAGTGTTCATGAATGGTAGAAGGGAAGGAAAGAAGACTTGAATACCTGCAAAAGCATGCTTCTTTAGTGCTGAATGCTGCTGAAAATAGGTGCTGTCGCCATCATGCTCCAACAATTCAGGATGGGGGGACTTCACTTGTCCTGTGGCCATGTTGACCCACCCAACCAGGCATTCATCGGCGTCGAATAGCAGATAGCGCTGTGTCTTACGGTCAGACACGAGGAGGGTGGTTGCAGTGGCGGTGTTATAGAGGGAGAGAAGGTCGGCATTGGAAAGAATATCGACGTTGTGAACGAGAATGGGGTCAGCATTGGGAAAGAGGCATGCGGCTTTCTTTAGTCCCCCACCCGTTTCGAGGAGCATGTCGGTTTCGTCGCTAAACTGGATGTCGATGCCGAAATGGTTGCTGGCTTCGACGAAGTCGATGATTTGCTGGGCAAAATGATGCACGTTGATGACGATATGGTCAACACCGATGGTTTTCAATTTCTCGATGAGGATTTGCACGAGAGGCTTGCCGTGGATGGGCACCATTGCTTTAGGCATGGTGTCGGTAAGGGGTTTGAGACGAGTGCCGAGACCGGCTGCAAAGATGAGTGCGTTCATGGAGTTGAGGGTTTAGGGTTGAGAGTTGAGGGTTAGGAGTTGAGTAGTGTTTTGTTCGCGATGGCAGATGTGGACTTCTACGCCGAACTTCTGATGGATGTGTTCTGCCACGTGTTGGGCTGAATAGACGGAACGGTGACGACCGCCTGTGCAACCAAAGGAGATTTGCAGATTGGTGAAGCCACGCTCAATGAAACGTGCCACATGGAAATCGACGATTTTGTAAACGCTGTCGAGAAAGGTGAGGATTTCGCCATCGGTTTCGAGAAAGTCGATGACGGGTTGGTCGAGCCCTGTGAGGGGTTTGTATTCGTCGTAGCGACCTGGATTGTGGGTGCTGCGGCAGTCGAAGACGTAACCTCCTCCGTTGCCCGATTCGTCGGCTGGAATGCCCTTTTTGAAAGAGAAGGAGAAGACACGGACGATGAGAGGGGCTTTCTTTTCGGAAAGATAAGTCGAGTCTTTACCCAAATAAGTCGCCACCTTTTCTTTCTTGGCGGCTTCGGCTGCCCTACTCTTTTCTTCCTGCTCGTTTTGAACGATGAGGGTTTGAGCGACTTCCTCCAGATAGGGATAAGCGTTGCTGGTGCCCAAGGCAAGTTCTTGCTGCAAATTGCGGATGGCGAGTGGGATGCTGTTGATGAAGTATCCCTTCTTTTCCCACAACCCTCGGTAGCCGTAGGCTCCAAGCACTTGCAGGATGCGGAAAAGGACGAAGAGATGCAAACGCTGCATGAAGGCTTGCTTTGACACTGATTTGTATGGTTGCAATGCTGACAAATAGTCATCAATCAGCAAGTCACGAACCTCGTCGGAGAACTTGGCTGAGGACTGCCAAAGGAAGGAAGCCACATCGTAATAGATGGGACCTCGGCGACCTCCCTGAAAGTCGATGAAATAGGGTGTTCCGTCTTTCAGCATGACGTTGCGTGATTGGAAATCGCGATAGAGGAAGGTGTCTTCGTGGTCTGCCAAGAGGTCATCTGCCAAGCGTTCGAAGTCTTGCTGCAGTTTGAACTCATTGAACTCGATGCCACGAAGTTTGAGGAAACAATACTTGAAGTAGTTGAGGTCGAACATGACACTCGTCCTGTCCATTTCCTGCTGTGGATAGCAACGGGTGAAGAACTCTTGTGCCGTGTGGCTGACAATAGGCAAGAACTGGAAACGGGGCAACTCGCGGATGGTTGCTTTCAAGGCATCGAGAGCAACTTTGTCGAAGATGCCACTTTCCTGACGATGGCGCGCCATCTGTGCATAGAGAGAGAGGTCGCCACAGTCTTCTTGCAGATACACCATGTGGTCATCTGACACTGCCAACACAGCAGGAACAGGCAGGTTGCCCTGTGTGAATCGCTGTGACAAATCAATGAACGCTTCGTTTTCTTCCTGATTGGTGCCGATGACTGCTATGAGCGTCTTGTCATCGTCCTGCACACGGAAATACCGGCGATTGCTGCCTGCACCTACCAGAGGAAGAATGCATTGAGGCTCATGTCCTGTCAACTGTTGATATAAATCGGATATCACTTGCATAGATTAGTCTTTTCTTTTCCAAATGCTCATCACCTTACCATAGACAGCGATGATGTTGAAAATGCTCACCATTACTAACAACAACACACCTACACAGAGGGTTGGCAAGATGCCTGGCACTTCGAGGTCGGGGAAGAAGTTTTGGAACATCTCCAGATAGATGCTTCTGACCACCAACATGACTGCCACAGCAAGAAGGAGTACAAGCGCGTTCAGTCCCACGGTCAATGCCTGATAGGGGAAAGACACCTTGGTTGGTGAATAGCCGATGAGGAGAAGGTTTTCAAGTTTGGTGCTGTTCTTCTGCACTAAGAGGAAGACGCTGAGCATCAGGATGTAGATGGAAAGGATGCTGATGACAATGCCTACCGCCATGACAATGCTGACAATGATGCGCAGAATGTAGGTGGTCTTCGAGGCATCGAGCTTGTCCTCGTCGGTTTCATAGTCGTGCGCTTGCAAGTAGCTTGTAATGCGCTCATCGGTGGGGTTATTCACCTCTACAATGAGGCGTGTGGGTTCTTTGGCTTCGTCGCCGTTGGCATATTGCTGATTGGCCCACTGCATGAACTGCTCTGGCACAAGGATGGTGTTGAGGCGCGACGAGAAACCGACAATGCGGCCATCGAAATCGCCATGTCCTCCGTTGCCTTCAATTTGTATCTGCAACTTCATCGCACCCAAAATGCCTTCACTAAGTTTCGGCAAGCCCTTGCCCTGCGCATAACCGAAATTGTAGAGGTCGAGGTAGTTCTTGGGCAGGATGATGGGGATGTCACTGCTGCCCTCCCTATAGTGCCACGCATCGCTCTCCACATCAACAAAGTCGTCGGGGACGCTCTCGAAGAACATCTCGGTGGAGAAACTGACGAAGCCCTCTACATTGAACCTGGCGCGCACATTGAAAGAACTGGGCGTAAAAGCTCCCATGCGCTCCACAAAATCTTCGGCCGCCAAGTTGTCAATGTCGGTCTGACTGAAGGTGCTCTGGGCACCTGTTAAACCTGACAATGCACCAATCTTCTTGTTGATAATCAGATAGTCAGCCTTCATAAAACTGTCCTCGCTGTCGAGTGCCTTATAGTCGTTGTAAAACTGCACACCTAACAGGATGATGGCTACCCCTACCAAGTTGGCAAAGAAAAAGCCAACGAATTGCGGGATGCTGATGTGCTGCCTTAAAAGTTTCCAAACTAAATTCATCTTCTACCCAATCATTTATAATTTAAACACTTGCTCGTAGGGCAGTTCCATGTGTTTACCTATGCTCGTGGCGATGATGCCCGCTCCCTGCCGCTTGGCTTCTGCGGTCATGATACGTCCCATGATTTCGGAGTTGGTGTCGTCGAGGTGACTGATGGGTTCATCGACGAAAAGGAAATCGAAAGGTTGGCATAGGGCACGAATGAGAGCCACTCGCTGCTGCTGTCCAAAGGACATCCGCCCCACTTTAGCATCCTGCTTGTCGGTAATGCCCAACATCTCAAACCACTCCTCGATTTGCTTTTTCTTCTGGAAGCCCGTCAGCTTATTCTTTATTTGTACATTCTCCCATGCCGTCAGTTCGGGAAACAGACGCAGTTCTTGCCACAAGAGGGCAATGTGGCGTTTGCGGATTTCAGTCCACTTGCCCACAGCATATTGGCTGATGTCTTCGCCATCGAAAAGGATCTGCCCCTGATAGTCATGACGATAGCCAAAGATGTAGCTGCACAACGACGACTTGCCTGTGCCCGAATTGGCCTCAACCAAATAGAGTCCGCCTTTCTCGAACGTCACCTTCTGTTGCCAGATGTCGCTCATGATATCAGAACGACTCAAAAACACATTCGGAAGGGTATCAATCAGTTGTATCTTATTCATTGAAGTATTTGTTTCAAGAAATTTTCATTCTTGTTTTTCGATTCTATTACAACCACGCCCTCTTCTACCGACGAGAGTTTCCAATAGAGTGCATCGATTTTGAAGAAGCCGTCCCACATCTGCATGACAAGTGCTACATTTGACGACTGACTCAAGCCCTTGGCGAGTTTGGCCCAGTCAACAAACAAAAACAGGCGGCTGTCTTCAATTTGTTCCCTGTAGGCCTTGAGTTTGGCATCTGCCGAGTTCTCCGCATGTTCTACGGCTCGAGGAGTTGCCCAGTAAAGATCTTTGTCACGCACACCCCAACGGTAAGTCTGCCCGTCGAGCATGAGTTGATATTGCTGCGGCTCCAGTTCTTTCATCTCGATGCCATAATCTTTCTGACTCAGCTTCCAGTCATTCACATCGGCCAGGAAATCGGTGTTGTTTAACTCAGCCTGGAGCACGTAATCCACCTTCTCCGTATCGAGCAAGGGCAATTCCAACGAAACATCTCCATCCATCGCCTTCAGCATCTGCTCCACATCCACAGCACGTTCCGTGGCAAACAACATGGTCTTCAGTTCTTTGTTCTCTTTGATTTTTTCAAGTAGCCACTCTCCTTTCACACCTGCCCCTATCCATATAGCAGCATCATCTGAGACTTTGTCAAGATAACGGCCATTCATCTTCTTCAGGTTGGCATTAGCTTCATCTATCAGATGCTGCGCATCCTTTGTTTTGGCAAACAACTTACCCATGATTCTTGCCTCGCCTTGAGCAAAATCGAGACTCGCCAAAGCCTCCACATCTTTATATACAGAAGAAGGAAGCACCCCTCCTGCCATCTTCAGGCTTTCGATCATTTGGGCTGACATGACATACATTACCACATCCTTCTCCTCTTCGTTCAGACGGCCGAAAGCCTCTGTGCTAACGAAACTGTCGCTTTCTTTCAAGGCCGTCAGTTCGCGAGCCATACGGCTGATGGTAGTGTTTTTCCCCTTCATCGAAGCCAACATCAGGAAGGTGGTTCCGTCATAGGAATAATAGATGTCGTCAATTAATGTTCCACACATCCAATGATCCTTTTCTTGGGGTTTAGATGCCAAGCCCTGCTTGTTAAGCAACAAGAGGAAATCCTTCACATGGTCTTCGTCACTCACCTTCATGGTCATACCCATCGTCTCGTCGGCCATCATGAAGAAGTAGAGTGGCATGCTAAAGTCTATGCCTATCTTCATCGGGTCGGCTACATATTCTTTCACGCTCTTCATGTCCTTACCACTCACTACAGCACCCAGAGAACCATCCAGTTCCTTCATCCACTTCGAGTTCTTAAAGTCGGACTTCTCTGCGATGGACTTCATGTCCACTTTCACCACCAATGAAGCGTTGGCAGGTATCACATTCTGATAATCAGTGTTCGTACACGAGCACAATGCCAGCACAACCATCACCAGTGCTGAAATGAATTGAAACTTTTTCATCTTGTGTCTTTATTGATTGATTAAGTTCATAATATGTACAGCCACCAGAGCTGCTGTTTCAGTGCGCAACCGGCTCATTCCAAGTGTCACACTCTGAAAACCCTTTGCCTCAGCCAGTTTCACCTCGTCAATAGAGAAATCGCCTTCAGGACCGACCAACACCAACACATTCTCTCCTCGTCTGATGGCATCTTTAAGCATCACCTTCTCTCCCAAACCTTCTTCCTCATGACAATGACAAATGAACTTCTGCATCCGTGTTCCATTTGCTTTTTCCCGTTCCTCCATCTTAAGCAAAAAAGTCTGGAAGTTCATCATCTCGTTCAGCACAGGCATCCAAGCCTTGTGGCTCTGTTTCATGGCCGACACAAGAATCTTCTCCACTCGCTCTTTCTTGATGACCACACGTTCAGACCACTGACACTTCAAGAAGGTCAATTCATCAAAACCTATTTCCGTAGCCTTCTCTGCCAGCCATTCCGTCCGGTCCATATTCTTTGTAGGAGCCATGGCCAAATGCAAATGAGGCAACCACTGACGTTCTTGAGGTAATATCTCTTCTATGCGGTAAAGGCAACGCTTTTTGGTTGCTTCGGTCACAACAGCACGAAAGAAGGTGCCCATGCCGTCCATCAGCATCATCTCATCACCCATCTGCATGCGCAAGACACGAACGGCGTGCTGAGCCTCTTCGTCTGGAAGTTCTGACACGCTACCTGCATCGGGTACATAGAAATAACGAACCTCTTTCATTTTCCAACTCTTGCATAAGCCGGCAGGTCGATGGAGGCAAAGTCCTTGTCAAGGTATTTGAAGTAGCCCGTAATACCTATCATTGCCGCATTGTCTGTCGTATAAGAAAATTTAGGAATGAAGATTTTCCAATGATAACGCTTAGCATGATCGCGGAAAGCATTGCGCAACCCGTTGTTAGCACTCACGCCACCTGCCACAGCCACCTGCTTGATGCCCGTGTCCTTCACAGCCTTACGCAGTTTCTTCATCAGAATATCCACAATGGTCTTCTCCAATGATGCCGCCAAATCCTCCTTGTGATGCTCAACGAAGTCAGGGTCTTCCTTCACCCAATCACGCAGATGGTAGAGGAACGAGGTTTTCAGACCCGAGAAGCTGTAGTCGTAACCAGCAATGTCTGGTTTTGCAAATTCGAACGCTTCGGGATTGCCTTGACGTGCAAGTTTGTCGATGATAGGACCGCCTGGGTAACCCAAGCCCATCACCTTCGAACACTTGTCAATCGCCTCGCCAGCCGCATCGTCGATGGTTTGCCCCAAAATCTCCATATCCTTATACGAGTTTACCTTCACAATCTGACTGTTTCCGCCACTGACCAAAAGGCACAAATAGGGAAATGTCGGCTGATTATGGTCTTCTTCGCTCTCACGAATGAAGTGCGCCAAAACATGCCCCTGCAAGTGGTTCACGTCAATCATTGGAATGCCCAGACTCCGAGCAAAGCCCTTGGCAAAGCTGACACCCACCAGAAGGCTTCCCATCAACCCTGGACCCCGTGTAAAGGCGATGGCATTGAGATCTTCCTTAGTGATACCGGCCCGTTTTATGGCTGCATCCACCACTGGCACTATGTTCTGCTGGTGGGCTCTCGATGCCAATTCTGGCACCACACCGCCATATTCTTCGTGTACGGCTTGCGAAGCGGTTACATTACTCAGCAAGATGCCATCACGCAACACAGCCGCACTTGTGTCGTCGCACGAACTTTCTATTGCAAGTATATACATAATTCTGAATAAGGAATTAGGGATGAGGAGTTAGGAATGAGGAATTAATACGTCAGTATTTCCAGTCCTTCCTCCGTCATCAGGTAGGTATGTTCCCACTGTGCAGAGTCGCTGTAGTCATCGGTCACCACCGTCCAGTCATCATCGCTATCCACAAACACCTTCCAGTCACCCGCGTTAATCATCGGTTCAATGGTGAACACCATTCCTGGCACCAACAGCATACCCGTGCCTTTCTTGCCCCAATGTTCCATGTCGGGGTCTTCGTGAAACTTGTTGCCCACGCCATGACCACACAGGTCACGCACCACCGTATAGCCGTTCTTGTGAGCATGCTTAGTGATGGCAGCCGCCTGGTCACCTACAAACGTGTATGGCTTGCAGGCATCAGCACCAATCTCCATGCACTCTTTAGCCACCTGCACCAAGCGTTCACGCTCAGGAGAGGTCTTGCCAATGATGAACATACGACTGGCATCAGCAAAATAGCCATCCAGAATCGTAGTGCAATCCACATTGATGATGTCGCCCTCCTCCAGCACATCCTCTTCAGAAGGAATGCCGTGACACACCACCTCATTGATGCTGGTGCAGCAACTCTTCGGGAACCCCTCATAGTTGAGCGGAGCAGGGATGCCCCCATGCTTTGTCGTAAAGTCATACACCAACCGGTCAATCTCAAGGGTCGTCATGCCCTCATGAATCTTCTCTGCCACAAGGTCAAGCACCCCCGTATTGAGCACTCCCGCCTTGCGGATGCCCTCTATCTGTTCTGGAGTCTTAATTAATTCGCGTTTCGGCACCAGATGTCCCTTGTTTTGGAAATACAAAATCCTCTTGTCCATCTCCGTCAGCGGCTGTCCGCTCCTCACGTGCCAATTTCTCGGTTGCTTCTTTATCAGTCCCATGTCATCATTCAATATCCATTTCGTACTGCAAAGTTACAACCTTTTTCGCACACACCGTACCAAAATCACCACATTCTTCAAAAATTTTCTGATTTCATTTGTCCAAATCACTTTCTTTTACGAATTTTGCAGTCAGAATGAACAAAAAAAAGTAATAGATGAAAACATTGAAGACAGCAACCATCCTGCTCGCTTTCGTAGCGATGGCATGTACGGGCGAAAAGCAAGCCCCCGTGTCAGAACGTATCGTAGAAGATGTTGACCCCAAGACAGGTATCATTTCCTTGCGCAAATACACCTTAAGTGACACCATCACCGTAGGTGGCAAACTTTACAACTACTCTTGCACCTTCGAGCCTGTTGACTCAATGCCCGTGCTTATGAATCCACAAGGACTTGAATACCATGAAAGCCGCGTCGGCATCAAGATCTGGCGCGATGACAACAAAGTGTTCAGCAAGACCTTCTACAAGAGCAACTTCTGCGACCACGTGCCTGACGAATTCTTGAAGACATCGACCCTTGTAGGTGTCAATTATAACTTCATGAAGCGTGACACCGACCATTCAGCCTTCTACTTCATCATTACTGTAGGAGACCCTGATGAGACCTCTGACAACATGGCATATCCACTTGAACTAAAAGTAGCAACCGACGGTTCCTTCACGGTCAAAAAAGCCGAAAACCTCGAAACCGAGCCTCTTCACCCTGGACTCAACATCGACCCTAGTGAAGATGCCGTGTAGAAGAATGAAACAAACAGCTTGAAACACGACAGGACACCATGAATTTGAAGCACATGAGATTGAAATAGTACAACAAAGAGAGGGGATGCACATTTTGGTATACATCCCCTCTCTTTGTTTTTGCGAGGAACTCCCCTACTCTGTTGATGCTGTACGCAAAACAAGGGAGGTGATTTTCATCCCTTCGTTAAGGACTGCCACCCCTTTGAATTTCTTGATTTCACCAGCTGGTTTCTCGGCTTCGGCGGGTGTGCCACTCTCGGTGTCGAGTGTCTCGTGCGGGTTGCGAGAAAGGATTTCTTCTTCAAGCATGAACTGAACACTATACATGTTTCTGCCGTTCATGTCAATTTTTGTGATTTCAGCGCCTTTGACATTGAAAATGATAGTACGTCCAGATGAATGCATGTTTGACATGTAGGCATAGATGTCTTCAAGTTCTGGATCAGCCTTGCCAATATAGGAACTAATATCGCTGGCAAGTGTCATGGATATGGCTCCTTTGTCATTGTTGCCGAGAGCATCAAAGTGTACTGAGAGTGCTTCGCGCACAGTGGCTTTCTCATCAATAGAAAGTTCCACATTATCAAGTCCTGCAATTTGCCGGCGTGCTTCTGTGACATATTTGCCTTGGGAGAATTGTTCGATGTAGTGTTCGTAGGCTTCTCGGGTGTTAACCTCTTGGGCTTCGATGTATGAGAGAGAGTCGAGTTGCAGGTTGGCTTCGTTGAGGTAGAATCCGTCAGGATGCACATCTAGGAAATGACGTACAGCATCTAGCGATTTGAGTCCGTCGGCTGCCTGCCAATCGGCACGTTCTGCAAAAAAACGGTCGTTGAGTTCTTTGAGTTGCGAATAGTGGAAGGCATCGGAATTGTAGGTGTCGAAGTAATCATTGAGGGCTTCTCCGAGAGAGTCGAGTTGATGTTCGTTCTCGTAGCACATGATGCGATCATAAACTGTTCGTTCGTCTTCGTCTGTGCCGCCTCGGAAGAAAAGGTACCAGGCTGCTACACCTGCAAGAGCGACGATAAGGAGTGAAATGACGACGATTGTGCCCACTGCCTTGTTTTTGGCAGGTTGACCTAATGTAGGTTCGCCAGCTGACAGCGGTGTGTCAAAATGGTTGCCGACTTGATGACCGACGGGACATCCACATTGTGGACATGATGCGGCTAAATCGCTGATTTCATGGCCGCATTCAGGACATTTGATGAGTGACATATTTATGTGTATAATGTTATTTCATATCAGATTATTGACAGTATCGCTGACTTCATCACCAGGCTGCTCGCCGCTACCTTGAAGCAGGGAGTCGAGTGTCAATTCTTCCCACTGAGTTGTGTCTTCGATAAGGGTATCGCTCGACTCCACTTCATAGATAGGTGGGATTGGTGCTTCCTCCACCACCGAAGCATCCTTTATGGTGTCGCCCGTACCTTCGAAGGCATGCATGACGGGACGAGCATTTTTGTCAAACATGGCGACACCCGCAATGGCGATGGCGGACAAAACGAAGAAAATTGTGGTGGAATGCTTGACGAGTTTACTGTCCGACGGATAACGCCACGAAACGTAGAAATAGACACAGGCAAGCGTCATCCAAAAGATGCTGACCCAAGTGATGCCAAAGAGAAAACACTTGACTAGGATGCAGATGAAGACACTGGTCGCTACAACTAACCCCATGTCGGCATAGGAATTTCTGCGTTGCATTGAAGTGAAGAAATGTAATGAATAAACCTATTTTTGTTATTTTCTTGGCAAAATTAGAGATTATTGTCGGAATAACACTCAAAAGAAAGAGAAAAATGTTACCTTTGCACCTTGAATTTTAATAAAGGATAATGAAAAGGCATATCACATATTGCATCTACTTGTTTTTAGGAACAGTTTTCACCTCCCTTGCCATAGGATGCAATCCAAACACAAATTGGAACAATATTGAGTTCTATACTGTCGAGAAAATGGAGCAACTGACAGAAAAGCCAATCGAATCGGAAACGGAAGAAGATTCGGTGGACTTCGGTTTACTGCATGAGGCTGGAAACCGCGAACTGGACGTGAAGGTGGACATGCAGTTCTTAAAGACGGAAAATGTCGCCAACGAAAAGGTGTGCAACCTTATCAACGAACACTTAATAGAGTTGCTACTGAAGCAATCGAGCCAATTGGGCATCGATGAGGCTGTAGAACAATATATAGAGGATGTGAAGGCAGACTTTCGCAGCGATGAAATCGGCAATGCCTATCATGAACATCTGACGGGGCGTGCCGAATATGGGATGGAGAATGTCATCAACTACCGATTGCTGGAGGAGGTCTTCACTGGGGGAGCGCATCCCAGCCAACAGACAACCATCTTACGGTTTAACGCCCAAACGGGCGAGTTCATCACGCTCGACCAAGTGTTCCCCACCCTCAACCAATCCCTTTTGCAGGAGAGACTTCTTGTTAAACTGATGAAGGATCAGAATGCACACTCAATGGAGGAATTGCACAAGAAGGGCATTTTGGAGATGAGTAACATGTTCATCAGCAACAACTTTGCCCTACGCGATGACAGCATTGAATTTTACTACAACGAGTATGACATTGCACCTTATGCTTCTGGTGCCAACACCATCTGCCTGAGTTATGACGATGTGAAAGACATCATCAGCACTACATGGGAAAACCGTAAGTGAGTTTGAGCGTGTCCATCACAAAAAAGGAACGCACTTGTGAGATGTATGGGAAATCACCCAGTTTGTCGAGGATAAACTGCTGGTATTTCTGCATGCTGCTCACACACACTTTCAACAGATAGTCGCCATCGCCCGAGATGTTGTAGCACTCAGTCACTTCATTCCATGTGCCGACCGTCACGCAGAAATTATTGGCTATCTGCTTGTTTATTTGCTTCATGGACACATTACAGAAGACCATGAATCCTCGTTCCATCTTGTTAGCATCGAGCACAGCCACATAGCCCTTGATGTAGCCCATACGCTCCAAACGACGCTGGCGCTCATAAGTGGGAGTCACCGACAAGTGAATCTTCTGGGCTAACTCTTTTGTGGTCAGTCGGCTATTGTCTTGTAGAATGCGGAGAATCTGAATATCTATTGTATCCAGTTCATGAATGTAGGTTTCCATTGGGAGATTTATTAAATTTCTTCAGTTCTGTATAGAGTCGTTGGATAGGCAGCCCCATCACATTGAAATAGGAGCCTTCGATGCGGGTAACAGCCACAAAGCCAATCCACTCTTGAATGCCATAGGCTCCAGCTTTGTCAAACGGCTTGTATTCATCTACATAATAGGCTATCTCAGCATCGGTCAAAGCCACAAAATGCACATGAGAGGTAGAGGCAAACTGTACAGTCTTTTTCTTGGTGACAATCGATACCCCCGTTATCACCTCATGAGCATGGCCAGAGAGTTCATGCAACATCAGCACCGCCTCTTCCCTATTTTTGGGCTTACCCAACACTTTCCCGTTGTCATACACGATGGTGTCTGCCGTGATTATCATCTCATCGTCTGCCATCGTCTGTTTGTATGCCTCAGCCTTCTTTCCCGAGATATACAAAGGGATTTCCTTTCCCTCCAAAGTGTCGGGAAAACTCTCGTCAATGTCTTGCAGAGTTCTGACTTCGAAGTCGATACCCAACCCACCCAAGAGTTCCTTGCGGCGAGGAGAATTGCTGGCAAGAACGACCCTGTAGCCTTCTACCAACCGAAGGCTGTGCTGTTGTGCATCCATTTGTTTTGTGCTTTTAAGATTTGTTCCAAAATGTCACGAGCACACCCTTGCCCTCCATTCTTATGGGAGATATAAGTACACACCGTCTTGATTTCAGGGGCTGCATCTGCTGGACAGCAAGGTAATCCACACTGCAATAGCACCTCGTAGTCTGGGATATCGTCGCCCACATAGGCAATCTCCTCGTCCTTGAGGTTGTATTTCTCCTTCAGTTCGTGATAAGTGGAGATTTTAACCGCAGCTCCGAGAATGATGTCTTTCAATCCAAGACTCTCGTAACGGATGCGTATAGCCTCTGTTCTGCCGCCTGTAATAATGGCGAGGATAAGACCACACTTTACAGCATGTTGCATGGCATAGCCATCTTTGATGTTTACCGTACGCATGGGATCGCCGTTGGGATGTTGCGGAATCGTCTCGCATGACAGGACTCCATCAACATCAAAGAAAACGGCTCGTATTTGGGTTAAATCATAATTAATCATAGTTAATCAAGAGTTGGACGAAGTTAAAGGGAATGAAGAGTTAGGCGAACAAGATGGGTTAGAAAGGCAATGAATGCTCTGACTCATCAGATTATAGATTTTCTGCCAATCGGGAGTTGAAGCCAAGAGTTGGAGGTGCTTATCCATCACATTTGTGTCCCATCGCATAGCAGGCCCCGTCTGTGCCTCGCAAGGTGACATTGTGTAGAGTTTGGCTGCCGTTTCATCTATCAAAGGGAGCATCACGCTGAAAGGGATGTTGCCATGTTGCTTCAGCAACTGGGCACCCAGACTGAAACAATGATTGGCAAAATTGCCACAAAAAACTGCTGCCAAATGTAGATACTCACGGCTCTCGCTGTTTAATTCATAGACTGTGTCGGAAATGGTTAAGCCGACTTTTTTCAACAATTGGACATCTCCTTCTGTCGCAGCCTCCACGAAACAAGGTATAACACTGAAATCAACTTCCTTCCCCTTCGAAAAAGTCTGCATCGGGTAGAAAACACCTTTGCGGCTGAAAGGCAACACGTCCATCGGAATACTGCCAGCCGTGTGAACCACCAATTTATCGACAAGCCTTTTTTGCAACGATTCCGCCACGTCAGAAAGGGCTGAATCTTTTACTGCAACAATATAAATATCAGCATTACAAGTAACATCTTCTAAAGTATCTGTATAGGTGCATTTTAACACCGATGCCAAGATTTTAGCAGATGCTTCCGTGCGGCTATATACCTGCACGATTTCGTGTCCGGCATGAAACAATGCTTTTCCCAGATTAGTGGCAAGATTACCTGCTCCTATCAGTACGATTCTCATATAAGAATTTTTAATATTCCAATACCTCAATTTTCTTCGGGGAAAGGTCCCACATGCACATTTTCCCACTTTAAGCTGTCCTCGTCCTGGGGTTTTCGTTCGATGGCTGGATAACCAATGCCAATGATGCACTCAGCCGTTAGGTTCTCGGGGTATCGGAGCAAGAAACGGAGCACGTTGTCGGAAGGCTCGCCATTCTCCATAAAGCGGTTACGCACCTGACACCAGCAGGAACCAAGTCCCAAATCGGCAGCCTGATACTGCATGGTGACAGCAGCGAGGGAAGCATCTTCACACCATGCGTCGGTCACCTCACGGTCACCTAGCACAACGATAGCCACTTTCGCACCTGCGATGAACTGACTGCCCATCGATCGGCACAACGAAATCTTCTCGAGCAAACTCTTGTCATCCACCACCACAAAGTGCCAAGCACGGGTGCCCTTGCTGGTGGGGGACATCAAAGCAGCACGAAGAATCGTCTGTAAATCCTCGGCCTTGATTTCCTCATCCGTAAATTTACGGATGCTACGGCGCTTCTGCACCAAATCCTTGAAATTTTCCATTGTTTTCGTCTTTTTATGATTGAAAATTTGTGTAAAGTTATAAAACTTTCCTCATTCGGGAAGAATTTTCGGGAGATATTTCTTATCTTTGCAAAGATATTTAAGAATAAATAGGAACATGGAGCCTAAAAGAAGGCATTTAGATTGACATTTTTACCACAAACAGGTGAAAAAACAAACGATTTAACTAAGTAAACAAACAGAACGAGAAAATATGACTAAGAAAGGGATGCCCAAATGGATTTGGGGCGTATTATGCAGTCTTGCAGTAGCGATAATGGTAGTTGCATGGCGGGTGTACAACAGCGGTTTCAAACTCCAGAATACCACCTACTTGTATGTTGACGCAGACGACAACGTCGATTCCATCAGCCAAAAGATTGAAAGTCAGACAGCCCCAGAAAGCATGAGAGTATTTCATCTGTTCGCAGGGCTGCTAAACCTGAAAGACCGCATCCGTACAGGACGCTACGAGGTGAGCCCGCAGCACACAATGCTCAACCTCATCCGCGACATACGCAATCACCATGAAAAGCCAATCATGTTGGTTGTCCCCTCCACCCGAACAATGGATGCGATGGCAGGGAAATTGGCGAACCAACTGATGCTTGACTCTGCCAGCATTGAGCAATATTTAAAGGATGAGGGAAACATCAAGGCTTTGGGCTACACGAAGGAGACATTGCCAGGTCTGTTCATCCCCAACACATACGAAGTGTACTGGGACGTAAGTATTCCCAAACTGATGGAACGTATGCAAAAGGAGAACGCTGCATTCTGGAATGAGGAACGTATGAACAAGCTACAAGAAGTGAGCCTATATGCCGGCGAGGAGATGACGAAGGAGAAGGTCATCACACTGGCTTCCATCGTGGATAGCGAAACCGCTGACGACGGCGAAAAGCCCACCATTGCAGCACTCTACATGAACCGTATGCGTAAACCAATGGCATTGCAAAGCGATCCGACTGTCATTTTTGCTGTAGGTGACTTTTCCATCCGAAGAGTGTTGCACGAACATTTGAAAGTTGAGTCTCCTTACAACACCTACCGCAACTTAGGTTTACCTCCAGGGCCTATTCGTGTGCCCAGCATTGCAGGCATTGATGCGGTACTGAACCACGACAAGAACGACTACATCTATATGTGTGCAAAAGAAGACTTTTCGGGCACTCACAACTATGCCGTCTCCTATGGAGAGCATCTGCGTAACGCTGCCCGCTACACGAAGGCACTGAACGAGAGGGGCATACGCCGATAAGACGAAGGGTTGAGGGTTGAGGGTGAGGGGTAAGAGTTAAGGGTTGAGAGTTGAGAGTTTGGGGTTGAGAGTTTTTATTCAGATTAGCATATATGGAAAAATTGATGAAAAGACTAGTTTTACCGCTACTGCTGATGGCTGCGACCATCGCATCAGCCCAGCAGCGACAGAGAGAGTACACACCATCGCCCGTAGCAGGCACTGCTTGGAATGAACCAGGAAATGCCAATCCCTTCATTCCAGGTTATTTCGCCGACCCTACCATCAGGAAGTTTGGCGACACCTACTACTTATATGCCACCACCGACGGAACAGGCAACGGATACGGCCCCGCCCAAGTGTGGGTGAGCAAGGACTTTGTCAACTGGAAAAACATCGTGATGAACTGGCCTACCACCGAAGTGGTATGGGCTCCCGATGTGGTACAGCAACCGAATGGGAAGTTTCGCTATTACTATTGTGAACCATGCAACATCAACATAGGAGAGAGTGATTCTCCAATTGGCCCGTGGCACAACATTCTCGGAAAAGAAGATGCGGTGATGGTGCCCGACCGATACATCCACAATGTCATCACCCTCGACCCACAACTCTTTGTGGATGATGACAAGAGCCAATACCTCTACTTCACCACATGGGGCATCTACAATGGGTTCGGATGCGGTGCCACCAAGCTCAAGGATGGCGATTTCGACTTGAGCGCTCTCTCTGACAATCTTGCGAAGGATGCCCGCCGTTGGAACGAGAACCGTCCCTTCCCCATCGCCGCAGATGAATTCTTCACAGAAAAACGGCTCATTCCTAACACAGAGCTGAAGGATGTGTTCGAAGCTCCCTTTGTGTTTAAGAGGGACGGCATCTATTACTTCACCTATTCATCCGGCTCTTGCCACACGGACACCTACCGCGTACAGTACGCCACATCTAACGTTGGCCCCATGGGACCGTTTGAATACAAAGGTGAGCTGCTAACGACTAATCAAGATGAAACGGTGCATGGCCCAGGTCATCACTCCATCATTGAGATAGAAGGCAAATATTATATCGTCTATCACCGCCACAATAACCCGAAGTCCATTCATGGCTTCAACCGGCAGGTGTGTATTGATGAACTGAAGTTTGATGCACTGGGAAACATTCTTCCCGTTATCCCAACACATAACGCACAGAACGTCTATCTATTCAAGACCACATCGAAGTACAGAAACCTTGCCTATAAGGCGAAGGTAACAGCCTCTTCCTATTATGACGACTGGTTCAAGCCTGAATATGCGGTAGATGACAACAACGCTACCCTATGGAAAGCAAGACGCTGCAATTGGGACAGCAAGAAGCATGACGAATGGATTCAGATTGACCTTGGGAAACCGATGAAGTTCAACGAAGTGTGGACTCAGTTTGAATATGCCACATTCTTCTATCAGTACAAGATTGAAACGTCGATAGACGGGCAGAGCTGGACATGCTATGCAGACCGTACAGACAATACCATACAAGGCTCTCCGATGATAGACCGGGGAGCCATGAAGGCACGATACATCCGCATCCGCATCACTGACACCCAGAAGAACGGGCATATGCCTGCCATCTGGAACGTGAAAGTTTGGGCAAAAGCTCCTGTCTTGCCCGAAACGAAGGCTGAAAGCAATGACGGCTATCCGGGTATGCACAAGAAGGATGTGGAACCGAGTGAGCGGACTGACATCGCTGCTCTTATGAATTTCAATGTGGATGTCTTGGCCCAAGGGAAAACAGCACCCTTCGACGTGACAGAAGTACAATTTGGCACAGGAGACTTCAACCGCAACTCCATGACCTTCAAGGCCAACAAGCCTATCCACGCCCGTGTGAAAGAGGGCAAATGGGGACTCTTCTTCAATGGTACCCAACAGTTAGTCAGCGAGAGGACGCTTCCTGCAGCCTACCGCTATAATTCCCCTTATACGATTGCAGCATGGGTGCTCAGCACAAAGGTAGGTCCTGTATCAACGGTAGCATCACTCTCCTCTTCTCGTGCAGACCTCGCCACAACAGAGTTTCGACTCGGCACCGACCCCTCAACGGGCCTTATCAACCACAATGGCTCTTTCGAAAGCAGCGGAGCACCCAGGGAAATCAAGGAGGGTGAAGGCAAATGGCAGTTCTGGGTCGTCACTTTCGACGGATGGATGGAACGTGTCTATCTGAACGGGAAGCTTCTGAAGGAAAAGAATAATTTTTTGATGATTCGCCCCGAAGGACATATCGTCATTGGTGCAGATGGTGCCGGAACCAACAACTTCATGGGCTATCTCAATGCTCTGGCCATCTTGCCTTCAGCAATGCCTGCAGAAGAGATAGAACATACCTATCAATTGGGGAACCGCTTTGACACGCCATCCCTTGGTGATGACGACTTTGAGGAGATTGACCCCGACAGCAAGTTCGCCCTCTCGCCAGAGATGAAGCCTGTCTTTGAAAAGAATGCAGCGTTCACACTCTCCACACAATCGGGAAACTTTAACGATGCTCCGCTGGAGAATGGAGGCCATGTGTATAAAGAGGTGGCTGGCGACTTTGTGGTAATGACGACGGTGACCGACATGGAAGGACTTTCTGCCCATAACGTAAAAGGCTACAACGAAGGCGGCATTCTCATTGCAGACGGCAACACCTATTACCAATTAGGAGCATTTCCACTCTATAATTGTGGCAATATGCTTACTGTACTGAGTGAACGCGGACGCCCGCAGTACCCCAACTATAAGGGATATGACTATGACACCCACATCCAGTTTGAACGTCGTGGTGACAAACTCTTCGCCAGAACCAGCAAAGACGGCAAGACATGGAGCAATATGCCAGGTTCTCCCCTCACGGTAAAAGCTCAGGCCTTAAAGGTGGGCGCCTATCAGACGACCTACAGTGATAATCCCTCGTGGGTAAAACTTACAGACTATACAATCTACCAGAAATACTAACACCTATTTTATGCTAATATGACTATTTATCGTAACAAACTCAAAAGCCTACTGTGGTTAGGAATGACTGCCACAGCTCTTACCGTTTCAGCACAACGGACAGAAACGGTGCTGCGTGATGGCTGGAAGTTCTCGCGTGGCGAGAAATATGCCACTATGAACACGATAGCACCATCATTGGTCGGTTTCAATGACAGAAACTGGCAAACCGTACAAGTCCCTCATGACTGGGCTATCAACGGACCCTTCGACAAAGAGATAGACAAACAGACTGTTGCTATCGAACAGAATGGCGAGAAGCAAGCTACAGAGAAAACAGGACGTTCAGGCGCTCTCCCTTGGATTGGAGAAGGCTGGTATCGCACCACTTTCAAAGTGGACAAAGAAAGTCAGCATGTTGTTCTCAACTTCGACGGAGCGATGGCAGAACCGGTCGTGTATGTGAATGGAAAGAAAGTTGGTGAATGGAAATATGGATATACACCATTCAATATTGATGTCACGCCTTTTGTAAACAAGGATGGTTCGCCCAACACATTAGCGGTGCACCTCCAGAACGTAGAAGAAAGCAGCCGCTGGTATCCCGGAGCTGGTCTCTACCGTCCTGTCACGCTGATTCAGACGGGAACGTCTCACTTCCGGGATTGGGGCATGAATGTAGAAACCAAAGAATGGAGATGGGCAGAGAATGCTGCCACCATCATTCTTTCTGCAGACATCGAGAGTGACTACAACGCAAATTGCGTGGTACGTTTCTCCACACATGGCCAGACAATTGATGTGAAACCCATTTTCCCTAAGTACACTCGCTTGTATTCACATGGCAAGGCCATAAAGATGAACATCGTGGACGTCGATGCACCAGCATGTGCCAATGCCACAGCAGAACTGACATTGAAAGATGTGAAATGCTGGTCACCAGAACACCCACAGCTTTATGACCTTACGGTTAGCATCATTGCAGATGGCGGCAAGGGAAAGGTGCTCGACACAAAGACCGTGAAGTACGGTATCAGAACTATCGAGGTGAATGCAGATGGTGGTTTCATGCTGAATGGAGAAACTCGTAAAATCAAGGGAGTCTGCCTGCATCATGACCTCGGCATGATCGGTTCAGCCGTCAACAAGGCCGCCCTCATTCGTCAGGTGGAACTGCTGAAGAGTATGGGATGTGACGCCATCCGTACCTCTCACAACATACCCTCACAGATGCAGATGGAAGTCTATGACTCACTCGGCATGATGGTGATGGCTGAGAGTTTCGACATGTGCGGCTATAGTCGCTTTTACAAGGATTGGTGGCGACGCGATCTCCAGAACCTTGTCCTTGCCCATCGTCTCCACCCTTCCATCGTGATGTGGTCCATCGGCAATGAGATTTCAGAACAGGGAGCCAAGGAGGGTAACCGCATGACACGTGAGATGCAGGACCTCGTTCATAGCCTTGACAAGACCCGTCCCGTCACATCAGGCATGGACCGCATCGACAATGCCATCTCCTCCGGCTTTGCGCAAGTGCTTGACATTCCGGGCATCAACTACCGTACCCAAAGATACCATGCAGCATACGAAAAATTGCGTCACGGATTCATATTGGGCAGCGAAACAGCATCAACCATTTCCTCACGCGGAGTATATAAGTTCCCTGTTCAGCACACCGAAAACAAGGCATACGATGATGGTCAATGCTCCAGTTACGATATGGAAGCCTGCTGGTGGTCAAACATCCCTGAAGAAGACTGGCTCCTTCAAGATGAATTCCCCTGGGTGATTGGTGAATTTGTGTGGACGGGCTTCGACTATTTGGGCGAGCCCACACCATACGACGAATATTGGCCCAGTCGTTCTTCCTACTTCGGCATCTTCGACCTTGCAGGTCTTCCCAAAGACAGGTATTACCTCTATCGTTCCCGTTGGAACAAAGATGAAAAGACCATTCATCTTCTGCCCCATTGGACATTTCCCGGTCGTGAAGGAGAAGTGACGCCCGTCTATTGTTACACAAATTACCCCAGTGCCGAACTTTTCGTTAACGGAAAGTCACAGGGCAAGATATCCAAGAAGACGGAAGTGAAGAAAGGTTCGGGCAAGGAAGACAAAATCTTGGATGTCAACGATCCTGCCATTGACCGCTACCGTCTACGCTGGAACAATGTGAAATATGAACCAGGCGAAATCAAAGTGGTGGTGTATGACGAGAATGGCAAAGAAGTCGGTGCCGAAACAGTCAGAACTGCAGGGGCAGCCTCTCGAATCCAGTTGACCGGTGACCTCGGTGCAGACATCAAACCTCTCAAAGCAGATGGCGAGGACATGACTTTCATCACTGTCAACATTCTCGACAAGGCTGGCAATCTTGTGCCCGACGCTTGTAATCCGATCAATGTGAGTGTCACTGGTACTGCACACTTCAAGGGAATCTGCAATGGAGATGCCACCAGCACAGAGGTCTTCACGAAGCCCACGATGAAAGCGTTCCACGGACAACTCGTCATCGGCATCCAAAACAACGGGAAACGAGGTGCTGCCACTGTTAATGTGACAAGCAAAGGTTTGAAGCCTGCCACCATCATAGTCAATAGTAAATAGTAAATTGTAAAATTACAGATAAAAAGATGAATTACGGTTATGTAAAAGTCGCATCAGCCATCCCTTCATTGAAGGTTGCTGACTGTTCGTACAACATCCAGCAAATCGAAAGCCTCATCATACAGGCTGAAGGCAAGGGTGTTGAAATCATCACATTCCCAGAATTGTGCATTAGCGGATACACTTGTCAAGACCTTTTCGGGCAACAACTTCTGCTCGAGAAGTGTGAAGAAAGCCTTTACAAATTACTTGACTTCACCCGCTCCTTGCAGATTATCTCCATTGTCGGCATGCCTGTCATGGTTGGTTCTCAACTCATGAACTGCGCCATTGTGGTACAAGGGGGCAAGATTTTGGGTGTCGTGCCCAAGACCTACTTACCAAACTATAAAGAGTTCTATGAACAGCGTTGGTTTGCTCCATCGGCAGCCACCAACGACACACAGGTTCACCTCTGTGCGCAAATGGTTCCCTTCGGACGCAATCTGCTTTTCCACACGCAGAAGACATGTTTCGGCATCGAAATCTGTGAAGACCTGTGGGCACCCGTTCCACCCAGCAGCGAACTGGCACTAAAGGGGGCAGAAATCATCTTCAACCTAAGTGCTTCCAATGAACTTATCGGCAAGAACCAGTACCTGCTTTCCCTCATCAGCCAACAGAGCGCACGTTGCATTGTTGGTTATGTCTATAGTTCCTGCGGCTTTGGCGAATCCACCCAAGATGTTGTATTTGCCGGCAATGCCCTCATCTACGAAAACGGTGCCCTCATTGCCCGTAGCAAACGTTTCTGCCTTGAAGAACAAATGGTCATCAGCGAGATTGACACAGAACGACTTCTCAATGAACGCCGTCATAACACCACCTTTAGCGAGAACATCCGACAGACCGATAAAAATGACCGAACCGACATCCAATGCCAAACGGTTAATCCCGCTTACGATTTCGAACTGACCCGTTGGGTCAATCCACACCCCTTCGTGCCCAGTGGCGCGGCACTTAATGAGCGATGTGAAGAAATCTTCTCCATACAGACCTCTGCACTTGCCAAACGCATTGTACACACGAATGCTCGCAGCATCGTAGTGGGCATCAGCGGTGGACTCGATTCAACTCTCGCCTTGCTCGTATGTGTCAAGACGATGGACTTGCTCCGACGCCCACGCAAAGAGGTCATCGGTATCACAATGCCTGGTTTCGGTACGACAGACCGTACCTACACAAATGCCATCTCTCTGATGCAATCGCTTGATATCACCATCAAGGAAATCAGCATCAAAGATGCTTGCATCCAACATTTCAAAGACATCGGCCACGACCCCGACAACCACGATGTGACTTATGAGAACAGTCAAGCCCGAGAGCGTACCCAGATTCTCATGGATGTAGCCAACCAATGCAACGGCTTCGTCGTCGGCACAGGCGACCTCTCCGAACTGGCCCTCGGATGGTGCACCTACAATGCCGACCACATGTCCAATTATGGCGTCAACTGCTCCATTCCCAAGACACTGGTCAAGCACCTCGTCAAGTGGGTTGCCCTCACCAGTGTGGATGAGGCATCGAAAACAACCCTGCTCGACATCATCGAAACCCCGATTTCGCCCGAGCTCATCCCTGCCGATGAAAACGGCAACATCACACAAAAGACCGAAGACCTCGTAGGTCCCTACGAACTCCACGACTTCTTTCTCTATCACTTCCTGCGCCTCGGCTTCCGTCCTGCCAAGATTCTCTATCTGGCCGAGCAAGCCTTCATCAGACAGACCTACAACGAAAGTACCGAACTCGGCATGGAAGTTGGCACCTACACCGAAGAGACCATCCAGAAGTGGCTCCGCACCTTCTGCCGCCGCTTCTTCACCCAGCAGTTCAAGCGGAGTTGTCTGCCCGACGGCCCCAAGGTCGGCTCAGTCAGCCTCTCACCCCGTGGCGACTGGCGCATGCCCACCGATGCCAGCAGCGCCGACTGGCTCTGCGACCTGGAATAAAAGGGGGGGCAAAAGAGTCTTCTTCGTTACCCCCAAATCGACATCGACGACATCGGTTTGCCGACATCGTCGACATCGACAGATTGACATCGACGATGTCGATTAAGAGGTAGTTGAAGTGGAAATTTTGATCTGCCCCCCTTTTTATACCCAATCCATTGACTCATACTCAAAAAAACTCTAATAAGATTTGCTTTCTTACTCGCTTAATCGTAACTTTACAACACAAAACCTAAAGACAAAGACTTTGCGAAAATCGAGAAAAGAAACAATAATATGGCAAAGAAGAATCAATACGGATATGTTTATATCTTTACGAATCCCAGTTTTAGAGAGGATTGGATAAAAATCGGTAAAACAACAGATGTTGAAGTGCGATTGAAGACACTTGACACAACTGCGTTGCCTTTACCATTTGAAAAATATGCTACACTTAAAACAATAAAGTATGAGAAAGCGGAAAAGCATGTGCATCATTACATTGAAAGATTCACTAAACTTCGTATTAGGGACAACCGAGAATTTCACTTTGCCTTTTTTCATTCTTAAAATCCCAACGTATTTTTGTAACTGTATCACTTTTATTTCGTACCTTTGCAAAAACTAAACAATGAACAGACTTTATGCCTACAGTTGACGACAAGAAAGTGATTTTCTCGATGGTCGGAGTGAGCAAGACCATTCAGCAGAATCAGAAGCAAGTGCTCAAGAACATCTACCTCTCCTTCTTCTACGGTGCCAAGATTGGAATCGTGGGTCTGAACGGTGCGGGCAAATCGACGCTGATGAAGATTATTGCGGGCATCGACCAGCAGTATCAGGGTCAAGTGGTGTGGGCTCCGGGCTACTCGGTGGGCTACCTGCCGCAGGACCCGCCCCTGGACGAGGAGAAGACGGTGAAGGAGAATGTGATGGAGGGTGTGCAACAGGTGTATGATGCGCTGGCTGAGTATGACCAAATTAACGAGAAATTCGGACTGCCTGAATACTACGAAGACCCTGACAAGATGGAGAAACTCATGACTCGTCAGGCTGAACTGCAAGACATTATCGATGCTACCGATGCCTGGAACATGGACTCGAAACTGGAGCGCGCCATGGATGCCTTGCGCTGTCCCCCGGCCGACTGGTCTGTCAAGAACCTTTCGGGCGGCGAGCGTCGCCGTGTGGCCTTGTGCCGACTCTTGCTGCAGAAACCTGATGTGCTGCTGCTCGACGAGCCGACCAACCACCTCGATGCGGAGAACATCGACTGGCTGGAGCAGCACTTGCAGCAGTATGAGGGCACGGTCATTGCAGTCACCCACGACCGCTATTTCCTTGACGATGTGTCGGAGTGGATTCTCGAACTCGACCGTGGCGAGGGCATCCCCTGGAAGGGCAACTACTCTTCGTGGCTGGAACAGAAGAGCAAACGCATGGAGCAGGAGGAGAAGACTGCCTCGAAACGGCGCAAGGCGCTGGAACGCGAGTTGGAATGGGTGCGCATGGCTCCGAAGGCACGACAGGCGAAGGGAAAGGCGCGTCTGAACTCTTACGACCGCATGCTGAACGAGGAGCAGAAGGAGAAGGAGGAGAAACTGGAAATCTTCATTCCCAACGGCCCACGTCTGGGCAACAAGGTCATTGAGGCTCAGCATGTGGCGAAGTCTTTTGGCGAAAAAGTACTCTATACCGACCTTAACTTCAACCTGCCGCCCAACGGCATCGTGGGGGTCATTGGTCCTAATGGTGTGGGCAAAACCACGCTCTTCCGCCTCATCATGGGTCTCGACACGGCCGATGCCGGCACGTTTGAGGTGGGCGAAACGGTCAAACTTGCCTATGTGGACCAGCAGCACAAGGACATCAACCCCGACAAAACGGTCTATCAGGCGGTGAGCGGCGGCAACGAGACTATCCGCATGGGAGGCAAGGACGTGAACGTCAGGGCCTATCTGAGCAAGTTCAACTTCAGTGGTGCCGACCAAGAGAAGAAGTGCGGTGTGCTCTCTGGCGGCGAAAGAAACCGTCTGCAACTGGCTCTCGCCCTGAAGCAGGAGGGTAATGTGCTGTTGCTCGACGAGCCGACCAACGACATTGATGTGAACACGCTCCGTGCCTTGGAGGAGGGTCTTGAGGCTTTTGCCGGCTGTGCCGTCGTCATCAGCCACGACCGCTGGTTCCTCGACCGCATCTGCACCCACATCCTCGCCTTCGAGGGCAACGGCGAGGTGTTCTACTTCGAGGGTTCCTACACCGACTACGAGGCCAACAAGGCCAAACGCCTGGGGCTGGAAGAACCCAAGCGCATCCGCTACAGAAAGTTGATGGACGAGTGACAGAAAACACGGTTCAATCTAAAATGTACCCCTCGGGTACAAAATTACGTAGCCCTCGGGTACGGCATACCGTACCCGAGGGCTACGCCTATTAAAGATGAGTTAGAGAGGACAATCAGCGTTTAATTTTCGTCTTGTACTCGTTCCAACGAGTACGAATGCTGTTGACGTAATCGTAGGTCTCGCTACCACGGAAATAACCATGTTTAACTTCGGGCTGGTTATAGTAGACGGCTTCGCTCATCTTCAGCACGAAAGCATCAACATTGCCTAACCAAACATTGGGGTTCTTACCGTATTTCTTCGCTAAAGCTCGGGCATCATCCACATGACCTGCTCCAGCATTATAGGCAGCAAGGATGAAGTTGATGCGTTCATCGGCATCAGCAATGAAGGAATAGTGAGTGTTGAGACGATTGATGTAGCGAACACCACCAGCCACGTTGCTCTGCGGGTCGAACACATTAGCTTGTGACACACCCACTTCTCGTGCGGTACCAGGCATGAGTTGCATTAAGCCCATAGCACCCATATAAGAAATGGCTTGTGGGTCGAAAGATGACTCCTGATAGGATTGTGCCGCAAGCAAACGCCAATCCCAACCACACTTTATGGCTTGCTGCTTGAAGATAGGGTCGTAGGGAGAAATCTCACCCCGCGAAGCATTGAGGATAGGCGAAGCGACATTCCGACGTGGTGTGTAGGTGCGTCCTCGACCCGACTTGACACGAATGGTGGTATAGTCGAAGAATTCTTTCTGGTGAGTTGTCATCCACTGTGAAAGAGAGGCGGATAAGAGCGGCGAGTCTTTTCGAACCGCCCACGCAGCCCGTGGCCGTGGGCGAAGCGAGTCATCCTTACGCTGTCGGGAAAGACTGTCCATGAATGTGAACAATTCCTTTTCTCCGACATAATCTAACAGGGAAGACAATGAATCGACCTTATCAATTTGGAATGCCACAAAGTCGCCCTCCCCATTCTGCAATTTCGTCACCAAATCTTTCATATTGCGAGACACATCCACCCGAATACTGGTACCGATGCTCTTGGCATATTGACGGGCTATCATGAACTGAAGTCCGAAGTCTTCCCCCCGAAACTCGAAATAACTTTCCGGACCATAAAGAGTGAGAACGATAAGTTCACCGTTCTGCTGAATGTCAGGTAAGTCAAAGTGTGGATTACCTTGGGAGACCTTGTGTGCATACGGAGACTGCCCATCTTCGTTGCGTGCTTTATCCGAGTTGCAAGCAGTGAAGCTGAGCAGTAACACAATAAGAATGCACCAACGCTCTTTCATCTATCCTTTGCGTTGAGTGGGGCGGCTTTTCACACGTTGGCGAATTTCTGCCTTATGCTTGGCTGCGCCAGACTTGTGCGCTCCCGTCTGATAGCCTTTTTTGCGAGCCTTGGTCTTCACCTTGTTAGGGTCTTCTTTTTTCTCGCTCTTGGCTTTGCCGAAGTTGATGCCATTCATGATGGCATATTGAATTTCGTTGTCTGAAGCCATCTCACATTTACAATTTAATCATTCAGCCCTTATGCATCGCCATCCTGTTCGCGTAACTAAATGGCAAATTGTAATTGGCTAAATGGTCTATATAATTAATGGTGGAAAAGGCGAATACCTGTGAACGCCATTGCAATGCCATATTTGTTGCAGGTCTCTATGACATTGTCGTCACGCACGGAGCCACCAGCCTGAGCAATGTACTGAACACCACTCTTGTGAGCACGCTCGATGTTGTCGCCAAAGGGGAAGAACGCATCTGAGCCAAGGCAGACGTTGGTGTTCTGTGAGAGCCAAGCCTTCTTTTCTTCAGCTGTAAGTGGCTCAGGCTTCTCTGTAAAGAAATTTTGCCATGTGCCTTCACGAAGCACATCTTCATATTCATCACCTATATACACATCGATAGTGTTGTCACGGTCGGCACGACGGATGTCGTTCTTGAAAGGAAGTGACAACACTTTGGGGCACTGACGGAGCCACCAGATGTCGGCCTTGTTTCCGGCCAAACGCGTACAATGAATACGGCTCTGCTGACCTGCACCAATACCGATGGCTTGACCGTCCTTCACATAACATACAGAGTTTGACTGTGTGTATTTGAGGGTGATGAGCGCAATTTTGAGGTCGCGCTTAGCATCAGCTGGAATGTTCTTGTTATCAGTCGGGATGTTGGCGAAGAGGTCGTCACCCGTAAGGTCAATCTCGTTGCGTCCTTGTTCAAAGGTGATGCCAAACACCTGCTTGCGCTCAATGGGTGCCGGTGTGTAGTTTGGATCCATTTTGATGACACAATAGGTGCCGTTGCGCTTTGCCTTGAGAATAGCCAATGCCTCAGGGGTATAGTCGGGAGCAATGATGCCATCGCTCACTTCGCGCTTGATAAGGGTAGCTACAGCCTCATCGCAAGTGTCGGACAATGCAATGAAGTCACCAAAGGAAGACATGCGGTCAGCACCACGAGCACGAGCATATGCTGTTGCTATGGGAGTGAGTGGAATCTTCACATCATCGACAAAATAAACTTTCCTCAACGTGTCACTGAGTGGAGCACCCACTGCGGCACCCGCAGGACTCACGTGTTTGAACGATGCAGCCGATGGCATACCTGTGGCGGCTTTCAGTTCTTTGACAAGTTGCCAACTATTGAAGGCATCAAGCAAATTGATGTAACCAGGGCGACCGTTGAGCACTTCGATAGGGAGTTCGCCCTCCTCCATATAGACGCGTGATGGCTTCTGATTGGGATTGCAGCCATACTTTAATGCTAATTCTTTCATAATAATTATATTGTGTTTGACTTTTCCTTTTTCTTTTGAACAAAGCAATAGACAGAATAGGCAAGAATCGCCAATATCAGCAGTGAGAGCATTATACCTAAAATCTTTACCCACCGATAAGCTTCCATGAGTTCCTGCTTCACCAATGCCAGATTCGCATCTTTTCGTTCTGTGATGACAGCTATCTCCTTCATCTTATGATTGACCTCATAAGACATCACTGAATCGATGGATGCAGCCATCCGTTCGGCCACCTCCTGCGCTTGTTCCTTCCTGCCCGATTTCATGTAAGCATTGAACTGGGGCGCCATATATTCCCGCACATAGAGAAGGCATAATGGAACATTCCATACTTTTGCCAATGAATCCACCTTCGGCATCAAATCTGCCAATTCGTCCCATCGTCCTGCTTGTCGGAGGAAGTAGGACTGATCCATGATTCCATATGCATTGTTGAAATGTCCTAAATCCCGTGCTTTCCGATAGGATTCCTCTGCCGATGAATCCGCACCCTGCTTCAGCATCACTAACGCCTTATGAATGGCTACACCTCCCAGATACATCACCTTGTTCTGCTCTGAGCATTGGGGATTCTTCACAAGACGTTCTACAGCCTTTTCTGCTGACGGCACCCACTCCAAAGCCTTGCCATACTGTGACGTCGTTGTGTATGCATCAAGAATATTGTATGAGACACGAGCATAGGTGAGCAAATTGTCATAGCAACTGTCCGCTGCCACCATCTGCGAAAGAGCCATATACGCCATGCTGAAATTCTTTTCAGCCTCTTCGTTCATACCCAGTTGAGTCTGGAAATAGCCCATTGCATGCAAGATAACAGCCGTCCAACGCTGACCTTCTGGAGTTATATCCTGTCGTGAAATTTCATAACACCTTGTGGCTACATTCAATGCTTCTGCATGATCGCCACGATTAGCAAGGATGGATGAGAGATAGTCGCTCGCCTTATAGAAAAGCAACATGCTCTCCTTTTGTAATGCATCCCCCTCCAATGCCTTTTTGAAATACAATTCAGCCGTGGCTTTCTGTTCCATCTGATTGTACACATTACCACGATAGTAACAGACAAGAGATGGGGGCATCTGCCCGATGCTGTCCAAACTATCAATGCTTGCAAGAGCAACCTCTGGACTCACATTCAACCGGCTCTGCACAAGAGAGTCCAATTGTTGATTCCGAACCATGCATTCTTTATCTGCATGACCAGAATGATCTCCACACGACAATAGCATCCCTGCACAAACAGACATACTCAAATAAAGAATTCGAAACTTGAGGGAAAGCATTTTCAATCTCACGTATATAGTTAGTATTAAAATTAAAACTTGAATCAATAAAAATTTATGAGAACGCCACAGGACTAACTCCAAAAGTTTTTACAAAGTTACACAAAAAATCTGTAATAAATGAAAATTTAGAATGCTTTTTATACTTTATTAGCAATTAAGAATGAAAAGGGTGAACTTTTTCTTCAAAAAAAGAGCAAGGTCCACCCCTCTTGAGCCTAATCTTTCACAACAAACTGACCTGTTGGTGTCATACCTTCTGCACTAATATACATCTCTTCACAGGTGGAGTTATTGAAAAATTCTATCTTTGCCTTACCCTCTGCATCGGCTTTTATATCTGGCGCCCAATAGATGGTGCGTCGAAAGTCTGCCATTGGAGGGATGACATTGTAGTCCTCCATTTGGAAGGTCGAAACCTCATTGAAGCCTTGGAAATACGTGCGACGAAGGCCTTTATTACTTTCGGTTGAAAACCGATGATGCAAATAGAGATAAATCTTCACGTAGTTGCTTCTATCGTCCATTCCATTAGCCGCATCACGACTATCCTGGTCGGGGTCGTATGGAGCAATATAGACACTTTTAATTTCATCCAACCAAATCGGGAAGAACGTATCGCCCGAAGCACCCTTATCTGACGTAATAGCACCTTGATTCATCGTGTCACCATTATCTACAATCCATTCTATCGGCTGAGACCCATATGACATGTGCCCATCCCATTCTGTCCACGTAGAAGTCGTGTCACCTGTCACACTCGGCAAATCAACACATTCGGGATTGTTAAACATCGCATTCTTCTTTGCCAAAAACTCAAAGATGGTGGGCTCCGCTTCTCCTCTGTCGCGAATGTTATCGAGTTCACGATCTATGTCATAATAAATGGAAGCCCATCTGCGAGCATAATCCTCATTCTTAAACTTAAAATCATCGTTCGTAAAGTAACGTTTTGCTTTGACCGTAACGTTTTGCAACAAGATGTTTTTCCGAGTGATGGGAATAAACTCTTCCTCATCAGGCACAGACTCTTCTCCGCGATGCACAAACATGTTTGCTCCTGTGGGCAACTTCAAACTAGCCTCCGCAGGAGTGATGTAGCGTGGCGTTGGTGAAATCTGCCTATCAACTCCCACACGATAGGTCTTTTTTTTGTCCTTGACTGTTGTATAGAAAAACATTTTCCATTCACCATTTAAGAACGGAAGTCCAAACACATAGTTGCCATCTTTGTCAGTCTTGGTATTTCCAATCAAACTTTGTCCTTGCTTGTTATAGAGAATCACCTGCATATTCACATCATTTACAGGATTGCGCTTGCGATACTCGCTCAACTGACCAAACACATAGAATTTGTCTTCCACGGGCTGCATCTTATCCCTCGGAGTGATGCCTGCCATTTCATCCCAATTGTAGCGCCGCCATCCCTGCGTAAGCATCAGCATATCAGCAGCCCTGCGATGCTCTTGGTCGTCCGACTCAAAGTAATAATCCACATGATCGATGTATCCTCTCACTTCTGAACTCAGCAACATCCAGGTTTTCAAATTACCCTGCTTTTCGTTGGTCATCGTCCCTGCATCCATAGCAGAGAAAGAGAATGTCGCATTCGGCAAAGTTTTAGCATTCAGCGTCACCTTACCACATGGTTTCAGCCATGGCGACTCCGCTTTAAACACAATAGTATCTGCATCTGAAGATTGGGGGCAGATAAAGAATAGACGGTCTGCCAATATTTGACCATCACTATTAAAAACAGTCATCTGATTTACACCCTCTTTCATTCCTCCACGATTCAGTTCTAATTCCATGAGCGGTGAAGCCACCAGGGTATCACAAAAATAGATATTACCATTATTCATTAGTACATAGCCAATCAGTTCGCCACACACACCATCTGTACACTGCAAAGTGGCAAGCATCTCGTCGCTAATCACATCCAGGGTAACAGTGCATCCTTCACGGCGGGCTGTGGGAAGATTAAACTGCTGTTCCTTGCCACGCGCATTCATCATCTTCATGGCCAATCCAGAAGCATCAGGGACGACCGTGAACTCTCCACGACCCAATGTGTCGGTCTGTACAGACGCCAAAACTTCCCCTTGTTGATTAACCACAAAGGCTTGCCCCTGATAAGGTCTGCCATCATCCGTCACCGCTAACATTGCCACATGACATTTTTTTCCCTGCACCATGTCTCCACCTTCCGGGTAGAACTGCACACTGACAGTCTTTGCCGTATTGTTCGAATAAATGCCCTCCTTCACTGCTTTCATGTAAAGCGAATCCTGTTGGTCACGGTTGTTCGGATTACGTTCCTGATATAAGCGTGTGTCAATTGTCAGATCTTCATAGTTGCCCTCTTCCACTGGTTTTTTGAACACGGGAAACACCCTCGAGAACACAGCATTTACACCCCAATTTGTCATGTAACGCGTGTAGGCCCTCACTTCATAAAAACCAGTCCCGAAAAGTGAATCTACTTTTATATCGCCATGAGTTTGCCCTTGCTCGTCAATATAATATTTCTGGGTCTTTATCAAGTCACCACTCGGATTCAGCAATTCCACATATAGAACCTTGCTCAAATCAGTCGGTCGCCCATTATCAGCACGAGTTACATAGGCTTTAAACCATATCGTTTCACCTTCGAAGTAGCCAGTGTTGTCAAAATGCATATAGACTTTTTCTTGCGGGACTGCTCTATTGAATCCCATCACATGCTGCACATATGAAATGATGCCCTTTGTTTGAGCATCAGCCAACGATACTTCATCTGCATCCTGAGCCACAAGCATTAATGAATAACAGCACAATAAAGAAACAGCCATCACTCGACTAAAAATGGAATGGCAGACAAAAACCTTAAAAAAAATCACTTTTTGAGACATATACAATTTTGTGTATCCTATTTCTTGATTCTAAATTATGGCAAAGGTAGAAAAAAGTTGGGAATTAGGAAGGAAGAACATGTGTTTTTTTGCTAATAAAAATATTTTTTTATCGAAAAAGTAATAATTCCCAACTTCTAAATCCCCAATCCTGTTTTTTTTCACTACCTTTGCAGACAAATTTTCCCCTCAACAAATTTACACATTATCAAATTAACACAATGAAGCAAAAGACGAAACTATCGCTTGATGACTTGGACAAAAGTAACATTTGGACTGTGACTCCGAGTGAGCTGAGTCAAATGATTATCAACGCTAGGAAAAAGAAAGAGGATTTCTCGGAAAACGAAAGACATTACATGAACATCGTTAAAACGGTGTTTGACCTTCAATATCTCAAGAGAGATGATGTTGACAAGGTGAATCAACTGGAAAAAATGGGGTATGAAGTCTATTCCACCCCCGATGCTGACGGCAACAACGCTGTTGCCATCCGTAAACACCCTATCAAGAAAGTGACAGACTTGACATTGGAAAACATCCAGCATCTGGAAGCATGGGAAGTTCTTGAACTCATTGCACACAACATGGGCACAGGCTGGAAGGGGCTTCCACTCGCCATTCAAGACATTATCGAGTCTGCATTCTTTGTTGATTGTACCATCATGCCTGAAATGACCATGCGAAAAGAAGGTGGAATCATCGATCGCCGAAAGGACGACGGCTACGAAGTTTTGGAAATTGAACGTGGCACATGGATTGAAGGCATCTTCATGAAGCCGAAGCCAAAAGTGGAAAAGGTACACATCGACTATAGCATTGACGATGAAGAGGATGGTCGCCGTCGCCGCCGCAAACACAGAGACGAAGAGGATGACGACTACGAAGACAATGAAGAAGACATGATGGAAGAGGAGGATGTAGAAGAGGAAGACATGAATGACGAAGAACTGAAAAAACTTGACGGCGATGACGAAGAAGACATGGACGAAGACGAAGAACCCGACGAGAACAATATCCAAATCGAAGACATCGACAATATTGATGACATTCCCGACGAGGACGAATAAATTCATAAATATAAAAAGAGGAAAATGCGATTATGCATTCTCCTCTTTTTATTGTCCATTTTACTTAGCCCAAGGTATCCACGAACGATAATCGTAACGAGTCGAATAATCATCTGGAGCAATGCGCACTGTCGTGTTAGCATCTTTACCCAAAAGGAACTTGTCAATGAAGGCTTCAACTTCAGGATACTGCACCTCTGGAAGTTGACAATGACCATGACCAGCAACAATGGAATAGCCAATGCGGTCGGCAATGCCAAAGCGCTCCCACACCTTGATGGCTGCGTTGGCAGATACATACATGGATGGGTCAGCAAGCCATTCGTAATCAGGATTGCCCAGCAACAACACGGCACGTGGACAACACATGGCTACGAGCTCGTGACGGTCATGAGGAAGTCTGTTCACTTTTTCTTCGCCGAAGTTCTCTTTCAAACTCTCCTTGAACCAGTTGTAATCTGTCTTGTCAAGGTTTTCCACATTACCCAATGTGCGTGAGACACGCCATGATGCTGCGCCACCGCCACCTGGTTCCTGTGCAATGGTGAGGGCGACACGCTCGTCAAAAGCGCCACAGAAAAGTGCCATCTTACCTGCATAAGAGCAACCTGTCACACCGATATGCTTCATGTCAATCTTGGTCACTTCGGGACCTAATTTCTGCAATCCGTCAAGCAAGCGGCTGAACCCCCAAGCCCATTCGCTATATGCCCCATTTTCCTTCAAATCGGGATAAAGCTTGTCAAAGGCATAGTTGCCTCGTCCACCTCCTGCACCACGCCCCATTTGGGAGTAGCTGTTGACCTGACGCTCGTAGAAGACCATCATGGCTATGTTGCGGTCGGTGAACAACTTGCGTGGCAGAGCGTTGTTGCTGGCACCAATAATAAGAGGATAAGGTGCCGAACCTTCTTTTGGATAGAAGATGGGAGTGGAGAGGGTCAACACCTGTCCGTTTACATGAACATCTACGATAAGGGTGTCGCCCGACATGCGTGCATCAATGTCATCCATCGACACGGTGGGTTTCTTACCTATCTCATAGTGCTGAATCTGGTTGGCGATTTCCGAGCGACGCTGTTGCCACTGCGCCAAGTTCTTTGCCTCCTTTTTGCTACCAACAAAGACAAATGGATTGGGAAGCGTGGCAACATCTGGCATCTGGTCAGCTGTGCCATATTTGGGTTCTGCAAACTTTGCCCCTGTATTTTCTACTGAAAAGACAAGTGGCATTTGATTCTTCTGTGCCGACATTGGCTGTGAACACACAAGGCCCAATAGGGAGAAGCATCCTCCCATGAGAGGGTAAATTAAAGATTTCTTCATAAGGTAATAGGTTAGAATTTATTTGTTTTTAGTTTGTATACTATATTGATTGTCTATCTATTGATTGGATTGTGTTCAACTAATCCTTATAAAAGTCGATATTCTCCTTCGTCAACAATTCTATGGCCATGTAATGATCACGAGGCAGATTCATTTTGAGCACGCAAGTATTAAACATCGAACGGAAGCAATCTAGTCCCTGCGATTGAGGGTGCTGTGCAATAAGGAAATCCGCAGAGCCATTCTTGATGCACTCCACATTGGCATCAACAGCATCATAGCCCAACAGTGTGACATGGGGATGTCGGGGCATCTCTGTACGCAAGAAGTCTGCAATGATATGGATAGAGGAGTTGAAGCACAAAGCATGCCTTATGTCAGGATTCTCCGTAAAGAAATCACGCATAATCTCCCGCATTCCCTGTTTATCATACACATAAAGGTTCACGTCCATAATCTCAATGTTTGGATTGTGTTCCTCCATATATTTACGGAATCCCACTTCGCGGTTCATCTGCTGACGGCTGGCAACACGCCCTTCTCCCAACACCTTGAAGAGTGCCATCTTGGTGGTTTTCGAGTCAGCTGCAAGCGACATGATACGTCCAGAGAAAGCACCACTCTGCAAGGAGTCCTGACCATAGAAGATGCGGTGATTGAACTCTGGCCAATTGGAGTCAAGCAAGGCATAAGGTATCTCGCGTTCATCCAATTGAGTTGTAAACTTCGCCATGATGTTATAGTTGAAGATAGGACCAATGATGACAGTATCGGGATTGGACTCCAAAAGGCTCTGACATTCAATCTTAAAGGATTCAGTATTGAAGGGGTCGTATCGGAAAATCTTGAAGGAAATCTTGAAATCATTGAAGCGCCTCACTCCATCTGTAAGTCCATTTTCCACACGCGCCCAATAACTATCAACTTCATGCATAGGCAAAATAGCCGCAAACTGGTGTACACTGTGTGAAGCAAGTGCCGATGCATAATGATTAGGGGTGTAATTTATTTCATCCAATACTTTCTGCACCCGTTCCATGCTGATAGGCGAAACATTGCCGCGTCCATGAATGATGCGGTCAACTGTGCCTACCGACACCCCAGCTCTCTCCGCGATATCCTTAATACGAATCTTGGACGTAATTTCCATAATTCTTTACCTTATCAATACTTTTTGAATCCCGATAGTCCCCCCGACCGATAGAACGACATCGGGAAAACGGTGCAAAGTTAACGCTTTTTAATCATATAAAAATTTATAATGGAACAAAATTTCATCTTACAAAGATTTTTTGCTAAACAAACAACGGTTTTCTCGTAAAAAAGCATTAAATTTGCACGCTAAATGAAAGCAGACCATCATAATAAAGAACAGATTTAACAAAATACTTCAACAATAATATGGCAAAAATCGTAACAATGGGCGAGATTATGCTTCGCCTTTCTCCAGAAGGAAACTACCGTTTTGTTCAAGCAGAAAAATTCAACATCATACCTGGCGGAGGCGAGGCAAATGTAGGCATCAGCCTAGCCAACTTCGGACATGAAAGTGTGTTTGTGAGCAAACTGCCTAAACATGAAATCGGTCAGATTGCAGTCAATGCTCTCCGTAAATTTGGGGTTAACACAGACTTCATTGCCCGTGGCGGCAACCGCATTGGTCTCTATTATGCAGAAACAGGAGCAAGCATGCGTCCTTCGAAAGTCATTTATGACCGTGCCAACTCTTCCATTGCAGAGGCAAAACCGGAGGATTTTGATTTTGACAAGATTTTTAAAGGTGCCGACTGGTTCCATTGGTCAGGCATCACCCCAGCCATCAGCGATGCCTCGGCAGAATGCCTACGGCAGGCTTGCATCGCAGCAAAAAAGCATGGTGTAACTGTATCGTGCGACCTCAATTTCCGCAAGAAACTTTGGACCAGCGAAAAAGCTATTTCCATCATGCGCCCACTCATGCAATATGTGGATGTATGCATCGGCAATGAGGAAGATGCAGAACTCTGCCTTGGTTTCAAACCCGATGCTGATGTAGAAGCTGGTGTAACTGACGCAGCAGGCTATGAAGGCATCTTCAAAGCCATGGCAAAAGAGTTTGGTTTCAAATATGTAGTGTCAACACTTCGTGAAAGTTTCTCTGCCACCCACAACGGTTGGAAAGCCCTCATTTATGATGGCAAGGAATTCTACCAAAGCAAGCGTTACGACATCAACCCCATCATTGACCGTGTTGGTGGTGGCGATTCTTTCTCGGGCGGTCTCATTCACGGCTTGCTCACGAAGCCCACACAAGGAGAGGCGTTGGAGTTTGCAGTGGCAGCATCAGCCTTGAAGCACACAATCCCCGGAGATTTCAATCATGTATCCATCGAAGAAGTAGAAGCACTGGCTGGCGGCAATGCCAATGGTCGTGTACAACGATAAAAAAACAGAAAAGTTGAAGAATTGAAATAATTGGAGTTTCCATGAACAAGCGACAAGCCACTTGACAGACTTCAAATCTTCAATTTTCAATCCTTCAAATCCAAGAATTATGGCAAAATTTGACAAATTGGCGGTGATGGCCAAAATCGGTAAAACAGGCATGGTGCCAGTTTTCTACCACAAAGATGCAGAAGTAGCAAAGAAAGTCATCAAGGCTTGCTACGATGGAGGCGTTCGTGCCTTTGAGTTCACCAACCGTGGCGACTTTGCACATGAAGTGTTTGCCGAGTGCGTGAAGTTTGCAGCCACAGAATGTCCAGAGTTGGCACTTGGTGTCGGTTCTGTTGTGGATGCTCCAACAGCAGCACTATACATACAGTTAGGTGCCTGTTTTATTGTTGGTCCCCTCTTCAACCCAGAGATTGCCCCTGTCTGCAACCGTCGCCTCATCCCCTACTGCCCAGGCTGTGGTTCGGTCAGCGAAGTAGGTGCAGCACAGGAACTCGGTTGTGACCTCACCAAACTCTTTCCTGGCGATGTATATGGACCAGCCATGGTGAAAAACCTCAAGGCTCCTATGCCATGGTCAAAAATCATGGTCACAGGCGGTGTGGCTCCCACAGAGGAAAATCTCACCGCATGGTTCAAGGCTGGTGTCTATTGTGTAGGCATGGGCTCAAAACTGTTCCCAAGCGACAAAGTGAAGGAAGGTGATTGGCAATATGTGACCAACAAGTGCAAGGAAGCACTTTGCTATATTGAAGCGGCTCGAGAATCTCTCCAGAAATAACTAAAAACATTCCATAATAACTAAATTATAAAACAATGGCAATTTCAAATCTTCAGAAAGCGCGCGCGGCTTATCAGCCCAAACTTCCCAAGGCACTTCAAGGACCAGTTAAGGCCGTTGAAGGTGCAGCGACTCAGTCTGTAGGCAATCAGGCTGAAATCAAGGAACTCTTCCCTAACACTTACGGTATGCCTGTAATCACATTCGAAGCGGGCGAACCCGTAGAACTGCCTCCATTCAATGTAGGTATTATCCTTTCTGGCGGCCAGGCTCCTGGCGGCCACAACGTGATTTCCGGTCTTTTCGACGGTGTAAAATCTCTCAATCCTGCCAACAAACTCTATGGTTTTATTTTGGGTCCTGGTGGCCTCGTTGACCATAACTATATGGAAATCACTGCTGACATCATGGACAAGTACCGCAATACGGGTGGTTTCGACATCATCGGTTCAGGCCGCACCAAACTGGAAGAGGTTGACCAGTTTGAGAAAGGCATTCAGATTCTTCGCGAACTGAACATCAAGGCACTTGTCATCATCGGCGGCGACGATTCCAACACAAATGCTTGTGTGCTTGCAGAGTATTATGCAGCCAAGAAGTATGGTGTTCAGGTTATTGGTTGTCCTAAGACTATCGACGGTGACCTGAAGAATGAGCAGATTGAAACATCCTTTGGCTTTGACACTGCCTGCAAGACTTATTCCGAACTGATTGGTAACATTCAGCGCGACTGTAACTCAGCGCGTAAATATTGGCATTTTATCAAGGTGATGGGACGTTCTGCCTCTCATATTGCCCTTGAGTGTGCACTCCAGTGCCAACCAAACATCTGCCTCATCTCTGAAGAAGTGGAGGCTAAAGCCATGTCACTCGACGATGTGGTCACCTACATTGCCAATGCTGTGGCTAAGCGTGCAGAGGAAGGCAACAACTTTGGTACCGTCGTTATCCCGGAAGGTATCATCGAGTTCATTCCAGCCATTAAGAAACTCATTGCCGAACTGAACGACGTGCTCGCACTGCCAGAGGCACAAAGCATCAACAGCGGCAACGAACAGATTGAGTTCGTGAAGCGCCACCTCTCCAAAGAGAACCTTAACGTCTTCAAATCACTTCCATCTGACGTAGCCGCCCAGTTGGCACTCGACCGCGACCCACACGGCAACGTGCAGGTATCACTCATCGAGACTGAGAAGTTGCTCTCGCGCATGGTGGCAGACAAATTGGCCATTTGGAAGCATCAGGACAAGTATGTAGGCAAGTTCGGAACTCAGCACCACTTCTTCGGCTACGAAGGACGTTGCGCTGCCCCATCTAACTACGATGCGGACTACTGCTACTCACTCGGTTACAATGCATCTCGCCTCATCGCCAATGGCAAGACTGGCTATATGTCAATCATCAAGAATACCACAGCACCTGCTGCCGAGTGGATTGCCGGTGGTGTGCCAATCACCATGATGATGAACCTCGAAAAGCGCAATGGCAAGATGAAGCCTGTCATCCGCAAAGCACTTGTTGAATTGGACGGTGCTCCATTCAAGTATTTTGCTGCACATCGCGACGAGTGGGCAAAGGAAACTGCATACGTTTATCCTGGTCCTATTCAGTACTGGGGACCAACAGAGGTTTGCGACCAGCCTACAAAGACTCTTCTGTTGGAAAAGGCAAAATAAATGCCAACTAAACGCAAGACAACAAAACGCAAGAAGAAAGGCACACGACGAAACCCACTTCGCCGTGTGCCTTCTTATGTCTTATGGATCGCGTTGGGCATTATCGTAGTGGCATACATAGCCTTCTTCTACAACACTTTCGTAGGTCCCTACTCATTCCGATGGAAAGCCCTCTACGGCAATGTAACCTATCCCGATGGGAAAGTGCGCGGATTGGACATCTCTCACTATCAAGGCGACATTGACTGGAACAAACTGCGCAATGCGCAAATACAAAGCACCCCCGTATCGTTCATTTTCGTGAAAGCCACCGAGGGTACAGACATATGGGACGAGAACTTCAACCAAAACTTCCACAACGCCAAAAAGAACGACATCGTACGTGGCGCCTACCACTATTTCAGCCCCTCATCCTCGGGCAAGGCACAAGCCAAGTTCTTCTGCAAAATGGTGCAACTCGAAGAACACGACCTGCCTCCCGTGCTCGATGTAGAGGAAACAGGCGGTCACAGCACCGCACAATTGCAACGAGAAGTGCTCAGTTGGATGAACATAGTGGAAAAACATTACGGGGTCACCCCCATTCTCTATACAGGTTACAAGTTCCGCACCTCCTACCTCAACACACCCGAGTTTGACCGTTACCCCTACTGGATAGCCCACTATTATGTTGATTCGCTCGAATACAAGGGTGAATGGGCATTCTGGCAACATACTGATGTAGGCAAGGTTGACGGCATCAAAGGCGACGTCGACATCAATGTGTTCAGGGGAGATTACCAGGACCTCATGGACATGACCATCAAGGAAAAAGACTAACTCCCAAAGACTCACCATGCGCTACCTCTACGCTGACATCATTGCCACCCCCTACTCCGAAGCGACCTGTGACATCCTCACCGCCATACTCAACGAAGCAGGCTTCGATTCCTTCGAAATGACAGACACGGGCATCAAGGCATACATTCTCCAAGACAATTTCGACGAAAAGGACTTCCGTGCCACACTCGGCACCATAGCCATTCCCGAAGCCACTTTCACCTATACCCTCCACCAGTTGGAGGACCAAGACTGGAATGCCGAATGGGAGCAAAACAGTTTCGACCCCATTCTCGAACGTGAGTTCGGCATCCGCCTCAACCCACGCATGGCATTTGGCTCAGGTTCCCACGACACGACTTACCAACTCACCTCACTTTTACTGAAAGAAGACTTCACCTCTCAACGAGTGCTTGACATGGGCACCGGCACGGGTGTGCTTGGCATCGCCATGGCAAAACAAGGGGCAAAAGAGGTGGTAGCCATCGACATCGACGAGTTCAGCGTGACGAATGCTCTCGAAAATTTCTCGCTTAATAATATAAATAATGTGTTAGTATTGCTCGGTGACGCTTCCGCCATCGAAGGAATGTTCGACACCATCGTTGCCAACATCCACAAGAACATTCTCACCACCGACATGCCTATCTACGTACAACACCTCATGCCTGGTGGCACCCTCATCATCTCGGGGTTCTTTGTCGACGATGTCCCCGACATGCAAGAAGTGGCAACTCTGAATAAACTATTCACTATTAAGACCGTCAAAAAAAACAACTGGGCTGTAATAGTTCTTCGCAAAGCCTAAACTGCCACAAAATATTCATTATTATTTATTAACCTATTAATTTACAACAACTAACAAAATGAAACATTTACTGATAATTCTGTTTGCTGCGCTTACCATTCAGACGGCAGCACAAGAGGGAGAACAGACACAACGACGTCCTCGTTTTCACTTCGACACCGAACACCCCGACGTGCACGACCCCGTCATGGCACGGGGCGAAGACGGACGCTACTACATCTTCTCCACAGGCATGGGCATCGGCTGCATCTCGTCAGCCGACATGAAGAGTTGGCAACCCGAAAAGTCCGTGCTATCCCCCATACCCCAATGGGCAACCGGCTCTGTACGAGGTTACCGCGGGCACACCTGGGCACCAGACATAAGCAAACATGACGGGAAATGGCTCATGTACTACTCCTGCTCAACCTTCGGCAAGAACGGTTCAGCCATCGGGCTTGCCACAAACAAGACCCTCGACCCAACCTCGCCCGACTACAAATGGGAAGACCAAGGGTGTGTCATCGTATCTCACCAGCACAAGGATGCCTACAACGCCATCGACCCCAACCTCATTGTCGATGAGAAAGGCACCCCCTGGCTTACCTTCGGGTCCTTCTGGGACGGAATTCAACTCGTCCAATTGAAGAAAGACTTCAAAACCCCTATAGGCAAACCCAAGACCATCTCAAGGCGTGTGGGCAGAAAAGTCACCCTCGCCGAAATTGACAACATCGCACACTACACCATCGAAGGCAACGACACAATCGAAGCGGGCGACAATGCTGTCGAAGCACCTTTCATCATTCGCCACGGCAAATACTACTACCTTTTCGTCAGTTTCGACTACTGCTGCCGCGGAGAGCGCAGCACCTACCGCACCGTTGTAGGCAGAAGCAAGAAGGTCACAGGACCCTATGTTGACAAGAAGGGACGACCTATGGAAAAAGGCGGAGGCGACACCCTCATCGGTCCCAACAGCGAGTTTTTCGGAGTAGGACACAACTCCGCCTATCAGTTTGACGGACAATGGTACTTCCTCTCCCATGCCTACGAGAAAGAACGCAACGGACAAGCCAAAATCTTCCTTCGCAAGATGCATTTTGACAAGGATGATTGGCCCGTGCTCGGAGAAGTATTATAACACCCCAAAAACCGACGTGCCCCACGTCGCCCGACCGACGTGGGGCATGTCGTTTTTGAGGCTTTGGAAATGCCCCAGACGAAAAGTGGGCTTTGCCACAATCTTCCATCACCACAATCGATGAAGACATGCAGCCCAACCCATCGGGCATACGAGCCTGTCGCTCATGAAGGAGCACCCAGAACTCACTTTGGAGCATACCGCCTACGAAAGCGGCTTCAACAGCATCTCCACCTTCCGCCGCACTTTCATGAAACTGACGGAAAAGACACCCAGCAAATTCAAGAAATCGCAACTTGCGGAAAAAGCATCTCTTTTCTTAGATATCAAACAGAAAATCATCAACTTTGACCACTTCGAAAGTATTTTCGTCCGACAAAATCAACAAAAAAATCTTTTTTTTTGGTTATGTGCTCACTTATTCGTATCTTTGCAGCCGTTTTGGGATTAAAGCCCTTTGACATGAAATTAGATTTTATCAACATAATGTCTAACTTTATTAATTAAAACAAACTACTTTTATTATTTATGGAAACTAAAGACATTAAACCGCTGGAAGGTTTCGATTGGGAAGCATTCGAGAACGATGGCGTGAGCGCAGCTGACAAAGCCGCTCAGAAAGCTGCCTACGAAGGCACACTTAACAACGTGAACGACAACGAGGTGGTGGACGGCACCGTCACTGCCATCAACGACCGCGAGGTAGTTGTCAACATCGGCTACAAGAGCGAGGGCGTTATCGCACGTAGCGAGTTCCGTTATGCTCCCGACCTCAAGGTGGGTGACACCGTTGAGGTTTATATTGAGAATCAAGAAGACAAGAAGGGTCAGTTGGTGCTTTCTCACAAGAGAGCTCGCCAGGCTCGTTCTTGGGAGCGCGTAAACGCAGCACTGGAGAACGACGAAATCGTACAGGGCTTCGTGAAGTGCCGCACAAAGGGTGGTATGATTGTCGATGTGTTTGGCACAGAGGCATTCCTTCCTGGTTCTCAAATCGACGTGAAACCAATCCGCGACTACGATACATTCGTTGGCAAGACCATGGAGTTCAAGATTGTGAAAATCAATCAAGAATTCCGCAACGTGGTTGTTAGCCACAAGGCTCTCATCGAGGCTGAACTTGAACAGCAGAAGAAGGAAATCATCTCCAAACTCGAGAAGGGTCAGATTCTTGAAGGTACAGTCAAGAACATCACCAACTACGGTGTATTCATCGACCTCGGTGGTGTTGACGGTCTCATCCATATCACAGACCTTTCTTGGGGCCGCGTGAGCGATCCAAAGGAAATTGTACAACTCGACCAGAAACTCAATGTGGTAATCATCGACTTCGACGACGAGAAAAAGCGCATTGCCCTCGGTCTGAAGCAACTCACTCCACACCCATGGGATGCCCTCGATCCTAACCTCAAGGTAGGCGACAAGGTACATGGTAAGGTTGTTGTGATGGCAGACTACGGCGCATTCATTGAGATTGCACCTGGCGTAGAAGGTCTTATCCACGTTTCTGAGATGTCTTGGAGCGCACACCTCCACTCTGCACAGGAGTTCATGAAGGTAGGCGACGAAGTGGACGCTGTCATCCTCACACTCGATCGCGAGGAGCGTAAGATGTCACTCGGAGTGAAGCAGCTCAAAGAAGACCCATGGGAGAAGATTGAAGAGAAGTATCCTGTTGGCAGCAAGCACACAGCCAAGGTTCGCAACTTCACCAACTTCGGTGTATTCGTTGAAGTTGAAGAAGGTGTTGACGGTCTTATCCACATCAGCGACCTCTCTTGGACAAAGAAGGTAAAGCACCCATCAGAGTTCACAAAGATTGGCGAGCCAATCGAAGTACAGGTGCTCGACATCGACAAGGAGAACCGCCGTCTCTCTCTCGGTCACAAGCAACTCGAAGACAATCCTTGGGACAAGTTCGAGGAGCAGTTCACTCAAGACTCCATCCATGAGGGTAAAGTGATTGAGGTGCTTGACAAGGGTGCAGTCATCGCACTCGAAGGTGGTGTAGAAGGTTTTGCCACTCCAAAGCATCTTGTAAAGGAAGATGGCAGCCAGGCACAACTTGGCGAGACACTCGAATTCAAGGTGATCGAGTTCAACAAGGATGCAAAGCGCATCATCCTCTCTCACTCACGCATCTTCGAAGATGTTGCCCGTGCAGAGGCTAAGGCAGCCAAGAAGGCTGAGGCTGCAGCCAAGAAGGCAAGCCGTCCACAGAAGGAACAGGCTCCTGTCATCAAGAACGTGGCAGCATCTACTTCTCTCGGCGACATCGACGCTCTCGCTGCTCTGAAAGAGAAGATGGACGACGCAAAAGAATAATGGATTCGTACTTACACTAACATACCCAAGGGACATGTCCACAAGGATATGTCCCTTCTTTTCTACTCTTACACATTATTATATAATATATAAGGAGTCAACAGATGAAGAAAACACTCCCCTATCTCCTCGCCATACTTGTACTGATGATGGCATCATGCGAAGAAAAACAGAACAAGAACACAGGAAACACCTATCTGGAGGAATATGAAAAAGCTCCCACTTGGGAGGAACTATTGGCTGACAGCATTGTGGAGAAAGAGCACGTGGGAAAAGAATGCGCCGTCATCTGCAACAACTTTGACATTGCCACATCACGACTGACAGAAGTGCTATCGCCCGAAGGACTAATCAGCGCGAAAAAGCAATACATCCTCGCCATCGAAACGCTCCAACGCGACATAAATGGACTCAACAGCCAAGAGAAATCACACGTACAGAGCCATAAGGCTGCGGCAGACGATGCATACAGAAAGGCATGCCAAACGTATGAAGTGCCTGCCAGTGGCATCATCGCCAATCTGAACGACATGATAAAGGGTATCGACAAGGTGAAATCGAACCAAGACATGTACAGGTTTGAGGACTGCCGGCTCGGTGTGTTGCGCAATCTGGACTACATCTATCTCTGCGTGGAACAAAACAGCAAAAGCATTCCAGAAGTCAAACAACTGGCTCAGACCTTGAAAAGCAAGTACGAATCCAAAAAACATGAACTGGGAATGAGATGAGAAACAAAAAAAATTGTATCTTTGCACTCACACATCTAAAAAACAATTAACCTATATGTTCACAAAAGAAATATATGTACAACGACGGGCCGAACTGAAGAGACGTGTTGGCGAAGGAATCATCCTGTTGTTGGGCAACAACGATGCACCTAACAATTATGCAGGAAACCCATACCGTTTCCGGCAGGATAGTTGTTTCTTGTACTATTTCGGACAGAAACGAGAAGGGCTTGTCGGAGTCATCGACATTGATAACGACAAAGAGTATATCTTTGGCAATGACATCGACATCGACGACATCATCTGGTTTGGCTATGTGCCATCGGTCAGCGACCTTGCAGCCGAAGTGGGCGTGTTTTCAACAGCCCCAATGAAAGAACTGAAGAATGTGATTGACGCAGCCAAAGCAAAGGGACAAACCATCCACTTTGTACCTCAGTGTCGACACGACCTGATGATTCAACTATCCGACCTCGTGGGCATTCACCCTTTGCAAACCAAGGAAAAAGCATCGGTCAAACTCATCAAAGCCATTGTGGACATGCGTGCCATTAAGCAGCCCGAAGAGATAACAGAACTGAAACAGGCTGCAGACATTGGTTACAAGATGCACACGACAGCACAAAAACTTTGTTCTCCAGGAGTGACGGAAAAATATATTGCAGGAGTCATCGAAGGCATTGCCATGAGCCTTGGTGACCGCTACTCCTTCCAATCCATCCTATCCATGCACGGGGAAATACAACACGGATTTCCCAGCCACACACCTTTGGAAGCAGGTAGGCTGATGCTGTGCGACGCAGGTGCTGAAAGCAAAGAGAACTACTGCTCCGACAACACACGCGTCACACCTATCTCCGGCAAGTTCACCCAACAACAGCGCGATATCTACCATGCTGTAGAAGCAGCCCACGATTGGGTGATAACCAATGCCAAGCCAGGTGTAAAGTGGCTTGACATGCACCTCGGAGCCTGCCACATCATCACCGACCACCTGAAAGCCATCGGACTGATGAAAGGTGACACAGAAGAGGCTGTACGCCAAGGGGCACATGCCTTGTTCATGCCACACGGACTCGGACACATGATGGGACTTGACGTACACGACATGGAAGGTCTCGGACAGAATTACGTAGGGTTCGATGACGAAGTTCAACCTTCCACGCAATTCGGCCTCAACTGCCTGCGCTGTGGCCGCCGACTGCAGGTAGGCTTTGTCATGACCGACGAGCCTGGCATTTACTTCATCCCCCACCTCATCGACTTATGGAAAGGTCAAGGCATGCACAAGAGTTTCATCAACTACGAAGCCATCGAACCTTTCCGCAACTTCGGTGGAGTACGGCTGGAGGATGACATCCTCATCACAGAAACGGGATGCCGAATCATCGGTGACAACATCATTCCCTACCACATCGACGACGTGGAGGAGTTCATCAAAAAAGATTAATTATCAACATCACAATTTCGACAAATCTTCTAAAAACAAAATCACTTAAATAACTCAATATGAAAAAGACATCATTATTCGTCGTGCTCTTGATGCTCGGCACCAGCCTCTTCGCGCAAGAGGAAAAGAAAGACGAAGGCTTCCAATTCACCGTCGTAAAGGAAAACCCCATCACATCTACAAAAAACCAAAACAACTCTGGCACATGCTGGGCATTCTCCTCACTCGGTTTCTTCGAGGCAGAACTGCTCCGTATGGGCAAAGGCGAATGGGACTTCTCCGAGATGTATCTTGCCCACAAGACCTACGAGGACCGCGCCAAGGCAACTGTGCGTCTGCATGGCGACATGGACTTCAGCCAAGGCGGCTCCTTCTACGACTGCGTGTATTGCATGAAACACTATGGCATGATTCCTCAGTCTGCCATGCCAGAACCTGGTACACTTCAAGGTGATTCACTGCCCAACTTCACAGAGTTCTTCTCCATCCTCACGCCAATGGTAAAGGCTGTGGCTGACAGCAAGCAGAAGAAACTCTCCCCCATCTGGTTCAAACCCATCAATGCAACACTTGACACCTATTTGGGCGAGACACCCACCACTTTCACCTACAACGGCAAGACCTACACTCCACAGTCTTTCATGGCATCAACAGGACTCAACATGGACGACTACGTAAGCCTCACCTCCTTCAGCCATCACCCCTTCTATGAGCAGTTCGTCATCGAAGTACAGGACAATTGGCGCTGGGGCCTCTCCTACAACCTGCCGCTCGACGAGTTCATGGAGGTGATGGAGTCAGCAGTGAAGAACGGCTACACCTTCGCATGGGGTGCCGATGTCAGCGAGAACGGCTTTTCACGCGAAGGCATCGCTGTATGCCCTGACCTCAAAAAGGCCAAGGACACTGATGGCAGCGACTACGTCCGTTGGTTTGGCAACACAGGAGGCATCAACAACCGTGCAGCCTACACCGCACGGCCTTGGCCTGAAATCACTGTCACTCAAGAGATGCGTCAGGAAGCATACGATAACTGGGAGACGACCGATGACCACGGCATGCTCATTTACGGCATTGCCAAGGATCAAAACGGCAAGGAGTACTTCATGGTGAAAAACTCATGGGGCACAGACTACAAGTACAATGGCGTTTGGTATGCTTCTAAAGCCTTCGTTGCATACAAGACCATGAATATCCTTATTCACAAGGATGCCATTCCAAAGACCATTGCAAAGAAGTTAGGCATTAAGTAAAAACGAAAGTTTTTTCCATTTCACCGAAAAAAAACGGGAAATTCTTTGTCAGTTCCGCAAAATGTCGTACCTTTGCACTCGCAAACGAGCAAAGACCTTGTTTGTTTGCGATAACGGTGCGTTAGTTCAGTAGGTTAGAATACATGCCTGTCACGCATGGGGTCACGAGTTCGAGTCTCGTACGCACCGCACAAAAAGACCAAAAGTTTTCCAAGGTCTATAAATAAGAAAGAAAACACTGGTGCGTTAGTTCAGTAGGTTAGAATACATGCCTGTCACGCATGGGGTCACGAGTTCGAGTCTCGTACGCACCGCACAAAAAAAGGAGATTTGCCCAATTGGCACGTCTCCTTTTTCATTTTGGGGATTCGGAGGCCACCGAAGAGTTGCTTTGACACATCATTCTGCCATATCCCTATCACTTTGCGACTTTTTTCACCACTTCCTTAAACTTTTTGAACATTTTCAGGTCTTATCTACACAACAAAATCCAAAACTAACTAACATATGGCTATTTCTAAAAGAACTATCCTATCCCTAATCCTTTCGGTGACGACAATCGCATCGTTTGCGCAGTCAACACTGACAGGTAAAGTTATCGACAGCGAAACAGGTGAGGCATTGATTGCCAGTACCGTGAGAGTCATGAGTACAGACACGACACGTATGATTGCAGGAAATGCGACGACGAAAGATGGCGCTTTCACCATCAAAAGTGTGAAGGACGGCAATTATATTCTGAAAGTTTCCTATGTAGGCTATCGCGACTTCTTCCGCAGCATCAACGTGCAGCGAAAGGCAAATAAGGGCAACATATCCATTGGCACTATCTTGATGAAGCAAAACAGCATCCAACTGAACCAAGCAGTGGTGACAGGCGAACTGAAAGAGATGGAGGTGAAGGACGACACCCTCATCTTCAATGCCGATGCTTTCAAAGTGCCAGAAGGAAGTGTGCTGGAGGACCTTATCAAAAAACTGCCAGGCGTGACGATAGAAGACGGTACCATCAAAGTGAATGGAAAGACCGTGCGTCGAATCCTTGTGGGCGGTAAGGAGTTTTTTGGGAACGACCAAAACATGTCCATGAAAAACCTGCCTGCAGAGATTGTGGATAAGGTGAAAACCTATGACAAACAGTCCGATTTCAGCCGTATCACAGGCATTGACGATGGAGAGGAAGAAACGGTGCTTGATCTGACCATCAAGAAGGGTTTCCAACAGGGATGGTTCGGCAACATCGATGCTGGCTATGGAACCGAAAAACTCTATTCAGGCAGATTGATGCTCAACCGATTCTCAGACACAATGCAGGGAAATGTACTCGGTTCACAGAACAATACAGGCAACAACGGCAATGCGACAGCCAGACAAATCGGCGGTCGTCTGATGTTTGACACCGACAAAATTGAGTTTGGTGGAAACTTCCGTTTCAACTATAACAAAAGCCACTCCTACACAAAGAGTAGCAACCAAAATTTCGTACGTGCAGCCTCATATAGTAACAGCCTCAACAGCAGCAGAAACCGCAACAACAACTTCAACAGCGACTTCCGCATCGAATGGAGAATTGACTCCCTGACAACACTCCAGTTCCAGCCCAGCATCTCTACAGGAAAGACAAAGAGTTCCTCAGGCAGTTCATCAGCCACATTCAATGATGATCCTTACCAGAATAACGTGAAAGACCCGCTCAGTCAGCATGACCTCATCAGCGATGATATCAAGGTGAACTTCAACGAATCCTCTAACTGGAGCGACGGCGACAATTACAACCTCAGCGGTAACCTCTTGTTGAACCGACGTTTGGGGGGTGGTCCATGGTTCGGTCCTTCGGCTGTTACGGGTAGCAACGGACGCAACGTCAGCATCCGTGCCAACGGAACTCTCAGTGAGAACAAAAACAAGAGCTACAACTGGAGCAACGTCACCTATTACCAGCAGAATGGGCGCGAAGATCTCACCTTCCGTCTGCGCAATACCCCATCCGACAACAAGAACTACAGCGTAGGACTCACTTACTCTGAGCCTATCCTGCGCAACCTCATCGCACAGGCCAACTATAATTACCAATATTCCAAGCGTCACTCTGACGGACAGACTTATGACTTCGCCGAGGATGACGAAAAGGGTCAAGAAATATGGGACTACTACGAACGTTACGGATCATTGCCACCCTACTATCAGGATTTCCTCAGCGACTCTCTCTCCCGCTACACTGACAACATCAACAAAACTCATAACCTTGAGTTCTCACTCCGATACATCACCTCGCTCCTCAACATCAGCACAGGTGTTCGTGTCGAAGCACAAAACCAAAAGATGGCTTACCAGTACCAAGGACTCGACACCATTGCCAGTCGTAACATTTCCCGTGTCTCACCGACCTTGAATGCCCGACTCCGCTTCAGCCGTCAGCACACCTTGCGCTTCACATACCGAGGCAATACCAGGCAACCTGAAATGACCGACCTCTTTACCCTCACCGACAAAAGTAACCCCCTCAATATCCGAGAGGGTAACCCTAACCTGAAACCGTCATTCACACACAACTTCAACCTCGACTACAACAACTACTTCCAGGCAACCCAACAAAGCATTAACAGTAGTTTCTCATACGGTACAACGCGCAACAGTATCGCACAGCGCACTGAATACAACGAAGTGACAGGTGGACAGCGCTCACGCCCTGAAAACATCAACGGAAACTGGAACATCAATGGAACCATAGGTTTCAATACACCATTATTCTGGAGCAAGCTGTCTATGAATGCTAGCACTGACATCTCTTTCAACAACCGTGTCAGCTATCTCTATCAGAATCAGGAGACTTTCAAGAACAATACCAAAGACATGAGTGTCCGCGAACGTTTGAGCATTACTTTGCGTCTCAGCAACTTCGACATTCGCGCTAACGGAAACTTCAACTACAACAAGACCAAGAACCGCATGGTCGCAACAGGTAACCAAAATACCTATAATTTCAACTATGGCCTTTCTTCTACGGGTAACTTCAACAACGGCTTCGGCTTCTCCACCGACATCAACATGAGTTCACGTCGTGGATATTCTTCAGCCAACATGAACACCAACGAACTCATCTGGAATGCACAGATCAGTTACCGCTTCCTCTATCGGAAAATGGCAACCATCTCCATTGAAGCCCGAGACATCCTCAACCGCCGCAGCAACATCAGTCGTAATATTAGTGCCGAATCGCGCTCTGACCGTGAAACCAATGCCATCTATAGCTATGTGATGGCTCACTTCATCTGGCGATTCAACTTGTTTGGTTCAAGCAGTGCACGCCGAGACCTCCGAGAGATGCGTGGCTTTATGAACGAGATGCCCATGAATGGCGGAGGTGGTTTCGGTGGTGGACGCGGAGGCGGCTTCGGTGGAGGCGGTGGCTTCGGCGGTGGAGGCGGCTTCGGCGGTGGAGGCGGACGCTTCTAATTTCGAAACATCCTTTTTCATTTCTTTTATAACAGAAGGAGGCTTGACAGTGAGTGCCAGGCCTCCTTCATTTGTATCCAACCGTTTCTTGCTTTGCCTACAAGTTCTTCACCTTGTAGGCGAAAATCTGTTTTCAGCACATCCTGTCACGATAATCTTCGTAGGTGTATCGGCGGAACAACTCAAACGTGCCATCCTCGTGTAGCATCCCGATGGAAGGATGCCCAATGCCATTGAACATGTTGGTTTTCACCGTCGTGTAGTGAATCATGTCCTCAAAAATGAGCCGCTCCCCTATCTGAAGTTCGTGGTCGAACTGCCACAGCCCCATGAAGTCACCCGAAAGACAGGAATTGCCACCAATACGATAAGTGTGAGGTGTTGCACGTGCTGTCTCAAGGTCATCTTCCTCCAGCGTTTCAGCACCTCTTATGGCTGGTTTGTAAGGCATCTCCAGACAATCGGGCATGTGACAGGTGAAACTGGCATTGATGATGGCAGTTTTCACCCCGCTGTTCTCCACTATATCCACCACCCTTGCGACGAGCGGCCCCGTCTGCCAAGCAAAAGCACTGCCGGGTTCCAGAATGACCTTCAGATGCGGATAGCGGCGATGGAAGTCCTGCAATGTTTTGATGAGCAACTCCACATCATAGTCCTTGCGAGTCATCAGGTGTCCACCCCCAAAGTTAATCCACTTCAACTGCGGAAACCACCCCGAAAACTTCTCCTCAATATGCACCAATGTCCGTGCAAACACATCGCTGCCTGACTCACAATGGCAATGGACGTGAAAGCCCTCCACATCCATCGGCAGAGTGCTTGGCAAATCCTTTGCCAAAACTCCAAACCGCGACCCTGCCGCACAAGGATTGTACAACTCCGTCTCTATCTCGCTATATTCAGGATTAACACGCAACCCCACAGAAGCCATCCCCTTCACCTTCGGTGCAAACCGCTCATACTGGCTCAACGAATTGAAGGTGATATGGCTCGAACATGCCAAAATCTCCTCAAACTCTTCCTCCGTATAAGCCGGCGAATACGTGTGTGCCTTGCTGCCAAACTCCTCCTTCGCCAGCCGCGCCTCACACAGCGACGATGCCGTCGTGTGCCTAATATACTCCCTAAAAATAGGAAAACTCTTCCACAAGGCAAATGCCTTAAACGCCAAGATGATTTCCACCTCAGCCCGCTGCGCCACACTGCGAATCAACTCCAAGTTCCTCCGCAGCAACGCTTCCTCCATCACATAACATGGCGATGGAATCTTTTCGATATTCTTTTCTAACAATGTCATTCTTTTCCCTTCGTTATCTCGTTATCACACAATCAACCAATCACTTCAAATTTTGCAAACTTCAGTAGCAACTGCTTGGTGCCAACGTTCTCGAATTGGACAGTGGCTTTGGTGTTGTCGCCTGTGCCTTCCACCTTGAGCACCTTGCCTCGCCCAAAACGGTTGTGAAGAATATAGGCTCCTTCCTTCAGCCCTCCTCCAGCATGGGAAGAGGTTCCTTGCGGGAAGGATGTCGTTTGAGAAACGGATGATAGAGGTCTTGCTGTTGTGGTTCCAGTCGAAGGGACAGGTCTGGCTGAAAAGAAGGGGCTTGCGGATGGAAAAGGCTTGGCAGAAGGTACTGTGGGACGGAAAGGACGTGGAGTTTCTTGTCTTTCACCATACAAACTACGCTTACGCTGCCAAGGGAGTTCCACTTCATCGTCCATGCTTCGACGTGTGGAGAACATGCTTTGCTGCCGATCCAAATACTTGGGGTCGATGTCTTTGAGAAAACGGCTGGGAGCGGAAAACTCCATCTGTCCGTAACGGAAACGGCATTGGGCATAGGAGAGGTAGCAATGGGTCTTGGCACGGGTGATGGCAACATAGAACAATCGGCGTTCCTCCTCCATCTCACGCGGATTGCCCGACACCATATCACTGGGGAAAAGTCCTTCTTCAAGACCCACGACAAAGACGGTGCCGAACTCCAAGCCCTTGGCAGAGTGGATGGTCATGAGGGTAATCTTATGTTCGTCATCGCCCTTGTCGCTATCGACATCACTCATCAGCGACACCTCGGACAAGTAGTCGCTCAACGAGATGTTTTCGTTGCCCTCCTCCATGCGCATGTCGCAGAAATCCTGCATGCCATTGACGAGTTCCTCCACATTCTCCTGACGCGACAAGTTCTCTGGTGTCGTATCTTGGTAGATGTCAGCAATGATGCCGCTCTGCTTCACAATCATCGTGCCCACCTGATTGGCTGGCATCTTTTGTGCATTCTCGATGAACGAGGAAATCATCTCGCGAAAGGCAGCAATCTTCATCAGCGTTCCCTTGTTCACGCCCAACTCATACTGTTCTGGGCTGTTGATGACCGTCCAAAGGCTCACTTCATGCTCTGTCGCAGCAGAGAGAATCTTCGTTACCGTTGTCTGCCCGATGCCGCGTGCGGGATAATTGATGACACGCTTAAACGACTCCTCATCATTTGGATTGACCGCCAAACGAAAATAAGCAATCACGTCCTTGATTTCCTTGCGCTGATAGAAAGAAAGACCGCCATAAATGCGGTAGGGTAATGACTCTTTCCGCATCGTATCCTCAAACACACGGCTCTGTGCATTCGTTCGGTAAAGGATGGCGAAATCACTATATTCACACCCCTCTTTCCTTTTGATGCCACGGATGGCATTCACCACCATTTTCGCCTCCTCAATGTCAGAGTGCGTGTCCATCACGTGCAACTTCTCCCCCCTATCATTTTCCGAGAAAATGTCCTTCTGAATCTGTCGGCTATTCTTCTTGATGAGACTGTTGGCCGCCTCTACAATATTCTGCGTGGAACGGTAATTTCTCTCCAACTTAAACAACCTTGCACTTTCATATATCTTTTGGAAAGTCAGTATATTGTCTATATTTGCTCCACGAAAACTATAAATGCTTTGTGCATCGTCACCCACCACACATACATGCTGATGCTGACGGGTCAACTGCCACACAATACGGTGCTGCGCAAAGTTCGTGTCCTGATACTCATCCACCAACACATAGCGAAAACGCTGTTCCCATTTTGCCAACACATCGGGGTGCTTTTCAAATAGCAGATAAGTATATAATAAGATGTCGTCAAAATCCATGGCGTCACTCTGCTTGCAACGATTGCAATAACGAAGAAAGATCTGTCCCAATGCAGCCATGTTGTGTCGAGCATCGCTCTGCCTGTTTGCAGGATTGGAAGCATACTGTTCGGCTGTCACCAGTTGGTTCTTCGCATTGGAGATAATGCCCTGTACCGTACCTGGCTTATACGTTTTATCGTCCAGTTCCATTTCCTTGATGATGGACTTAACCAGACTCTTACTATCCGCTGCATCATAGATGGTGAAGTTGGAAGAAAAGCCTATCTTCTCATGCTCCTGCCGCAAAATACGAAGAAAGATGCTGTGGAAAGTGCCCATCCACAACATCCTTGCATAATCCACTCCTACAATCTTGGCAATACGGTCTTTCATCTCGCCTGCCGCCTTGTTCGTAAACGTCAAAGCCAAAATGGACCAGGGCTGATAACCATGCTCCATCAAGTAGGCAATCTTGTAGGTCAGCACCCTTGTCTTGCCTGACCCTGCGCCAGCAATCACTAATGAAGGTCCCTCACAATATTCCACAGCCGCCCGTTGCGGTGGATTGAACGTCTCTAAATAGTTTTCCAAAACTTCAATCTTTGAATTTTCACACTTTCGACTTCTCATTCTCTCATTCCTTCTTAAACACCGACACCTTCGGCATCTTCACATACTTTCCCTTCTCCGTTGTCTTCATCACTTGCTCGCCTTGCAGGCGCATCTCCATCGTGTTCTCGTCAACAAGGCGGAATTCCACATCCTGTGCATCATAGCCGATGTCGCTTACCATGCGCACCAGTGCCTTCTTCTCCTCCAACTTCTTCACCTTCAGCATCACCCATGTGCCGTTCAGTTCTCCCTTCACATAGCCATACGTGTCCTCGCCCTCAAAGTCCTTCAAAGGTATCTTCTTCTCCAGCAGGTTCATCACCATCGTTGCCTTCAACGCCTCACACTGCCACATGCCTTGAAACTGCTCCTGCGCCCAGCCACTCATAGTCACCAGCGCCACACCAAGTGTCATAAGAAATCTTTTCATCGTGCTTCCTTTTAATTTTGTGACAAAGGTACGATTTTTTTCATAATTCTTCGTAACTTTGCCACGCAAATTCTATTCTCATGAAAAAATACGAACTCATTGCCGTAGATTTAGACGGTACACTGGTGAGAAGTGACCAAAGCATCTCGCAACGGACACTGGATGCACTCATTCGCGTACAGCAACAGGGTGTGAAAGTGGCAGTGGCTTCGGGACGTCCCACATTCGGCACTGCACACGTGGCAGATGCGTTGCGGTTGAATGAGTTTGGCGGCTATGTGATGAGTTACAATGGTGGAGAGATATATGACTGGAGAACGAAGACTCGGCTGCATGCCCAGACATTGGATGAAAGGATAATGCCTTATTTATATATGTGTGCAAAGGAACACGGCATGCCTATCATGACTTACATCGACAAAGAGGTGGTGAGTGAGGTAGAGAACAATGAATACATCCGCTACTCGTCAATGCGCAACCGCATGCCGATTCGGAAGGTGAATGACTTTGTAGCCGAAGTCCAAGGAGCCGGAATCGTAAAGTGTATGATTGTTGGCGCCCCCACCCTGTTGCCGGCACTGGAGGCTGAAATGCAAGCTGCATTGAAGGGAAAAGCAGGAGTGTTCCGTAGCGAGCCCTTCTTTTTGGAGATTGTGCCGATGGGCATTGACAAGGCAAAGGGGCTTTCCATCCTCCTCAACAAAATCGGCTTGAAGCGCGAAGAACTCATGGCGTTTGGTGATGGCTACAACGACATACCGATGCTGCAATTTGCAGGCATGGGCGTGGCGATGGACAATGCTGCCGATGAAATCAAAAAAGCCGCCGACAAGGTTGCGCCCAACAACGATGACGACGGCATTGCAGTTTTTCTTGAAAAAGAAATGAGGCTGCCATGTGTATGACAACCCCATTTTTATCCTTTACTTTCCGTTTCGCTTTTATTCGTCCTCAGGATAAGCCTTATTAACGGCAGTGAGGGCATTGAGCGTCTTTGGGAAGCCAATGTATGGAAGCATACCCGTCAAGACAGCCACCATTTCCTTCTTGCTAATCTTCATGTTCTTGCAACCAAAACCATGGCTTTCGAGTTGTGGCTGAGCAACACCCATTGAAGCAAGCAGACAGAAAGTAACCAATTCGCGATGCTGCATGTCAATGCCATTACGCGTGTAGAAATCGCCAAAGCAGTAACTCTCCAAGAACTCCACGATATGTTCCTGGCCTTTGGGGGCTTCTTTCTCCATCTTTTCGGCTGTACCTGCGCCAAAGATACCGTCAATGTAAGCACGTCCCTTTTCACGACGGTCTTCAGGCGTGGTTGTTCCCTGATTGTTCAATGGCAACTTGATGTCATTATCGTCAAACACCTCGTTCATCTCGAGCAGGAAGTCAATCATCTTGGAGAACCCCACATATGGCACTGTCTGATAGATGACCTCACGGATTTCGCGGGGCTTCACACCCACATTGAGACACACATCCACATACACCTTAAACTGACGCATGGCATTGCAGCCGATGGTGCTGGCAAGGATGCACATGCAACGAGTCTTTTCCAACACAGGTTCCTCGGTGAGTTTCAGTGCCTCATCGAAGGCGAAATTATCGAAAATCTGGGTGAGTTCGGGGTCACGCTTGAGCGTGTTGACTGAATTGCGCTGCGAGAAAAGTTTTCTTATCTGCTGACGCGCGTATTCGCTGATTCCAATTTCTGTCATGGTTATACTTTAGTTTTATGTTTTTGCAAAGATAATTCTTTTTTCTAACAGAAAGAACATTTTTCCGCATTTTTCACTTTTTTTTATGTTTAATGAGCATTTCAACAGCGTTTTCGGGTCAAAACAGATACCTTTTTCCTTTTTTCCTTTTCGACTACCAAGAATATTCGTACCTTTGCATGACATTTTACAGCATCTAATAGAAATCTACACAAAGCATTATGGGTATCAGCAAAAAAGAAAACGATACATCAAGTGTGAATAAGGCCATCAAAGGATGGTGGATCGTGACACTCATCATCATTTTCCTCATGTTTTTCGGTGTGTTTGCCATTTCACAGGGATGGTTGGGAAAACTGCCTCCTGTGAGTGACTTGCAAAACCCTATCAATAAATATGCTTCACGCGTGTACTCGGCAGACAACAAACTGATTGGCACCTGGAGTTACGCAAGCGAAAACCGCGTGATGGTGCCTTACGACTCACTGCCCGAGAACCTGGTGAAAGCACTGGTGGCAACGGAAGATGCACGATTCTATGAGCATTCGGGCATTGACATGAAGGCTATAGGCCGTGCTGTGGTGAAACGCCTGATGATGGGTCAGCGAAGTGCCGGTGGTGGTTCAACCATCACACAGCAGTTGGCGAAGCAACTCTATTCTGACGTGGCACGCACAGACGGGGCACGTATGATGCAGAAGCCCATCGAATGGTTCATCGCCGTACAGTTGGAACGATACTACACCAAGGAGGAAATCATGACCATGTACCTCAACTACTTTGATTTCCTCTATATGGGCGTTGGCGTGAAGAATGCTTGTAGAACCTACTTCGGGAAGGATCCTATAGACCTCAACCTCAACGAGTGCGCCACCTTGGTCGGAATGTGTAAGAACCCATCGCTTTACAACCCATACAAACGTGGAGAAAAAGGTGAATACATACAAAGCGAACGCTGTGTGGAACGCCGCAACGTGGTGTTGGGACAGATGGTGAAGGAAGGTTACATTACACAGGCAGAAATGGATGAGGTGAAGTCTCAACCTCTCTCCTTGTTGCCTAAGCCTAAAATCACTTCGCATAAGGAAGGTGCTGCTCCATACTTCCGCGAGCACCTGCGTGTCATCATGATGGCTAAGCGTCCCGAACGCAGTCAGTATGCTTCATGGCAGGGACAGCAATACCACGACGACTCTGTGGCTTGGGAAAATGACCCTCTGTATGGTTGGTGCAACAAGAACACAAAGAAAGATGGTTCGCACTATAACATCTACACGGATGGATTGAAGATATACACAAGCATTGACACCCGAATGCAGAAGATGGCAGAAGAAGCACTCTTCGAACATGTGGCGAAATATCTGCAACCCGCTTTTGAAAACGAAATCAAGTATTCGAAGACAGGTCCATACAAACAGATAACGATGGACAAGATGAATAAGATTATCGACCGTGCAGTGCGTCAGAGCGAACGGTATCGCGTGTTGAAGGCTGACGGGCTGAGTGAAGATGAAATCATGCAGGCATTCAACACACCTATCGACATGCGGATGTTTAAGTACGGAAGTTCATACGACACACCCGAATTGGTGGAAATGCGCATGAGCCCACGCGACTCCATCATCTATTATAAGAGATTCCTACGCGCAGGCGTATGCGCTATTGACCCTGAAAACGGTCTGGTGAAGGCATACGTACCAGGTTTGGATTTCGACCACTTTGCGTTTGACAATGTATTGGGCGGCGGTCACCGTCAGGTGGGTTCCACCATTAAGCCCTTACTTTATTCTCAAGCTCTCACCAGTTTGGGTTACACCCCTTGCGATTATGTGGATGCAAGTCCTAAGAACTACGGTGGTTGGACTCCTAAGGGAAGCGCACTTGGCATGGTGCCGCTCAAAACAGCACTCGCCCACTCTAACAACCACGCATCTGTCTATCTGTTAAACCTCATCCGTCCACAAAACTTCATTGACTTCCTCAGCAAACAACTGAAGATTTCCACTTATACGATGCAACCCAACCTGACCATTGCGCTTGGTTCAGGCGATGTGAGCATTGGCGAAATGGCAAGCGCCTACACCATCTTCCCCAGCATGGGCATCCACTACTCGCCTCTGCTCGTCACACGTATTGAAGACTCCGACGGCAACGTCATTGCCAACTTCACCCCTCGCATGAACGAGGTGCTCTCGAAGGAGAAGGCAAGCCAGATGATTTATATGCTCAAGGCTGTTATCAATGAAGGTACAGGTCGTGCATTGCGTGGTGGCGCCTACCACATTACAGGTGATTTGGGTGGCAAGACAGGTACGACAAATAGTAATGCAGATGGCTGGTTTATCGGTTTCTGCCCCAAACTGGTCGTAGCCAGTTGGGTAGGCGGTGACGACCGCGACATCCACTTTGGCAGCATGGCATTCGGTCAAGGTGCAAAAGCCGCTTTGCCTATTTTCGGTAAGTTAATGCGAAAAATCTACAACAGCAAACTCTTCGGTATCAGCGAGAAGGATAAATTTGACATTCCAGAAGGCTATCAGCCTTGTGACAACGATCTGATGGATCTGCCAAGTGCAGAAGGACTGTTGCACCCTATTGAGGAAGATCCCATCGAATATGACGAAGAATTCTTCTAATCAAATATTTTACCCCATGCAATTTATAGGAATTATACCTGCAAGATATGCCTCCACCCGTTTTCCAGCCAAACCGTTGGCTATATTAGGTGGCAAAACCGTCATCGAACGAGTGTACCGCCAAGTGGAGGGGGTGCTCGATGATGTATGTGTAGCAACTGACGACGAACGCATCATGGATGCGGTGAAAGCCTTTGGAGGCAAAGCCGTAATGACCAGCGTAAACCATAAAAGTGGTACCGACCGAGTGCAGGAAGCCTTCACAAAGGTTGGCGAAGGCTACGATGTAGTTGTCAACATACAAGGTGATGAACCTTTCATTCAGGCACAACAACTCGAAGCCATCCGTCAATGCTTCAACGACGATTCTGTCGATATTGCCACCCTCGTCAAACCTTTCAAACCAGAAGACGGATTTGAAGCATTGGAGAATGTAAATTCACCTAAGGTTGTGGTAAACAAGCGGATGGAAGCACTCTATTTTTCACGGAGCATTATTCCTTTCACACGCGGCAAAGACAAGTTGGAATGGCTCAATGGACACACTTACTACAAGCACATTGGGCTCTACGCCTATCGTGCTGATGTGTTGAAAGAAATCACCGCACTGCCACAATCCAGCCTCGAACTGGCAGAATCGCTGGAGCAATTACGTTGGTTGGAAAATGGCTACAAGATTAAGGTCGGCATCAGCGAGATTGAAACGATCGGCATCGACACACCAGAAGATTTACAAAGGGCAGAAAAATTCCTGCAATCACACATACAAGGAGAATAGCCCCATTTTTTCGTTCTAAGAGCATGAAACGCGAGACTCGACTCCCCCTCGAAAACGAATCGAGAATCGCAAAAGGAGCTTCTTTCATGCCGAATTTAAGTTTTTTTATTTTAAGAACGGTTAAAAAGCCGTTCTTTTTTTGTTTGTTCCAATTATAATCGGTAACTTTGTACACATATTTAATATATAGAAAACAAACAGAAAACATTCAATCATAATCAATGGAAGATTTAGACAGAATCATTAAAGTTGAGATCAACGAAACGATGAAGAAAAGTTACATTGACTACTCCATGTCAGTCATTGTGGCTCGTGCCCTTCCTGAAGTTCGTGACGGTTTTAAGCCTGTGCACCGACGCATCCTTTATTCGATGGACAAGCACGGCAACACTTCAGACAAACCAACAGTCAAGTGTGCACGTATCGTGGGTGATGTGCTCGGTCACTTGCACCCACACGGCGACTCATCTGTATATGGCGCACTTGTGCGTTTGGCGCAGCCTTGGGCAATGCGTTACACGCTGGTGGACGGACAAGGCAACTTCGGTTCAGTCGATGGTGATGGTGCAGCAGCCATGCGTTACACCGAGGCTCGTCTCAGTAAACTCGGTGAGGCGATGCTGCAGGACATTGACAAGGAAACGGTCGATATGGTCGACAACTTCGACAACTCGGAGAAAGAGCCGACTGTGCTCCCCACCCGCATCCCCAACCTTTTGGTGAATGGTGCAACTGGTATCGCCGTAGGTATGGCAACAAACATCCCGACCCACAACCTCAGCGAGGTGATTGACGGATGTGTGGCATATATTGACAATCCAGAAATGACCAGCACAGACCTGATGCAATACATCAAGGGGCCAGACTTCCCTACCGGTGGCATCATCTGCGGTGTGGATGGCATCAGAGATGCTTACGAAACTGGACGTGGGCGCATTGTCATCCGTTCGAAAACAGAAATCGAGACAGAAGGCACTCATGACAAAATTGTTGTGAGCGAGATTCCTTATAATGTAAACAAGTCGGAACTCATCAAGAAGATTGCTGCACTGGTGAACGAGAAGAAGATTGACGGCATCAGCAACGTAAACGACGAGTCTGACCGTGAGGGTATGCGTATCGTCATCGACATCAAGCGTGAGGCAAATGCCAATGTGGTACGCAACAAACTCTTCAAGCTCACCGACTTGCAGAGCACCTTCGCTGTGAACTGCATTGCTATCGCAGACCGCCGTCCAAAGCAACTCTCGCTGAAGGACTGCATCCGCTATTTCGTCAACCACCGCCACGATGTGGTGATTCGTCGCACGAAGTTCGACAAGCGTAAGGCTGAGGAACGTTCACACATCCTCGAAGGTCTCATCATTGCCTGCGACAACATTGACGAAGTGGTACACATCATCCGTGCTGCCAAAAATCCACAAGAGGCGATGGACAACCTCATGGTGCGTTTCAACCTCGATGAGATTCAGGCACGCGAAATCGTCAACATGCGACTGCGCGCCCTCACTGGACTGGAGCAGGACAAACTGCATGCAGAGTTTGACGAACTTCAGAAACTCATTGCCTACTTGGAGCAGATTCTCACCGATGATGCACTTTGCCGCAAGGTGATGAAGGACGAACTTCTCGAAGTGAAGGAGAAGTGGGGCGACGAGCGCAAGACTGAAATCGACGTGACTGCCAGCGAGAATTTCGACCCTGAGCAGTTCTATGCGAAGGAGGAAGTGGTGGTAACAGTAAGTCACCTCGGCTATATCAAGCGCACTACCCTCACCGAGTTCCGCACACAGGCTCGTGGTGGCATCGGTGTGAAGGGAGGAACGGCTCGCGACAAAGACTTCATCGAGTTCATCTATCCAGCCAACACGCACAACACCATGATGTTCTTCACACAGAAGGGACGCTGCTTCTGGATGAAAGTGTATAACATTCCAGAAGGTTCACGTACAGACAAGGGACGTGCCATCCAGAACCTCTTGAACATCGACAGCGATGACAAGGTGACAGCCTTCATCTGCATCGAGAACATCAATGACGAGGAATGGGTGAACTCCCACAACCTTATCTTCTGTACTCGACAAGGCATCATCAAGAAGACAGCTTTCGTCAACTACTCACGTCCACGCAACAACGGCATCATCGCCATCAACCTGAACGAAGGCGACGAAGTGGTGGAGGTATTGCTGACGAGTGGCAAGGACGAAATCCTCATTGCCAACCATAATGGCCGCGCCATCCGCTTCAACGAAAGCACCGTCCGCAACATGGGACGTGGCGCGACAGGTGTGAAAGCCATGCGACTGGACGAAGACGGAGATGACGAAGTGATAGGCATGATTGCCCTCACAAAGCCAGAAGGTTACGACGAGAATGCAGAGGAGAACGGAACGGAAGAGGAACTCTATCCCAACATGCCAACCATTCTGGTACTCTCCGAGAAGGGTGTCGGCAAGCGTTCCACCATTGGCGAATACCGCATCACAAACCGAAACGGTAAGGGTGTCAAGACCATCAACATCACTGAGAAGACTGGTAAACTGGTTGCCATCAAGAAGGTGACCGAAGATGAAGACATCATGATCATCAACAAGAGCGGCGTGACGATTCGCTTGGCTGTCAGCGACATCAAGAAGTCTTCACGCAACACGCAAGGTGTCAAACTCATCGACATTCAGAAACGCAACGATGTCATCAGTTCTGTCTGCGTTGTGGAACATTCAGAAGAACCTGACGAACAGATTGAAGAAGGTACAGAAACACCTGAAGTGAACACACAAGAATAACATAACAACCTGATTTATAAACTTATTAAAACCGTATCAATTATGAAAAAATTAGTTTTGATGATGGTAGGTTTCTTCCTTATCACTTCTGCCTACGCACAAGATAAGGCTGCCTTGAAGGCACAAAAAGAGGCCGAGAAAGCGGCAAAAGCCACATTCAAAAAAGCGAGGTCAATCTATGAAACGTCCATTCCAAATCCTGAATTTGGACGTAAGGAAACAGACTTTGAGAAACTCTCAGGAGCACTGCCATTGATTGAGTCTGCAATACAAAGTGAGTTTACAAACAAGGACATTGATACTTGGAAGACTGCTGCTGAAATTCAGCAGGAGTACTACAAAAAGGAGGAAGCCGAAGTAAAAGCAGACCCCGACAACGAAGAAAAGAAGAGTCAACTCCTTGAAACAGCCCAGAAACTGATTAACTATAGTCTGAAATATGACGAATTTGTTGAACGCGATGCCAAGATGAAGCCAGAGGAGAAGTCACAGATTCACCAGAAATATCAGGCCATAGCAATCAATCCCGCACTCCAATTGTTGCAGGCAGCACAGAATGCATCTAATAGCGACAATCAAGCAGAACTGAAAACTGGTGCCAAGTATGCTGAGTCCTTCCTCAACATCTTGGAGAAATCAAACCTCATGAAAGATTTGGAGAAATCAGGGCTCACCAAAGATATCACTCCAGAAAAGATTAACGAGTGGATCACCTACGCTAAAGTATTCCGTGCACAGTCCTATTACAACATCGAAGGAACTCCAGAAGAGGCAGTCATTTCTGCTTACGAAGCCTTGATGACAACTAAGTATAAAGGCTTGGCATACCAATCTTTGTCAAATTACTATCGCGAGAAAGATAAGGTAAAGCAGAACAAATATCTGAAGGATGGTATAGAAGCGTTGAAAGATGATCCTGAACAGAAAGATTTACGCACAAACTTTGCCTTTATCTTGATGCAGAACCTCTATAACGGTGGTGATTATAGTGATAACAAAGAGAGCCTCAAGAGTGCAATCCAACTCATCAAAAATGAGTTTTCTGATGATGAAAATGCAGTAAACGCATATCTAATGGAAGGTCAAATTGCTTTCGACGAAAAGAATTACAAAGTAGCAAAAGACATCTACACCACTGCCAAAGAAAAGTATCCAGACGAAACAAGATGTTTGGTTATGGCAGCACGTTCTGCATGGATGATTGCACAAACCAATGGTTCAAAAAAGCCCGATTTGGAAGAAGCCATCAAACTGTTCAAGGAACTTGAGGCTCAGACTCCATCTGAGCCAGAATATTGGGGAGAATCTCTTTACATCCTCTACAACAACACCCAACAGACTGCTCTTGCAAATCAATACAAGAAGTATTACAAAGGAGGAAAGTAAGCATTTCATTACTTTTCCAAAAACAAACACGCCCCTTGGTTCCACATAGAACCGAGGGGCTTTTTCTTTATTCTTTATAGTATGGTAGTTTTATATAAATGATTGCAGAATACCTCTGAACATTCTGCAATTTGCAACCCAAGAACAAATACATTCAAATCAAAAAATATTGCCATAAAAGTAGGTCAAGGATATAAACAAAGAAGTCCCCAAGTTCTCCTTTGACTGCATGCAGCACGGACAAAAAAGGGGAAGAGAGAAAAGGGAGAAGAGGGGAAAAAGAAAAAAAGAGAGGGGGTTCCCCGCATCCCTGCAAGGAACCCCCTCTCTCAAGAAGGCGGCGACCTACTCTCCCGCATTGCGGTG